>NZ_JAATOU010000001.1:0-674646 GCF_011806445.1 Pseudoalteromonas sp. HF66
CCCATTAAGCAAAATTTTCTAGCTATTATTAAAGATGCGTTAACTTATCATTCAATGTGTAGGGCTTGGACCGTTTCCTGATTGCTCAAAGCAGCAGTTAGAGCATTTAACCTAACTTATTTTGGGGCAGCAGTGAGTTACGGATGAAGCTCTGACTTTGTACAGAGCTGTCATCCATTTCCAACTCATTTGATCCAAAAATGTGTTGCTAAAAAGAACTCAAAACACAACAAAAAAGCGCCTAGGGCGCTTTTTTAAAATCAACTAACTTAATTTAGTGTGGGCTGCACATCTAAGCCATAGCCAAACATTACAGCTAATACTAATACAACTGATGCTGCGACCATTAGTTTAATCAGCAGTGGTAAACAGAATCTAAACCAATGGCCGTAAGGCACACCTGCCATCCCTAAAATGCCCATTAGTACAGCATTGGTCGGAATGATCATATTTGAAAAGCCATCTCCAAATTGATAAGCAAGTACGGCAACTTGTCTTGGTACGCCCACTAAATCACCTAGTGGGGCCATCAATGGCATAGTGACATAAGCTTGTCCTGAACCTGATGGAATAAAGGTATTGAGCAGGGTTTGAATAACCAACATGCCTATTGCTGATATTTCAGCTGATACATAAGAAAGCGGTAACGACATACCATGTACAAGGCTATGCAGGATTTGACCGTCTTCTAAAATAAGTGCGATACCGCGTGCAACACCGATTAAAACTGCGGTGGTAACAAGATCAGACACGCCCTCTATAAATTTGTTTGCTGCTTCATCAGCAGATAGTTTGCCTAAAATGGCTACAACGACACCCCAAGCGATAAAAACACCGCCTAGCTCGTATAAATACCAGCCTTTGGTTGCTATACCCCATACTGCAATTGCAAGGGTAATGATAAAGCTGCCTAAAATAAGTTTATGGCGCAGGGCAAGTGCTGGGTAACTTGTTGCTGTTTGATTTTCCAGTGGGCAAGGCACGCCAATCATCATCGATTTAGACGGATCGTTCGCTACCTTTTTGGTGTATTGCCAAACATGATGAAAACCAATGAGCACAAATGGAATAAATATAGCTAAACGTAACCACAGACCAGAGTAAACAGGGATCCCTGCAATTTGCTGTGCGATTAATACGGTAAATGGGTTAAATGCCGATACACCATAACCAATACCATAACCTGCTACTATCATACCTACGGCAGTCATTGCGTCTAGGCGCATTGCTTTACACAGCGCAACGAGAATAATAACAAAAGGAATATATTCACCGGCGGTACCGATACTGCTTGATGCCAAGGCAAAGCAAAACACCACCATAAAGATTAATCGCTGCGGCTTTTTACCGTGTCGCTCTAAAAGCCTACCAATGAGTGCATCAACAGTGCCTGTGGCACGTGCAACAGCTAATACGCCGCCAACGATTAAGACAAAGAAAATAACATCTTGAGCAGCAGCAAATGCACGAGGTATGGCTTGTAATAAATCCCATGGGGTTAAGTAATGGCGTTCAGCAACCGTTTGATAGGTACCCGCAACGACCATTTCGCGGCCAGATTCACTCAGTGTCGTGCTGAAAAAACCTTGTGGTACTAACCATGTAGCAATAAGCGCAACAACCATCATGCCAAGCAGCAGTATCAAGGTATGTGGAACTTTAAAACGTAAACCCATTTATTCTCCGTAATTATGTTAGGTTAAATTGTTAAAATCATAACATGATAAAAGCTGATAGATTGTCTCAAAAATATATACACTGTTAAAAAATGTAATAATTTAGACACAAAAAAAGGCCAGATAGCTGACCTTTTAATAGTTATTTAGATTTTATTTAGCTAGGCCAAATGGGTCGTCAATACTATGAGCTGGCTCGGTAAACCAACGCGGGCCTTCGTCTGTCATATAAAAATGATCTTCTAAGCGAATACCAAACTCATCGGGTATAACAAGCATCGGTTCGTTACTAAAACACATGCCTGTTGCGAGTGGGGTAGGGTTTCCACCGACAAGGTATGGCCATTCATGAATATCCAAACCAATGCCATGGCCAGTTCTGTGTGGGCAACCTGGTGTTTGATACTCTGGCCCCATGCCATTTTCGGCTAAGTACTGTCTTGCAGCATCATCTACTTTGCCACATGGCTCACCAATTTTTGCTGCAGCAAAAGCGGCTAGTTGGGCATTTTTCTCGTGTTGCCAAAACATACGTTGACGTTCGGTTGCTTCACCAAATACATAAGTACGGGTAATGTCAGAGAGGTAATCATGTACTTTACAGCCAGTATCAATCAGTACCACATCACCTTTTTTAAGGGTTTGTGGGTTTTTAACGCCATGCGGGAAAGACGACGCAACACCAAATAGCACAATACAAAAATAGTTACCCGGTGCACCGACTTTTTGGTGGGCTTTTTTAATAAAGGTTTCTACTTCAGTAGTGGTGATACCTTCATAAAGCATGCTCGCCGTTGCTTTGTGTACTTCTAAAGTCATGTCCATAGCACGTTGCATTAAGGCAAGTTCATTGGCTGATTTATGCATGCGGCAGTGAGCTGTTACGCACTGTGCGTTAACAATATTATAATTACCATTAGCTTTATTAATGCCGTCGTAGATGAAAAACTGTGCGCTTTCATCAATACCAAGGGTGCCATTTTTGCTAATACCCATTTCTGACAGTACTTCAACACATAGTTGGTATGGGTTTTCGTGCTCTTGCCAGCCTCGAATTGGGCCATCAATCACCATAAAGTCGTTTAAGCTGCCGATTTCAAAAAACGGTGCGATATATTGCACATCACCTTTAGCAGGTAAAATAGCGCCAACTAAACGCTCACTTGCGTACCAACGCATACCAGTAAAATAAGCAAGGTTAGTGCCTGCATTTAAATATATTGCATCAATGTTATTTGCTTGCATATACGCTTGTGCTTTTGCGATACGCGCATGAAATTCGTCATTTTGAATAGGGGTTAAATCTGTTGTCATATCTGACAAAGAGTCAAGCGCCTGCTCTGGCGTTTGTGTGCCAATACCGTATGTTGTCATTGTGTACTCCTTGGTTTTTTGTGCATTGTGGCTTGAGTAAACACCTGATGCAAACTCACTGCGACTAATCGCATAATATTCGTATTTATGTACATAACTGTTAGCATGCGCAAAAAATAAGGAGCTACAATGCAAGTTAATTACTTAAAAAGACAAGCTGAATTTAAAGCCTTGCTAGAGCTGCAAGGTTACAGCGCGATGTTAGTACTTGGTCATGAAAATATTCGTTACTTAAGTGGTTTTAGTGGTAATGCTGCTTATGCATTAATTACTCAAAATGCGTGTGTGTTGATCACTGATTACCGATACCACCAACGTGCAATTGCTGAAACAACAGGATTTGAAGTTGTTTGTCGAGACAGAGACAACGAAACCCTTGGCCATTGCATAAATAGGCACCTTAGCCAGAACAGCCATGTCGCATTTGATGCAAGCTATGTCACGGTAGCAATTTGGCAAGGTGTGGCAGATGAGTTAAGCGGCCACACTCTAACAGCGGTAAACGGCTTAATTGAAAAACTAAGGCGCGTTAAAGATAGCTGGGAAGTTGCACAAATTAAAGCTGCTGCAGCCATCGCTGATGAAGCATTAGCACAAACGCTACCTTATTTTAAACCGGGTGTAACTGAGCGTGACCTTGCCTTAGAGCTTGAATATAGAATGCAAAAGCTAGGTTCAGAAGGAATGTCGTTTGCAACTATTATGCTGTTTGCAGAACGCTCAGCCTTGCCGCATGGTAATCCATCAAATCAGGTTTTAAAGCAAGGAGACTTTGTAACCCTTGATTTTGGCGCGGTTGTAAATGGCTATCGCTCTGATATGACTCGTAGTTACATTATTGGCGAAGCGTCAGAAAAACAAACCCGTATTTATAATACTGTTCTTGATGCGCAAAATGCGGCACTTGAAATGGTTAAACCTGGCGTTAATTGTTTAGAATTAAATGCTATGTCAAATAAGGTGATTGCGGATGCGGGGTTTGGCGAATACGCCGGAAAAGGCCTTGGCCATGGTTTAGGGCTATTTTTACATGAAGTACCATTTATCAACACTCTGACAGATTACAACCTTGAAGTAGGTAATGTGATCACCATTGAACCTGGCATTTATATACCAGGCTATGGTGGTGTGCGACTTGAAGATGACATAGTTGTCACCGAGTCTGGCTTTGAGGTGTTAACCCATGCGCCTAAGCCATTCATAATCTAATGCTTAAATTTAGCGATTACTTTTTAGCATAAGCTAAGCGGGCTAAACGTTCAGTTACATGGTAACTATCAAGCCCGCTAACTGCGACTGTATCAATGGCTTCAATATCGACAAAGCCGTCTTCTTGCAAACAAGCCTCATCTAAGTAGATATCAGTGATTTCTCCAATAATAAGCTCAGTGCCATTAATGGCAAGGTGGTGGTGTTCTTTGAGCTCAAGAGCATACTTAAGCTTGCTCTCTTTAACAAAAGGTGCTGTGAAGTTATTTAGGTATTCAGTGCAGAGCCCTGTAGCATCAAATTCAGATTCGTCTTTGTCGTAGCGTGCAGATGTTTGATGTGCTTTATCATAGATATCTTTGTTCACATCGTTAATCGTATAGTGCTTAGTCGCTAATAGGTTCTCTAGAGTATGGCGAGGAACTGAATGAGGTCTGATTATCATACCCACCAAAGGTGGATGCGCGCCGAGATGAAATACTGAACTCACGATAGCTAGATTAGTTTGGCCGTTGCAATCTTGTGTGCCGACTAAGTTGGCACTTTTAAACCCCGACAAACTATTAATTAAATGGGCGCGGTAGCGGTTTTCTAGATCTGCAATGGCTTGTTTTGTAAAATGCATAATTGTCCTGTTACCAGTCTATGGGTTTTCCTTGCCAGTCAAAGTAGGCAGGGTTTTGTGATTGTTGTAAATAGTCAGCATCACTTATCAATGAATACAATTGCTCGGCTACAAACTCAGGGGTAAATAGCTTCCCTTCGGGCACATTTGCCTGAAAAGGTTTTGATAATGGCGTATCAGTAGTTCCTGGGTGAAATAACACGCAGTGGCATTTTTTATAGCGTCTGTTAAGTTCAATCGCTGCAGATTTAAATAACATGTTTAGTGCCGCCTTAGATGCCCGATAGCTATACCAACCGCCTAACTTGTTATCACTAATGCTGCCAACACGTGCACTCAGTGCACATACAACCGTTGCTACATGCGGCTTTAAAAGCGTTGAAAATAAAGTCACGCAGCGAATCGGCAGTAGGGCGTTTGTATGCATGCTATTTATAAAATGCTGCTCAGATATTTGCTCAAGTTTACGTTCAGGTGCATTATCTGGATCATGCAGCAGGCCGTTAAATATCATCAATTGTGCTAAATCATATTGGTTACTAGTTAATTCTACGGCAATTCCTCTTAGGCTTTGCTCTGAGTAATCAGTTATAAAATGCTGGTGGCTGATCTCATTGTTTGATATTTCATCAAAAGGCGCCTTAAATTCACTTCGACTGATGGTTACGATATGACCGCTTCTGATTTGTTTTCTTAGAGTAGTGAAATAGGCTTTAGCGATTTCACTGCTTGTGCCACACAATATATAGAGTTGCATTTATGACCCGTAATAAAAATATTCGAAATTTTTTTCGCTCAAACTATCACCAATTAATAAAGTGTTAGTAACCTTGGTTGTCTTTTGCCAAAACTAAAACACATAAAATAGGTTGATAAATAATTGACCATACAAAAATGAAAGATGCCTTAATTCACAGGCATTTTATCATTTTAATTGGTAAGTCCATTTTACCAATTGGCCATATTGTAAAGTACAGTCTCTGACTAGGCTGCGTATTCATTACACTTTTATGTTTACAGATTGGTTATTCTTTTTTACGAGTATGTTAGAAAATTCGATCTATTAAATTAACGCTGACAATGATATTAATAAAAGGGATCAGTATTTAGCTGCGTTCGTGCTTGGTTAAATACTGTGCAGTAAGTACTTTCAACTTAGTTAAAGAAAGGAGTATGAGAATGAGTGAACAATACGCTGCACTTCGCGGTAATGTTAGTATGCTTGGACAAATGCTGGGTCAAACCATTAAAGATGCACAAGGACAAGCCATTTTAGATAAGGTAGAAGAGATTCGCGCTTTATCTAAATCGTCACGTAGTGGTAACGAAGCCGACAGACAAGCGCTTATCGAAGTACTACACGCTCTCACAGATGAAGAACTATTACCGGTTGCACGCTCATTTAATCATTTTTTGAATCTTGCTAATGTTGCAGAACAATTTCATACCGTTTCGCGCTTTAATGATGTTGGTTTTTGCCAACTAAACCCTCTCACTCAAACATTAAAAGCGTTAGCAACTGCATCAAAGCAAGGTCAAGTGGACCCTAATCACTTGGCACAAACACTCTCAAAACTCCACATCAATTTAGTACTCACGGCTCACCCAACTGAGGTGACACGCCGTACAATGATCAATAAACACGTTGAATTAAGTGATTGTCTTGCCTCTTTAGAGCGTAAAGACAATTTACCAAGTGAACGTGCAGATTTATTAAATCGCATTGCCCAACTTATTAGCCAAGCTTGGCATACCGACGATATTCGTCGTTCGCGCCCAACGCCAATCGATGAAGCTAAATGGGGTTTTGCAGTTATTGAGAATAGCTTATGGCATGCCGTTCCACGTTTTCTACGCGAGTTTGGTGAAGACGTAAAAGCAGAGCTTGATCTTGAATTACCGATTGATTTCAGCCCAATTGAATTTACTTCATGGATGGGGGGTGACCGTGATGGTAACCCGTTTGTAACCGCTGAAGTCACTCAGCAAGTGTTAGACCATGGCCGTTGGATGGCACTTGATTTGTATTCGCGTGACATTGAGACGCTAAGTAATGAGTTATCTATGTCTGATGCAAGCGATGAATTAGTTGAGCTTGCAGGGCAAGACTTTGAACCTTACCGTGCGGTACTTAAAAAATTAAAGAATCAAATTGCCGAAACCGTGACGCATTTGGGCGCTAAAATTAAGAAAAAGCGCACTGACTCTGAAGATTTAATTACCGATATTGCGCAAATTAAGCACCCTATTGAAGTGTGTTATCGCTCGCTAATTAAAACCAACATGAAAGTGGTGGCAGACGGTTTGCTACTTGATGTACTGCGCCGCATTAACAGCTTTGGTTTGCGCCTTGCAAAACTTGATGTGCGTCAGGACTCGTCACGTCATGGTGATGTTTTCTCAGAGCTAACACGTTATTTAGGTTTAGGAGATTACCATCAATGGCAAGAAGAAGATAAACAAGCATTCTTACTTGCGGAGCTGAACTCTCGTAGACCACTAATACCTAAACATTGGCAGCCAAGCCCTGAAGTACAAGAAGTACTTGATACGTTTGATGTGATAGCAGCGCAAGACGCACAAACATTTGGTTTGTACATCATTTCCATGGCACGTACTGCATCTGATGTACTGGCAGTGCAATTACTGCTTAAAGAAAGTGGTTGTAAGTTTAACTTACCGGTTGCGCCATTATTTGAAACGTTAGACGACTTAAACAATGGTAAAGAGGTTATCGAATGTTTACTTGATAACACTTGGTACCGTGGTCATATTCAAAATCAGCAAAATGTCATGATCGGCTACTCAGACTCAGCAAAAGATGCAGGCATGATGGCTGCTGGTTGGGCACAATATGAAGCAATGGATAAACTCGTTCAATTAGCCGAAGAGCGCGGTATTGAGCTTATCTTATTCCACGGCCGTGGTGGTACTGTTGGTCGTGGTGGCGCTCCAGCTGCACAGGCGCTTCGTTCTCAGCCTCCTGGTTCATTAAAAGGTGGCCTGCGTGTAACAGAGCAAGGTGAAATGATCCGCTTTAAGTTTGGTTTGCCTGCTGTCGCACTACAAAGCTTAAATATTTATGCCGGTGCGGTACTTGAGAGTAACTTATTGCCGCCGCCAGAGCCTAAGAGTGAATGGCGTGATGTTATGGATCTTATTAGTGCAGACTCATGCGAGCATTACCGTCAAGTTGTGCGTCATGATGAAAACTTTGTTCCTTACTTTAGAATGGCAACGCCAGAACAAGAGCTCTCAAAATTACCTTTGGGCTCTCGCCCGGCTAAGCGTAACCCGAATGGGGGTGTAGAAAGCCTTCGTGCTATTCCATGGATCTTTGCATGGAGCCAAAATCGTTTAATGCTGCCTGCTTGGTTAGGTGCATTAACAGGCCTTAAAGCTGCTTTAGATAAATATGGCATCGAAACACTTCACGAAATGAGCTTAAAATGGCCATTCTTCCGTGCTCGTTTAGAGATGCTAGAGATGGTATTTAGTAAAGCCGATACATGGTTAAGTGCTCATTATGATGATGCACTTGTTACTGAGCAATATAAGCCATTAGGTGTGAAGTTACGTCAGGAATTGAGCGAGGCTATTGAGCTTGTTCAATCGCTTAGCCCACAAAAGAGCTTACTTGCAGACCAGCCTTGGATCAAAGAGTCAATCGCGCTTCGTAACCCTTACACAGATCCACTTAACTTATTACAAGTTGAGTTACTGCGTCGTTCACGTGAAGCTGATGAAAACTCTGCAAGTGATATTGATAATGCCTTGATGATCACGATGACAGGTATTGCAGCAGGTATGCGTAATACCGGTTAATAGCCAGTGTCATCTACTAATTGAGCATCGATTGGTAGGCTAATAACAAATCGTGCGCCGTGTTTACATGACTCGGCGCCGATTTTGCCTCTTAGGTTGTATTTAACCGCGTTAAATACCACGTTTAAACCAAGCCCTAAGTGATTACCCCCTAGATTAGTGGTGTAAAAAGGGGTAAATATTTCATTTAGAATTTCATCACTGATTCCCACACCGTTATCTTGATAGATAATTTCAACCACATGCGTAAACGCTTTGACTGAAACTTCGACCACTCCCTTACCCGAATTAACAAAGCCATGCTCACAGGAATTAATAACTAAGGTTTTTAATACATCACTTAAAATAGTTGGATAAGATGTAATAGTTGCTTCATCGCCATGAATTTTAAAATCAATTTGTTTACCAAGATGTTTGCTCAAAGGACATAAACGATGGTTAAGAAAGCTTGAAAGCTGTATTTTGCTCATCGGTTTATCTAGGTGTATAGACACATTAAGCGCTTTAAATTCTTCTACAATTCCGGCAAGTCGATTAATACTGTTGATCACAAGGTCTTTAGCACTATTGGTATCGGTAATAAATTTATGAAAATGCTTGCTAGAAAGCTCTCGGGCTTTAAATTTTTCTTCTAAACCTTCCATGTAATCATCTATTAATGAACTTGCTGTAACTATGGTGCCTATAGGGGTATTAAGTTGATGCGCCATACCGGATACTAGTGCTGTTAAAGACGCTATTTTTTCTATTTCAATAAGATGATTTTGAGTATCTTTTAACTGTTTTAATGCTTTAGCTAATTTTTGTTTTTGTTTGTCTATACTATTAATTGCGATAAAAGAGCCAAATAAAATAATTACTAAACATATACTTACAACAATAGTGAGATCTTTAAATGCATTGGCTTTCGTCGCTTTTATTTGTTCAGCACGAGTCAATTCAGAAATTCTTACCTCTTTTGCGGCTACATCAGCTTCCGCTAATGCTTTAGCTAGGTTCACTTTTGCTTGTCTGGTTAAAATAGCTTCATTAATGTACGAATATTGTTTATAAGCGCTTAGTGCATTTGCATAAATTTTTTGTTGTTCGTAAAGCTCTGCAGTTAATTTTGCAATCGATAATAGGGCTTCAAAATTAGTATGGCTAACAGCTTGTATGTTAACGGATGCTAGTGTATCGAGCGCTTTCTCAGTATGACCTTGTGCTTCATACGTTTCTGCTAAGCATAAAATGATATTAAGTTGCTCATTTTCAAGCTTTTTATTTTCAATAAGAGTCGAAGCCTCGTTTAGTACCTTTTCTGAGTCTTCTAAAAAACCTTGAAAACGTAATATTTTGGCTTTTATAACTAGGCTTGAAGCAAGGTGAGTGGTGTAGTTATGTTGGTTTTGTAACCCTATAGCTTCATTGATAACCTTGAGTGCGTCTGAATACTGTTTTAATCCAATTAAAGCAAGCGCTAAGTTATTACTAGCAAATGATTCGTTCAGAGTTTGATTTTTACTGCGGGCATAATCTCGATAGTATGTGAACGAGTCAGCAGCTTCTTTGTAACGGTTTAAACGTAGCTTTACCAAAGCGATATTATTTTCGGTTTGATAAACTAAACGTTCATCTCGAGATTGTGCAAATGGCATGGCATCGCGATAGTAAGCTAAGGCTTCTTCATATAGACCTAAGCGTGCATAAATCCCCCCTGAAATATTGAAATAGCCATACATGAGGTCTTTTTCATCAGACTGAGAAACCATATTCATGTACTTAACAATGGTTTCCATGGCTTGTTCTAGCTCGTCTGTCTCTAATAAGAACCAAGCTTTATAATTAGTAGCAATAATCTTTTGTTCTAATGTTAGCTCGGTAGTTTCTATGAGGGCATTGACAAACTTTAGGCCTTCTTGTGGTGAACTTGCATAGCTTTGCCTTATTGAAAGTCTGAGTTCATTAAACTCTTTGTTAGGCATTGCATTAATTGTTGTTGAATATAATAAAATCAATAGTATAAAGCTAATGAGCAAAACCAAACGCGCTTTCATGGCACACCAATCCATTTTAAAAATGAGTACATAAAGCACTCACTCCTTTTACTGTCTTAATAACGCTTTACATTATAAATTTTAACTAAATACAGGTTTATCTGAAATTGCTTATTTGTTTAGAGGAAATCTCTTACATGTTTATAAAGTAAATAGGGTGTGAACTCGAATGGCAGATTTTCAGATTAAAACTAATCCTAAAATATGAAATATGCAACTGGTCATACCTATTTTATTGCTAGGTATTGACTGGAAGGGTGATATCAATAAAATAGCCCAGCTTTTTAGATCAGCTACCGTTGAGCCAAAAACAACTCCCACACTTTTTTAGAGTAACTTATGCCAAACGTGTCTACTTGCATCACTTATGATGCATCGACGTCACTCGTGATGATGACGTTAAGAGGGACTGCTAGTGCACAGGATGTGATTAATTTTTACCAAATTGCCCAACAATACTCGGTATTATATGGGTCAGAAAAAATACTCGTTGACGTGTCTGAATTGACTCACAACTTCGCACCTGCTGATTTATTCACCATCATGCCGGAAGTGGCAAACTCTTTGAAAGAAGCTGTAGTGGCTATTGTGGTAAGTTTTGATGGATTTATGCACGATTTATTTATGCAAAAAGCAAAGCGCTATAACTTACAAGCTGAAAACTTTGAATGTTTTAACAAAGCTAAAAACTGGTTAGTGCATCAATAAATGCTGAGCTTAGCTATTGGAAATATTTTTGTATATCTGGGCTTACAAATACCGCTAATTTTTAGCTTTTTTTGTGCTAATAATCGGGATGTTTAACGCCAAAACCTAGCAATTCAATACGTAACCTTTTAAACTGTTTAGCCAATTAATAATTATAATTTGTTATGACAGCAACTAGGATAGATGCAAGCAAACTAGCTCAAAAATCTGAGCCGTTTAGCTTCAATGAACAACAAAAAAACTCTCTTTTTGCCCAGCTTAAAAAGCAGCGTGGCATCTTATCTCAATCAGATATTTCTTCTCTTTGTCAGCAGTTCGAAGTTAGCCAACTTGAGTTACAAAAAGCCTGTGTACCCGTCGCAAGTTTATTTTCTGTCGCACCTATTTCTAAATTTTATGTGGGTGCTGTTGCAGTTGGGTTAAACAAACAAGGCGAAACAAACTTTTATTTTGGTGCTAATGTCGAGTTTTCTCATCAAGCATTAAGTTTGGTTGTACATGCTGAGCAATCAGCGATTAATAATGCGTGGCTTAACGGCGCGCAAGCAGTTCAAAAAATTGCTATCAGTGATGCACCTTGTGGTTATTGCCGTCAATTTATGAATGAATTGAGCACCGCAGACTCACTTGAGATTTTATTGCCAGAACGGGACTTTAACCTACATGAGTTGTTACCACATTCATTTGGTCCAAAAGATTTAGGTAATGAAGAATGCTTGTTTTCACATAAACAAAGAGATAAGCAATTTGCAGAAACGAGTATTAACGATGAAAAACTAGTTCAATTGGCGCTTAATGCATACGTACCATATACAGGTAATTTTAGTGCTGTTAGATTAAGTACATATACAGAAGGTGACTTTTACGGAAGCTATGCAGAAAATGCAGCTTATAGTCCAAGCCTTTCTCCGCTACAAAGTGCGTTGAGTCAGTTTTATCTTGCGGGTTTAACTTTTGATGATAAAACGGTTAAGTCAATAACCTTGCTAGAAACACAAGGGGCTGAAAATCAGTATGAGGTGGCTAAAAGTGTGCTGGCAAGTTTTGAAAACCCACCAGCATTTGAACACTGTGTTGCTAAACTAGTTAACGATTAGTTTAGCAATAGTTTTGCAGCTTCAATGACGACGGCGACTGATTTTTTCTCAATCTCGCCGTGGTCAACATTAGGAATTTCTTGTTTAGTACGATTTACTAATACACCTGCAACACACGCTGCACGCAAGCCAAGTGCTGCACACATAGTAAATAGTGTTGCTGATTCCATTTCATAATTCATCACGCCTAGTTTTTGCCATTCTTCACAGCTGCCTTGGAATGAACGAGGAACATAGCCAGAATAGGTATCGTAACGTTCTTGTCCTGGATAGAAGGTGTCACTAGATGCTGTAATACCAATATGGAAGCTAATCCCTAACTTATCACACGCATTTACCATAGCTTGAGTAGCAAAAAAGTCAGACACTGCAGGATAGCTTAGCGGTGCGAAATGCTGGCTTGCGCCGTCTAAACGAACTGAGGCTTGGCTAATTAAAATGTCGCCTTCATTAATGTGTGGCTGAATAGCACCGGTCGTGCCAATTCGCAAAAAGGTATCTATACCTAGCTGGGCAAGTTCTTCAACAGCGATTGATGTAGATGGTCCGCCAATACCGGTTGAACAAACTACAACGCTATGGCCGTTTAGCTCACCTCGGTATACATGAAATTCACGGGTCTTCGCTAAGCATTCTGGGTTATCGAGAAGTGTTGAAATGCGTGCTGAGCGGTCAGGATCGCCTGGGACAATCGCAAGGGTTGCGCCGTTTAAGTCCTGACGAGTAAGCCCTAAGTGAAATACCTTTTCCATTATTAAACCTTATTTTTGTCTAAAGCGTAATACTTTAATCATATGTGTTTAAAGTACAGGACAGATGTCCTATTAGATTACTAATGTTGCAAGAATTGCACAGATAACCTAAACCTAAAGAAGTAACGATAAAAGAGGATATATTATGCCTGCTTCATCTTCTATGAGTAAACACCATGAGTTTGCACGCTGTTTAGAAAGCTCGAAAATTTCAATCGGTGCGCCTTTTCATTGGTTGGCACTCGCATTTAAAGATATCGCTAATGCTCCCATACTAAGTCTAGTATACGGATTAGTATTTACCTTGATACCTGCGACTATCATGTATTTTGTTTATCAGTTTGATACACACTTGGTTATTTTACCTGCCGTAGTTGGCTTTGCACTAATAGGCCCTGCATTTGCCGCTGGTCTTTATGATGTTGCTTGGGAGCTTGAAAAAGGTCACAAGCCCACTTTAATGCACAGTCTTAAATCGATGTTCAGAAACCCTGCAGGTGAATGGGGCTTTGCCGTGTTGTTAATGGTGATTATGATTGTATGGATGCGTTTAGCAGCTCTTATTCATGCATTGTACCCGAACGTTGTTAACCCGACTTTTGAGCAGTTATCTGCATTCTTAACGCTCGGCAGTATTGTCGGCGGTATCTTGCTGGTGACTGTATTCGCTATTTCTGCATTTACCCCGCAAATTATGATGGAGCGCCGTGTTGATATTATGACTGCGGTAATTTCTTCTATGAACGCGGTTAAAACAAATTTTGGTGCCATGGTTGTTTGGGCTGGGTTAATTCTGTGCTTAGTGTTTGTAGGCTTTATTACTGGCACTGCTGGTTTTATTGTCATTATGCCTTTATTGAGCTACGCCAGCTGGCATGCGTATATTGCCGTTATCAAAACCAAGAAGCCAAGAGGCTATGAATAATGAGTATTCACTTCGCTTGAATATAAATCTATAGCGGCAATCGAGTAGGTTGCCGCAAAATTTGACTTTCTTTTCGCGCATGTTATACCTGCCCAAATACAGCGCTCTTATTTGACTAGAGCAGTTTAAATTCTTCTGCATTAAAATTATAACCTTTTAATTTCAGAGAGTTATAAGTTTGGTTGGGCAAGTATTTGTTTAGCCTCAAAAATCTAAACGATACACAAACCTGATTGCGTAACTTTTTTTATTACGCATGAATATGCAGATAATGATCAGCGGAGTAGAGATGAGTAACACACAAAAAGCATTCCATGAAAAACTAAGTCAGTGTCTTTGTCCTCCTGGCGATGGCGTATTTACAGTCAATACAGCAAAAGAACGTAAAGATGCGCTGCGTACTAAATTATACGGCCAAACAGACAATGTTGATGTGCTTTGGAAAGAGTCACTTGAAACACTGACTGACTCTGAACACAAAGCCGTTATTTTAGGTATTAGCTCTGACTGTGGCGGTGGTATCTTACGTGGTGCTAATTGGGGACCATTGTTTTTGCGCTCTACTTTGATTGATCAACAACCTCAAGCTCGCGCTTTTGATTTGGGTGATGTACGTGTAATCCCACATTTATTACATGATAAATACCTTAACGATGCGACTATCACAAACTGCCAAAAAGCGTTATATGCAGATGAAAACAGTGAATACCATGTATCACCTTTGTCTATCACCGAAGATGTTTGTGATGGCTTTTATGCAAACTATCCTGATAAGGGTATTTTTGGTATCGGTGGCGACCATTCAATTAGCTACCCGCTGACTAAAGCTTACTTAAAAGCAAAACGTGATGCAGGTAAACGCACCGCAATCATTCACTTTGATGCTCATACTGACTTATTAGTTGAACGTTTAGGTATCGATTTATGTTTTGGTTCATGGTGTACACATATCCTTGAGTATTTACCGGCGCCGCGTAATTTAATTCAATTTGGTATTCGCTCTAGTGGTAAGCCTAAGCAACATTGGGAAGACACTTTTGGTGTTAAACAACATTGGGCCCACGAAATCATCGAACGTGGTGCTAAAGCAGTTGCTGAAGAGGTAATTGCACAACTTAAGGCTGATAATGTAGATGAGCTTTATGTAAGCTTTGATATTGATGCACTTGATGAAAGTTTTGCTTCAGCGACAGGGACACCAGAAGCAGGTGGCTTAACACCACAACATGCTTTAGATATTCTAGTTGCGTTGGCTGACGAGTTCCCAATTACTGGTGCTGACATGATGGAAATTGCGCCATTCACAGACAGCTCATTAATCGGTCAAACAAGTTCTGAAACAACACTTAGAGAAGGTGCTAAAATCTCAGCATTTTTGATTAATGCAATAAATAAGTAATTGACTCTAGGGCGGAAACACCCCGTTTCCGCTCATTCCTTTTTACTAAATAATATTTCAATATCTGCAACTTCGAGCTATATTATTATAAAAAATAATTATAATTTATTTGGTATCGCTCATTATGCGCACAATTCTAACCCTGTCATTGCTGCTATTTCTGCAACCTTGTTTTGCAGCAATTACAGTGGTGACCGAAAATTTCCCTAATTTTCAATACCTAAATGAAAACGGCGTATTAACTGGAACTGTGGTTGATCAAGTTAAATCAGGTCTAGAAAAAAGTGGATTGGATTATGAGCTTTCTGTAAACACTTGGTCAATTTCGTATAACGCAGCATTACGTGACAGCAATACCTGTATCTTTTCTATGGCAAGGCTTCCTTCACGTGAAGACAAATTTAATTGGATAGCCCGCATTGGTGGTTTTTCGGCGTCATTTTATTCTTTTAAATCTGAACAAGTAAAAATAGCTAATATTGATGAAGCTAAAAAATACCGAATTGCAGTTTTAAAAAATAACTATTCACACATATACTTAAAAGAGAATGGCTTTGATGAGCGCAATCAGCTGATCTTACTTGATAGTTTTGACAACATTTATGATGTGCTTAAAAGCAGACGCTCAAGTATAGATTTAGTCATCCTCAGCGATGAACAGTTTAAATATGAACGTGATGGCGATAACACGCTTGAAGATTTAAAACCGATATTAAAACTGCCCGTCGGAACACCTCAGTTATACTTCGCTTGCAATAAAAACATCAACCCTGTGACTCTTGAAAAATTAAACAAAGGCTTTGCTGCTAACGATTAAAAATAGCACTTGTTGAATGCTACAAAGTGGCTATAATCAGCTGCTTTTTGTCCATTCTCGCCAAACTCTAGCTAGCCTAAACGAGCAAAAAGTTGTTTGCATTCAACACTCTGAATGCGCTTAATTATTAGGAGCTACAATGAGTGATTTACTCATTATTATGATTTTAATTTTGATCAGTGCATTGTTTGCAATGAGCGAAATAGCGATTGCTGCATCTCGTAAGATCAAATTACGAGTTATGGTGGACGAAGGAAATAAAAAAGCCCAAGCAGTGCTTAGCTTACAAGAGCAACCTGGAGCATTTTTTGCGATGATACAAATAGCCTTAAATGCGATTGCGATTTTGGGGGGGATTGTTGGTGAGCAAGCATTATCTCCTTATATCGAACAAGTTTTAGGGATGATTTATCAAGGTCCGTTACTGAGCCAAGTTAGCTTTTTGATTTCGTTTTTTAGTATTACTTCTTTGTTTATCTTATTTGCTGACTTGTTACCAAAACGCTTAGCGATGATTATGCCTGAGGCGGTTGCTGTTAATGTGGTATCTATTATGCGCTGGGTTACTTTTGCGCTAACACCTTTTGTTGTTTTCTTTAATGGTATTACTAATTTGGTTTTACGCGCGTTTAAAGTACCTGCAGAGAGAGAAGATATTGTTACCACAGAAGACATCGTCGCGATGATGGATGCAGGGGCAGAGTACGGCAGCTTGCAGCAACAAGAATATGAGTTAATTGGCAATGTATTTGATTTAGAAGCCCGCTTTTTATCGAGTGTGATGACGCCTCGTGATCAAATTGTGTTTTTTGATGTCAAAGCAGATGCTCAAGAAGTAGTAACCAAAATAATTGAGCACCCTCATAATCACTTTTTAGTGTGTGATGGCAGTTTAGATAAATTAATTGGTTCGGTTGAATCAAAAGATATTTTGCGCAAAGTACTAAAAGGACAAACTGCCGAAATAGATAATGAATTGATAAGCCGCGACATTTTCTACCTGCCAGAAACATTGAGTCTTTCAGAGGCGTTAAATACCTTTAAAAAAGCGGCAGAGCCGTTTGCCGTTGTGGTTAATGAATATGCGCTAATGGTCGGTATTGTCACTGTTAAAGATTTAATGAAAGGGTTCATGGGCGATTTAATTAGCCATCAAGGTGAAGAGTTAATTATTCAACGTGATAATTCATCCTGGTTAGTTGATGGTTTAACCCCAGTGGTAGAGCTTGCAAAGGTACTTGAAATTGAAGAGTTCCCAGAACAGTCTCATTACGAAACAGTCGCAGGATTTTTGATCTACACCATGAAACGCCTGCCAAAGCGTGCAGAGTTTATAAACTTTGCTGGCTATAAGTTTGAGGTTGTCGATGTTGAAGGGGTGAAAGTTGAGCAACTATTAGTATCTAGAATCACTAGCAATGAAGGCGCATAATGCGCCTCTATCTTTCATTTTCAGCAATCTAAAAAGTCGGTATACTTTTGTTAATTTTATACAGCTAAATACCGATACATGCGCATTTTTAAAAAGTTATCCTTATTTTCTCGCAGTGCATTACTTGCAGGTACTGCGTTACTTCCGTCATTATGTTTTGCTGAGCCTGCAAATCAAACCTTAGTTATGGTTGGTAGTGACCTAGAAATCTGTTCAAGTAGCAAACCAAAGAATTGCTCAACAAAAGAAAGCATAATCGGTAAGCAAGAGAATGTTTTTAGCGTAACAAAACAATCAATTAAAAAAATTGACCAATTTTGGCCTAACAACAATACAAAGCACCGAGACCATGTTGTTGCTGTATTAAATAAATTAACACATAAAGAGTTCCAAAAAGTCAGTAAAGCAACTTTGTTATGGGCTTGGCGAGATCTTGATAATCAGGTGCTATCGTCTCTATCTGAAAATGAATTTAATTACGTATTTGATATATTAGAAGTTGTTATTCTTAATACACAAAAACAAAGAATTACAGAGCGAGTGTATAAAGACTTAACTACAGAAACCTCTACTACAGATATTTTAGATTTTGTTGCTGCTTCATTAAAAACAACCACCAAATCACCAACAATTTTGGCTGTTACAGCCTCTAGCCGAGATCCATATGAATCAGCTGACTTTTATGAAGGGCTATTAAACTTTAAGGGGGTAGAATCAAGCTGGTTACCTCTAACCCCCGCCTTAGCAAAAGCGATTACGAGTAAGCAATGTGAAAGTTTGGATTCTTTACGCACTGACTCTATGGGGGTTTTTAACCGTGAGACTATTTACCCTGATCGAATTAAGGCCGAAAAAGTGCTTTGTGATAAAGGGGTAGATCATTTAGTTAAGCTAATTGAAAACGCGACGGGGATGATGTTTAACGGTGGCGATCAGAGTTTAACCAGAAAAGTACTGTTTGATGTTAACGGTAAGCAATATCCTTGGACTCACGCAATTTTACAAAGACCATTACTTGTTGGCACAAGTGCAGGCACTGCTGTGCAAAGTGGTGGTAAAAATGAATATGGTTCAGTGCCGATGATTTCAAATGGTACAAGTTTAGCGGCAATGAGAGAAGGCTCGTTTGCTGTTTCACCTCCAAGTGAGCGCTGTGAAAATGAGTGCAGTAATAAGCTTTCGTCTGATAGCCTAACTTATGAAAAACAAGGTGGGCTAGGTAGCTTTACGTACGGTGTTCTTGATACACACTTTAGCGAGCGCAACAGAACAATGCGTTTAGCTAGATTATTGGCAGATACAGGGCAAAAACATGGCTTTGGGGTTGATGAAACTACAGCGCTTGTATCAATACGAGCTGGTGGAACTTCCTTAATGACTGTTATTGGTAAAAGCGGTGTTGTGCATGTTCAATCAGACGCTAAAAATAGCGGAGCTATTAGTTATTGGCCTGCAGGTACGGTTATTGATGTAACAAAGGATGGCTTTAACTTAGCTAAACGAACTGTTGATAATGCACTCCCTAGTATTAAAATTCCGCCACTGCCGATGCAGCGTTTCGGCACCATATTTTCAGATGCTAAATTACGCTCGCTTGTACAAGCTATGTGTTTAACACAAGAGCAACAAGCAGTAGCACAGCATGATGAGTTTTTATTGGATTTAAATGCTACTGAAAACACTCATTACTACCGTGTAAACACAAGCAGTACAGGCTGTGCGGTAGAAAACCTAGCCTTTAAAGTTAAGACCTTTTAACAGTATAAGATACTGAAAAAGTAGTGGATTATTTGTTCATTATTAGTTAGCGTAAGACTAATAATGAACAAACCATGGAATGGAGTTATGAAATATAACGTACTACTTTTATCTATTTTTGGCTGTTTATTTGCCTATTTATCTATACCCGTTATAGGCTATGGATCAGCTATTGCGATTCCAACTGAAGTACTTTCAGCCCTTTATGAATTGTCACCTAACTTTGCTTTATCAATGGTTGATATCGTTACTTTAGGCCTTCCTTTATTAGCTTTACTTTTAGTGTTTTTACTCATTAGTAAGTCGCTGTATCTTAGAGACAAAGCGTATTCATATTTTATATTGCTGACACCATTTTTAGCGCTGCATTTATATTTTGCTGTTAACACCTTTTCTGCAAATATTGATAACACCACTTTACTGACTAGTTTGCCTAAGTATGTATTACTAGTGCTTTTTGTGGCGCTGTTTTCTACACATAAAAAACCGCGTTTTAGTTGATGTAAGTCATACGCGAAAGTTCAATATATAAGCTAATCTGTAATTAATCAGTGAACGAAGTTGGTAACACGATGAAAAAATTACTGCTATTAACAAGTGGGGGTGATTGCCCTGGGCTTAATGGGGTGATCAGAGCGGTGGTTAAAGCAGCCGAACATGATGGTAATTGGCAGGTGTATGGTAGCCGAAGAGCATATTGTGGTGTGCTTGAAAAACCAAATGATATTATACACTTAACGAGTGAAGTGGTGGCGGGTATTCATGTTCGAGGTGGAACAATTCTAGAAACCGTTAATAAAGGGAACCCAACCGCATTTCCTGCTGAAATAGCGGGTGAACAAGTGTTTATTGACCGCTCTGATGAGTTAATTAGTATTATTAAGCAACTTGGTTTTGATGCCGTTATTAATATTGGTGGTGATGGTTCACACAGAGTATCTCAGCATCTATTTGAGCATGGCTTAAATATTGTCGGCGTGCCAAAAACCATTGATAATGATTTATATGGCACTGATTACACAATAGGTTTTCAGACTGCTGTCGACACCGCCACAGAAGCCATTGATCGATTAATACCAACAGCACAAAGTCACAACCGGGTGATTGTAACTGAAGTCATGGGTCGCGATGCAGGTTGGATTTGTTTGCATTCAGCAATTGCAGCAGGCGCTGAAGTAGCCCTTATTCCAGAAATTCCTTACGATATTGAAGCGATTAAAGCAAAACTTAAATCACGTTTTGACAAAGGGCATGGATTTGCCAATATTGTCATTTCAGAGGGGGCTAAACCACTTGCTGGCAGTGTAGTGAGTAAACAATCAAATGAGTTTGGTTATGAAAACCCAATTCTTGGTGGTATTGCAGAGCATTTGGCTTCACAAATACGAGTCGCACTTGATCTAGATGTGAGAGTGACAGTACTAGGTCATATTCAACGCGGTGGTACACCTAATGCGTTCGATAGAGTATTAGCAGCCGAATTTGGTGTGCAAGCATTCGAGCTTGTTAAACAAGGCCGATTTGGTTTTATACCTGTCAGTAAAGACGGAGAAATTAAACCAATCAGTTTAAAAGAAGCTACCTCTGAATATCGTGTTATTCCTTTAGAACACTCGTTAATTTCAAGCGCTCGTGCAATGGGTATGTGCTTAGGCGAAGAGCTCAGTTAATCTAGCGAATTTAGTATAACTGATAGTTTTAAAACGATTTTTTTAACAAGCTATCAGTTATAATATCAAACCTTCTATTCGTTTTATTTCTTTTGAACAAAACATGCTTTACAGCAAGTTATTTATTTAATGTAAAGTTATTTAAATATGGTTGATCTGTGCCTTTTTTAGTTTAGAATGATCGTTCACTCTAAACTAAGGAAATACACATGCAGCGCTCTCGCATTCCATTTTTTGCAGTGTCAGCTTTGGCTGGTGCTGTTTTATTATCAGGCTGCGGCCAATCAGAATCGGCTCAAGGGCAAACGCAGGCAGCTCAAGCTGTACCTGTTGGCGTTATTGAGATGCAAAGCAAACCTCTTACGCTAACTAAAGAATTACCAGGTCGTGTTGCTGCTTCACGTATCGCGCAAATTCGTCCGCAGGTTAACGGTATTATCCAGTCGCGTATGTTCGTTGAAGGTGCTGAAGTTGAAAAGGGCCAAGCCTTATATCAAATTGATCCGTCTACATTTGAAGCTGAAGTAGCTACCAGTAAAGCTGCTATTTCTAAAGCTCAAGCAAGTATTGCTAATGCCAAAGCAAAAGCTGAACGTTACAAAGAGTTGTTGAGTATCAAAGCTGTAAGCCAACAAGATTATGATGAAGCAGATGCTGCATATAAAGGTGCAAAAGCAGACTTACTAACAGCTCAGGCACAGCTTAAAACAGCTGAAATTAACTTGAACTATAGCAAAGTATTAGCACCAATTAGCGGCCAAATTGGCAAATCAGATGTAACAGCAGGTGCCCTAGTTAGCGCTAATCAAGCAACTGCGTTAGCAACAATTACTCAGCTAGATCCTATTTATGTTGATTTAACTCAATCGAGCAGTGAATTAACACGTTTGAAAAAAGCGATCGCTGCCGGTGAACTTGATAAAGATGCTGCTTTACATTCAAAAGTTGAATTAAAGATGGAAGATGGCAGCACTTATCAACATAAAGGCACGTTACAATTCTCAGAAGTAACGGTTGACCCAAGCACTGGTTCAGTCACCTTACGTGCTGAATTTCCTAATCCTGAAAAATTACTTCTGCCTGGTATGTATGTTCGCGCAGTGATTGTTGAAGGTGTCAAAAATGATGCGATTTTAGCACCGCAGCGCGGTGTCAGTAGAAATACCAAAGGTGAGCCTACTGCCATGGTTGTAAGCAAAGACAACACCGCAGAAGCACGCGTGCTTAAAACTGATCGTACTGTTGGTTCAAACTGGTTAGTGACAGACGGCCTAAACAATGGCGATAAGTTGATTGTTGAAGGTTTACAGAAAATCCGCCCAGGTGCACCAGTCAATGCAATGCCTGCAGAATCAGCAGCTAACAGCCAGTAACGGAGAAACTTAATGTCACGATTTTTTATTGATCGGCCCATATTTGCATGGGTACTTGCTATCGTAGTTATGCTGGCAGGTATCTTAGCAATTAGAAGTTTGCCAGTTGCGCAATATCCATCAATTGCACCGCCTGCAATTAGTATTCAAGCCTCATACCCTGGTGCGTCGGCCCGTACTCTAGAAGATACGGTTACACAGGTTATTGAACAAAAAATGAAAGGGCTAGATGGCTTGCTCTACATGTCGTCAACGTCAGAATCTAATGGCTCAGCTACTCTAACGTTAACCTTTACTGCGGATACAGACCCAGATATCGCACAGGTTCAAGTACAAAACAAGCTGTCGTTGGCAACACCGTTATTACCAGAAGAAGTTCAACGTCAAGGTGTCTCGGTTGCAAAATCAGCACGTAACTTCCTAATGGTTGTAGGATTTGTTTCTGAAGACGGTAGTATGAACAACATCGATATCGGTGATTATGTTTCATCAAATGTGCTTGATATTATCTCTCGGGTTAACGGTGTCGGGGAAGTACAGCTGTTTGGTTCTCAGTATGCAATGCGTATTTGGTTAGACCCAGCTAAATTACTCAAGTACTCGTTAACTCCTGCTGATATTAGTGCAGCAATCAGTGCCCAAAATGCACAGGTTTCGGCAGGTCAACTGGGTGCCTTGCCAGCAGTGAGTGGCCAGCAACTTAATGCGACAGTGACTGCACAAAGCCGTTTACAAACACCTGAGCAATTTAGAAATATCTTTGTAAAAACTAATACTGATGGTTCAGTTGTTCGTTTAAGTGACGTTGCAGATGTTGAACTAGGTGGTGAAAACTACGGTGTTGTAGCTCGTTTTAACGGTAAACCAGCATCAGGCTTAGGTGTTAAGCTTGCCAGCGGTGCTAATGCACTTGATACAGCAGATGGCGTAAAAGCTGCACTTGCAGAGCTTGAGCCTTTCTTCCCTGAAGGCTTAAAAACGGTTGTTCCCTACGATACAACGCCATTCGTATCACTTTCAATTGAGAAAGTAGTCAGTACGCTGATTGAAGCTGTCGTGCTGGTGTTCTTGGTAATGTACTTATTCTTACAGAACTTCAGAGCAACACTTATTCCTACTATTGCAGTGCCTGTGGTATTGCTAGGTACGTTTGCTATCTTACAGGTTTTTGGCTTCTCTATTAATACCTTAACTATGTTTGCTATGGTGCTTGCTATTGGTCTACTGGTTGATGATGCAATCGTCGTCGTTGAAAACGTTGAACGTGTAATGACCGAAGAGAACTTGTCTCCACTTGAAGCAACACGTAAATCAATGGACGAAATCAAAGGTGCGCTTGTTGGTATTGCGATGGTGCTCTCAGCAGTATTTGTGCCTATGGCGTTCTTCCCTGGCTCAACCGGTGTTATTTATCGCCAGTTCTCAATTACCTTGGTCACAGCGATGAGCTTATCAGTACTGGTTGCATTGATTTTAACGCCAGCGCTTTGTGCGACCATCTTAAAACCAAGCCATGTTCACAATAATAAATCATTTATTGGTCGTTTCTTCCTTGGTTTTAACCGTGGTTTTGATAAAACAAACTCGGGTGCGCAAGGTTTTGTGTCTCGCATGATCAAACACAGTAAACGCTATTTACTTATTTACGGTTTAATTGTGGGTGGCATGGTGTTTATTTTCTCACAATTACCATCGGCATTCTTACCAGATGAAGACCAAGGTATTTTGTTTAACCAAGTAAGCCTACCTGCAGGTGCGACAACAGAGCAAACCTTAAAAGTTGTTGAAAAGATGGAACACCACTTCTTAGAAGATCAATCAGAAGCGGTTAAATCTATCTTTACGGTAACAGGTTTTAGCTTTGCAGGTTCGGGTCAAAACGCGGCAATCGGTTTTGTTGGTTTAAAACATTGGGATGAGCGTCAGCGCCCAGATCTATCAGTGGGGGCGGTTGCTGGTAAAGCCATGGGATACTTCTCAACGATTAAAGAAGCATTCGTGTTTGCTTTTCCACCACCAGCTGTTGTCGAGCTTGGCACTGCAAATGGTTTTACATTATACCTTCAAGACCGAGTTGGCTTAGGTCACGAGAAATTACTTGAAGCACGAAATATGTTTTTAGGTATGGCTGCGCAAAACCCAGTGCTATCAGGTGTACGTCCTAATGGTCAAGAAGATAAACCAGAGCTTGAGCTTGATATAGATTTAGCGAAAGCAGAAGCGTTAGGTCTTACTCAAGCAGACATTAATAACACGTTATCGACGGCCTGGGGTAGTAGCTATGTAAATGACTTTATTGACCGTGGTCGCGTGAAAAAAGTGTACCTACAAGGCACACCTGAATCGCGCATGGTGCCAGAAGACTTAGATAAGTGGTATGTACGTAATGCAAATGGTGACATGGTACCATTTACTGCGTTTGCTCATTCATATTGGACTTATGGCTCACCGCGTCTTGAGCGCTATAATGGCTTCTCTGCGATGGAAATCCAAGGTGCTGCAGCGCCGGGTTACAGTACTGGCCAAGCGATGACCGAAGTTGAAAAAATGGTTAAGAAGTTACCGCCTGGTGTGTCGTTCGAATGGACAGGTATTTCATATGAAGAACGTTTAAGTGGTGGTCAAGCACCATTACTTTATGCACTTTCATTGCTGGTTGTATTCTTATGTCTAGCGGCGTTATACGAGAGCTGGTCAGTCCCTGCGGCGGTTATGCTGATTGTACCGCTAGGGGTATTTGGTGCTTCGATTGCCTCATTTGTATTTAACTTATCAAATGATATTTATCTACAAGTTGGTCTATTAACCACTATTGGTCTTGCATCAAAAAATGCCATCTTGATTGTAGAGTTTGCTATTCATAAAATGGATGAAGGTATGAAGCTTGTCGATGCAGCCGTGGCAGCCATTCGCCTGCGTTTACGTCCAATCTTTATGACATCAATGGCATTTGTGTGCGGTGTACTACCTCTTGCAATTGCATCAAGTGCAGGTTCAGGTGCACAAAATGCGCTAGGTATTGCTGTTATTGGCGGTACACTTGCGTCATCGACCATAGTTGTGTTGTTTGTGCCATTGTTTTTTGTACTAGTGCGTCGTGTATTCCCTGGCAAAACAAAGTCAAACAATGAGGAGCAGGTATAATGAAAGTAAAACTTATCTCAGTGTCTGTTGCTGCACTTATGTTATCTGCCTGTAATATGGCGCCAGATATGGAGCAACGTGAATTACCCGTTGCACAAAACTATGATATCCAAGGTACAGCAGGTGATATCAATGCACTAAATTGGCAGTCATTTTTCAGTAATACGCAACTTCAACAGTTGATTGCGCTAACACTTGAAAACAACAAAGACATCAAAACTGCTGCACTAAATGTGCAGCAGGTAAGAGCAATGTACCAGATTGAAGATTCAGCGTTATACCCAAGCATTGATCTAAATGCGTCGGGTACGCGTCAGCGTCTTCCTGCTGATTTATCTGGTACTGGCCAAGCAACTATTTCTGAAAATTATTCAGCTACAGTTGGCTTAACTGCTTATGAAATTGACCTTTGGGGTAAAGTACGTAACCAATCTGAACAAGCTTTACAAAACCTCTATGCAGCTGAATATAGTTTAACCAGTGTGCGCATTAGTTTGATTTCAGAATTAGTGAATGCATGGCTTAACTATGCGACGGACAAAGAGCTGTTGGCGCTCGCCAACGAGACTTTAAAGTCTCAGCAAGAGTCTTTAGAGCTAACTCGTAAAACATTTGCTCTTGGCGCTGCTTCTCAGTTAACGCTATCACAACTTGAGAGTACTGTGGCAACGGCTAAGGTCGATATTGCGAATTATCAGCGCTTGTTAAAGCGCGATAAAAATGCGCTCGACTTTTTAGTGGGTAAAACCGTCACTGCGGATTTATTACCAACTGAAAGTATAGATGATGTACTGAGCTTACCAGATGTGCCGGTTGGTTTGCCGTCAGAACTGCTTACTCAACGACCAGATATTAAGGCTGCTGAGCATGATTTACTTGCAGCCAATGCAAATATTGGGGTGGCAAAAGCGGCATTCTATCCAAGCATCAGTTTAACCGCGAATGCGGGTACGGCTTCTGCTGACTTAAGTAATCTTTTTGATTCAGGTTCAGGCACATGGAGTTTTGTACCATCTATCAATTTGCCTATTTTTAACATGGGCCGCAACCAAGCCAACCTTGATGTTGCACAATCTCAGCAAGAAATAGCACTAACCAGCTATGAGCAAACCATACAGCAAGCATTCAAAGAAGTCTCTGATGCCCTTGCTGATCGTGAAGGTTATATGCATCAGTTAGATGCCCTCAATGACTTGTATCAAAGTAATGAGCTATCTTTTACTTTATCGGATGCTCGTTTTCAAAAGGGCGCAGACAGTTACTTGCAAGTATTGGACGCACAACGAAATTGGTACAGTGCTGGGCAACAGTTAATATTAGGTAAGCAAGCGTATCTGGCGAGCCAAATTCATTTGTATAAAGCACTCGGTGGCGGCTGGAATGCACAAAAAGCTGTGCAATAAATCTGCAAAAGCATAATTTATTTAAGGTTTTGCAGGTTCTTAGTTGTTTTGACTCTCCGCAAAGATTAAGATCCTGTAAACCTTGTTTAAATTAAAGTTAACTGTAGTCAGTAAAGCTTGGAGAAACCATGACGCAAAAAACGAAAAGACACAATGACCCTGCTCTTGCCGAAGCAAGACGTAATCAAGTGCTCTGTGCCGCGGCTGATTGTTTTCGACGTAAGGGCTACCATGGCGCAGGAATGGCGGAAATTTCTAAAACCGCAGGCATGAGCGCTGGCCATATCTATAATTACTTCGCCAGCAAAGAGGCAATTATAGAATCAATTGTCGAACGTGACATGGAAGAAATGTTCTCAATTTTTAAAGAATTTGCAGATAAACCCGGCGATCGTGTCACTGTATTGCTTGATGGCCTGGGTAGAGGTGTTGAACGCCATACCGATTTAAATCAAGGTGCTCTTGATTTAGAAATGCTCGCAGAAGCTGCACGCAATGAAAAAGTGGCTAATTTATTACGTGAGTCAGATAGCCATGCTCGTGATTCTATGCGTGACTTATTAGTTGGTGACAGAGGACCTTTACAAGGGACGGCACTTGATGAAGTGAATGCTCGTATTGAAGTTATGTTTTCTGTGATGGGCGGCCTTTTACTGCGTAAAATGCTCAACCCTGACCTCGATACTGATGAGTTACTAAAAGCTCTTCGCCCCGCAATGAAAACTCTATTGTTACCATTTGAATAGAGCGCTCATTAAAAGCGCTCTATAGACCATTGAATTGCCATAATTGCAATTAGCACTGATCCTGCTGGCATAATGGCTTTTTTATACCAGGGATTATTTCTAAGTAGCATTAGTAGCGGTAAACAAATGGCTAAAATAACTAGTTGACCTATCTCAACCCCTAAATTAAACGCTAAAATACTCATTAGCTGGTATTCATTCGATAAGCCAAGCTCACCTAATACACTCGCAAATCCCATACCATGCAATAGACCAAAGCAGAAGGTGATCCAACCTAAACGTACAATCATCGGCCAGATGTTATTAACGGCAGCAAATAAAACTGAAAGCGCGATACCTAATTCTACCCAACGTGTGTTTGGCGATATGATATTCATTGCAGTTGCTGTGAGGGTCATTGAGTGAGCGAGCGTAAATGCAGTGATGATCCACGCTGTATCGACAAGGATTTGTTTTTTTGACTCGACACGTTGCCACTCACCTTGCTTACGCACCAATACACAGCCAAGCAATAGAGCGATTAAAAACAAAATATGATCTGTGCCCATCCAAATATGTAATATGCCTTGCTGTACATATTCAACAAATGTTGTGATAAAGCTTTGCTCTTTAAAGTTGATAACTTGTTTTGGCGTGTTTTCTGTAAACACGCGGCTTGAGTTAGCAATAGCAGCAATTGCTTGATGATGCTCATCTAATTCAAACAAGGCAGTGTAATTAATCGTTATTGAACTATCAGAAGGGCAATCTACTTGTAGTGGCACATGAATGTACGATTGATTAAAGTGGTTATTCACGCTGAGCTCACCTTCAAAAGCGATCTTGCAGCTTAGTTGTTGCTGTAAAACAATCAAATGGCTATTTAGATAGTTAAAAATTGCTTGCTGCTGAGAGGTAATTTCATGCCATGCAATTACATTATCCTGATTTTTATCGAAGTTTACTGCTTTATCGAGATCAGTCACAGAGGCTTGCCAAGAGCCAGTTAATGAAAGTGTATGACTCGTTTGTTGTTCTAAAGTAAGGTAAGCGGTGCTTTGCTGGTGGGCATAACTGGTAAAACTAAAAATCAATAGAAATAGCGTAAACAACAACGACTTTTTCATTTTTATTCCTGAGATAATACAGGCGGGCAAGTCTTATGCTCGAATGACCGCATTTATTTAAGATAAGTAAAAAGGGGCTGTTACTATAGCAAGTACAAAGGTTTAACGGCTAGGTCATCTGTCTTAGAAATAGTGGCTTTGCTCGTGTTTTAATAATGAATCTTTAGGCTGTGTATGGTTAATTAACGTTAAGTTTAGCTGTATAAATAATTTCACTTGGGGAGCCTGATTGTGAACCGCCAGTCGGCTCGCGGCTTATTGCTAGCAACGCAATATTTTGCGGTTTAAATAATGCATTGCGGGCAATTTCTTTGCTATCTGTTTTTGGTAATAAAACAATAGGAATAGCGTTGGGGTAGCCTTTTAAACGGATCCATAACTGGTAGTCATAATCAGTTTGTATACTCATATCACTAGCCGCTTTAAGTAAAATACTGTGATCGCTTATATCTAAATTCCAAAGAGGCTTATTTGATGAATCATAAAATGTAACTGAATGACTGATTTTATCGCTAAATGACTCTTGCGGTTGCCAAGTAATCAAAACCAATACAACGCACGCCGCAGAGGCAATAGCCGCCCAAGCATTAAAAATTACAAAGTTAAAGCCTTTTGCTTTCTTTTCTGCCGGTAAAAGTATCGGGTCAATTCTTTTTGATATTTTATCCCATACTTGTTGATCGGGTGGGTTAGATTCAATCGCGTTTTCTAAATTTTTTATATACCTTTGCCATAATGAGGTTGCGTAGCGAGCTCTTGGTGAGGTTCGCATTAAGCGGCTAAATCTATCTCGGGCATGGCCATGTAATGTGCCTAGAACGTATTCTGCTGCAAGAAAATTAAGTAGCGTGTGGTCATCGTATTTCATAACGAATTAGGCTCAGGATTGATTTAAGTTTTTAAAATAAGCTTCACTAAATATAAATGTCTAGTGTGCTTAACTTTAATTTTAGACTATTAGAGAAAGCCAGCCTTAAAATTTATGATATTTTGCGTATGTAAATAATTGTAAGTTATTCAAAAAGTTGTGAAAAAATGTCCTAAACTTAAAGGGTAAGTTTTCAGTTTGAATCTAAGTCATTGATTTTAAAAAGCCAATAGTGTTTAACAAGTAGATTTAACTGGAGTGAAATTTGCATTGTTCTATTCAATTAGAATAACAAGGAGTGATTATGTGGGCAGCTTTTAGTTACTTGGCACTAGCGATTGTATTTATAATTGCGGCTATTATGGTTGAAACTGTGTATTTTGCGCTGTTCTTTTATTGGACTGCTCTGTCGTTGCTTTTAGTTAGCGGCGCTTACTTTTTTAATATCGCACGTATTTTCAGAAAACGAGAAAACGGAGTGATACCCATCTACATCCGTTGGGCATTTATTCCCTTTTTGTTGGGAGCACAACTTTATAACGCATGGTCGAGAAAGCACGACAAAGTTCCGCCACTACAACAAATTAATGAACATTTATTTTTAGCCTGTCGGTTATTTCCTTCAGATATAGACTCAATGAAAGAAATGGGTATTACGGCTATTTTAGATGTAACATGCGAATTTGATGGCCTTGAATGGTCTTCAACACAAGAGAATATTCGTTATTTAAATATTCCTGTACTTGATCACAGTGTACCTACTCGTGCCCAATTACATCAAGCCATTAATTGGATTGACCATCAAGTAAAAGCAGATAGACGTGTCGTTGTGCATTGTGCACTGGGTCGAGGACGCTCAGTATTTGTAATGGCAGCTTACTTACTTAGCCAAAATAAAGATGCAGATGTACATCAAATTCTCGCACAAATTAAAGAGACTCGACAAACAGCCAATCTAAATAAGCGTCAGCTGCGTCATCTTGTTCGCCGACATCGCTCTGGTGACTTATTAATAAAGAATAAAGCCGTACTTATTGCTAACCCAGTATCAGGCACAAAGCTTTGGGAATCAAAACGTAAGCAAATAACATCACGCTTATCTGAGTATTACGATTTAACCGTTTATACAACTTCAGAAGAAGTCGATGGTACTCAACTAGCAAAAGAAGCCCTAGAGTTAAGCCCTGATGTGGTTATTGCTTGTGGTGGTGATGGTACAGTAACTGAAGTTGCAAGTGTGCTTGTTAATACTGATTGTAAACTAGGCATTATTCCTTTGGGTACTGCTAATGCGCTTGCCCATGTTTTAATGGGTATTAAGTCTAAACTTATACCAGTAGAGCAGGCTTGTGAGCTCATTATTGAAGGTCAAGATAGTCGTATTGATACTGCAGTTTGTAATGGCGAGCGTATGTTGTTACTAGTGGGCATCGGTTTTGAACAAAAAATGATCGAAAAAGCGCATCGAGATGCAAAAAATGAGTCAGGTCAACTGGCATATTTACAGGGCTTTTGGCAAGCATTAGGCGAGCATGAAGCGCAAGACTACGATGTTACCATTGACGATAACGAGCTGAAAACCATTAATACTACAAGTTTAATCATTGCCAATGCCGCGCCATTTACCACGTTACTTGCTCAATCTGCAGGGCAGCCAGATCATCAAGATGGTTTACTTGATGTAAACTGGTTAACACCCAGTGCCGACTCTAAAGCGAGTACTTTAAGCATAGCGGAGTTAGTGTTTTCAAGTATAACCCAAACAAGTTTCGCAATTAATAGTCATCACACAAATGCTAAACGAGTGACTGTGAGCGCAGAAGATGGCTTGAGCTATGTTATTGATGGTGAGGTAAAAACAGCGGATAAACTAGATGTTGAGATATCACCGAAATCGCTTTCGGTGATTGTAGCTGCTGAAGATTAGCAATGATTACTTTTTAATGCTTTTCCACTGGAAAGAGCCATCATCGGCATGGTCACTATTGATAATGGTATCAATATATAACTGTTCTACTTTTTCACGTGCCCAAGGGGTCTTTCGTAAAAATTTAAGACTCGACTTTACACTTGGGTCATTTTGAAAGCAGCGTACATCGACGTGCGCTGCCATCCCGTCCCAACCAAGTTTTTCTACCAGTTTAGTAACTATGTCAGCTAATTTAACGCCATGTAATGGATTGTTTGGTTGATTGTCCATGATAAATCTTAGGTTATTTGCAACCGCGCAATAGTAACCTATATGCTGGTTTTAAGCTAATTGACATGAATCGTTTTAGCTTGTTTCGGATAAATAATCTCGCCATTAGCATTAAGTCTTAGCCAAGCTAAATCACTGTTTGAAAAATTAGGCTGTTTGGCGGTGCATATTAACGTAATGTCACCAACAGAAATATAAGCACCTTCGGTATAGCGTTTATTTTCATACCAACAGACTTTTTGGTTGTTCAATGCTTCTTGACCGTCGAGCACAATCACTGGATTTTCCTTTGCTAGTGCTTTATTTAAAAATACTAAAATAAACAAAGTGCTTAACAGTAAAATTTTCTTTAACAAAATACCTCTCCCGTTGGGCAGATTTGTATAACTACACTAAGCTTATGACAAGGAATAAATAATAAAAAGGTGAACACATGCAATTTGATAAAAATATGATCGACGAACTAACCCTACTTGCAAAATTTCCTCGTAATTCACAAATGCAGGGAATTAAAATTCACTCCGATGCCGAAAGTTCAATTAGAGATGCAGCACAACGTCTTTATGATAAGGGCATTACTGACAGCCCAGATGGAGGCTACTTAACCGATTTGGGACTCGATTTAATTAACCATGTGAGTGTGATTAACTCAGCGCTTAGATAAGTATTGTCATAAAAATCTTAACTCCTTCTTTAGTTTTCCAGTAAGTAAATTCTATTACTATCTGGAAAACTACAAATTTTTGGCTATATTAAAAATCCATTCATCTTAAATTCATATAAAGGGAGTTAAATGAAAAACTTCAAATTTAAAACAACTATTTTATGTACTAGCATCACACTTATCCTTTCTGGCTGTGGCTCTGATTCTGATGATAAAACTGAAAAGCAGGTTAGTATCGATTCTCCCCCAGTAATTGAGTTAAGTAGTGAAGCGACTGTCAAAGAGCAGGAGAGTATTGTTCTGACTGCAACCGTAAGTGATGACAATTCAGGCCTCACTTACGCGTGGACTCAAGATTCAGGACCAGCTGTTACTGTAATTGGCGAAACTACCGCATCAATTAATGTTAGTGCACCTTCACTTGATAGTAATGCTGAAGCTGTATTTACTTTAACAGTAACTGATTCTGCAGGTCAGTCGGAATCAAAATCTATAACGTTAGAGATGTTAAATAATGTAGCTCCAGTTATATCTGCTAATTTCGGTTCCGCACAAGAAAAATCTATAGCAACTTTAGCTGTAACTGCCTCAGATGATGATGGTGTCATCGAAAGTTATAATTGGGAGCAAACCGCAGGACCTGAAGTTAGCTTAGATAACAGCTCTAACGAACAAGTTTCTTTTGATGTACCAAGTGTATCAGAAGATACTGAATTGATGTTTAAAGTAACTGTTACTGACAATAATGGTGATAGTACTGAAATTGAAGAAACCTTTTTAATCTCTAGCATTGATAATAGTTATGTTTTATCAGGCTCAGTTGCTAGCGAAAAATTTGTAAACTCGACTGTCAATGCTTTATTTCAGGGACAGGCTTATCAGCAAACTACAGATTCAAATGGTGACTTCTCATTTACATTTACTGCGGATGATGATGAAACAAACTTATTCAGTAGGATAAACGCAATATCAGCGATGAATTCTAGTCTTGAATATAGTGCTTTTGTTCCAACCTTAGGTCTGAGTACGCAAGAAGAAACTCCTTCTATAAATAAAATGGATACAGTATCTAATACTGATCAAGCAAATAATGTTAGCTTAAGTGCTGTTTCTACTGCTTTAGTTGCCTTAATCACAGCAGCAAATGGTGATAATCCACCTGAAGATTTAGACAGCTTTACATTAGTTGAAAAAGGTGTTGATCCCGATGTACTGATTGAGGCTGCAGCAGTTGTAAAATACGCTTCTGAGAATGATATCCAACTTCCAGAAGGTACTGAAAATCTAATTGATTTAGTTCAAGACCCTGATGCCTATAACGAATTTATAACAGTAGTCGAACAGACTGACCCTGGCGCTATTGCAAATGAAGTTGCCAAAATTATTGCGGACCCAGAATTAACTCCTCCAGTTGATGAAACTTCCCTACCTTCATACTATGTAAGAACTTACCCTACAGCAGCAGGCTTTTTATCTAGAGGGGGCCAGCAATATACTTTTGAAGAGGATGGCACCGGTAAATACGTGCATAGCAATGGTGCATTAGACTATAACTGGTCATTAGATGATGGTGTCATTACCTTAACATATACAGGTGGTCAAGGCTTTATAAGCTACTTATCAGTTGAAGTTGGTAATGCAGGTCTAACACAGCAACAGGTTGATCAATTGATTGACTCTGGCATTTTTCAAGTTGAAGTGACCTATACACCTGAAACTACAACGTTGAAAAGAATTGTTGAAGGTCAAGCAATTGACAGTTATCGATTAAACGTAATTGAATCTGCAAAAATGACCCCGGTAGAGTTAGGTGATAATGTCATTGAAACTGAAAAATACACTACATCAGGTGAGTTTGATGTACCCATGCGTAAAGTGGCAGAAAACAGTGACCTTGCATTTAGTGAAGTTGATATAGCTGGTACATGGGCCATTCAACATTACAATAATGAAAGCTTGAACTTTATTCTTGACCCATATGTCCTTGCGCAGGATAAAACTGGTACATTGCAGGATTCAACAGAAGTAATAGAATGGGATCTGGTTGAAGGTGTTTTAAAAGTAACATTTGCAGATAATAGCTATCAAACAAGCACAATCATCGATCAATTAAATGGTGATCTACAACTATTGAATATTGCTTATAGTGCTGCTGGTGAAATTGAAGCAACAGAAGTAATGTACGGATTCAAAGTTGATACAGATGCTGCTGCATTAGTCGATGTTAAAAATGAGCCATCTACATTTTGGCAGGGTATGGTGAACCAATGGACTAAAGATAATTGGACTGATGGTAAGCTTGAGTTTTACTATGCAGGTGAAGTTAATAATGGATTGAATCTATTTGGCTTTCAACTGACAGAGTCTGATAGTCGTAGGATCAATTATTTAGAAGGTACGCAGGAAGACTACACATTACAGGGAGTAAATGTTGGTTGGATGCAGGAAATGAGGGATGTAACAATCAACTACTTTGGAAACTTTTCATGTAGTGATGATCTTTCAAAACCATGTAGAACAAGGGAATGGGAGATATTGAAGTCTCAGCCTGGTGTTGCGGGTGAGCGTTTATACGTTAAAGAAAGAGACTATTACCTATTGGATGAAAATGGTTGGTACAATAGCCAAGGTGAGCAGTGGGAGATTATTGCTCCAAGAATTAACATATACGAAAATATTCCTGAAAACTACTGGATGAATGAAATGGTTAACGGAATTACACCTTCAACTAATCTCAGTAACACAGGCACTAAATTAGGATATAAAGTTTTAAGTCCTAATGATAAACATTCAAGTAAGTATTGATCACTTTAAAAAGGCCCGAAGTGTTCGGGCCTTTTTCATGAATAATTGAAAAGCTTAAATTGCATCCGGCTGATTTTGTGGTGCAGCATCAATAAATGCATCAAGCTTATTACATTGCTCATAAACTGCGGCAATTTTAGGGTACTTACTCATATCAACCTTAAAGCGCAGAGCATTAAATACTTGCGGCACTAAGCACACATCAGCAAGCGTTGGTTTGTTGCCCACACAAAAGGTGTTCGCTTCATTGAGAAGTTTTTCGATACTCTCAAAACCAACTTCTACCCAATGTTTATACCAGGTGGTTTTTGCCTCTTCGTCAACACCAAGATCGTTAGCTAAGTACTTTAATACGCGCAAATTATCGATAGGGTGGATATCACATGCTACGGCATAACATAAATTGCGTATTTGAGCTTTTTGCCAAGCATCTCCAGTTAAAAGAGGTGTTTCAGGGTGGGCTTCTTCAAGCCATTCTAAAATAGCCAGTGATTGCGCAAGTACACCTTGTTCAGTTTCAAGTGCTGGCAATAATCCTTGAGGGTTTTTTGCTAGATACTCGTCGCTTTGCTGCTCTGATTTTAATAAATTTACAGTCACCAACTCGTGATCAATATTCTTTAAATTAAGAGCAATGCGTACTCGGTATGCAGCTGATGAACGAAAATAGCTATAAAGTTTCATTATGCGTCCTGTTTACCAGTGAAATATTTTTTAATCGTGCGCCAACAGTCTGTGTAGTTAGGCTGACGCTCTTTGCCTTCAAGGGCATATTTAGTTGGTGAAATAACGTAACGCGATTCGAACATAAATGCCAAGGTGTTTTCGTAACGTTGTGGTTCAAGCTCAGCATTTGATGCCTTTTCAAACACATCGGCTTCAGGACCATGTGGCGACATGCAATTATGTAAGCTAGAACCGCCTGGTACAAAGCCATGCTCTTTAGCATCGTAAACGCCTTCAATTAAGCCCATAAATTCACTCATAATATTACGGTGGTAATAAGGTGGGCGGAATGTGTTTTCAGCCACCATCCAACGCGGAGGGAAGATAGCAAAGTCGATATTAGCAACCCCTTCTGTTCCCGATGGTGATGTTAATACGGTGAAGATTGATGGATCAGGGTGATCGTAACTTACAGTATTCATTACATTGAATCTTGCAAGGTCATACTTATAAGGGGCGCTATTACCTGTCCAAGCTACGACATCTAAAGGAGAGTGACCAATATCACAGCGAAACATATTGCCGTTGAATTTAGCAACCAGTTCGAAATCACCTTCAATATCTTCATAAGCTGCTACAGGGTAGTGGAAGTCACGATCATTTGCATAACCGTTTGCACCTACAGGGCCGCGCTCAGGTAAAATATAAGCATGTCCGTAGTTTTCGCAAATATAGCCACGGGCTGTATCAGTAAGCAAATCAACAGCAAATTTAATCCCTCGAGGAATAACAGCAATTTCACCAGCACGAACGGTTAGTTTTCCGCACTCTGTTCTTAGTAACAGTTCACCTTGTTGCGGTACAAACAGCATTTCACCATCAGCATTATAAAAGTAACGGTTTTGCATTGATTTATTAGCGACATAGATATGAATACCAATACCTGTTTGTGCATTGGCACTGCCGTTGGCAGCCATAGTAACTAAACCATCAATAAAATCAGTTGGCTCTGCTGGAATTTCAATTGGATCCCAACGTAGCATTGTCGGTGGTGTTGGCACTTCTGTTATAGGTGCTGTACGAATAAGGCCATTGTCGATTGGCGTGTAATCACCTTGTACTACTGATGGGCGAATGCGGTAAAACCAAGTACGTCGGTTATCTGCACGAGGCGCTGTAAATGCCGTTGTGCTGAACTGCTCTGCATATAAATCGTATTTTACTTTTTGTGGGCTGAATTGACCGATAGGTAATGCACCGGGTAATGCTTCGGTTTCAAATTCATTACCAAAGCCTGTCATATATTGTAATTCGTTATTCATCACTAGACTCCTGAAAGGTTTTAGGTAAGATACTCTCATGTGAGACTAAATTCAAACCGCACTGAATTTGCTTGTGTAAATATTTTTTGACAGTAGTGTAACCATGACAATAGATAAACAGCCAACGCTCGATTTACAGCAATTCTTACCTTACTCATTAACCAATATTGCAATGCAGATGAGTGAGCAATTTAGTGAGCTATATCAAAAGCAGTTTGATTTAACCGTGCCACAATGGCGAGTAGTCGCGAATCTTGCTCAATACGGTGAATGCACTGCTAAACAGTTGTGTGATATGGCACAAATGGATAAATCAACGGTGTCCCGTGCAGTAAAGTCGTTATTAACAAGAAACCTTATTGCAGCAAAAGCGAACCCAACAGATAAACGCGCAAACCTGTTATCGTTATCAGAGGCAGGAGTAGGTTTGCATAAACAAATTGTTCCACTAGCAAATGAGTGGCAATCAAGTTTAGTCAGTGGCTTAGATAGCCAAGAAATTAAACAATTTATGAACACTCTTAGTAAGCTTTCCAGTCACTTAAATAAAAATGTGTAAATCTGTAATCAAGGCTTTATAGCAATTGATTTAGACAATCGATACGTATATGATAATGGCTATCATTTACAATTAGAAACTTGGATGTCCCCCCTATGAAATTAGCGTTAAACACCGTTAAAACACTAGGTCTTAGCCTAGTATTAGCATCTACTTTTATTGCCCAACCTGTATTGGCAAATGGTCCAATTGGTGAGCACGTTAATCATCTAAAAGAAAATTTAAAAGATTACTCAGAAGACGTTGAGTGGATGATCGGTAAAGTTGACACCATGGTTACCGATTATGAAACAAAAGGCGCAAAAGCGGTTAAAAGCGATGATTTAATTGAATACTGGGAGTCAGTTAAGTTTCACAGTGCAATTGAAACTAATTATGTGCCGGTTTATGCATCAATCTGGCAAGGTATTTATGGTATCAAAATGGCCATTGATGACAAAAAGCCAGCAAGCGAAGTTCGTGAGCACCAAAAGGCCTTAAATGCTGCCTTGTGGCAGGGTCTTGGAGCTGTTAAACTTGCTGCCGATTTTCAGCAAAAAGGCTTATTAAAAGCTGTAAAAGCAACTGCTTCTGAGACAATGACGCAAAGCGCTACTATCGATGAGATTAAACACAAATTAGATCGTGTTGTTGCAAAATATGCAGAACGTTTAAGCGATGAAGCAACACAAATCGTACACGATACTTACCTTCATTTATTCGAAGGTGTTGAAGGTACACTTATTGAAAAAGATGCGAAGTTAGTAGAAGTTCTCGAAAAAGATTTTAATGTAACCCTGCCAAAAGCTATTTCTGATAAAGGGTCTGTTGACCAAGTACGTGCAGTGGTTGTTGATATGCAAGAAAAACTAGATCGCGCTAAGGTGTTACTAGAAGAAGCCGAAAAAGCACGTAAGGATGTATTTTAGTGAAGCGTAGGACCTTTATTCAAGGCCTGGCTGCGTTTGGGGTAGTGGGCGCAATGCCACTACCTCTTTCTCGTGCCTTTGCAGCCTCTGCTGCAAGCCCAATTTCAGTGAAAGACTTACCAGCCCTTGAGGGTGACCTAACATTATATTTAGGCCGTGGTGAAGGTGGTTTGTACGAAAACGTACTGCAATCAATTCAAAAGAAAAACCCAAAACTTAACTTATCTATTCGACGAGGGCCAACTGCTGCATTAGCCAACATGATTGTGGCTGAAGCGAAAGCAGGTGTAAAACGTGCTGATTTATTTTGGGCGGTTGACTCAGGTGCTATTGGCTTAGTAACAGACGCGGGTCTAGCTAAACCTTTACCATCTGACTTAGTAGCGCAGTTACAGCCGCAGTTTCGTTATCCTGGCTGGGCACCAGTGACAGGCCGTATTCGTACATTGCCTTATAACACTAAGCGTCTAAGCAAAGAGCAGATCCCAGATAGTATAATGGCAATTGCTGACAGTGATTTATCAATTGGTTGGGCACCTGCTTATGCATCTTTCCAATCATTCGTGACGGCAATGCGCATACTTGAGGGGGATGATAAAACAGCTAAATGGCTTAAAAAAGTTCAAAAACGCTCTAAAAATTATGCTGGTGAACTCGGTGTCGTCATGGCTGTTGAACGTGGCGAAGTGGATATTGGTTTTGCTAACCATTATTACACATTACGCCTTAAGGCAGGTAAACCGGATGCTAACCTTGATCTTGCTTTTACAAATCAAGATGCAGGTTGTTTAGTTAATGCATCGGGTGTCTTATCGCTGACAGATAATCCTAATGCAATGAATTTTATGCGTTACTTACTAAGTTCAGAAGTACAAAGTTACTTAGCTCGTGAAGCATATGAAATCCCATTGATCCAAGGTATTGACCAGCCAGCTGGGCTACCTGCGTTAACTGATATTTCACCTCCGAAAATCGATTTAACTCAATTGGCAGATTTAAGGCCAACTCTCGACCTTATGCGCAGTAGCGGTGTTTTATAATGCGCATACCTGCTTCTTATCCCATGGCGCTGCTTGCAGCGCTTTTGGCATTAGTGCCAGTATATATTTTAATCACTTTAGCCAGTGATGCGACTGCTGTTTTTGATAGTCATAATTTAAAAATTCTTGGTAACACCTTATCACTTATGGTGTTAACGGTAATAGGCTCTATTTTAATTGGCGTGCCTCTGGCGTTTATTAGTGCTTATGTTCAACTTCCATTTAAAAAGCTTTGGCTTGTTCTATTTGCAGCTCCGCTTGCAATCCCAAGCTATATTGGTGCGTTTACTTTGTATGCTGCATTTGGTCCCGGCGGTGAGATAAATCAGCTGTTGGGCTTTAAAACGCCCCCTATGTATGGGTTAACTGGTGCTGCCATTGTAATGACGCTATATACATTTCCGTTTGTAATGCTTACAACGCGTTCGTCTTTACTGAGCCTTGATGCGAGCATGGTTAATGCCGCGCGTACATTAGGTATGTCGATGCCGATGAGTGTATTTAAAGTAATACTGCCACGCGTAATAAATGGGATAGCTGCGGGTTCATTATTGGTTGCACTTTATACTTTATCAGATTTTGGTACACCAGCTATGATGCGTTTAGATACCTTTACTCGTGTAATCTATGTTGAATATAACGCATTCGGTTTAAGCCGCGCAGCTATGTTGTCGCTACAATTAATGGTGATAGTTGGCTTTTTACTGTTCATTGAGTCACAAATTAAAACAGCATCTGAGCGCCACGGCAGACCGCTGATGTTATTCCCATCTAACGGTCAAAAATTAGCAATGCTGGTGACTTTTTTGCCTGTTTTGTTACTTGCGATTTGTTTGCCGTTAGCCATTTTTACCCTTTGGCTTGCCCGTGATGGTGTTGCTGATTTTGATTTTAGCATAGCTTGGAATTCGGCTTATGCGTCTGGTATTGCAGCTACTGTGGCTGTTGTTGTTGCAGTACCTGTAGCCCATGCTGCATTAAGCGGCAAAGTAGGGCGTATTATGGAACGGGTAACTTATTTTGGTTTTGGTATTCCTGGTATCGTGATGGGTACTGCTCTTGTGTATGGTGGCCTGCAATTGCCGCTTCTATACCAAACTCTAGCATTATTAGTGATTGCCTACGTATTGCGTTTTTTACCGCTGGCGGTTGGTTCTGTGCGTACCAGTACTGAACATTTAGATTCCAGCTTAATCAAATCAGCACGCGTTCTGGGGGCAAGCCCTCGCGAAGCATTTATGCGTATTACCTTGCCTTTAACAATGCGCGGTATCATTGCCGGTGCCGCCTTGGTATTTTTAGAATCAATGCGAGAACTTGAAGCTACGTTGTTACTTGGTCCTACAGGGTTCGAAACCCTATCAACCTATTTATGGCGTGTTTATGAAGCCGGTTACTTTGGGCGTGCTGCAATACCTGGCTTATTGTTGGTAGTGATATCAGCATGTGGCTTAGCTATAATGCTCTCAGGTGAAAAACGCAGTCAATTAGAACATTAAGGATCAGTTTAATGCTATCAGTTAGTAAGCTGTCTATCGATTATGGTAGCAATCGTGTGGTAAGTGAACTTAACTTATCACTTGGGGAAAGTGAGATCCTCATGCTAGTTGGTCCAACTGGCTGTGGTAAAAGTACAATTTTACAAGCGTTAGCTGGGCTAATTCCCATTAGCGAAGGTGAAATTAATTTAGGCTCATGGCGAGCAACGCCAAAGTTAAAAGTACCACCTGAAAAGCGAAAAGTAGGTATGGTATTTCAAGACTTTGCGCTATTTCCGCACTTAACGGTACAGCAAAATATTTGTTTTAGATTGACTGATACCTCAAAAGCAGATCATTGGATTAAGCTACTGGGTCTTGAAGCTTTTCGAAATAAAAAGCCAGCTACATTATCAGGCGGTCAAAAACAGCGCGTAGCGCTTGCTCGTACGCTTGCCCATGATCCTGAGTTTGTATTACTAGATGAACCCTTATCTAACCTTGATGCAGCTTTAAAAGATACCCTTCGTTGGGATATCCGTAATGCATTAAAAGATGCTGGTGTACCTGCAATTTGGGTAACCCACGACCAAGAAGAAGCTTTATCTGTTGGTGACCGTGTCGGCGTGCTTAAAGAAGGTATTATTCAGCAAATCGATACCCCTGAACGCTGTTTTAGCTTACCAAGCAATCGCTTTGTTGCGCGTTTTTTAGGTGAAGCAAGTTTCATTGCCGGCAATTGTGAAGGTAATATTGCCACTACTGATTTAGGTAATGCACCAGCTATTAGGGTTGATCACGATACTGCGAAGGTTGATGTATTACTTCGCCCTGATGATGTTCACCTTATTCAAAATGCAACTACTAGCAATGGAAAAGTGACATGGGTGCGTTATGAAGGTGGCAGCCGTTTATGCGCGGTTAAATTAGCGTGTGATACTGTGGTGACAAGCCGAGTAAGCCATGAAGTTATGGTACGCCCAGGTGATGCAGTACATGTATCTATTAACACAACACATCCACTTGCGGTTTTCGCAGCTTAAATAAAAATATCTGTGCAGGTCTAAATGGCCTGCATTTTTTAGAAAGCTTTCAGCCATCAGCTGTCAGCCATCAGACGCGAGTAAAATCTGCTACCTAGCAACTTGCTAACTTTCCTCTTAAAGCTTTACTCTCGTAACTCTTATCTCGTATCTCGTTACTACAACCATTCCCGGCTAAAGCCCGTCCTACGGAAATTTTATGAGGTATTAGGCTCTAGTTTTTGGTACTTGGTTTCAGATACAAGGACGCGATGTAAAATCGCTGCTACCTTGCAACTTTCTAACTTTACTCTTGTTCCTTGTTAACTTTCCCCTAGTAGCTTTACTCTCGTAACTTGTAATAGCTAACTTTCTCAAAACGTAAAAAGCCCGCCAGTAGGGGCGGGCTTTTGCTTTATAACAAGGTTAACTCGTTATTAGAATGTGTAACGTACACCTACACGCATTTCCCAAACTGATGCGCTGCTTTGAGTTGCAGTTTTACCATTGTTAGGGTTAAAGTCTGAGTATACGTAGCGACCTTGGTCGTCAAGGTCTACAGTCACCATGCTGTTACCAACAAAACTACCTTTCTTAAGTACGCCCCAGTCATCGTTTAGCATGTTTGTTAAATTATCGATAACGAAGAATACTTCACCTTTGTGACCAGGCATGAAACCAGGTAACTCTTGAGTCATCTTGAAGTTAACTTTAGTGAACCAATCAGCATTTTGACGATTACGACCAGAGATTTCACCGCGTTCAAGGCCTTGAGCAGAGATCCACTCGTTGAACTCAGTTACTTCTTCAGGAGTCATGTTGTAAACAACGTTAGAGTCATCAACTTCAGGGATATACATTAGCTGACGGCTACGGTTTGAGTTGCTATCACCCCAAACACCGTCAGAACTATCAAATGTGTAGCTGTAAGGTAGACCTTTGTACGTTTCGCTGAATAGGTTGAAACGTGTGTTGTAACCATCGAACAGCTCAGTTGTGTAACCTAATGTCATAGTAAAACGATGTGGGATCTCGTAATCAGATGTGTGCGCACCTGGGTTAGTCGGATCGTATGTCGCTAAGTTACCGTAGTTTGAGCTCGCTACAGAGCTAGTCATAGGGTTAACATCAGTTGAATCAGTGTAAGCGTAAGCTAGTTGTACGCTAATGCCGTTATCAAAGCGTTTGCTCATTGCAGCAGAGATAACATGAGACTCACCGCTATCGCCACTTACGTTTGTAAGTAGTAAATCACCGTAACGACCTTCTTCTTTTTCTTCAAGAATCGGACGACCATCAAACGTTGTTTCACCAGAATCTTGTAACGCGATGTCTTCTAGGAAAGCAGCATCTTTACGTTTAGTGAATAAGTAATCAAGTGAGAATACATACTCATCTTCAGTTGTGTATGTTGCACCTACTGAGTATTTCCACTCTGATGGCATTTCGAAGTCTGGGTCAACAGCGTTTACAGATGAATCACCTGAACCAATAACTGTGTTTGCAACTTGATCGTACAAGCTTTGTGGTACTTCGTAACCTGGCGTGCCGCCGTTTACGTTTGGCGTAGCGAATAGGTCAACACCACCTCTGATTGATGTACCAATGTTAGTGATACCATCATTCGAGTATGAGTTAGATAACCAAACGTTCGGGTTACCACCAGAGAATAGGCCAACACCTGCGCGAACTTCTAATGCATCCGTTGCATACCACTCAAAACCAACACGTGGTTGAATTAAGTCAATGCCGTCGAATGTTGCTTGGTTACTGAAACCGTAGCGGTTAGTAAAGTTTTCATTGTAGTTAGGTTTGTCGTCACTTGTGTATTTGTCGTAACGAAGACCAAACGTTAATGTTGCATCTAAATCTGTGAAGCTGTACTCATCTTGCACATATAAAGTGTGTTGTGCATAAGAGAAGTTAGCCGCAGCATCTGTTGGATCGTTAGTACCAGCCGCATTGTTGTAATAAACACGATCTGCAAAACCAGCTTCAAAATCATCTACAGATTTAAAGCGCCACTCACCTTGAGTGTGCTGAACGAATTGGTTGAATACGTCTAACTCTTCAAACTCATAGCCAGCAGTAATCGTGTGTTGATCAAGGTAGTATGTACCCGCAATTTTTGCTGTCACTGTTTCGTAGCTAAGAGCATTTGATTGACGAGAGTCATCTGGACCAATGTAGATAGTACCGCCATCTTCTGTGCGGATTTGCATTTCACCAAAGCTACTTGCTGCATCTAAAGAGCGAACTGTCTGGTCTAATTCTGATTTACCTAGACGAACCTCAGTTGAAAATTCATCAGACCAATCTGAGTAAAGTGAACCAATGATTGATGTAAACTCAGCACTTTGCTTGAAGAAGTGATTATCTAAAGTAACAGTGTTGCTGTAAGCATCTGACTGAGACAGTGTAAAACCATCGTTATAGTTATAGATTAAGTTAGCACGGTGATCATCGTTGATGTTCCAGTCAAGTTTAACTAAGATTTTTTCATCTTCAACTGGTGCGCTTGATGGCATACCACCAGCATCATAACCATAAACGTCTTGAGCGATTTGTTGTACACGAGCAACGTCAGTAGCTGTAACACTACCTGTGTCTAGGCCGCCGTAGTTGTATTGTTTTACACCTTCCAGTTTTTCGTAAGATGTGAATAAGAAAAGGTTATCTTTGATTAGTGGTAAACCAACGTTGAAGCCGTAACGTTTTTCAGTGTAATTACCGTTATCGTAGTCTTCACCTTCGATTTTGTCGCCTTTCATTGAATCATTTGTATAATCGAAGAACATACCACCGTGTACTTCGTTACCACCAGATTTAGTAACAGCGTTGATGTTACATGATGTGAAACCACCGTATTGAACATCAAAAGGTGCAAGCTCAACGGCAACCTGCTCGATTGAATCGAAAGAGAAAGGAGCGCGGATTGTCGGGTAACCGTTTGAGCTTAGACCGAAGTTATCGTTCATACGAACGCCGTCTAGCGTTAAGCTGTTAAAGCGTGGGTTACCACCACCACAGTTGATAGAACCACGGCTATCATCGATTGTTACACGTGGGTCGATACGAACGATATCTTTTAAGTCACGGTTGATAGCTGGTTGGTTTTCTAAATCTTCAAGTGTGAACGTTGCAGCTGGACCTGTACCACCAGACATACGGCTGATAGGACGACCTGTAACTACGATTTGTTCTACATCAGATTGTCTCTCTAACGTAACATTAACTGGGTAGTCAGCACCCACTTGTAGGTTGATGTTGTTGAATGTTTGATCTGCGAAAACGTCAGAATCTACAACAACGCGGTAAGGACCACCTACACGTAGGCCTTTTGCTGTGAAGTAACCCGCATCGTTCGTTTCAGTTTCTTTAGTTGAACCTGAAGGTAAGTGAACGATTGTAATCTTAGTGCCTGCAGCAGGGTTGCCGCTAGGACCTTTGATTTGACCCTTGATAGCAGATGTTGTTTCATTTGCTAACGCTGCACCACTCACACCAACACATGCTGCAATAGCAAGTGATAGAGCTGTTTTGCGGAGTTGGATTTTCATTATGTTATTTCCCGTGTTAGAGGTTATGTTTCATTTATAGTTTGCTGTCAGTTGGCATCTTGAGCGCCTTTACTAACGGTTTTGCCGATTTATCAAATAAATTATTTAATAAACCAGCTAATCTTATGCCACCTTGTTGTAGGCGAGTTTTAACAATCGGTAAGTTTTTATAGATATAACTATAACTTACGTTTGTTTCATTTTCATTATACAGAGAGTTTGCAATATTATTTGATTCGATTAACCAATCGCTAGGTGAACTGGCAAGGTAGTCCGTTATTAACGCTTGATTTGTTGTATTTATAAATTGCGCAAACTCAGTATAGGACAAATTTTCATTCTCGATGAGTTTTGAGTCCCATAAACTATGCAAATTGGTATCTTGCCCGAAGAATGTTACAGAAATATTGTTGCCACCACGATCTTCAGCGCGACCTGCGTGAAAAGGTTGGTGGCTGTCACCAACTAGGTGAACCAAAAAGCGCAGTGCAAATTGCTTTTCAGCTAATGAAGCTTTTTGATTTTTTAATACAGAAATTGAATATTCCATGCCTTCTAGGATATCTGACACGGTTTCTTTATTGTGATGAGAGTGTGAGTCGTAATGAGGTTTGGCATCGCCTTCTTTGAAATTAATGTAATGCCAGCGCGAGGATTTCTTTTGCCAAAAACTCTCTGGAGCAGATCGCATTTCATCAGCCCAAGTCGCAATTTGAGGTAATGATTCACCATCAAGTAATGGAACTAATGCTTGTTTAGTCGTATCAGTAATATGCTTAGATGCAATTTCACCAACAATACGGTGACCATTCTGACCCCATGCATTAACTGGGGTACTTAACACTGCTGAAATAACAGGTGTCGATAACAGCAACATTTTTATTGTTTTTTGTAACATTGACTCAGTGTCCAAAAATGAATGTGCCATGAAGCACGATTTCTTGGTGAGTATTTTCCTGAATTTAAAAGCAAATAGAAAGGACTCAATAAGATTCATAATTTCTTGTTCATATATCTTATATTTCAATGGGTTAATTTATTCAAGTAAAGTTACCTATTGCAATGAGTAAGAATAATTGTTCAAATAGAGACAACGGAGCGTTGTTGGCTATTAAAATTGAATTTAAGAACAATACTAATAAAAAAATCGTCGATTGTTACATTTTTGTTTCTATCATTGATTTTGTTTTTTTATATTGGAATTTTGCAGGGTAAACCAGCTGTTTCTGATATCAATGCATTTATTGAAACGTCTTTCCAATGTGATACCAAATCAGATGTTAATCTAAATGAGCTAGTTGTGTACTCATCTGGCAAAGTGCTGGCTGAGGACGTCGCTAAAACCTTATGTTCTGACGACACTATCAGTAAACAATATGGTAAGGTAACATCTTATTGGGGCTATAAAACCTCAGACACTATTGAGTTTTTAGGTAAAGGGATCGCTGATCTGATCCTTGCTAAAGAAAACTTAATTAACGCCTTTATGGCCGAGTCAACCTATAACTACCAAGCTGTTGTAGGGTTTCCTGATTACACAGCGTATTTAATTTCTAGTAAAGAAAAGCCAAGAATTGAAAAAAGTTACTTTTTAGATAAACGCATAGGTTTGCTTGACTATCCAACCAGCCGTTCAGGCCACATTTTGCCCAAACAATTATTTAAAAAACTGGATATAAACTTAGAAAACCTAAATATTAATTATGCTAGTTCGCATACGGAATTAAGAGAATTGCTTGCCAGTGGTAAAGTCGATTTAATTTCTTCTTATTGGCAAGACAGCGATCAACAACGCTTTTCTAAAAATTACATCACACCAATACGCGATAATATAAGCGGAAGTCGTTGGTATTTAAAAATGCAAGACGAGAACACGGATCTTTTATGTGCAGTTCAAGCACGCCTTACACAGTTGGCTCACAATCAGAATTCTCATTATTTTAATCATGTAGAGTCATTTTGGAGCTGTGATTCACAGCAGACAGCTAAACTAGGGGATAGCAATGCTACCAACTAGAATTAAACTTGCATATAGCGCAGTGTTTCTTACCTGTTGCATGGTATTTTTTGCTACTTTTATTGCTGCAAAAACCTACCAGACAACAAGTAATGATGAATTGACCCTAGCTAAAGTTGAAAACCGTATTGCTCTTGACTTGAACCATTTAAATTTACCTGATGATTTTTTAAAGCATTCAGGTAGTAAAGATATGGTACTTAATTATATAGCACGACTTAATGCACAGCTGACAGACTCAGGAATGATGGTCTATTCGATCGAGGGTATAACGGATTATCCTGCGCGTGCTAACTTAATTACCAAGCAATTACATGCCCCACAAAAAACCTTATCGGTTAGCTTTGTTGTGACATCCTCTTTATTTTCTAAAAACGATATCGCAGTATTAATTCTTGTATGTTTAATTTCAGCGGCTTTAACTTACTTATTATTTATTAGTGAGCGTACTAAGATTCAAATAGCAAAACATGAACCGGAAATTGAGCTTCAAGCTGAAGAAAAGCCAAGATTAATAGTCGATCTGCAAAATAAAACCTTGGCAGCAAGTTGTGCTATTGATAAAACCGTTGCACTTGCTAATAAACCACTGTGCTTCTATCTAGCTTTGGTTGAGTTTTGTATAGAGCACCCGGATGTAGTGCTCAATCAGAATAAAGATGTTCCAGAAGAATTACTGACGCTTGCTAACAAGTATTTTTACCGGTTAGTCGAACTTGGGCATACTATTAGAAAGAGACCAAACTTTACTAACAGTTTAGAAAAAACCTTAAGTGAAATTCGAGCAGCCCTTGATGAAGTTTGGCAAGATCAGCTTGAGATAAAAGAAACCTATTATCCGCCAAAAGCCCATGGTGAAGGTTCGCGTTCTCGGTTACATCATTATGGATTGAAAACAATTGAGATTGCGGACATCGAGGTCATAGGTAAGTAATTTAATCTTATTGTTAACTAAAAAGGGAAGTCACTGACTTCCCTTTTAACATAGAGATATTATTTACAAGACGTTTATTGTTACTTAGGCGCGTAATCAGCCGCTTTAACAGGACTATTTTGTTCAAAGAAACGTTTTAGTGCCTGTGCATCCGTATCATCAGTGCTAACAAAGCCTTCTTTATTTGTAAGAGTAGGGTAGCCATCACCGCCCGAGGCATTATAGCTGTTAATACTCATACGATATGTTTTTGCCATATCAAGCGGTTTGCCGGCAATTTTAACATTAGATAATGTGTCGTCATCGCGCTTAAAGCTTAATTTATAGTATTGTAAGTAGGCACCAGAATCAGGTGGGAAAGAAGTGACAACCGACAAGTAATCGAATAACTCTTGGCCTGTCATATCAATATAAGTGATACGGTTTTTAAAAGGATGTACTTTTAAAATATCTTTATAACTGACATCGCCTGCTTGAATACTATCGCGAATACCGCCGCCGCTGATCAAGCCAAAGTCAGCTCCGACAGATTGCATTTGTGCTGCAATAATTACGCGAGCTAAGTTTACTTGCTCGTAGCGTACTTTGTTACGATCACCTTCTAGTTTTGCATCAACAGAACCTATCTTACCTGCAATTTGAGCTGCGCCTTTTTTCTGATAAACTGCGAGTACATCTTGTAATCCTTTGTTAGGTTCGATGTAATCAGCAGCAAGCTTTTTATTACCATTTTCATCATCGATATAAAGATTTACTGGGATCAGTTCGTAATTAAGCAGTGTTAATTCATCATTTTCTAATTTAAACTCGGCTTTACCAACATATTTACCCCATTCATGAGCTTGCATGATCCAAGTACCATTTTGTTGATCTGGCTTACAAGCTTTCCCTGGCATGAAGCTCTCGTCTGCCACATTGGCCTCTTTCATACAAACAGGCTCTTGTGAATGGCCGCCAACAATAATATCAAGCATGCCTTCGGGTAAGTTACGGGCCATTGTTACATCACCCGGCGCATTAATACCAAAGTTTGCATCAACATAGTGACCCATGTGTGTCACTGCAATCGTAATATCAGGGTTATATTTAGCTTTGATTTTAGGAACTAGATTGGCTGTTACTGTCACAGGTCCTTTAAAGTCAAGGCTACCAATATATTGCGGGTTACCGATTTTAGCTGTATCTGTTGTTGTTAAGCCGATGACTGCTATTTTAAGACCGTTTTTCTCAAAGATTTCGTAAGCTTGGTAGCGTGGCTCACCTGTTTTCTTATCAATAATGTTGGCAGATAAAAATGGAAAGTTTGACCACTGTTGCTGTTGTTCAAGTACAGTTAATGGATTATCAAACTCATGATTACCAATTGCCATGGCATCATAACCTATTAAAGACATACCCTTAAAATCTGGCTCTGCGTGTTGTAAGTCAGACTCTGGAATGCCTGTGTTGATATCGCCTCCAGAAAGAAGTAATACGGCATGTCCTTGTGCTTTAGCATTGGCTCTTAGTCGATCGATCAACGTTTTACGAGCTGCCATGCCGTACTCGCCTTGTTCATTGTGCCAAAAGCGACCATGGTTATCATTCGTATGAAGCAGAGTTAAATATTGTACTGAATTTGTATTGTTAGAGGATGAGCTACACGCGGTTAAGGTAACCAGTAGCGATATTAGTAAAAAAAAGCGCATAATTGTTTGCCTGATTAAAGCAGTAGGTTAATTATGCGCATAGTTTAAACGACTTAAGTTTAAATTAAATGTCTTTTATAAATTTTTATTGTCATTTTCTACATTTAGTTGCCCTGTTGCGGCAAGTTGTCGGCGTTGTAGTTCTTGTTCTGCATAGTGTGATTTCTGATGATTATTGCCTACCATCCAGTTTAAAAAACTAGCTGGTAACTTACTGTATGGCTCACCTTGGTGTAGGCCAAAATCGCATATCGCGTTCTCTTCATTCGCCATGGTTATTTCCTGTGTGTTCATTGTTGTCGTGCAAATACTAACAAACTCTGTCTATTTGATAAGACGATTTTGATTTAATGTTCAAACTTTTTATAACCAAAATGAATACACTGTGTGAATATATGTAACTGAGTTGTAATTGCTTTGGCGTGTTTTGTGTAACTATTTTGTTTGCTATTTAAGCGCATATTATTTTTGTTTAAGCTTCAAGCAGTTTTATAATAAAAATTATCAGGAAAGATAAACAATGAAAAAACACTTACTTGCAACAGCACTATTAACAAGCTGTTTCTCTGCCAATGCTACAATTGTAGAAATGCAGACTGATCTTGGCAGTATTACTGTTCACCTTTATGACCAACATACGCCTGTTACCGTTGAAAACTTTTTAAATTATGTGGCTGACGGTAGCTATGATGGTACGGTAATCCACCGTTCAGTTGATAATTTTGTTTTACAAGGTGGTGGCTTTAAATTTGAAACTGATTTTACAGAAATTGAAACCAAAGACTCTATTATTAACGAGCCTGAACTATCGAATGTTAAAGGTACTATTGCAATGGCCAAAATTGGTGGCAATGCTAATAGTGCGACAAGTCAGTGGTTTTTTAACTTAAAAGATAACAGTGCTAATCTAGACCTGCAAAACGGCGGCTTTACAGTGTTTGGTGAAGTTACTGTAACAAGCATGGATGTTTTAGAACAAATTACATCTTTAGTCCACTGCGGCGAAATTCCTGTCGTAAATTTAAATGAAGATCAGTGCCCAACTACAACATCAGGTTTTAATGGTGAGAACTTATTTTATATAAATAGTGTCACTGTGGTTGATGATGATCCTAATTCTTCTGCTTCTTTATCACCAAAAGAAAATACATTAATTGATCAAGATAATTCATCTGATAACGGCGGAAGTAGTTCCGGTGGTAGTCTTGCGTGGATGTTATCTTTATTGGCCCTAGCAGGTTTTACTCGTCGTAAATAATTCCAACCAACAAAGTATACCCAAACCACCTCAAGATGCGAGTTTCAGTTGGAATTAAAAGCGATTTAGGCAAGGCATTGATTGCAAGTAATAGTGGTTCTATTGTTAAAATCAATAACGCAGTATAAATCGCTTTTAAACCAACCCTTTGGGCGCTTCACAGGCACTTACTCTCATCGTTGTTACTTCTTAAAAGGGACTGCCATTCTTGCAAAGTAACGCCTTGATATTAAGCACCTGTGAAACGCTGAATTCTGCATCTTGAGGTGGCTTGGGTATATATAAGGCGCTAAAAAGCGCCTTATTTTTTGATGTTCCTGATTATTAGAAGATTCTTACTAAAATTAGAACCCACATTATTAGCATAATAAAGCTACTGACAACGAAACTATAATAGCGAGATTTTAAGGTATTTGATGTTAAGTGTATTACGCTATGAATAATTCTTAATACAACATAAACCCAAGCAAGTGCAACAAAAACAGTACCCACAGCATTTACTTGCAGGGCTGTTAAACACGCAATAAAAAACAGCACAGGCATTTCGAATTGATTAATAAAGTTACGATCTGCTACGCGAACGTTATCCCCAGCCTTTTCAAGTTCCATTGTTAAGAAGTCTTTCATTTCAATAGTTTTTTGTTTTGCTGCACGAAAACGACGTTTACCCATAATGTACATCACAGTAAAAGTCAGAAAGACCTGAGTGAACATTGCTACAATTAGCCACTTTTCCATAGCTCATCCTTTGTTGTAATTATTGCTATTAATCTTAACCGTAAGTACTGCATTTTCACAATGTGTTACAAAGTTTTGCTGTAACTTAGCTGAAAAGCATTGAATTGCGGCGCTCGAAAACACATGATAAATAAAAATTTATTCAATTTCTAATGGATACAAAATAATGAAAAAAATAATAGGACTTAGTGCAATCGCATTTGCAGTGCTAGCAGGTTGTTCTTCTACTTCTACCACAACGCCTCCTGCTGCTAATACTAACCTTATTCCTGATTCGTTGGTAATCAGTCCAAACGACACCCGCGAATATAAAACATTAAAACTCGATAACGAAATTGATGTAATTCTAATTTCCGATCCAAGTGCTGAGAAGTCAGCTGCTGCACTTAGTGTTGGTGTTGGTTTATTGCACGACCCTATGTCGCAACAAGGTATGGCTCATTATCTAGAGCACATGTTGTTCCTTGGTACAGATCGTTACCCAGACACTAAAGGTTACAGTGATTTTATGACTAAAAATGGTGGTGCACATAATGCTTACACCTGGTTAGATATCACAAACTACATGTTCAAAGTTAATAACGATGCCTACGACGAAGCACTTGATCGCTTTGCAGATTTCTTTAAATCACCAAAGCTTTACCCTGAATACACAGACAAAGAAAAAAATGCGGTAAACGCTGAGTGGTCAATGCGTCGTGAAATGGACTTTTTTGGTCAGTTTAAACTGGCACGTCAAATGATGGGCTCACATCCTGCAAACCGCTTCTTGATTGGTAACCTAGAAACCTTAGGGGATAAAGAAGGCAGCAATTTACATAAAGAAACCGTTGCTTTCTATAACAAATATTATTCATCGAACATTATGAAAGTGGCGATGATCTCAAATCGTCCACTGGCTGAAATGGAAGCAAAAGCTAAACAGTATTTTGCTGATATTGAAAATAAAAACATCGAAAAACCTACTGTGACTGATAAGTTAGACTTTTCTGTTGCTGGCGGAAAGCGTGTTTACTACTCACCAAATGAAGATGTAAAACAGCTACAGTTAGAGTTCACAATTGCAGATAACAGTTCACAATTTGCTGTAAAACCAAATCGTTTTGTTTCTTATCTTTTAAGTAACGAAATGCAAGGTAGTCCTGCACAAATTTTGCGTGATAAAGGCTGGGTATCACGTTTATCAGCTTCAGATGCACCAACACAATATGGTAACTACGGCAGCTTAACGGTTAATATTGAATTGACTGATGCTGGCATGCAAAACCGCGAAGAAATTGTCGCTATGGTTATGCAATACATTGCGCTTATTAAAGAGCAGGGGGTTGATAGCAAATACTTTAATGAAATTCGTACCTCTCTAAATAACGAATTTCAATTCCTCGAAAAAGGTGATGAGTTTGGTTATGTGAGTAACCTTACTGATAGCATGCAAAAGTTCCCTGTGAACAACGCAATAAACGCACCTTACTATTATGCTCAGTTTGATGCAGATGCGGTGCAAAATGTACTTTCGCAATTAAATGAAGATACTTTACGTATTTGGTATATTTCAAAGCAAGAAGAAACAGATTCACAGCTACATTTCTATGATGGTAAATATCGTATAGAAGACATCAGTGAAGCAGAAGTTGCAAGTTGGAACAAACCAAGCGAATACGCTTTAGCATTACCAACAGTAAACCGCTTATTACCAGAAAGCTTTGCAATTAAGACTGCTGAATTTAAACAACAAGCGCACCCTGAACTGGTATTTGATAAGCAAGGTGTTAAAGTTTGGCGTCAAGCTAGTCAGCAGTTTGCTGAGCAACCAAAAGGCCTTGTAGAAGTTTACATCAATACGCCAGATGCCCTTGTGAATGTAAAATCGCAAGTTCTTTACTCAATTTGGGCTGATCTTTATAACTTACAACAAAGTAAATTAAGTACAGAAGCAGCAGTTGCCGGTATGAGTTTAGGGTTACAACCAAGTAATGGCCTAGTGCTATCGCTTAGTGGCTTTACAGATAAGCAAGATGTGCTTCTAGCTCAGGCTCTTGAAAATCTAACGTTAGATGTGTCTGAAGAAGGCTTTGCACAAGCTATCGATCGTTTTAAGCGTGATTTACTAAATCAGCAAAAGCAGTTCCCTTTCTATCAAGCATTTGGTGAGTACTCGAAGCTTACTCGTAGCGGTAAATTTGATACTGAAACCTTGATTGCAGCGGCAGATGCGCTAACTCTTGCAGATTTTGCTGCTATCAAGCAATCAACTCTTGCTGCAAATGATTTACGCGTATTCACGTTTGGTAATTATAACCAAAATGACGTTGAATCTATTGCTAGTAAGCTAACAGCTATTCTGCCTAAAGGTCATAAAGCAACGGAGTTTGCCAGAAGCAAAGCATGGTTACCTCAACCTGGTGAGCGCATTGTGCTGCAAAAAGATATCGATGTAGCTGATGTGGCTATCATTGATATGGTTGTTCACCCAACTCCTGGCTATAAACAAAAAGCGCAAGCGCAAATCTTACAAAGTCACTTTAGAACCGTTGCGTTCGATAAGTTACGAACAGAAGAACAACTTGCTTATGCAGTTGGTGCTTTAGCTCGTCCTATTGAAGATTATTCTGCTTTAGGCCTTTATATCCAAACACCAGTGAAAGGCCCTAAAGAAATGCAAGCGCGTTTTGATGAGTTTAAGAAGCAATATGCTGTAGAGCTTGATAACATGACAGAAGAAACATTTGCACAACTTAAAAATGCAACTCTTGTGTCTTTAAAAGAGCAACCTAAGAACCTAAGTGATGAAATGTCACCGCTGATTTCTGATTGGTACCGTGAGAACTTTAAGTTTGATTCTAAGGAAAAGCTTATCGCCGAAGTTGAAAACGTAACCTTGGCAGATCTTAAAGACTACTACAAGAAAACCATGCTAAATGATCAAGCTTCGCGTTTGAACATTCAAATGCGTGGTAGTAAGTTTGCTGATAAACCATTCGCAGATCTTAAAAACCAAACTAAAGTCGACAGTTTAGAGACTTACTACAAAGGAATTAAATTCCAAAAGTAACTTAATAGTTGATAAACAAAAGCCCAAGCAATTGCTTGGGCTTTTCTTTTTTCGAAAAGTAAACTTAGGAGAAGTAATCCTGAATATATTTTTAGTCAATAAGAATTTTTATTGTGGGGATAATTACTTTACACTCATCAATTATGTCGCATAGTTATTTAAATTGAGCAAAGAGTTTATGGCTTTTTCAGATACTTACAGGCTCAGTAGTCATGCAGTTATCACCAATAGTCAAGGTCAGGTGTTGTTACTAAAAGCTAACTATGGTCAAAAAAGTTGGGGGCTACCTGGCGGGGCTTTAGATAAAGGCGAAACCATTCATCAAGCGCTACTGCGCGAATGCCAAGAAGAACTTAATTGCGACGTTGAAATAGGTTATTTAAGTGGTGTCTATTATCACACTGTGTTCAACTCACATGTGTTTATTTTTCGTGCTTATATGGATGATGATGCTGAGATAATGTTAAGCAATGAGCATACTGAATATCGTTATTTCCCTATTGATGAGCTTTCAACAGTTCAAAAAGAGCGAGTGCTTGATTGCCTTAATTTTACTCATGAAGTCGTCAGTAAGGTGTTTTAACAAGTGTTAGATATATATTTAAGGGCAGGGCATCCAGATGATGCCACCTTTATTGTTGAGCTATTAAATCAAGCAACATTTTTAGAGCATATCGGCAATAAAAATATAAATACTCCAGCACAAGCTGAACATTATATTCAACAAACGTTTATAAATAGCCACCAGCAATTTGGGTTTGGTAGTTACATAGTATGTTTATCTGATGGTACACCTGTTGGCATGGTGGGTCTCTTTCAGCGAGATGCGTTAGCTATTCCTGATTTAGGATTTGCACTGCTAGCCAAATATGAAGGCAAGGGTATAACAACATCAGCTGCAAAGTTATTGCTGGCTAAAAAGCATGTATTAGAGTTTGGTATACTTACAGCAATCACCTCGCAAACAAATATTGGTTCGCAGAAAGTTTTACAAAAACTTGGTTTTGAGTATATCGGTGATGTCATCATTAACGAAGACAATCAGCCACTAAAACTTTTATTAAAGAGCAAGCTTTGAAATGTCGCTTGCTACTTGTTTGTTGACTTTAAGCCAAGAAGATTCAAGTGTGGCAACAAGTCCTTCGTAGTCACTCTCTTTTAAAGGCGTAAGCTCATTAAAATAGTTTACAGCTTTTAATTTTCGGCCCGTGTCTGGCGTTGTATAGTACAAGCGCCAAAGCCCAGCAATGTTGGCATTACCTTTCTCATCACCGTTAAAGTGATGTAGTTCAAATTCTAATTCATAAAAGCTTTGCTGATCTAAATCAGTAATTACAGGTAAACCTTTTATTACCATCCAATTATTAAGTTCAGTGTAAAGTTGTTGATGGGCACTTGCAGTTAACATTAAATCAGGTGATTCACTCCATAGGTGATAGTTAGCAGCGTTCACTCTGTTGTTATCTAATACCATAGCAATACCACGATTATTTAGCGCACCGCGTAATTGTACCGTGTTAATCCTGAGTTGAGCTTGAGTGTTCTCAGCTAAGCGTTGCATTGTAACTATTGGTTGCGAAAATTGATAATACTCAATAGTTGAAAACGAAGTTTGGCTGCAGGCCGATAGTAATAGCACTGATGCAATTGAAGCACAGAGTTTATAGTTCATTATTGTTTCCTCGGCGTTGGATCTGCTGGTAGCTCTTTATCAAAAATCAACATATTAGGTTGCTGGTTTAAGCCACGAGTGAGCGGTTGGAGCTCTTCACTTAAACGTTTAAATTCAGACAATGTTGTTTGCAACTGCTGGTGGAACGTTGAACCTTGCTCGTAGCTTGCCATGGTTCTTTCAAATTGTTTCATGGTTTTATCGAATTGTTGCATGCTCTTTGTCATTTCTGCAAAGTTGCGATTAATATCACCCGGTAAGTCTTGAGTATCTTGTTTATTTAGTAGCTCTCTCATGTCTTGAGCAAGTGCTTGATACTCGGCAAATGTGGTCTGCATTTGCGCTAAGCTATCTTCAATTTTAAGGTTATTAACTTTATTCAATACATCAGATACTTGGTCGGCTAATACTGTTATGCCGCTCGACACACTAGGGAATACTGTGTACTCAGCTATGGTCTTTAATTCGGCGGGTTCTGCGTTATCATATATGTCTAAGTCGACATACACAGCTCCGGTCAATAAATTACCTGGTTTCAGCGAGGCACGAAGGCCGCTCTTGATCCAGCCATCTAAACTTGAATGCCAAAACTCACGCGCTGCAGTGCTGTCGTGGTATAGGCGACCATATTCAATTTTTACAAGGGCAGGTACTGCGGTGTTATCGGTTCTAAAGTGCGCAGGTTTGCCATCTATGATTACACTTGCAGGTGCTTCGACCACACTACCGATGCGCATACCTCGGTATTCAACGGGGGCGCCTGGGCGTAAGCCACGAATTGATTGTTCAAAGTCTATTAAGTAATAGTCAAAATCATAAAAACGTTCCTCAAGAGCAGCTTTATAACTATTACTTAATGAAAAACTATGGCCATTACTGGCAACTTCACCGGGTGCTTGCTGTTCAGGAATACCAACTGAAATTCCCCCTTTTAGTAGTTTGCTTAATGAGCCAGTATTTACATTAATACCATCAGCCGACAGGTCTATTTCAATGCCTGAGTTAACCCAAAATATGGAATTTAAGGTGATCAAATTTTGATAAGGCTCCTTGATGAAAATACCATATTTCATCGCTTGGTTTTTCCAATCAAAGGTTGCTGTTTCTATTTGACCAATTTTATAATCTTTGAAGTAAATGCCAGTGCTGACATCAAGCACCTCTGCGTTATAGCTAAGCAGTGTAAAGCGTCCACCTTTAACATCTTTACCAATTAATGCTGGTTCATCCTGAAGTTCAAAACTCTCGGCAAGTCTTTTACTCTCTCCGGGTGCAAATTCTAAATACACCCCTGACAGTAAGGTACTCATTCCGCTTATACCGGTATCATCAATACGTGGTTTTACAACCCAAATTTTTGCATCATCTGTGAGTAGGTTGTCATAATGTTTATCAATTTGTGCACGTGCTATTACACTATTTTGTTTATCAGACAAACGTACATGGTCAATTTGGCCAATCTTCACGCTACGCACTTTTATTTCTGTCTTACCAGCCACAATCCCTTCTGCATGAGGCATTTTTATAAAGATGGTGGTGCCTTTATTCGCTTGATACTGGTACAACATCCATGCGCCAATTAATAAGGCAATAACTGGTATGATCCAGATTGCTGATATATTTGGCGCTGTTTTTATTTTAGCAGTTTCGCTCATGCCAAGGTCTCTTGTTTCGCAGTACTTAAATTATCTGGGTTATCCCACAATAAACGTGGATCAAATGCATGGGCTGCCAACATTTGGCAAATAACCATGGTAGTAAAAAAGATTGTGCCAATGCCAGGGGTGACCGACATTAGGTTTCCTAGTTGTACTAAGGCTACTAGAATCGCCACAACAAATACATCGATCATTGACCATTTGCCAATAAATTCAGTCAATTGATATATGCGTGTATAACTTTTTGTTTGCCTGTTTGCAGGCCTCATAACCATAAAACACAAAAAACTTAAAATAAGCGCTTTTGCTAGAGGGACAACTACACTCGCTAAAAAGATAATCATCGCGATGGGGTAAGATCCACTATTCCATAAAATCATAACCCCACCAATAATAGTCGATGGCATCTCATCGCCAAGACTCGTTGTATACATAATTGGGTAGACATTGGCTGGTATATAACAGGCGACTGAGGTAATTAACCAAGCTGCAGCTTTTTGCACACTAAATGGGTTACGGCTGTATGTTTTAGAGTGGCAGCGTGAACAGGTTTTTGTTGCACATAGCTGTCCACATACATGACAAGCTCTTAAACCTTGATCAATTGCACGCATATTCGGTTGTGTTTGTTCTATATAGTCAGGCTCTTTTAGTTGGTGCCACAAAGAGTGTTTATTTAATTTTGCTGTAACCGCTACATAGCAAATTACAAAAGCACTGTAAGCCCAAAAGCTCACACCAAACTCGATATCGGCCATCGACATAATTTTGACCATGCTCACCATTACGCCTATTAAAAAAATTTCCGACATGATCCAAGGTTCTAACGCAAAGGTAATTTTTAATATTCTTTTTCCCCATTGGTATGGTAGCGCTTTTAGTAAACCTAAATGCAGAGGAATTATTAGTACCAATAAAAGTAGGGGCAGACCGATAATACTTGTGTCAATGAACAAACCTAAAAAGTCGTTGTCGTAATTAAAGAGTATTCGTGCGGCATCGGGTAAGGTGATTGTTTGGGTAATACCGCTACTTGTAAAAGATAGAAATGGATAAAACATACTACTAAAGAGCATAACGATAGCACTTAAACTCAGTGCGACAACCATGCTATCTTGATTAGCTTGCGACGCCGAAAGCTTTGTATTGCAATGTGGGCATAATGCCACTTGTTTTGCACTTAAGTGTGGGATCTCTATAACAAGATCGCAGCTAGGACAGGCTGTTTGCAAACTTATGGTCTCTTAAACAAGAACTTAGTTTAGTTTGCATCAAATAGTGTATAAATTCAAATGCACCTTTGTTCAATATAAGCTAATATTTGTACAAAGTGATTACGCTTTTTAATACAGTTAATTTTTAAGGTGAGCAGTGAAGCAATTATTTATCCTTTTAATGTTGTTTGTTAGTGTTAAAGGCGAGTGTTTATCAGAGCCAAATACGCAAAAGCCAATTATTGTTGCTGCAAGCTCCTCTTTACCTCCTTATGTTATTGAAGACACGAACAGCGGAATCCAACTCGAAATACTAAAAGCGGCTTTGAAATCTCAAGGTATTTCTAATATCGATATCCATTACATGTCGAATAAGCGTGCTGAGCAACAGCTAATGCATGGTAAGGTTGATATTGTACTTAACTTTCCTGATGCACTTACGACACGAGTCTATAAAAGTGACGAACTGCTGCGCTACCAAAATGTAGCGGTCAGCCTTGCTAATAAAGAGTTAAAAATTAACAGTATTTATGATTTAGCGGGAAAGAGTGTTTTGGCGTTTCAAAACGCAACCAATTTTATTGAAGCACCATTTAAATCGGTTACCAATATTTTACGCTCATACGAAGAAGTCGTTAATCAAGAAGCACAAGTTGATCACCTTATGAAAGGCTGGGTTGATGTTATTATTTTAGAGCGTCGAGTGTTTTTGTATTATTTTGAAAAATACAAACAAAGCGGTGAAGTAAAACCGTTTGTTGTGCATGCAATATTTAAAGAAGCACCAAGACCTGCGTATTTTCATAGTAAAACGTTAAAGAATGTCTTTAATTTAGGTCTTGATGAGATCATTGAGTCAGGCGAATATCAAGCTATTATTCGCCTTGATGGAACTGAATATGCCCAGCTTTTAAATTCTAAGTTACGCGAATAACGCAACGGTCTGGCGACTGAGAGCGATAAGTTTGCCATCTTCACTCCAAATACAGCCATCTTCTAGACCGTAGCCATCTTTACTATGATGTGTAATTGCTTCATAGCCAAGCCACCCGTTATGGGCAATGGCAGGTTCTTCTACAAATTCAATGTACCATGACATGCTACTCGCCGGTGCTGGTTGCTTATACATTTGCAACAGGGTGGGTGGCCATGCATCTGCTAACGCGATTATATGTGCCTCTTGCATCTGTTCTGGTATGTGCTTGAATTTCATCCAACCGCCTAAGTGAGACGTATCTGAGTTAGTAAATGGCATATTGCCTTGTTGTAAGCAAAGGGAAATATGTTGGAAGAAAGCTGGCATCTGCCCTTCTAAATATGGAAGAACAAATTGCTCATTCACAGGAGTTAGTTGCATTGTTTTTGTAACATCAACCTTAACTCCTGATTGTCGTTGTGCGCCAAAACAGGCTTGAGTTATTACACAGACTTCACCACCCTGAATCACTTTTGCTAGTACTTGAGCGCTATTCTTTCCTTCACGTAATACGTCGACATCAATAGTAAAGTCAGTTTCGGCAAGAAGCGGTCCAACAAAATTAGTGCTTAATGAAAGTAGCCTACGAGAACTATCAATATGTTGACGAATTGCTTGGTAGAGTAGTGCTGCAGATAAGCCACCAAAGGCAGTTCTACCTTGGCACCAATTTTCTGGAAACTGCATCACTTTTGTGTTGTCTTTACCAAGCTCTGTTGCCATTGCGAGCAATTGTTCAAAATGCATAATTTTCCTTGTTATTTATCATACTTATTTTCTTATAGCATAGCTAAGCTCATCAGACCAGTTTGTTTGATTTTAAGAATGTATCTGAAAACTTATTTTTTTGAGGAAAAAATGCCCATTTAGAAAATATTTCAAAAAAAAGTATATTTTTTTCATTTTTACAGTTGAATTCAGTTTCCTGCACCCCTATTTACTAGTCATCGAACGTTTTAACGAATTTTGAAGTTGGAGAAGATTCATGGGTAGAATTATTGGAATCGATTTAGGTACTACTAACTCTTGTGTAGCAGTACTAGACGGTGATAAAGCACGTGTTATTGAAAACGCGGAAGGCGATCGCACAACACCATCGATCATTGCTTATACGCAAGACGGTGAAACATTAGTTGGTCAACCTGCAAAACGCCAAGCAGTAACGAACCCAACTAACACATTATTTGCAATCAAGCGTCTAATTGGTCGTCGTTTTGAAGACGAAGAAGTACAACGCGATATCGGTATCATGCCTTTTAAAATTGTAAAAGCTGATAACGGTGATGCATGGGTTGAAGCACGTGGCGAAAAACGTGCTGCACCACAAATTTCAGCAGAAGTGCTGAAAAAAATGAAGAAAACAGCAGAAGACTTCCTAGGTGAAGCGGTTACTGAGGCAGTAATCACAGTTCCTGCATACTTCAATGACTCACAACGTCAAGCTACTAAAGATGCTGGTCGTATCGCAGGTCTTGAAGTTAAACGTATCATCAATGAGCCAACAGCCGCTGCACTTGCATACGGTATGGACAAAAACAAAGGTGAAAACGTTGTTGCAGTATATGACTTAGGTGGTGGTACTTTCGATATCTCTATCATCGAAATCGACGAAGTTGAAGGTGAGCACACGTTTGAAGTTCTTGCAACTAATGGTGACACTCACTTAGGTGGTGAAGACTTTGATAACCGTGTTATCAACTACTTAGTTGAAGAGTTTAAGAAAGATCAAGGCATCGATCTTAAAAATGACCCACTTGCAATGCAACGTGTTAAAGAAGCTGCTGAAAAAGCGAAGATTGAACTTTCTTCTGCACAGCAAACAGAAGTTAACTTACCGTACGTGACTGCTGACGCAACTGGTCCTAAGCACATGAATGTTAAAGTTACTCGTGCAAAACTTGAGTCACTTGTTGAAGACTTAGTAACTAAGTCAATCGAGCCACTTAAGCGTGCACTAGCTGATGCTGATTTATCAGTAAGCGACGTAAATGACATCATCCTTGTTGGTGGTCAAACACGTATGCCTTTAGTACAAAAAACAGTTGCTGAGTTCTTTGGTAAAGAACCTCGTAAAGATGTTAACCCAGATGAAGCAGTTGCAGTAGGTGCAGCGATTCAAGGTGGTGTTCTAGCTGGTGACGTTAAAGACGTACTACTACTTGACGTATCTCCGTTATCACTAGGTATCGAGACTATGGGTCAAGTAATGACAGCATTAATTGAGAAAAACACGACGATTCCTACTAAGAAATCACAAGTTTTCTCAACAGCTGAAGACAATCAATCAGCGGTAACGATTCACGTACTACAAGGTGAGCGTAAGCGTGCAAGCGACAATAAATCTCTAGGTCAATTTAACCTAGAAGGTATTCGCCCAGCACAACGTGGTACACCTCAAATCGAAGTAACATTCGACGTAGATGCGGACGGTATCTTACATGTATCGGCTAAAGACAAAGATACAGGTAAAGAGCAGAAGATCACAATCCAAGCTTCTTCAGGTTTAAGCGATGAAGAAGTAGAAAAAATGGTTCGTGACGCTGAAGCGCACGCTGAAGAAGATAAGAAATTCGAAGAGCTAGTAGCGACTCGTAACCAAGCAGATGCAATGGTTCATGGCACACGCAAGCAAATCGAAGAAGCGGGTGATGCATTACCAGCAGAAGATAAAGAAGCAATTGAAGCTGCGCTTACTGAGCTAGAAGCTTCGATTAAGAGTGATAACAAAGAAGAGATTGAAGCGAAAACTCAAGCTCTAGCTGAAAAATCACAAAAGCTAATGGAAATTGCACAAGCTAAAGCACAGCAGCAACAAGGCGGTGCGGATGCTGGTGCACAGCAATCTTCTGCAAAACAAGACGACGATGTTGTTGATGCAGAGTTCGAAGAAGTGAAAGACGACAAGTAATTGCTTGTTTCGCTTCTGCCTAACGCAATAATGGCTGCTTTGTTTAGCCAATTAAGTTAGGATGAAATGATTGAGGCGCGCCAGCGATTTCGCTTGACGCGCCTTTTGCATGTATATAAACGGTAAATTGATAAGAGACCAATCTGCTTAGATTTAACTTAACACGATTGGTATGAATCGATTTATCTTACGCAGTGTAGCTGCAGTAAAAAGAGTAGTGTGATAGATATGTCAAAAAGCGATTATTATGAAGTTCTCGGCGTGAGCAAAGATGCCAGCGAACGAGACATAAAAAAAGCGTATAAGCGCTTAGCGATGAAATATCATCCAGACCGTACAGCAGGCGATAAAGACCTTGAAACTAAATTTAAGGAAGTAAAAGATGCCTACGAAGTACTGACTGATCCGCAAAAACGTCAGATGTATGACCAATACGGCCATGCAGCCTTTGAACAAGGTGGCGGCGGCCATGGCGGTGGCTTCGGCGGCGGTCAGGGTGATTTTGGCGATATTTTCGGTGATGTGTTTGGAGATATCTTTGGTGGCGGCGGTGGTCGTCGTCAATCTCGTCAACAACGTGGTTCAGACTTACGTTACAATATGGATTTAAGTCTTGAAGAAGCGGTTCGTGGTAAAGACGTTGAGATTAAAGTTCCAACATGGGTAAGCTGTAAGCCGTGTGATGGCAGTGGTGCAAAAGCAGGTTCTAAACCAAAAACGTGTACTACTTGTCATGGTGCAGGGCAAGTACAAATGCGCCAAGGTTTCTTCGCGGTTCAGCAAACCTGTCCTACGTGTCAAGGTACGGGTCAAATTATTTCTGATCCTTGTGACAGCTGTCATGGTCAAGGTCGTGTAGAAAAAACTAAGACCTTATCAGTGAAAATTCCAGCTGGTGTTGATACCGGTGATCGTATTCGTTTATCTGGCGAAGGTGAAGCGGGTATGCATGGTGCGCCTGCAGGTGATTTATACGTACAAGTGTCTGTGCGCGAACACCCTATTTTCCAACGTGACGGTAATAACCTGTATTGTGAAGTACCTATTGGCTTCACAACAGCTGCACTTGGTGGCGAAATTGAAGTGCCAACACTAGATGGTCGCGCAAAGCTGAAGATTCCATCAGAAAGCCAAACGGGCAAAATGTTCCGTATGCGTGGCAAAGGTGTGAAGTCGGTTCGCAGTGGCGCACAAGGTGATTTGATCTGTAAAGTAGTTATTGAAACACCGGTGAATTTAAACGAACGTCAACGTGAGTTACTTGAAGAGCTTGAGCAAAGCATGGGTAAAGATGGTTCTAAAAACCGTCCAAAAGAAAAAGGTTTCTTTGACGGTGTAAAGAAATTCTTCGATGACCTAACTAAGTAACTTTAGTTAGATAGTAAGAAGGCGCTAATTAGCGCCTTTTTTTATTGGTAATTGCCTACTTTAGTGATCTAAGAATAGGTAGTTTTGCCAACTTTTCATTCTGATCAACACTTTACGCATCACTGAGACATGTTCGAAGTGTTCAGAATAAACAGCTACCTCAGTGCTTGTTCCTTGTGGAAGATGGTACTGGCTCATATCATCTGTAATTTTTAAGGTGACAATAGCGCGGCCTTGACGGGCAAAAAACTCACTGCCCATAAGTGTGCCTTGTGCTTGTACTTGTCCCTCACCAATAGCGGGTAACACATCGATTACTTCGCCCGCAAATGTTTTACCAGGAATTGCTTTAAAGATAAAATCAGCTTTATAGCCTGGTTCAAGTCTTAATAGCGAATTTTGTCTAAACGCAGCCACATAAACAGTGTCTTCTTTGTGCACAAAAGTCATTACCGGACGTAGTGGCATAGGGACCGCAATCATCCCAGGACGTAATGTAAGTTGTGTAACATAGCCATCGGTTGGTGCATGTACGCGGGTGCTATCTAAGTTAAATTGTGCTTGCTCTAAATTAGCGCGAGCAGCAGCGATTTTGGTTTGTTCGCCGTTTATTTCTGATTCAAATGCCAGCTTCTGACGTAATTCTTCTGCTTGTGCTGCTTCATAACTTGCCTTTGCTGCTAAGTAGACTCCTAATTTATTATCCACTTGGCCTTTTGAGTAGGCGCCGCTTTTTGCGCCTTTTTCATAGCGCTCGTATTCTTTCTTGCTGCGGTCATATTCAGCTTTAGCCATCAGAGCACTTGCTTGCGCTGATTTATAGGCCGCTTCCAAACCAAGAACTGACTGCTTTGCATCTTGTAAAGCCGCAATTGCTTGATTTAGTTTTGCTCGATACAAGGTGTCGTCTAGACGAAATAGTAAGTCACCTTTCTTAACTGGCTGATTTGGCTTCACTGCAACTTCTTCTACCGTGCCACGTACATTTGGCACAATCGGCGTTGTGACATAGGCACTGCTAGCCATATTTGAATGTGGGTGGTTATAGTTCATTAAAAGAATTAAAGCACCAATCAGCACCACACCACCGAGTACTGCTGTGGGTACGGTCCATTTATTAAGCGGGATCTTAAAAACTTTAAATATGCCTATGCACAATGCGGTATATGTGAGTATTAATAACAAATCCATATTTTATTTCTCTTTATTATTCGATTGAGCATTAACCTGTGCTTGTAGTGCTGCGACTGTTGCTGTCAGACTAGCCACCTTCTCAGCTAAGTCTTCTTGTTCCTTTTGAATCTGGTTGAAGCCCCAACCGCGGTCATCACGCCATAATGTGGCCCAAACCCATAAAAATGGCCACAATACATGCAGTGTAAATAGGCTAACCCAGCCTGCATAATGGATGGCATCTTGATGAGGGTGATTACGTTTTTTCGCAATTTCGTAGGGAATATCGTGGATAGCGATTACACCATAAAATATTACAACCGTCACAAACACGAGCATGACTAGCGCAAAGTAGTCTAAAAACATGTACTTTCCTTTGTTTAACTTATAATCAATTTAATAATACGTGAAATTTATCTAATTCCTAGTCGGTATTTTCAGATTTAGTTAAGCACAACGTAGTAGTCTGTATCGGCAAGACAGCGACATAAAGTCACATCTTCTGAAAATGTTGTGCTTTGTATTTTACCTTTTTCTAAGCCAAGCGTATGGCATTTGCTTTGACAATTCATGTAGGCATTCCATGCGAGGTATTCGTTGCACACAAAATTAACTGCATACAAAAGGGTGAGTATGATGAATAATTGCTTGGCTAGATACAGCCCTGTGCGTCTAGACATACTTGTTACCTTGCCCAGGATTCATTATTCAAGTGTAGTTCAATTAGAGCCATTAAGTGCTTTTTGAAGTCGTTTTTCTATTGCCTTATGTTCCTTTTTCACGATATGTTTTATAAGTTACAGAAAATTAATCAGTTATAGGAAAATCAATGACGCCGGCTATAAACTTATTAAAAAAGAAAGGCATTAGTTTTGATGTGCTCAGCTATCAGCATGAGCCTTCACAACAACAGTTTGGCCTTGAAGCGGTTGAAAAATTGAATCTTCCTGCTGAGCAAGTATTTAAAACCTTAGTACTCGAAGATACAGAACATCAACTCTTAGTTGCTATTGTCCCTGTTAGTCAGCAAGTTAATTTGAAAATGTTGGCAAAGGCTGCGTGCGTTAAAAAAGTGCAAATGGCTCCACAACAGAAAGTCGAAAATACGACTGGTTATATTTTAGGTGGTGTAAGCCCACTTGGTCAGAAAAAACGTCTTTTGACCTATGTTCATGAATCTGCACAAGAATTTGATGTTATGTATGTCTCGGCTGGTAAACGTGGTTTAGAAATTGCCCTGTCTCCGCAGGATCTTTGCAGTTTACTTAATGCTAAATTTGCTAATTTTTAGCAATGTATTTTTGGTAGGTTATGCCACCGAGTTGTGTAGTGAGGCGATAGATACTCACGCTTCATATGCCAACGAGTTGTGGGTGTTTGGCTGGCTATCGCAAGCGTACCAACCCCATAACGAGCATTGATGTTATCAAGGCACTGCATCAGTTTAGGGTTATCTATAGGTGCTTGAAATAAATCTGGTTGCTGAAACATTTGACTTGATAACTCAAGTGCACCCACACCACATTTGTAAAATTGCACACCAGGCTTATAGAGGTGTTTAAATATCTCGCTGATGGCATTCGCAAACACGCAGCTATCAGCTGTGGCGACACTGAACTCATAAATATAAGATTTTTTATAATAGTCGTCTTGATGAGGCGAGCTGGCGACAAACAGTAATAAGCGTTTAGTTTGTGAGCCTTGCGTACGCAGCTTTCTTGCCACAATAGTGCCGTGATTGATCAGTGCAGTTTTTAGCGCTGTGGCATCAGTGATACGTTCCCCAAAACTGCGGGTCGAGAAAATCTCTTTTTTGTCTTGGCGCACTTCATCCCACGCTAAACAACTTTTACCACGTAACTCGTTCACTGTTCGCTCTAGGACTATACTGAACAAGCGTTTCATTTTTCGTGGCTCTTGCTCAGCTAAATCAAAAGCCGTATTTATATTTATTGCTTTAAGCTTTTTAGCTAAGCGTCTGCCAACTCCCCATACATCTTGTACATCCATCGCTTTTAAAATGGCTAACCGTGAAGGTTCCGAATCAATCACTGCAACGCCATCAAAGCCGGGTAGCTTTTTCGCTGCATGATTAGCCGCCTTAGCAAGGGTTGCTGTTGGGCCAAATCCAACACCGACTGGCAGCTTTGTTTCGCGCCACACGGTACGACGAATATCATGGCCATAACTATGCCAATCGTGAACAAAGCTGGTGAAACCTGTAAAGTTTAAAAATGACTCATCTATAGAGTATATATGTTGGTTATCGCAAAAGCGGCCAATTACATTCATCATCCGCTCGCTTAAATCGGCGTACAGCTCATAGTTAGATGAGCGGATCACTACTTGGTTATCTTCGAGTATTTTCTTTACTTGAAAATAAGGCTGAAACTTTGGAATAGCCAGCTTTCGTGCGATTGGACACACGGCACAAATACAGCCATCGTTATTGGTCAGTACAACGACAGGTTTACTGCGAATTGCTGGATCAAACACTTTTTCTGCGCTGGCATAAAAAGCTACGGCATCGACTAAGGCGTACATGATAATAACTCTTTACTACTGCGATGTAAGCGAATAGAGCGAGTGACCACGCCTTCTAGTTGAAATTCATCAGATTGACGTAGTTGCACTGCAGGGTATTTGGGCGATGCTGATAATAACTGTGCATTGTGTTTATCTAACAGTTTACAGACAAATAAACCATTTAGATTTGCCACAATTACATCGCCATTTTTAACGTCTTCGGCGCGATCAACCAGCAATAAGTCGCCATCAAAAATCCCCACACCTTGCATTGATTCGCCAGAAGCAATACCAATAAATGTTGCATCAGGGTGCTTAATCAATAGTTGATCTAATGATAAGCCTAGCTCTTTGTATTGTGCTGCCGGTGATTCAAAACCACACACGCCAGCTTCGATATAAATAGGAATAACACGCATAACAAAACCACTATACTGTATGTCTGTACAGTATAGTGGTTTGTGGTTATCTTGCCAATAAGATCACGGGGTGTTGTTATTGATATTTTCGATCATGGTTGTGGCAATAGCGATAAAATTACGTACTTGTTCATCAGTTAAACCTTGGCAAAGTTTAGCATCGACCTCTTGCTCTGCAACTTCTAAGCGCGAGAACAGGGCGTTACCTTGATCAGTAAACGATAAAATTAAACAGCGCTTGTCATTTTCGTCGGCACATTTATAGACCAGTTCAAGCTTTATAAGCTCTTTTACTAAGCGTGCTATTTGTGCTTTATCACGGCCTGTTTTGGCGACAATATCATTCGCGGTACAGTGCTGTGTTTGGGCAATAATATGTAAGCAGCGTACATGCAATGCGTTAAGACCAAGCTCGTTGGCGTTAATTGCTTCTCGTACAGTGACACGATAACTTTGTGCCAGTGTAAATAAAGCAGAAGAAAGAGAAGTTTGTGACATGGCTTACCTAAATTATGCTAGTTGGCATTAGTTGACATAATCAACTAAAAGTGTATAGTTGACTATATCAACTATTGGGGCGTTGTGCAATTTAACCAGCTAGGAGACCAACATGGCTAGAAAAGTTCGTCGTGCAACTGTATTAAGTACTACGCGTATTTCCCCGCATCTACAAAGAATTGTCGTTGGATCAGATGAGTTTGCCGATTTCCCGCAAGACGCAAAAGGTGCGTACGTAAAAGTACTGCTACCTCACTCGGGTGAATCTAAGGTTGAACTTGATCTACAAGCTAAGCGTCCTGCATTAATGCGCTCTTATACTATTCGCAATATTCATCCTGTTAACGGTGCAATTACCCTCGACTTTGTAGTTAACCAGCACATAGGCGTGGCAAGCAACTGGGCACAAAATGCGGTAGTAGGCGACGAGGTAGGTATTGCAGGACCTGGGCCTAAAAAACTCACCGACTTAACTCAAACACATTATCTAATGTTGGCTGATTTAACTTCAGTGAATGCAATAAATGGCTATTTACAAGTATTACCGAAAGACGCAATTGTTGATGTCATTATTCACGTTGCAGATAAAGCTGATATCATCGAGCTTGAGCAAATTAAAGCTAACACTCAGCACAGCATTAAATGGCTAGTTACAAAAAAGCCTGAAACAGAACTACTCGATCAAGTAATACGATTTTGTGCAGGATATAACACACAACCTATGGTATTTATGGCATTGGAAGCAAGCTTAGTAAAATCTGTGCGCCGCTTAATAACAAACCGCTTTGCTGTTGACCATGAGCATATTGTTGCATCAGCATATTGGAAGCGAGGTATTGATGCCGATGGCCTAAAGGTGGAAAAACAGCAACAAAGTCGTGCTTAATTAGCATTTGAAAAATAGTCATTCGCTCTCATTTACTAAATATAATGAGTTTAATTTTGGAGAGCGAATGTCTGACCTTACCAACACGCCTTTTTCATTGCTTGAGTTGAGCCCAATGAAAGAGCACGAAACAGTTTCGCAAACATTAGCTAATAGCGTTACTTATGCACAAACAGCTGACAGACTTGGCTTTAATCGGTTTTGGATGGCAGAGCACCACAATATGCGCGGTATTGTTTGCGCTGCAACCTCAGTACTGATTGGTCACATAGCAGGTAAAACCCAGAATATTCGCGTAGGTGCGGGTGGGGTGATGTTACCTAATCATCCACCGCTGGTGGTTGCTGAACAATTTGGTACTCTTGAAAGTTTATATCCCGGTCGAATTGATTTAGGGCTTGGCCGTGCTCCAGGCAGCGACCCAATTACCAGCCGTGCCTTGCGCCGAGACGAACAACGCGCTGAACACTTTAATGATGAAGTAACTGAGCTTCAAGGTTTGCTTGGCCCATACAAAGGTGATTCACCAGTACGTGCAATCCCAGGTGAAGACACGAATGTGCCTATCTGGTTACTTGGCTCAAGCCTTTATAGTGCACAATTAGCTGCTAAAAAAGGCTTACCATATGCATTTGCAGGACATTTTGCCCCGCGTTTTGTTGAAGATGCTATTGCATTATATCGCAGAGAGTTTCAACCATCCGAAGTGTTAGATAAGCCATACGTAATGCTGGGCTTACCTGTTGTAGCCGCTGACACAGATGAACAAGCACGATTTTTATCAACAACCGCGAAACAGCGCATTTTAGCACTTATGCGTGGTAAGCCGCTTTGGCTTAAAGAACCTGTAAAAAGCATGGATGGTTTATGGACAGCGCAAGAAAAAATGCAAGTAGAAAACTTTTTAGGACTTTCTGTCGTTGGTGATCAAGCGAGCGTTAAGCATAAGCTGAGTATGATTAAACAGACGCTACAGGTTGATGAGTTTATTTTTACTAATGACCTGTATGATTTGAGTGACAGACAACATGCGCTAGAAATATTAGCAGACATCATGAACTAATACAGTCAAACGAATGATGAAAAACATGATGCGTATAACGATTTATTATACGCATAAATTGGACTCTGACACTCATGCAATAAACGGTTTTATAGATTGAAACAATTTAATTATTCCGTTTTAAGGATTGAAATTAACTTTATACAATACATTTATAAACTATTACCCTAGGAAGGTGCACCGTGAAATCTCAAACAATTGCCGCAGTAGAACCCCAATCAAAAACAGCATTAATCGCTGAGGGTGGTGGGCAACGAGGGATTTTTACAGCAGGTGTGCTCGATGCATGGTTAGAAAACAATTACGATCCATTCGATTTATTCATTGGCACATCGGCAGGCTCACAAAATTTAACGAGTTATTTAGCGCGTCAAAAAGGCTATGCAAAACGTTTGATCAGAGGGCTTTCTCGTCATAAACGTTTTTTCCAACTTGGCCGTGGGCTGTTTGGTAAAAGCATTGTCGATCTTGATTGGTATTTTGATAAAACCAAAGAAGTAAACCGTGCCCTTGATTTTAAAACAGCAACGCAAAGCCTAGGCAATCGCGAACTATTGATCACAACTACTAATGCGGCTGACCGTAAACCTTATTACTTGAGCCCAAATGGTGAAGATATGCAATGGTTGGCACTGTTAAAAGCATCAAGCGCATTACCGTTTTTATATAAAGATGGGGTTAACTTAACTCCTTGGCTGACAACTAAAGCTGCGAACGATGCAATTATTCAGAGCTCTAATACTGATTTAGTTCATGATATGTATCTAGATGGTGGTTTAGCAGCTCCATTACCAGTAAAAGAAGCCTATAATCGGGGAGCCCGAGATATTGTGGTTATCCGCACTGTGGATGAAAACTTTCAAGTTCAGTCAGAGTGGATGAATAAGATAAAATCGATAGTACGTGTATCGGGTTATTGTCCTAAAACAATCGATTATTTAGTACAGCACGAACAAGCTTATCAAGATGAACTTGATTTTATTGCCAATCCTCCAAGTGATGCGCGGATCACGCAAATTTTTGCAGGCGATAAACTACGCAGTAAGCTACTTGGTAGTACAGACTATGATCTACGCTACGATCACAAATTGGGATTAGCGGCGGGTCGTGAATTTTTACAGCAACAACTGCTAAATTAGTCGGGCGTAAGTTCGGTTAATTAATCACATTGCCTACTTGAGATATTTGTAAATAGAGTTAAAGTGGTTAGCTATTCACTTTTTGTGATTTGTTATTCTATAAGAAAAATAAAGGCTTGCCATGTTTAACACTTTGGTATCGACAATCAATGGTCTTCTCTGGGGAGAAGGCCAAATTCTTATCTATATTCTTCTGTTTGCCGGAATCTGGTTTTCGGTGCGACTTAAAGCGATTCAATTGGTTAAATTTCGTCATATGTTTAGCCTATTAAAGACGAGTAGCAGCACAGATAAAAACTCAATCAGCTCGTTTCAAGCCTTATGTACTGGTCTTTCAGCCCGTGTTGGTACTGGTAACCTTGCTGGGGTTGCCGTTGCTATTTCATTAGGTGGCAGCGGAGCAATATTTTGGATGTGGGTGATTGCCATTTTGGGCATGGCCACAGGCTTTGCCGAAAGCGTACTTGGGCAAGTGTACAAAGTAAGAGATGCTAATGGCGAATTTAGGGGCGGGCCAGCTTATTATATTCAACAAGGGTTAGGTAGTAGGGCGCTTGCGGTGAGTTTTGCCTTTTGCTTGTTTCTTGGGTATGGCTTTACGTTCAGTGCTATGCAGACTAATACAATTACTGATGCTCTCAATTACGCATTTGAAATTCCAACATTGTATTCAGGTATTGTGATCACAATACTAGCAGGCTCAATTATTTTAGGTGGTTTTAAAGCGATCGCCCGCTTTGCTGAACGAATTGTGCCAGTAATGGGCATTTTATTTGTGCTAGCCGCTATCATTATCACCTTGCTTAATATTGGTAAAGTGCCCGAGATGATTGAAGATATCTTACTTTCAGCCTTTGGCTTACAAGAAGCTGGAGCCGGGGCTATGGGCGCAGCAATAAAAAATGGCATTCAGCGTGGCCTATACTCTAATGAAGCTGGCGCCGGTAGTGTACCGCATGCATCAGGCTGCGCATCGCCAGTTCCGAATCATCCGGTCACTCAAGGCTATATTCAAATGCTTGGGGTGTTTTTTGACACCATTGTATTGTGTAGTTGTACTGCGGTAATTATTCTACTGGCTGATATTGATATAAGCGGCGAAATGGAAGGAATACGCTTAACTCAATCTGCAATGACAGCGCATATGGCTGCTGGTGGCATTTACTTTGTAGCGGCTGCGATTTGTTTATTTGCGTTTACTTCTGTGGTTGCAAATTATGCCTATGCAGAAAGTAACCTACATTTATTTAAGCTTGATAATAAACTTGGCCGTGGCATTTACACCTGTTTATATTTATCAATGATGATTTGGGGAGCTTCAGCAACTATTAAACAAGTGTGGGATCTGGCAGACATTGCTTTAGGTTTAATGACAGTGGTGAATGTAATCGCTATTATACGCTTAACGCCAACCATCTTATCTGTGACAAAAGACTATCATAGTCAACGTGAAGCAGGGCAAGAACCGAGCTTTGATTCTGAAAAAGTGCAGGTTCAAGGTCAAACAGAGCAAGGAATTTGGCGCAAATAAGCTAAAACAATAACGAGCAAAGTAACCATGATAGATATTTACGCAGGGCCAAGTGCTGCAAAAGTTATTCAAGAGCAAGGCCTATCTGCCGATTTGTTTAATACCTTTTTAGGGGCAAGCGGCGGGCCAAAGTGGTTTACTTTATTTGGTCTGGATAAATATCTATTTGGTGAATTTTTTAAAGACCGTAGCACACCTTTAAACTTATTAGGGTCAAGCGCTGGCGCGTTTAGATCTGCCTGTTTTGCACAAAACGATCCTGTTGCTGCTATATCAAGATTAGCAAAGTCATATTCTGAAACACGTTATTCATCCAATAAAGCAAAGCCTGAAGAAATAACAACAAAAGCCCGAGAGTTGTTACGCTATGTGTTTGCCGAAAAAGGCATTCAAGAAATTATTAATAACCCAATTTTTAAAGCCCACTTTATAGTTGCAAAATCGAATGGATTTACAGCATCAGAAAACAAAGTAATGCAATTAATGGGTTTATCAAAAAGCTACTTACTAAACAGAATGAATAGACGTTTTTTAAGTAAGCAATACGAGCGTTATGTGTTTCAGCCTGCTGATAGTCAGTTATCATTTTCAGATAACAATACTTTTAATACCCATACTATAGAGTTAAACGAAGATAACTTACCGGATGCTTTACTTGCTTCGGGCTCTATTCCATTAGTAATGCAAGGCATTAAAAATATAACAGGAACACCGCCTGGTATGTATCGCGATGGTGGTATCATCGATTATCACTTTGACTTAAATATACATAATGATGGGCTTATTCTATATCCACATTTTAATAGCAGCCCTAAAGCAGGGTGGTTTGACAAAAGCTTAAAGCGCGGTATAACCTCAAGTAACTATGATAAGGTGGTGATGATCACCCCATCAGCTGACTTTGTTGCTTCATTACCCTATGGCAAAATCCCTGATCGTAAGGATTTTACTGAGCTTGGTGCAGATACACGGATAAAATATTGGCAGCAGGTATTCAAAGAAACCGAACGGCTAGCAGATGCTTTTGATGCAGTGTGTACTAAAACGCACACACCGAAAGTAAACCTTATCAATTAAAATAAAACATTGATAGCCGTTATTTAAACTGATTAATCAGCGCAGTCTGCTCAGTAACTTTACTGAGTAACGCTTCGCATAACTGCTGTGAAGTATGGCCAAGCTCAGTACATTTATGAGCAAAATCTTGTGCTGCGGTTAGGTTTGTAGCAATAACCTGACTCGCAGTCAGTTGCTCATTCATAGCATGAGCTATAATACTATTGAGCTCACTTAATTTTATTGATTGTGCTTTTATGTGGTCCAAACTATCACCGCTTTGATGTGCAAGCTCTACACTTTTAGCTGACAAGTTTAGCCCGTCTTTCATGGCAACTTGGGCTTCCTTTGAAGCATGAGTAAGTTGATTCAATACATTGTTTATCTCTTCTGTTGATTGTTGAGTTCGTGAGGCCAGTGCACGTACTTCACCTGCAACAACCGCAAAACCTCGGCCATGATCACCCGCTCTGGCAGCTTCAATAGCCGCATTTAAGGCAAGTAAATTAGTTTGATCAGCAATAGCGTTTATTTCAGATAAAATTGCCACAATATGTTGGTTACCTTCTATTAAGTTTTCTAATTGGCTACTAGCTGTCTTAAGCTTTTTATCAAGCTCGCTGATTGAGTTTATGGTTTGCTTGACCGCAAGTGAGCCTTCTTCGGTTGCTTGATTAGACTCTTCGGCAGCTTGATTAGATTGTTTAGTACTTGAAGATAGTTCATTAATAGACGCGGTCATTTGTTCTGTTGCGACAACAATTTGAGAAACTTCATCCGTTTGTTTATTTAAAAGCTCAGTAACATTATGGCCGGACTCTGCACACTGCTGAGCATTTTGATTAACGCCCATGGTCACATCATTAACACGGCCAACGACAGCCTTTAATTTAGCTTGTTGCATCTCTAAAGCAAGATTTAAAAAACCAGAAAGATCATTGGTACCAGAATAGAGGTAAGCCATTAAAGGATTATCGTATACTTGTTTTGCTTTACTGATCAGCGCTAAGTATTTTTGACGCCAAAAATACATGAGCCCATTAGCTGATGCTAAGAGGAGTACAAGTAAACAGTTAAAAATATCGAATCTAGAACTAAATACGCCAGCCAACGAACCTAAAAAACTAATGAGTAATAGGGCACTTATGTAAAGAGTGGCATCGAACTTTGCCGCAGTAGCATGGGATTTTTGATTATCGTTTATTTTAGCGTATTCCGCTGTTGCTCTTTGTACAACATCATCGCTTTGCTTGGTTCTTACAGATTGAAACTCAACAGTACGACCACTTTTATCTTTAATTGGTGTTACAAAGGCATTCACCCAATAGTAATTACCATTTTTACAACGATTTTTAACGGGCCCCATCCAAGATTGACCATTTTTAAGGTGTGTCCATAAATCAGCAAAAGCAAGTTTTGGCATGTCTGAGTGGCGAACGAGGTTATGAGGCTTACCCTCCATTTCATCAAGTGTATAGCCAGCTATTTTACAAAATTCATCATTGGCATAAGTAATAAAGCTTTGTAAATCTGTAGTCGATAAGAGGATGTCAGATTCAGAAAATTTAACTTCGGTATCGGTTTTAATTCTATGTTTCACGTCAAAATCATCCAAGTACAGCTTTGGTTTCAGAAAGTTAAATTAGCGTTTAACAAAACAACCTAAAATCAAAAAGAAAGTTAGTGCTAAATTAGCTACTAATGTTTATAAACAATTTAGCGATAAATTCATGAAAAAAAACTAGGAAAATTCCGGTTTTATGTTACAAAAGTTAATATTATTTAACTAAGAAAAGTTAGGAAGATGGGTTAAAAGTTGGCTAAAATTGTAAACTTTTAGCAAACTTGATTTTTAAAATTACATTAATCACGCAAAAGGAAGTTACTCTGGCAGGGCGCTTCACCAGGGCTTTGATCTAACTTTGTATTAGGGCAGTTTTTAGTAAAAAATAGCGCTTCTTCTAGTGAGTTCATTTGGCTGCAGTATTGTCGGCCATCACACTCATATTTTGTCTTCTCGTAATCAGAAATTGTGATGTCACGATTATGGCTGTACTTTGATTTTACAGGATCAATAATTTTTATTTTTATCGCTTCCTTCGGCGAGATACCACCATAATTCACCGCATAATGATCCCATGCAAAATAGCCAATGATGATAATTAGAAAAAATTTCCTCATTATAAATCCTTGTTATTATTGTTTAGACTAAAGTGAAGAGCGAATAGGCTTTGAGGCAGTAAGCCATATGTACAATACAGTAGCCGTACTATAATAAGGTGAAGAGGTAATATTAAGTAAAATTAGAGGCTTATAAGTTAAATGTGAAATTTCTGATAGGTTAGATAAATCTAAAGTTTGAACTTAATAGATGTTCCGAGTATTTAATTATTAGAAATACTGTCTTTGTAAAACAAACTGAAGGTATCTTCTTAAGATATGAAATATTAGGACTTACAGGTAAACCTATTAAATACTACCCATAAATTACGTTATGTTAAATAGGTTAAAATAATTAAAAGTGGGAGTTAAGTTGCTAACTAGCCCACTTTTAGAAGGGTTTTTGAAAGGTTAATTTAGTTCAGAATCCACCCAAAACTTAGTGCCTTTGAGTACTGCTTGAAGAGCAAGTCCATTTTCGGTTAAAGAATAAACCGTAACTTGGTCTGCAATTGCTTCGGCAACTAAAGCACCACCTTTTTCTTCATATTTTGCTGCTGCATCAGCATTTCCACCGAATGCCCAACCATGTTCAATAAAGCGATTTACTGCTGCTTGGTTATGAAAAACCATTACTACATTAAAGTCTTTTACACCTAAACCGAGTCCCAAACCAGCTTCACCCATATTCATATAAGTTGATTTACCAGTTAGGTTATTTTTAACGACACCATAACCGCCACCAAAACTGGCTAAAACAACGTTAACATTGGCATTATCAAAAACGGCATAACCAGCAGAGTTAGCAATTTGTTGTTTAACATCTGGCTTTTGTGCGTACAATTCACTTAATGTGTTATTTTTCATACTTTGCACTAAAGCACGTTTTTCATTAGGGGACGCACTACCTGTAGTGGCGCAACCGGTTAAAATTGTGGTCATTAAAACTAAACTAATAACGATATACTTTTTCATACATATTCCTTGAATATTAGTATGGCAATCTAATTAATGATTAACTGTTGCAAATATTTAAGATATCTTAAGTCCAATACTAGACAGTATCGGACTTTATGGTAATCTTATAACTAGTTATTTTACAAGATTTTTCATTATTATGCTCGTTGCTCTCGTTGATACACTTAAACAACTGCGATACCAAATTGCCCATCTAGAAGATGATACTCTTGCAATAGAATATCCTGAACTTGATAACTTTATACAACAAGTAGGATTGACAGTTGCTGAATCAAAAAGTGACTTATCTTTTGTTTATCAATTTTTATATGTGTATGGTCGAAAATCAGAAGCAACTTTTAATCGCTTTCGAAATGAACTTGAGCGATTTTGTTTATGGTCATGGTTGATTGCTGAAAAATCGGTTTTTGAACTAAAACGCGAAGACATAGAAGCATATGTTGATTTTATGGTTGAGCCAGATTCAGCTTGGTTATCAAACTCAGTGCAATGGCGTTATAAAGATGAACAAGGTATTAGAAAGCTTAATAAAAATTGGCGCCCTTTCATTAATAAAGAAAATATAGCAAGCCAACAAACACTAGCAGCTATGTTTACTGCACTAAATGTATTTTATAAATTTGCGATTTTAGAAGAAAAAACGTTTGCTAATTTTGTACCGGTAGTTAAAAAGAATAGTCCATATTTAGTAGTGCAATCACAAATTAAGATTCCAGATACACTGAGTGACATTCAATGGGAGTATGTGTTTGGTGTAACACGTGACCTATGTGAGCAACAGCCTGATTTAGAAAGAAATTTATTTACACTAGCTTGTTTGAAAGGTTTGTATTTACGTATTTCTGAGTTATCTGAAAGACCACAGTGGTCGCCGGTGATGTCACATTTTTGGCAAGACAATGATGGCTTTTGGTTTTTAAGAATTATGGGTAAAGGTAATAAATTACGTGATGTCACTTTAAGTGAAGATTTTATCACTTACCTAAAACGTTACAGATTATACCGAGGCTTACCTGCCCTCCCCCGTGTTGATGAAGCCGAACCATTAGTACACAAAATTCGTGGTAAAGGTGGTATGACTGTTCGACAAATTCGTCGGTTAGTACAGCAAAGTTTTGATTTAGCAAAACAATCATTATTAGATGATGGTTTTAAAGACGATGCGGAACAACTTGAAGCGGCAACGGCTCACTGGTTAAGGCATACAGGTGCAACCCATGATGCTCAAACAAGACCGCTTAAACACTTATCGGAAGATTTAGGTCATGCAAAAATTGCTACGACTGATCAAATTTATATTCAAACAAATATAAAAGAACGCGCAAAGTCTGGAATTAAAAGGAAAGTTTAATGGAATATACCATACTCGCATTAGTTGGTTTAGCTTTGTTATTTTACTCACTGACAATTCGTCAGTTAGAACGAACAGAAATAACCGGGCCAATGTTTTTTGTTCTAGTTGGCATCGCTATGTCTTACTTTTTGCCTAGTGAGTTCAAGTTAGGTGAAGCGGGACTCAGTGAAATATTACCTTTAGTTGAATTAACTCTTAGTATTTTTTTATTTACCGATGCAGCAAAATCAAAACTGGCAGTATTAAAACATAGTTATCAATATCCTAGTCTTTTACTTTTTGTAGCTTTGCCAATGACATTACTATTAGGTGTTGCAGGTGCGTTGTTTTTCTTTTCTGAGTTATCACTTTTTCAATCTGCTTTGATTGCTATTATTTTAACGCCGACTGATGCAGCTCTTAGTAAAGGCATTTTAGAATCCACATCTGTACCTGAAAATGTTCGCGAAGGTATAAATACTGAGAGTGGTTTGAACGATGGACTTTGCGTACCAATATTTTTAGTTCTACTTTTATTAGCACAAAATCCTGAGAGTGCAGTAACAACGGTTGATACCCTACTCGTTTTTGGTCGAGAATTAGGAGTCGCACTCGTTATTGCCGGCGTGTCTATGGCTGTGTTTATACCTCTATTAAAAATTGCATTAGCACGTCATTATTTTGCAAATAACAGCAGCCCATTTTTATTAATTGGCTTGGTAATGGCTATTTTCTCTTTAACACAAAATTTTCATGGTAGTGGTTTTATTGCCGTTTTTGTAGCGGGACTATTATTTGATTACTTAGCACCTAAAAAAATTCGTTCAACATTAGTTAAAGACTCTGAACATATCGCTGAATTTGTTGCACTACTTATTTGGTGTTTATTCGGTTTTGTTTGTGGGCACTTAATTGTGAATGATATTACATGGCCAATTGTATTTTATGCCTTACTAAGCGTAACGATTTTTAGAATTGTGCCAGTTTTAATTTCGCTTATATTCACTAATTTAAATTTCAAAGACAAATTTACTTTTGCTTGGTTTGGTCCTCGAGGTTTAGCGTCTATTGTTTTTACTTTAATGGTTATGGACACAGCAATTGTGAACAAAGAACAAATTGCTACAGTGACATTAACGACAATTTTATTTAGTGTATTTATTCATGGCATGAGTACCAAGCCAATTGCAAAAAGTTACCAAAAATAAAGGCGCGTTAAGTGCCTTTATTTTTTTAATGAATTTAATAGCACTTTAATTTTTAAAGTAGCTCAGCAATTAATTGTAATGGATGTTTTGGTTTGAATTTTTCATAGCGCTTTACTTGGCTGCGACATGAGAACCCTGTTGCTAAAATTGTTTCAGGTTCATTGTCGGCAACAATTGGTTGCCAACTCATTTCATAAAGTGCGCGTGAATTTTCTTGGTTCTGTTTTTCGTGGCCATAGGTTCCTGCCATTCCGCAACAACCAGTACTTGTTGTGTCTAATTGTAAATTCAGGTCAGCAAAAATAGTTTGCCAAACTTTAGACGCATTTGGCATTGCTGTTGTTTCAGTACAATGACTTAACAGCTTAAATGGCGAAGTCTTATTAGTGGTAAGTGAAACTTGTTTGAAGTTTTGCGTTTGAAGCCATTCATGGGCAAGTTCAACTTTAAAATCACCACGGTCTTCTTTTAAGATTGATACATATTCATCTCGGTAACACATAACCAAAGAAGCATCGAGTCCAACTAATGGTGCATTGATTTCACTCAGTGAATTTAAAAACTCAGCAGCATTTTTTGCTGTTGTTCTAAATTCATTTAAAAACCCTTTCACATGCTGTGCTTTACCATTTGGTTTAAAAGGTAATAGCATTGGTTTTTTGCCTAACGCTTTAATTACTTTAATAAAGCTTTCGACTAATTCGGCTTCATAAAAACTAGTAAATGGATCTTGTACTATCAGTACATATTCGGCTTGCTCTTCTTTTGAAAGCGAATTAAGTAATTCAAAATTGAAATGCTGCTCTTTTGAAATACGTTTTGAAAGTTGCGGGACGCTTAAACTGGGCGTATCAACATAACCAATCGTATTTTTGATTAACCCAGAAACAAGTTTAGTGTTTACTATTGGGTTAACAACTTTAGCAAATTTTGCCATAACAGGTGCAGTTTGCTCGATACCCGCAACTAAGTAATCCTTAGCTGGTCGTGCATAATAACTGTGATAGAAATTTAAAAACCTTGAACGAAATGTTGGAACATCCACTTTGATTGGGCATGCAGTGGTACATGCTTTACAAGCTAAACATTCGTCCATAGATTCTTTCACCTCGTGAGAGAAATCATAAACGCCCTTTTTCTTATCATGACTATGTTGATAGCGCTCCCACCAAGTGATGACTTCGCCATTGATCAATTCTTTTTCAACATTGAGCAAATCAATATTTTCTGACTCTTGAAGTCGTAGCCATTCACGCATTAAACTTGCGCGCCCTTTTGGTGAATAACGGCGGTCACCAGTAACTTTATAAGATGGGCACATTGGTGATTTTTCGTCATAGTTAAAACACAGGCCATTACCGTTACAGGTCATAGCGTTATTAAATTCTGTTTTAACATCGATAGAAATTTCTTTGTCGAACCAAGCTCGCTTTTGATCATCAACAGAAACTAGTGAGTCTTTACTTTCAAGTGGAGTACAGATTTTACCTGGATTTACTCTATTATTTGGATCAAATGCCGCTTTAATTTTTCTTAATTGTGTAAATAAATGTTCGCCAAAAAATTCAGGGCCATATTCACTACGATACCCTTTGCCATGCTCACCCCACATTAAGCCGCCATATTTGGCAGTAAGTTTAACGACTTCATCTGAAATATGTCGAAGTAATTTTTCTTGTTCAGGGTCGCACATATCAAGAGCTGGTCGAACATGTAATACGCCAGCATCAACATGGCCGAACATACCATATTGTAGGTTGTGTTTATCGAGAAGTTCACGAAACTCGACTATAAAATCGGCTAAGTTTTCTGGTGGAACCGCAGTATCTTCAGCAAAAGCTAACGGTTTTTGACTGCCTTTTACATTACCTAAAAGGCCTACTGATTTTTTACGCATTGCATAAATTTTTAAAATATCAGCTTTGTCATTCGTTAACTGATAACCGATCACCCCATTAGTTTGTTTTTCAACACATTCATCAAGTAACTTGCAAAGAGTATCTACTTTATCTTTAATATCTTCAGGTGAAACAGCATTAAACTCAACCATGTTGAGTCCTTGCATTTCTCTGTTTTCAACATCGGTTATTAAGTCCGATACTGAGTGCCAAATAATATCTTCACGAGCAAGGTTAAGTACTTTACTGTCGACAGTTTCTACAGAAGTTGCATTTGCTGCAACTAAGAATGGTGAATGACGCAGAGCAGAGTCAAAGCTATCATATTTAATGTTAATTAAAGTCTTAAATTCTGCAATTGGTGTAATGTTTAGTTTTGCTTCAGTTACAATACCTAATGATCCTTCAGAGCCAGTAATTAATCGGCTCATATCAAAGGTTTGTAAATCATCAGAAAAAATATGTTCTAAATCGTAGCCGGTAAGAAAGCGGTTTAAACGCGGGAACTTTTCTAAAATAGCATCACGGTTCTCAAGGCCAATATCGATAACTGTTTTATATAATTTACCTATGGTTGTGTTTTGTTCAGCAATTATTTTTGCTTTTTCAACGCTCATAGGTGTTGTAGACATTTCTGTTCCATCAACAAGATAAGTAGTAAGGCCTAAAACATGATCACTTGTTTTGCCATAAACTAAAGAGCCTTGACCTGAGGCGTCTGTATTTATCATTCCACCAATTGTTGCTCGGTTACTAGTTGACAGATCAGGTGCAAAGAAAAAACCGTAAGGACGTAAAAAGTCATTTAATTGGTCTTTTATTACACCAGTTTGAACGCGCACCCAGTTTTCTTCGACATTGATTTCTAAGATTTCACGCATATAGCGAGATAAATCAACAATTATTCCTGGCGTTAGCGATTGGCCATTAGTACCCGTGCCACCACCACGTGGACCAAAAGTCAGTGATAAAAACGGATCACGTGACGCAATTTGCATAGCAAGTTGTATGTCTTTTGCTGACTTTGGAAAGATGACACCTTGAGGTACTTGTTGATAAACGCTGTTATCGGTCGATAAACTTAAACGTGTCGAAAAGCTTGCATCGGTATCACCACTAAAACCTTGTTTTTTAATTGTTTCTAAGTAATTAGATACGAGTTCTGTGGCAGCTTGTTGTTGGCTTATTGTTGCTATCATGACAGTGATAAATTAAGGCATTTTGCAAATTATATCATGCTAATAGCTAAGATAAATTGAAGATTTTACAGTTTGTAACACTCTTTTTATCGATTTCTGGAGTAATGCTTTTATACTGTGTAATAAAGCAGCAGATGAGATAAACAGATGAAAAAGATTGCATTAATCAGTTTAGGTGCCTTATGCATGTTATTGGGATTAGTTTTTGTTATTATTCCCGGACCGTCGCTGATCTTTTTTATTGCAGGACTTTTCTGTTTATCTTTTTATTATCCTAAAGCGCGTGATTATTTAGCCTTGTGCCAAAAGGCACTTACTAAGTCATGTGCCTATATAGATAAAAAACTTGCTCGCTGATTTCTAATTGAGTAACAAAAATGCCAGCTAAATGCTGGCATTTTTTATATTAGAATCTTTATTTTAGATAAATAAAGTACTTAGTCTGCTAATTTCTTAGCAAGATATAACCAAGTTTCTAATACTGTATCAGGGTTTAGAGAAACAGAATCAATACCCTGCTCTACTAACCAAGCTGCAAAATCTTCATGATCTGAAGGACCTTGACCACATATACCTACGTATTTGCCTTTTGCTTTAGCAGTTTGAATTGCCATTGATAATAGTTTCTTGATTGCAGGGTTACGCTCATCAAATAGATGTGCAATTAAACCAGAATCACGGTCAAGACCTAATGTTAACTGAGTTAAATCGTTTGAACCGATAGAGAAACCATCGAAATACTCTAAGAACTCATCTGCTAGTAAAGCGTTTGATGGTAATTCACACATCATGATTACTTTAAGACCATTTTCGCCACGTTTAAGGCCATGTTCTTCAAGTAGTTCAATAACGCGTTTACCTTCTTCAAGTGTACGAACAAATGGGATCATGATTTCGATATTAGTCATACCCATTTCGTTACGAACACGTTTAATCGCTTCACACTCTAGCGCGAAACAGTCACGGAAATCTTCAGAGATATAACGTGCTGCACCACGGAAACCAATCATTGGGTTTTCTTCTTCCGGCTCATATTGCTGGCCGCCAACAAGGTTTGCATATTCGTTCGACTTGAAGTCAGACATACGAACAATTACACGCTCTGGTGCAAACGCACAACCTAGTGTTGCAATACCTTCAACAAGCTTAGAAATATAGAATTCAACTGGCGATTCATAACCAGCCATCATTTCTGAAATTTCAGCTTTAAGCTCATCAGATTGCGCATCAAAATTAAGAAGCGCTTTAGGGTGAACACCAATCATACGGTTGATTACGAATTCAACACGAGCAAGACCAACACCAGCATTCGGTAAACGTGCAAAGTCAAATGCACGATCAGGGTTACCCACGTTCATCATAACTTTCATTGGTAATTCTGGCATTTCATCAACGCGTGAAGTAAGTACTTCGTAATCTAAAATACCTTCGTAGATGTAACCTGTATCACCTTCGGCACACGATACTGTTACATCTTGGCCTGCTTTAATTAAATCAGTTGCATTACCACAACCAACAACAGCAGGAATACCTAATTCACGAGCAATGATCGCTGCGTGACAAGTACGGCCACCACGGTTTGTAACAATCGCAGCGGCACGTTTCATGATTGGCTCCCAGTCTGGGTCAGTCATGTCAGTAACTAGAATGTCACCTTGTTGTACTTTGTCCATTTCGTCAATTGAATCTAGTACGCGAACTGTACCTGAACCAATTTTATGGCCAATTGCACGGCCTTCAGCAACAACTGTGCTTGTACCATTTAATTGGAAACGCTCCATTACGTTAGCGTCTTCGTTTGAACGAACTGTTTCTGGACGCGCTTGAACGATGTAAAGCTTACCGTCGTTACCGTCTTTTGCCCACTCGATGTCCATTGGACGACCGTAGTGTTTTTCAATGATCACAGCTTGCTTTGCAAGTTCTTGAACTTCGGCATCTGTGATTGAGAATTTGTTTGAAAGCGAAGAATCTACATCAACAATTTCAACTTGCTTACCGTGTGATTCATCCGCAGAGTAAATCATTTGAATTGCTTTTGAACCAATATTACGGCGAACTACAGCAGGTTTACCGTTAGCAAGTGTTGGTTTGTGAACATAAAATTCATCTGGGTTTACAGCACCCTGTACAACCATTTCACCAAGACCATAGCTTGAAGTTACAAATACAACATCTTCAAAGCCAGATTCAGTATCAATACTGAACATAACACCTGAAGCTGCTTTATCTGAACGAACCATGCGTTGGATACCCGCTGATAATGCAACACCACGGTGATCATAACCTTGGTGTACACGGTAAGAAATAGCGCGGTCATTAAATAGTGAGGCAAACACGTGTTTGATGGCAGTCATTACTGCATCAATACCACGTACGTTTAAAAACGTTTCTTGTTGTCCTGCGAATGAAGCGTCTGGCATGTCTTCTGCTGTAGCAGATGAGCGAACTGCAAATGAAACATCTTGTGATGCGTCGCCATGTAATTGGCTATATGCGTCGCGGATGGCTTGGTCTAGGTTAGGTTGGAATGGTGTATCAATAATCCATTGGCGGATTTCGGCACCGACTTTAGCGAGTGTATTTACATCATCCACATCCAAAGTGTCTAAAATGTCGTGGATTTTTGAGTTTAACCCAGATTGCTCTAGAAACTCGTTGAATGCATCAGCGGTTGTAGCGAAACCACCTGGCACTTGAACACCAGCGTTAGCTAGGTTTGAGATCATTTCACCCAGTGAAGCGTTTTTACCGCCAACACGTGGAACATCTTGCATACCAAGCTCTTGATACCAGAGAACGTATTCTTGCACGGATCTTTCTCCATAAACAAATTGTAGTACTAACTGTGAGAGTTAAGAAAGAAAACCTTCTAAAAAGGTCGTAGTCATTCTACACTGGCAACAGACCTCACGTAAACCGTGAAGCCCCTATTTTGCAGATAAAGGTAATAAAAAGGTTAAATATGAGAACTGCATTTTATATTTCTGATGGAACAGCAATCACTTCTGAAGTATTTGGTCATGCGACCTTATCAATGTTTCCTGTGGATTTTAATCACAAAACAATTCCTTTCGTTGAAACTGAAAAAAAAGCGAATGAAGTTAAGAACTTGATCAATTCAACCGCACAGCGTGATGGCGAACAGCCATTAGTATTTTTTACTTTTGTTAATCATGAGCTAAGTGAGATAATTAAATCTTCTTGTGCGGTTTGCTATGACTTTTTATCACAATATAGCGATAAAATTTCTCAAGAATTAGAAGTTGCACCTGTACCAAAAGTACATAGAACTCATTCAATGCACGAGAAAAGTTATGATTTTCGCATTGACGCAGTTAACTATGCGTTGACTAATGATGATGGTGCTAATATTAAAAACTACTCAGAAGCAGATATTATTTTAGTAGGTGTAAGCAGAAGTGGTAAAACACCGACTAGCTTATACCTAGCATTGCAATATGGTATTAAAGCGGCTAACTACCCTCTTACAGAAGATGATTTAGAAAGAGGCACTTTGCCTGAATGTTTAAAGGCTTACAAACATAAACTATTTGGTTTAACTATTGACCCTGTTCGCCTTGCGGATATTCGACAGCGTCGTATGGCGAATTCAAAATATGCGTCTTTAAAACAGTGTCGTATTGAAGTACGTGAAGTAGAAATGCTTTATAAAAAACAGAAGATTCAATATCTCAATTCAACACATCATTCAGTTGAAGAAATATCTGCGAAAATTATATCTGATACAGGTCTTGAAAGACGTAAGTACTAACTTAATTTAGTATCGGACATTAAAAAGGCTGCACGTTGCAGCCTTTTTGGTTAACTTAGGATGTTACTTACGTGCGTCTTTTAATAAATCAGCAACTAAGAAACCAAGTTCTAATACTTGATCCGCATTTAAACGTGGGTCGCACTGTGTACGGTAACGTTGAGCTAAATCTTCATCTGATAATCCATACGCACCACCAGTACACTCTGTTACATGTTGGCCTGTCATCTCAAGGTGAACACCACCTGGGTAAGAACCTTCGGCCTTGTGAACTGCAAAGAACTGGCTGATTTCACGAAGAATATTATTAAAGCTACGTGTCTTATAACCTGAACTCGCTTTTTCTGTATTGCCATGCATTGGATCGGAACTCCAAATAACTTTACGGCCTTCTTGTTGTACTTTACGGACGAGAGCCGGTAACTTTTCTGGAAGAACATCAGCACCCATTCGTGTGATTAAAGTTAAGCGACCAGGGATGTTATCTGGGTTAACTGCATCAATAAGCTTGATAAGTTCATCTGGGTCCATACCCGGGCCAACTTTTACGCCTATTGGGTTTTTAATACCTTTAAAGAATTCGATATGCGCGTGGTCTAATTGTCGAGTACGCTCACCAATCCAAACAAAGTGTGCAGAACAATCGTACCAGTCACCTGATAAGTGGTCACGGCGTGTAAGTGCCTCTTCGTAACCTAGTAATAAGGCTTCGTGTGATGTAAATAAGTCTGTTTCTTTTAGGCTTGGAGCAACAGTTGAGTCAATACCACACACTTCCATAAACTCAAGTGCATCTTGAATTCTATCCGCTAACTGTTGGTACTTCTCTTTAAGTGGGTTTGCTGCAACAAAACCCATGTTCCAACGGTTTACTTGGTGTAAATCCGCTAAGCCACCTTGAGCAAATGCGCGTAATAGATTTAACGTTGCTGCACTGTGATGATATGCCGTCATTAGACGCTGTGGATCTGGTACTCGAGCTTGCTCTGTGAATTCAAAATTATTGATGATATCACCACGGTACGAAGGTAATGACACACCATCAATTGTCTCGTAATCTGACGAACGTGGTTTAGCATACTGACCAGCCATACGGGCGATCTTAACTACAGGGCACTTACCACCATAAGTTAAAACAACGGCCATCTGTAAAAGTGTTTTAAATGTATCGCGAATGTTTGCAGCATTAAAGTCACTAAATGACTCTGCACAATCACCACCTTGTAATAAGAAAGCTCTGCCTTCACATACAGCTTCTAGTTGTTTGTATAAGCTACGCGTCTCTTCAGCAAATACTAAAGGTGGTGCGCTTTTTAATTGTCCCTCAACTGATTTAAGGGCTTCTTGATCTGGGTACTCTGGCTGCTGAAGTATCGGCAGTTTTCTCCAGCTGTCTGGGTTCCACGATTGCATGTTCTTTCCTCATTCCTAACATAGACCGTTAACGAAAACTAACTTATTGCACGTAGTAAGTTCAAGGACAATATTCAGGTATTTGTAATTATTTAGTTATTTAATAAATTCTTTAAGTATTAATGATTAAAACCGAAGAGTTTAAACCATTTAAAACAGATAGTTATCACTATTCTTATGCGTTTACTCTTTACAACAAAGGAAGAACACATCTTACCATAAGTTACTATCTATGTAACCTCAGCTTTACGCTAGATAAATACACTTTTCTAGCACTATATTGAAAAATAATAAAAGCGTGCTATGGAATACTATAAAGAACACATCATACTTTAGTTGTGCTTGAGGTTAGGTCTGCAATGTTAAAAATGGAAACTTCAAATTATCAAAAGAAAAAGGTAAACTTGAAACATGAATATGTAAGATGTGTTCTTATGAGTACAAAGCTAGAAATTCGCAGTCAGTTTGATTTGGTAAGTGAGCTAACCCATTTATTTTGTGAAGAATTAAAACAGATGGGGTTTTATAAAGCGTCATATTATCAGTTGCCAGATATAAATATTAACGATGAAAAACAAGTTCCTTCTAATATCCCTGTTAATAAATTTGAGGGAGAGGAAGCTCAAAAGCAAATTCTTAATTCTTTTGGGGACTTTTACAAGAAAACGGGGTTAAGTAGCCGTGTATTAAAAAGGCATCCTGGGTTGTTAGTACTAAAAGATGTCGATAAGCAGTTTATTACCGCACGAATAAATCAGTTAAATAAAGCTAAATCCGATTTTAAAAACTGTGTGTTAGCAATTGATAATAATGATGCACGCTTTGAAGCTGTTCACAACGCAGTGCCAAACCTTATTACTTTAGCTGCTTATCGTAAAATTCATTTTGAAACTGAGTCCCCCTACTCTGTTCGTTTTACCTGGATGCACAAACATGCAACAAAAACGCTTACAAAAAAAATGGCGTTAGCTATGTTAGAAAAGTCGGCAGGTTATTCAAATCCAAGAATGATCGACCAACATTCTTGGCAAGCACTTGTAGCACAAGAACAAAGTCGTGTTGCAAGTTTGGGTGATAAAGAAAAATTACGAATTCGCAGGCCTACAAGAGTAAGTCCACAAGTAAATGTAAGATACACAGCGCAAAACCGATATCATGTTAGTGCAGCTCTCCCATTTATTTTGATAAACCCAGAACCAGATGTAAAACTTGGTACATTATCAGATTACCAAAAACCGGAGAGTCATCCTCGGAAAAGAGAATATGATTTCTTAGTAGATAGACTTTACTTAGAACAAGTAACAGATTGATTATGTTAAAAAGGCCACATGCGTGGCCTTTTTTCATAGTATGTATTATTAATGAAATTAATCTTCTACTATTTCTTCAATTTTATCTTCATCGATTAAAACTGCATTCTCGACAATACGTTTACCACCTTGAATTTCGATTCGTTTATTATGCTTATTAAGCGTAAGAATCTCATCGCAAAATTGATCAGACGGATGCATCTCGTAAGTGTAATCAATAATATTACCGGTTTTGTCATCTTTAACATTGGTAATGTTATATTCAGAAATTGCACCTTTCTCAATTAAGTCTTTCATTGTAGTTGTCATATCACGACGTAATGCTTTTAATTTATTCTCGGTAATTTCGTCGGTTGAATAAATTGAGCCGTACTTTTCCATGATAGATAAAAGGCGGAAATGGTAAGTTTTACCCGGAGCAGCGTAGCGCCATAAATGATATAAACGAAGCATCATCCAACGAGATAAACCACGTTTTAATTCTTGAGCACTATTGAAGTAGTAGCCTTTATATTCAAGGTTGTCGATCATGTTATGAACAAATGCGTTCAAACATGCCACACATTTCACGTTACCACCCTGACCTTTTTTGCCACTAAAATGAAGTGATGACAAAAAGTTCATGTTCGATTCGTAAAATGAATCATCAATATCTGAGTTACGGGTATCTGTCGCTGAATATTTAAAAGAAAGTTTAGAACCTTGTAATGCCTCTAATGATTCTTTAATTTGTGGATACGGCATCGATTGACCAACCGCTTTTAATTCTTGCGCTAATTCATTCATCGAAAAAACAACCGCGTATTGAATTCCCGATTTAAAATTAATTTTTACAATCTTACCTTTTGAGGCTAATCGAATTAAGGCTCGTTCCACCTTTTCTTCACGATCAGATGGCCAAACAAGGTATTCTACATCTTCACCATCTTTACGTGTACTTACCACTGCAGGTGTTATTTTAATTTCGCCATCATAAAGAATGCCATCTACTTTTTCAGAAATTTTTCGAGTAACAATTGTTTTCTTTGGTGCTTCTTCAACAGGAAGCTTCTTATGACCAGAACGAACAAAACGTCCCCATAAATCATAATGATTAAAAGTATTCGAGTAAGCTCTCAAACCATGTGCTGCATTTTCAATTGAAACGCGCACATCTTTATTGTCTGTAAATAGTGCAAGACTTTCATTATCAATCGCACTTTCCACCCCGTGGATCTGCCCGCGTAAAGTATCGGGTAAGTTATCTACCGAGATGTTGACCTTTCGGCTCATTGTTCTTATTTCCAATTTTTCTTCGACAGTTAATAACAACACATAAAACTTCAAAAGTTAAATGTTTAAGTTAGTATAAACTTGATCCGTTCATAATTTATTTCTTTGGATCAGATTTATACCAACTAATTCTTACTAGCTAATTTTCAGATCAGATTTTTACTAAGTTATAGTTCATAGGTCGTGATTTTACTAACTCAGTTCAAAGTATGTCCTACAAAACGCCTTTTTATAGCAAATTAACACGACATAAATCCCATTTTCAAAACACCATGTGGATAAAGCGACTTCAAGTTAGCATAGATCTGATCTGTACCAACTATAGATCAGATCCATACCAACTTATTGCTTGATTTGATTAGGTTGTCAGTGCATAACTTTATAATTTGGTTAGTAAAAAATTGATCTATACCGATGTTTTTGTGAATAAACTCGTGACTAAGCTGTGCATAACTCAAATGCTCATTTTTTGCTTAGTATTAGGCTGATCTGTGAGTAATAAGAGATCTGATCTTTACCAAGTAAAAGTATGATCTGGCTTTTTACTAAATATTCAATAAAATCAGTTAGATATTTCTATATTTTAGCATCTTAACCTTATATACCTATATATTTAACCGATATTAATCTTATTTATTTATACTTAGCTTCAAGAAAGTTACAATTTTTTATTAAATGTCTTATAAATAAAAGGTATGTCGTCTTAAATACTTGTTTACAGCAATTTGAATGGACATTATACTTAAAGCATAACTTTGAGGAAGAAAGTATGTCTATCAATAATAATGCGCTAGCCACTTATAGGTTACTAAAAGCGACAGCAGAAGTTGCTGAAAAATCGCTAGAAGGACGTATTCAACATTATCGTGCTCATCTAAAGTCTGAAGAAAAAGAACTTCGAACTTATACCCAAAAAGCAGCAGCTGATTTATTAGGCTGTAATAATCGTACCTTAAAACGACGCCATGATAATGGTGACTTTGATAAACTTAACATTAAACGTGGTGCAAATGGTCACTATGCATATACCTTAGTAAATATTTTTGCTATGGCCGATATCATGGATATTAAGCCTGATCACCGTACAGAGGACGATAAATTACAAGTTATCGTTATCAATTCATTAAAAGGTGGCTGTGGTAAAACAACAAGCATGGTAAATATTGCCGCTGCACTTGCTACTACCAACATTAAACGCTATCGAATCGGTATTATTGATCTTGATCCACAAGGCTCTTCGTCAAGTTTTTTCCCACCAAGTGAGCCAGACCCGATCACTGTGGGTGACTTGATGCGTGATTGTATCGAGCTTGAAGAAAATGAAACCTGGCATGAGCTAGTAGGTAATTCTTTTTTACCTACCCACATTCCTAATATTCGTATTTTACCTTCAGGTATGGATGACTTTTACTTTGAGCATGAAACAGCAACTTTATTAAAAGATAGCTCTAGTTACGATAAAACACGTCACTATCATAAGCTGCTAGAAAAAGTTATCGAGCCAGTAAAAGACCAATTTGACATTATTCTAATTGATACAGCTCCATCCCTTAACTTCATGTTTTATAATGCATTAATGGCTTCAACTGCGATGCTTATTCCGGTTCATCCTGAAGCTGTCGACTTTGATGCAAACAATAAATACTTAAAACGATTAGGTGAGATTTACCATACAGTTGCAGCACTTGGTCACCAAGGTTGGGATTTTATGCAATTCTTGGTAACTAACTATGTTAAGGGTAACCACTCACAACGAGATATTGTTAAAGATGTTCGTAGTGCATTTGGTCGCCAAGTAATGAGCTATCCAATTAATCATAGTTCTGCTATCACAGCTAGTTCATCATCTTTTAACACCATTTTTGATCAAAAAACCTCTGACAGCTTAGCTAGTCGTGAGTCTTTACTTCGTGCTCAGGAAAATATCAAAGATGTAGTAGATGAGCTTGAAATGCTGATCCGCTCGAATTGGCAATCAACTCAGTCGTCTCTAAATTCAGCTAAGTAAGGTAAAGAATAAAAATGGCTAAAAAACGTAAAAATGATACCAGCTTAGACCCTTTTTCAACCTCAATTGAAAGTAGTAGCTTAGATGCTTTGCTTGAACAGGCATCGGCTGGCGATGTTATTAGTATGCCAGCACCTAGTGATCCTACTCGCCAAATTACCCTGGTGTGTAAGGTTATTCCTAGCTCAGAAATTGAAGCAAGAACAAAGGTCTATGGTAAAAACCGCCGCGTACAATCATTACTAAATGAAAAGTCAGTTGCCGATATCCTTCCCGCAATTGCCGAAGACGGCCGCAACCAGCACCCTGCACTATGTTGGGATAAAGGTGACGAAATGCTTGTGTTAGCAGGCTCTCGTCGTCGTAAAGCATGTATTTTGAGTAACTCTGATTACTTAGTTTTAAGCTCTGAAGATTTTACAGATCAAGATGCTAAAATCCTTGCTGTATCATCAGACCAATACATTGCCCCAAGTCTGTGGGAGCTTGGTCAAGCTTATCAACAAACCCGTGATGAACTTATTGCTGAGGGTAAAAAGGGCTCTTATCGTGAGATTGCGGCAATTGAGGGCGTATCTCACACTGCGATTGCTGATGCTATCAAAGCTTATGAGAATCTCCCTGCAACAGTTTTGAGCCTTTATCCTACAGCTAACCATGTTGGCCGTGAAGTGGCCAAAAAGCTAATTAGTGCCAAAGAACGTGATGAGCAGTTATTCACTAAGTTAGTAAATGATGTGAGTAGTGATGCTGAAATAGCGCAAATTAGTAGTGATGATAAACGTGCTCTGGCAATTACGAAATTATTAACCGCTGAGCCTGCAACGCCAAGTCGCCGAGAAGCGCTCATCGACAGTGAGTTTGTTAGCGTACAGCGCAATATCAAAAGCGGCGATTTATCTGTCAAAATCGATAATAAAGTGATGACAGACAAACGGTTAGAGCAGTTAACTAAACTTTTAAATAGCTTTAATTAGTTAGTAAAATAATGATCTATCGCGCTTTTACTGTTAGTAAAAGCGTGATCCCAACCTCCCATTTGTTAGTAAAATAATGATCTAATAATGTAAAAATAGCTACTTATTAGCCTCTCAGATCAGTTTTTTACCAACTAATAACCCCTTTACAGGCTTTTAACTCCATAAATTTGTTTACTTAGTAAAAAAGCGATCTGTAAAGCCCCTGCCTTGTTATTAAGCTGTTTATATCTTGTGCGATTGTTGTTTGTTAAATGCTCAGAATGTCAATTTTCAACTTTCATTTTCTTTTAAAGCAGTTTTTTACTAAGTTATCAGCTCCAACCAGTCCAATATTGCTCAATAGTGCTTTAGCTCTGGGTCGATAGATCATATACTGGCAGAATTATTTTTTGTTTTTACTGCCATAAGCGTTATGTCTGCTAACTTATCCAAAAATGACTTATTAGCTATCTTTGAAGAAATAAAACAAGAGCAAGAAACTCAGTTTCCCCTGTCTGAGCGCTTCATTAAACAGCTGTTTAAGCCACATGTGTTAAGTAAAGCAAAAGAGTATCATCAGAACGGCCAAATCAACTGGTTAGAACATAACAGTGACTTTAGTGTTATTGATGCGTCGATGTTTGGTAACGAAGGAAATACCTTCACTCAGCATATTGAGATCAGTAAATTACCAAGTGGATTTTCGGTCGATTCACACTGCACTTGCGGATCTAAAACCAAATGTCGTCATATTGCCGCCGTTTTACTTAAGCTCAAAATTGAACATTCAGGCGACTACGGTGAAGACTACATCATTAACGATTGGTTTAGTGAACTTAAGACGCTTAAGCAGATTGCCAACGAAGATGCCAAACAGGTTTTATTATTTGTTCTTGATGTAGAGAAATCTATAGTAACTATCACCCCGAAGATTGCTAATTATGACCCTGAACATAATTATACCCTAGGTCGAAATCTTACAGAGCAGCAATTAAACAGCTTTGTAACTCCTACTGATTTACTAGAGTCAGACTTTCGTTTATATAGTTGGATACGCTCACAAAATGCACTCGGTAAATTAGAGCTCAAAGGTCAATGGGGGTTTGCTGCACTACAGCAATTAATCGCCACGCAACGTTTGTTCTTAGGTCGTTCACGCCAAGCTATTAAAGCTGATAGCATGCAAGCTCTAGAGTTTGATTGGAAACAAAATAAAGACTTAACCTCATTGAGTATGACGCTAGCAGGCCAAGATAATTGGTTATTATTAAAAACAACACCTCCGACCTACCTTGATCCAGAGAAACTAAAAGTAGGTCGTATTCGTACTCCATTAACAGCTGATGAAATAGCTTTACTCGCAAATATGCCTGCAATTCACACTGAGAACTTTGACCGTGTTTATCAGCAACTCAATGATAACTTCGGTGAAGGGGTTATTCCGCATGCTTTTAAGCAAAGTAAAAAAAGCCTAGCTCGAACTGTATTCCCAGTCATCAGTATTAATAATGACGAGGGTACAATCCGCTTATCATTGCAGTTTAATTATCAAAACTCCTTGTATGATTTAAGCCAAGCTCCAGCGGATATACTCAACCAGTCATTAGAAAATACCGTTGTAAATGAATTAACCAATCTCGGTTTTGAATTATGTAAAGGGGCTTTACAAACTGAGTTTATCTTTAATAAACAATCAGTTATTCATGAGCACTGGCTAAAGTTTGAAATTATTCCTAACTTATTAAAACGTGGTTGGAAAATTAATGATGAGTTAGAGGTCGGCAAAGCTCTAAAACAGCTTTCACTGCAAGTTGAGCGTGGTAAAGGACATCAGATAGTTAGTAAAATCGTGATCTCTGGAGTCAAAACGCAACAACTATTTATCACTGATAATAATATTTATCAGTCACTTAATAGACAAAGTGAGCGTTTCTATTATTTTACTGTAGGTAAACGCTTTGCGGTAGTTGAAAAGGTCGCGATGATGCAACTTAACGATTATCGTGAACGTTTTGAGCATATCAAAACGCGTGACGAAATCTTAATGCCGCTATCGTTTTTGCCAAAGCTTATTGAGCAAAAAGCGATTAAGGTGAATATTGTTGACGATGCGCTAGATGCTTACTTAGCTGAGTTAAGTGACTCACAACAGTTAATTAAAAAGTCCGATATTCAAGGCTTAAACAAAGGTGTGCAGCTAAGAGAGTATCAGCAACTTGGCGTCGACTGGCTCAACTTTTTAAAACGTCACCAGCTCGGTGGTATTTTGGCTGACGACATGGGACTAGGTAAAACCTTACAAGTTATCGCCTTTTTAGCTAACGCAAAACAATCACCTCAATCGGGTCCTACATTAATTGTTTGCCCAACAAGCCTTGTTGGTAATTGGCAAAGCGAAATTAATAAGTTTGCTAGCAACTTAAAAATCACCACAGTATTCGGTGCTGCTCGCAGCGACCAATTACAACAGCTGTCGCAAGCTGATTGTATTTTAACGACTTACCCACTGCTTAAGCGCGACATCGCTTTTTATTCGCCGCTTTATTTTGAAAATATCATTTTAGATGAAGCCCAATATATTAAAAATGATGCAGCTCAAGTTTCACGTTTGGTTAAGCGCCTTAATGCTGACTTTAAATTGTGTTTAAGCGGCACCCCTATTGAAAATAATCTATTTGAGCTTAAATCCTTGCTCGACTTTGCTATGCCGTCTTTACTTGGTTCGCAAACACATTTTAAAAGCTACTTTCAAACGCCTATTGAGCGTGATAACGATGTACAACGCGCTGACGAATTGAAGTCATTGATCATGCCATTTATCTTACGCCGAACTAAAGCGCAAGTTACTCAAGAGTTACCAGAGAAGACAGAGCTAGTAAAAGAATTTGAATTTGAAACTAAACAAAAAGAAATTTATACCGGTATAACTGAATCATTAGAGCAGAAATTGGTCGATCTATTTGCTCAGCAGGGTGTGCAAAAAAGTAAGCTGGCTTTTCTGGATGCATTATTAAAATTAAGACAAATTTGTTGTCACCCCAAATTGATAGATCCAACATCTCAAGCTGGCAGCGCTAAGCTTGAATGGCTTTCTAAACATTTACCTATCATGCTTAGTGAAGGCCGAAAGGTGATTATATTTAGTCAATTCACCATGGCACTTGATGTGATTGCGGAGCGATTAAATGAGCTTGGCATCAGCTTTAGTATGCTAACAGGGCAAACAAGACAACGCGATCGTGTTATCGAAGAGTTTACTCAAGGTGATACATCTGTGTTCTTAATTAGTTTAAAAGCCGGTGGTACAGGGTTAAACCTGACTCAAGCAGATACCGTGATTCATTTTGACCCTTGGTGGAACCCTGCTGTTGAGAAACAAGCGACAGATCGTGCTTATCGAATTGGTCAAACTAATCCTGTGTTTGTTTATAAATTGATTATGGCTAACTCAATTGAACAAAAAGTATTTAAAATGCAGCAGCATAAGCAAGCGCTTGTTGATGCATTATTTACTGAAAAATCAATGAGTTTTACTCAATTTGATGAAGAGCAAATGCTTGCGCTGATAAAAAATTAAATTTTTTTAAAGTTTTTTTGAACTAATCAAATTTTAGGGCGTCTATTATTATGCTTGTTGTTAAATTGCAGTTTACATAAGCATTATGTTGATTTCCCATTTGGTTACTAAATTTTAGTAATGTTAGAGCCAGCTCTTCTTGAGCTGGCTTTTTTTATGCCTGATCCCCCTACTCTGTTGAGAACTATTTCGTTATGATGATGTGTCTTTAAGTTATTGAGTTTTCGATATGATTACAGAGCTAATTGCACAGATTAATTGGCAAAGTGTGGTGCTTGGTGCTGCTACAGGTGCACTCGCAAGTGGTGTTATTTTTGCTCTGCAAAAAAGCCGCTTAAAAGAACAGTTAGCTGAACTGCAAAATAGTCATCAAATTCAGCAAAGCCATTTAGAGCAAACGCAGTTGCAATTACAAGAAAGCCAACTCTCGTTTTCTCAATTGCAGCAAGATTACGCTGAACAACGTGATGAATCTCAACACTTTAAAACCCGTTTTGTAGAACAAGAAAAACAAGCACAGCAATACAACCAATTTTGGCGTCAAGTCGAGGCTGAGCTTGCTGCTACCAAAGCGACTCTCAATCAACGTGATATTGATTTAAGTACTTTACGCAGCACGGTAGAGCAAAAAGAGCTGCACTTTAAAGAACAGCTCAGTCAAATCAAAGAAAGCAAAGAGCAACTTAAGAAAGAGTTTGAAAATCTTGCTAACCAAATCCTTGAAGAGAAATCTCAGCGTTTTAAAACCTTAAATCAAGAAAGCATTGAGCAATTATTAAAACCTGTTCAGGGTGAGCTAAAAGGCTTTCGCGATAAAATGGAATTGATCCATGTTGAAGATCTCAAACAGCGTGCTGCACTTAAAACTGAGTTATTGCATTTGCAAGCTAAAAGCCAAGCTATTACTGAACAAGCTGATAGACTTAGCACTGCGTTACAAGGTCAAAAGAAAACCCAAGGGAATTGGGGTGAGTTAATGCTCGAAAATGTATTAGACAGCGCAGGACTGCGTGCAGGTGTAGATTATCAACGTGAAGTGTCGTTTAACACCGAAGATGGTCGTCTACGCCCTGATGTGGTGGTGTATTTACCACAACAGCGTCATTTAGTTATCGATGCTAAAACCTCGTTAAACGCTTACACACGCTACGTAAATGCCGATTCAGAGCTTGAGGCACAGCAAGCGCTAAAAGAGCATGTCACGGCAGTGCAATCACGTATTAATGAGTTAGCAAGTAAAGCCTACGATAGACTACCGGGTATTAACTCCCCTGAAGTGGTGATCATGTTTGTACCGATAGAGTCGGCTTTTGTTGAAGCGCTCAAATATCAAAGTGATATTTATCAGCAGGCAATCGAAAAAAATATTTTAGTTGCAACGCCGACTACCTTATTGACTAGTTTGAATATCGTTAAACAATTGTGGCGTTTTGAAGAGCAAACTAAATACTCAAAAGAGCTTGCTGCCCGTGCAGAGCGCTTTTATAACAAGCTAAATGGTTTTCTTACTAGTATGGAAGGGGTTGGTAAGCAATTAGACCGCGCCAAAGAAAGCTATGATAAAGCGTTTTCTCAGCTGTATCGTGGTAAAGGGAACTTGATTAAGCAGGCCTCTGAGTTCAAAGAGCTGGGGGTTTCTGTTCAAAAAGAGTTACCCGCGGAAAGTGTTGAAAAAGCCCAATTAGAGTTAGATTAAATGCGATACAAAAAAGCCAACGTCATGTTGGCTTTTTATTAGTTAATTAGTTCAGCTGACACGATATCGTTGAGCATCAAAAAGTGGTTAAGTACAGACTCCTCAAGCTCGAATACTTGCGCTACTTTTTCGCCACTTGCTGACATCCCTGTTTGCGTTCCTGCAAACTCGATATGTAACCCTAAACGCTTCAGAGTTTGGACATCGTAACTATAAATAGCTGAATCACGTTTTTCGGTAATGCCAGGCATCATACCTATGATAGTAACCGCTTGTTCAACATTGATGATTTTAAAAAATTGTCGTTCTGCTGTTTGCCATTTTGCAATATAGCTAGCGACCTCGGGAGATTGCTCCATCGGCACGTATAATGGCTGTAATGAGCCCCCATGCCAGCCTATAACGGCTTGTTCTTCAACGAGAACATGTGGACTTGCGGTAAGTACGTAGTTGGCGCAAGACGATGCACAAAGCTCGTGTACTACAACATTGAGTTGATACTCATGCACTAAGCCACCTAAATGTAGACCCGCCATCACATCACCCCCTTGGCTATTAATAACCAAGGTATTGATTTGTTGATCGCTACTTACTAATAATTGTTCGAACTTTTCAACATTTTGCTTTGATGTTTCGCCCTGAAAATAAATAGTGCTCGGCGATACTTCACTGATTTCAGCAACGTTTTGCTGTGTTGTTTTACAACCAACCAGCAGCACGCTCAATAATAATAAAAAACGCATTAACAATGCCTTGAAGTTTTGTTTGTATACAGTGCGCAATTTAATAATATGTTATTAACGAACTGCAAAAATGGCATAGTACGTTTTTTTGCTTGAGAAATAAATCAACATAACAGGAACAATTGTATGAATATTGGAATTTACATTTATGATGATGCCGAAGTGCTCGATTTCTCAGGTCCATTTGAGGTGTTCAGTACCGCTAAGCGCCTAGCGGATAATGACTGGCAAGTGAGTTTAATTGCCGAAACTACTGGTCCTGTTCTTGCCCGTGGTGGTTATAGTGTAAACCCCCATTACAGTTTCGCTGACTGTCCTTCGCTTGATTTACTTATTGTGGTTGGTGGTGATCATACTCTAGAACTTGAAAAAGCAGAGGTTATTGCGTGGTTAAAAAATACTGCTACTAAAACCAAACGTGTTGCCAGCGTTTGTACAGGAGCATTTTTGCTTGCTAAAACGGGGCTTTTAAACGGTAAAAACGTCACGACCCACTGGCAAGATCAAACCCATTTGGCTGCTATGTTTAAAGATCTTAATGTGATTGCCGATACTCGTTGGATCACCGACGATAAGTTTACCTGCTCAGGTGGAATTTCTGCCGGCATTGATATGAGTTTAGTGTTAGTCGCTGAGCTTATTAGCTACGAACATGCCTTATTGACTGCTAAACAGATGGAATATGAATGGCAGACTTTATAATTGTTCAGCAATATAGTCGGTTATAAACTGTTTTAAACAGACAGCCTTTTTACTCAGTAAACGTGCGCTTGGCCAGATAGCATAAATGTCGCGGTTTTCCCCTCGCCAGTGTGGCAGTACTTGAACTAACTGCTGAGATTTTAATTCATCTATAACCTCAAACCGAGGTAACAAAGCAATACCTTGCTCATCACAAACTAAGTATTTTACAAATCCGGTATCGTTAAAAGTAGTAGCAAATCGGCACATGTGCGTATAAGTTGTATTCGTTTGTGTATTGGTTAGCTGCCACTTATTTCTCAACGTGGTACCAATTAACCTATGCTGTTTTAAATCAGTTGGCTCTTCTATGGAAGGTGCCGAATCAAGGTATGCTTTTGTGCTTACAAATAAGGTATCAACACTGCCTAACTTTTTTTGATGGAGCATAGAATCAACCTGCGGCCCGACTCTTATTGCTAGATCAGCTTGGCTTTTACTCAGATCTTCAAGTTTATTATTAAGCAATAGCTCAAGTTGAATATCAGGGTACTGTTTAGTAAATGCTAGCCACATTGGCTTTAAGAAACCATGACTAATATTCAGAGGTGCTAAAACTTTAAGCTTTCCTGATAATTGTGCTTTTTGATCATTAAGCTGGCGGTGAGTTTGTTCAAACTGCTCAACTAATTCAACATAACTTTGAAAATATACCTCTCCTGCTTGCGTTAACGTGCATTGCCTTGCTGAGCGATTTAAAAGCTGCTCGCCTAGGCGTTGCTCAAGTCGTTGCAAGCGTCTCGATACAGTTGCGGTAGGCAACGACAAGCTCTCAGCCGCATTACTTAGGCCGCCTTGTTTAACAATCTGTATGAATAGGGCAATATCGTCAATCATGTTCTCATTTATGCAATCATAGTTTGTTTATCTTGCTATTTTTAGCATTTTTGCAATTAGATATCATGTCTTTTATTAAATCATTTAAGAGCATCTAATTATGAGTGTTAATGATATTTATGTGATAACTTTTGTAGGCATAGCGGCGACTTTGTTCATTGATCTTTATGCTTTTCTGCTGGCTAAAGTGTTTAAGATACCGTCATTAAACTTTTGTTTAGTTGGCCGTTGGGGCTTGGGTTTATTAGATGGAAAGTTTAAGCACCTGAATATAGCAACTAGTCCAGTTAAGCAGTTTGAGTGCGTGTTTGGCTGGTGTTTACACTACTTTATTGGTGTTTTATTTTCGTTTCTATTTATATTATTGGTCGGTATTGCTTGGCTTGAACAGCCCACCTTAATCGCTGCATGTATATATGGATTAGCTAGCGTATCTATGCCATTTTTTGTTATGCAGCCCGCTTTAGGGATGGGGATAATGGCTACGAAAACAGCAAACCCACTTCAAGCCCGCTTAAAAAGTGCTGTAACTCACCTACTTTTTGGTGTCGGAATATATTTATCAGCTCAATTCATTCAATTTATTTAGGAGTATGTAATGGACGCAAAGCATTGGCATCAACGTTGGGAAAATAACGAAATTGGTTTTCATGAAGGAGACGTTAACCGTTATCTAGATCAGTATTTTACTAACTTAAATTTGCAGCAAGGCGATACTGTTTTTGTACCACTGTGCGGAAAAACTCACGACATTCATTATTTGCTAGCGCAAGGTATGCGTGTTGTTGGGGCAGAACTTAGTGAGATAGCCATTAAGCAGTTATTTGATGAGTTAAAGCTAGAACCCGAAATTAGCCAACACGGCGAACTATTACGTTACCAAGGCGCAAATCTAACCGTTTGGGTGGGTGATATTTTTGCACTTACTGCAGCTGATCTTGGCCCTATCAACGCAGTTTATGACCGTGCCGCTTTAGTTGCGCTACCAAAGCCAGTGCGCATTCGCTATACCCAGCATTTACTTGAATTAACTAATAGAGCTAAACAGTTAGTGGTGGTCTTTGAGTATCAGCAAAGTGAGTTTTCGGGTCCGCCGTTTAGTGTAGTCGCCGATGAACTACATCAGCACTACGATGCTTTTTATCAACTAACATTACTGTGCAAAGAACCTCTCGAAGGTGGCTTAAAAGGGCAAGTCCCTGCCATGAACGTAGCTTGGCATTTAAGTTAGTACTTACAAACTATTGGTGTGTAAATTCACACCCTAGTTGTGCGTTTTTGTGGCTAGTTATTGTACCTCTGTGCGTGCACTATAGAGATACCAATCCGCAATAATACTTAATCATTTTGAGGGATTAAACCTGTCGCTACCTGCGTTAAAAATTTCTGATTTAGAACAACTAAATAACGAAATTTTTGCCTTGTTATCAACGAGGTTTCCTTGCCTCAAAATAGACTACTTAATTAAGCGAATTGGTATGAAAAGCATATTTAAGGAGTACATTTATGCAAAAGCCACGCGTTTTCTTTGTTTCACATGGCGGCGGTCCTATGCCTTTACTTGGCGATCCAAGTCATGCCGATATGGTCACTTGTTTGCAGTCCGTTGCTGCTAAAATTAAAAAGCCATCTGCTATTTTGATGGTGAGTGCGCACTGGGAAGCGAACCCTATTAGTATTACTTCGAGTGCTGCTCCTGAGCTAATTTATGATTACTATGGTTTTCCTGAGCCTGCTTACAGTATTGAGTACCCAAGCCCAGGTGAACCAGCCCTTGCCGAAAAAGTACATCAGGCATTGGCAAAAGCTAATATCGATAGCGCATTAAACCCATCTCGTGGCTTTGATCACGGTATGTATGTGCCTTTGAAAATTATGTATCCAGAAGCAGATATACCTTGTGTGCAATTGTCGTTACATCCAAGCCTTGAGCCAAGCTTACACCTAGCGATAGGTGAGGCTTTACAACAACTTGATTACGATAATTTATTGATCATTGGGTCTGGCTTTACTTTTCATAATATGCGCGCATTTTTCACCCCTGAAACCGCTGAAATTAAAGCGCAAAATATGGCTTTTGAGCAATGGTTAGTTGATGTATGTGGCAATACTGAGCTGAGTGAGCAGCAGCGACAAGCTAAGCTATTAGAATGGCAAATGGCCCCTGCGGCGCGTTTTAGTCATCCTCGTGAAGAGCACTTATTGCCGTTACATGTTTGCTATGGTGCGGCGATGCGCCCTTGTAATGATATTTACGAGCTACGTATTGCCAACAAGCAAGCCAGTATGTTTTTGTGGGACGATTGAGTTTAAGTTCAACCCCCCTGATAACACGATAAAAGCTCAGATTTTATTCATCTAATTTGGTACGCTAGGTAAGTTAAAACCTAGGAACAACAAAATGAATTTAATAAAAACATCAACCCTTGCGTTTGCTGTGGTTGCGGGTTTAGGTTTGCAGGCATGCTCAACTGCAGAGCAAGCTAGCACCCCATCAGCAACAGTGAACGCAACGGCTAATCCACTCTCGCTTGCACAAATTTATAAAGAAAAAGACTTTAAAGCTGAGCGTAGCACCTATTTTACGTGGCTCGATGATGGTACTGGCTATACAGTACTTGAAGAGCGCGAAAGCGATAAAAATACTCAAGACGACAAAGCTAAAGACGATGAACACGGCGTAAAAGGCAATGATATTGTGTTTTATAACGCCGATGGGACGGGTCGTAAGGTGCTTGTTAGTTACGAAAAATTAATTCCCAAAGGTGATAAAGAGCCACTCACCGTTGAAAGCTATCAATGGTCTAAAGATGGTAAATGGCTGATGGTTTTTACCAATGGCGAGCAAGTGTGGCGCTCACGTAGCCGTGGTGATTTTTGGCTATTAAACCTTGAAACAGATTCGCTATATCAGTTAGGTGGCGAAAACATCGAAGCGAAAAAGCTAATGTTTGCTAAGTTCTCACCAGATAGCTCAAAAGTAGCTTACGTGCGTGATAACAACATCTACATGGAAAAAGTCGGTAGCAAGGCTGTGACTGCTTTAACCACTGATGGTAACGACACCATTGTTAATGGTAATTTTGACTGGGTATACGAAGAAGAATTTACTATTCGTGATGGTTTTCGCTGGAGCCCAGACAATAAATCAATTGCCTATTGGCAGCTTGATACCAGTGGCGTGAAATACTTCACCATGATCAATAACACCGATGATCTCTACCCTACCCTTAAAGAATTCCCGTATCCAAAAGCCGGCGAGATGAACTCTGCGGTTAAAGTGGGTGTGGTCAGTCTTAGCGACAAGAAAACTCGCTGGGCTGAACTTGGTGGCGATAATCGTGATCGTTATATTCCACGTATTAGCTGGGCAGGCACTGGTGAATCTTTGATGATCCAAGATCTTAACCGCCCGCAAAGCCACAACAAGGTTTGGTTATTCGACTGGCAAAAACAACAGCTAACTAAAATCCTCGAAGATAAAGACGATGCCTTTATTGAGTGGTTTTATAAAGCAAACTGGTCAAAAGACGGTAAGTTCTTTATTTGGCACAGTGAGCGTGATGGCTGGCGTCATCTATACCGTGTATCTCGCGATGGCAAAACGGTTGTTGATTTAACGCCGGGCGACTATGACATCATTGATATGTTAGCGCTTAACGAAGATAAAAACGTTATGTACTTTACTGCATCACCGGATGATCCTAGCCAGCGGTATTTATTCCGTACGTCGTTAGATGGCAGCTCTAAACCTATGCGCGTAACGCCAGCGTCATTTGATGGCTCAAACAGCTATTATATGTCTAAAGATACCTCTTGGGCGATGCACACATTCTCTAAATTTGGCACTCCACCAATGAAAGAGATCATCAAAGTAAGCGATCATAGCAATGTGAAAACCTTAGTTGAGAACAAAGCATTAAAAGAGAAATTAGCGACTGAGCAATTACCGACTCACGAGTTCTTTACAGTTAATGCCCGTGATGGTGTTGAGCTTGATGGCTACATCATGTTCCCAGCGAATATGGATAAAAGCAAAAAATACCCAATCGTTTTCTATGTTTATGGTGAGCCATGGGGCTCAACAGTACAAGACCGCTGGGAAGGTAACAGTTACTTATACAAGTCGTATCTAACTCAGCAAGGCTTTATTGTTGCCTCAGTTGATAACCGCGGCACGCGCGCACCAAAAGGCAGAGATTGGCGTAAGTCTATCTACAAAAAAATAGGCTCTATTACCGTACGAGACCAAGTTGACGCCCTTGATGCAATGGCAAAACGTTGGGATGTCATTGATACCGACCGTGTCGGTGTATGGGGTCACTCTGGTGGCGGTAGTTCAACACTTAATTTGTTATTCCGCCATGGTGATAAATATAAAGTTGGTATTGCCTCAGCCCCAGTGCCAGATATTCGCTTGTACGATACTATCTACCAAGAACGCTATGCGGGTAACCCAAATACCGATCCTGAAAGTTACGACAACACGTCGCCGATTACTTTTGCAAAAGATCTGCAAGGTAAGTTGCTACTGATCCACGGCACCGGAGATGATAACGTACACTACCAAGGTTCAGAGCGTTTAATTAACGAATTAGTTAAGCACAATAAACAGTTCGAGTTTTTCTCTTACCCGAACCGTTCTCATAGCCTACGAGAAGGTAAAGGCACTACCCTGCACTACCACACTATGATGGCTAACTTCTTCGAAAAGCATTTACTTAATACCAACCCACAATAATACTTAATCATTTTGAGGGATTAAACCTGTCGCTAACTGCGTTAAAAATTTCTCATTTAGAACAACTAAATAACGAATTTTTTGCCTTGTTATCAACGAGGTTTAATTGCCTCAAAATAGACTACTTAATTAAGCGGATTGGTATAACAAGTAAATATGCTTTATAAAAAATGCCGCAGCTTCAACGTTAAGCTGCGGTCTTTTTATGCAAACTGTAAACCCCCGTTACACAAAGAAAGCGTTTAGATGAAAGCTATCAAATGTTCGATGTAAATTTTCAGTGCTGGCAATGGCGGCTGCGAGCTATTGGATTATCGAGCAAGCGTATAATGAATATCTTGTATCACAGTTAAGTCGGTGAAAGAGGCTAACTAATACCCTGTTACAATTGTCTTATTAACTAATATTTATAATTGAAGTAGTGTCATTAAGTTATTGATTAAGGATATAAAATGGCATTACTAAAATTTAGATTTCAGTATCTAGCTTGGCTTATTACATTTGTTTTGTTAGCTACAGGCTTGTATATCGCGATGAAATACCAACAGCACTATAGTTCACGCTTTATTGATATAGATATAAAGTCGAATGCGCTTTCAGAAATGCGCCGAGTTTTCATTCGCTTGCCCAAAAACTACAACCCTAACAAAGCTTATCCGCTCATAATTAAAACTGACGGCAATTTTAACCTTGATACTTGGGATGACGCTTTAAGTTTTCTTGAAAGCACCGATGACAAGCATGAGGTTATTCTCGTGGCCATCCCGAACCTTTTTTGGCATGACACACGAAATCGTGATTTAGTGCCACCTTACGCCCGTAAGGATGTGGCGATAGAAGCGCGCCCAATCAATCAAAATCAACAAGAAATATTTGGTAAAGCTGATGTGTTTTTAAAGTTTATTGAAACAGAGCTAATACCCTATTTAGAGGGAGAGTACCGTATTAGCGGGCAGCGCACGCTAACAGGTTTTTCGGCGGGAGGTAGCTTTGTGTTATATACCATGGTTACTAAACCAGAGTTATTTAATGCATACTTTGCTTTTAGCCCTGCGGCTTGGTATGACGATAATGTTGTCGTAAAACAGTTCAGTAAAAGTTTACCTAATACAGCAGGCAGCACTCACTATTTTTATGTCACATTAGGTGGTGATGAGAATCCAATCATAACCGGTGCATTTAATGGCTTAGTGAATGCTCTTCAAAAGCATGCACCAAACGACCTTACCTGGCAGCACCACATCAACAAAGGAGCTGACCATGAACAAAACGCAGAGCAATCCGTTCGCAGTGCGCTAGATGGGGCGTTTAATCATTTTGATATGGCTAAGTAATGATTAAATAGGGCCTTTTTGGCCCTTTTTACTTTCAAAAAAGTTACAAATAAGTGTTAAACCAACTAACTAGCTCTGCTTCTAGTTGCTTTTTATGGCTCATTAAGAAGTGGTTGTCACCTTCATACACCACGAGTTTATGGGGGATATGATGCTTATCTAGTGCTTTGGCAAATTGAATTGAGTTATCGACCGATACTCGTTTATCGTCACTGCCATGAATAAGTAATATGGGCACTTTAGGTGAGAGCTTATCAACCCAGTTCATAACAGAGCGTGCTTTAAGCTCTGCTTGTTTATTTTCTTTATAGTTGGGGATACGACGCACATACACGTTATTTTCCATGTTAGGTCTAAACGTAAGCTCTTTAACTAAATCGGTCGCCCCTGCAATGGTTGCAATGGCTTTAATCTTGTTTGTGTGTTGCATCGCAACGTGGGTTTGCATGCCGCCTCTACTTACTCCTAACATGCCAATACGGTTTTCATCTGCACTTGCTATGTGCGGAATAAAATCAATAAGCGCAAGTACGTCATTAACATCTTTGCCACCAAACTCATCTAAATCATCATTTTTAGTTGATGTACCGCGGTACTGGCTGCCGATAACCACAAAGCCTTGCTCTGCTAAAGGAAATAAATTGCGCATCATTGCTGCAAAATAAACACTGCCAAAATTACCATTGCCGCCGCGGTTATAAATTAATACTGGTAGCTTATTCTTGATGACTTTAGGTTTGATGATATAACCAAGCACCTCAACATCATCAACCTTATATTTAAAGTTATGGCAGGTTAAATTTGCTTTAAAGTTATCGAACATATCTTGTGGAAAGGTTTCTTCAAAGGCTTTAATACGCTTTAAGTACTCAGTCTCGGTTTTAGCTTTGCGTTTATTCTTTTGCGCTATAAATTGGTGCCACGAATCATAGTCAGCAAAGATGCCTGTGAAGCAGTCTGTTTCTTTTGTTACGTGTTCATCATTGATAATTTTCGTTGCGCTGGTAGAAAAAACAGCAAGAGATAGGCTGGCAAAGAGTAGTAATTTATACACAACAACATCCTTTTTGGTGGCTAAAAGTTACTAAACCACAGTAACTTAAATGAAGGTTATTTGTACAACATTAATTTAGTAAACGCTCAAGCCAATTAATCACAACTTTTTGTATAGATGTTTCAAAGCGATTTTTTTCGGGGATGTAGTAACATAGTTTTGATTCAACGTCTTGGCTATTAAATGGTGTTAGTAACCCTGCATTTAAATAAGGTTGAACCAAGGTTTTTGAACAAAACACCACGCCTTTATTGGCGAGCACCTGATTTATACCAAATAGCTCTTGATCAAATGTTTTTATCTCGAAACATGAGTCATTTAGGTTATTTACTTTGAGCCACTGCGCTAATGGTGGAGCAGGTAGCGCATTATTTTTCCACTGGCTTGTGTATAAAGTGACCTGTTCATCAAGCCAAGGGGGGCTTTTATCTGAGCTTGCTGCAAACACATCAAAGCGCTCATACTTGATGATATCTGATTTGTTTACTTCCTCACTATTTCCTAGCCGAACAGGCAAGGTATGAAGCTGCTTATCTAAAGTTTCACTGGTTGATATATCAAGCTGTAAATGTGGTTTTTTGTTATTTAGCTCTTCTAAAGCGGGTATTAATCTTAGGGCTGCTAGAGAAGATGTTGTGGTGATACGTACTTGGTTATGTGCTTGGCTCACCTGTTCAATTGCCGCAAAAATAAGCTTAAAGCCGCTAGTTGTGTTTTGGCTTAGGTACTCGCCTGATGGAGTTAAGGTTATCTTTCTCACTTCGCGATGAAATAAATCAGTATTCAAGCGGCTTTCTAGATTAGCAATGTGGTGCGATACCGCTGTAGGCGTAATCGCAAGCTCAGCGGCGGCTGCTTTAAAGCTACCTAATCGTGCAGCTGATTCAAAGGCTTTTAAAGCTTGTAATGATATATGCATAGTTGAACCCACCTAAATTTATAGATGAGTATAACTTACTTATAGTGAATTATAACTCGTTTGTTAAATGGCGCACATTTAATGATGATACCAACACATTAACTAATGAGGTATTTACTATGATTACTCTGCTACACATTGATGCTAGTGTGCGTTCAGCTAAAAATGCAAACCCTAATCACGACTCAATCTCTAAAAATATTGCTAAGCAATTTGTAAATCATTTACAGCAAAACAATGCTATAGCTGAGTATATTTACCGTGATGTTGGAATGAATCCACCTTCATTTATTAATCAATCTTGGATTGGTGCTGTGTTTACGCCTGCCAACAAGCTAACGCTAGAGCAAAAAGAAGTACTGGCCGAATCAGATGAATTGATAAATGAATTGGTTAACGCTCATACCATAGTGATATCAACGCCTATGTATAACTATGGCATGCCCGCACAACTAAAAGCATGGTTTGATCAAATCGTTAGGATCAATAAAACATTTGACTTTGATTTGCAGCGGGGGGATTACCCTTTGCAACCATTATTAAGTGGTAAGCGTTTGCTGGTTATAACCTCAACGGGTGAGTTTGGCTTTGAGGCAGGTGGTATACGAGAGAGTATGAGTCATTTAGTGCCGCACATTAAAACGTTGAGTAAGTATTTAGGTGTTCAGCATATTTATGAAATTGCTTGTGAGTATCAAGAATTTAACGACAGCAGGCATCAACGTTCTTTGACTAATGCCTATGCTAAGGCTGAACAGTTAGCACTGAGATACATCAATTAAGATTACAAAACAAAGCCGCAATAAGCGGCTTTGTTGTGTAATGGGGCTTTACATTATAAATTCGATTTAACGTTATTCTACCGAAATGAACACCTCAACTTCTTCACTGCTTTTATAAAACTCATAGTCAGTTTTATATGCTCGGATGTGTGGGCATTGTTCATTACTAAAGTACTGCCAAACTTGACCCCAAACATCTATAACGGTTTGTGGCATGGCTCCTTTGGCGCTAAAGCGAAGGTAGTTACCTGTGGCAAGTGTAGTTTGTTCTGTCTCTGGTGAAGTGACTTGCTGGTCAGTACAAGCAAATACATCAAACTCCCCTGTGACATCTGACTCATAGTGAGTGTATACGCCATATACTTTGCTAGATGGCGTTAAATTTGGCGCTATGTCTGTGTAAAATTGCTGCCATAAGCCTGCAATTTTGGCACCTTTACCACTCATTTCGTTCATATTACTGGTGCGAACCTTGAGGCCAAATAAAGTCGTTGGGTTGTCGATATTGATTTTCGTTACTTGCTGATCCATTGCATTTATCCTTGTTTTTTGTTCCCGCTAAAATACCAGAGCATATGTGCTTTAACCTAGCCTTTTTCATTATTTATTTTATTACCCCTCATTTTGTCAACGGCCTTTACAGCTTAAAAAACAGTCATAGCATCCTTATCAGCATCAGGTTAAGATGGGCAAAATAACAATAAAATCAGCGGGTGTTTAATGAATAAGATCAATGCGCTTATCTACTTTTTGGCCTTTAGTAGCGGCTTTTGTATTATGGGAATTGAGCTGTTAGGCGGACGAATTTTAGCGCCGTACTTTGGCAGTAGTGTGCATATATGGGGCAGTATCATCACTGTATTTATGTTGAGCTTATCGATCGGCTATTTGCTTGGTGGCAAGCTTTCAATCCGCAACCCGTCATTAACTAAATATGGCCTAATATTCTTTGTGGCTAGCATTATGGTTGTGCCGATCGTACTGTTTGCTGAGCCAATTATGACCTTTATTTTCACCTATATTGAAGACAGTCGTTACGGCTCGTTACTGGCTTCAACGGCATTGTTTTTTATCCCAACAACAATACTCGGCATGATCTCACCTTACTCAGTGCGATTATTGGTTACCGATCATGAAAAAAGTGGTCAGGTTGCCGGTGGTTTGTATTTTGTGAGCACTCTAGGAAGCGCCCTTGGCACGATTATTACCTCTTTTTATATGGTGCTAGCATTTGATGTTAACGACATCATTAAAACCTTTGCCGCGGTTTTAGGCTTGCTTGGGTTGCTTGCAATTGTTGTTAGTCAAATAAAAACGAAGGAGCGTACTGTATGTTTAGAGTCTTAATGGTTTGTTTGATCATGACACTACCCTTTAATGGCTTTGCCGAAGTAATTCATAAAGAACGCTCGCTTTATCGCAATATTTTAGTGGAGAAGTCTGGCGATTTATTGTGTTTAAAATTTAACGAAAAAACCCGTAAAAGTACGCAAAGTTGTATGTATAAAAGTAAGCCTAAAAAGCTGGTGTTTAATTACACCAAAATGACGTTTGCAAGCTTACTATTTATTGATGACCCTCAGAATGTATTGATCATTGGGTTAGGGGGCGGTTCGCTTTCTAATACCATTCATGAGCTTTACCCAAGTGCTAGTATCGAAAACGTCGAAATTGATCCCGCGGTAATCAAAGTTGCCCGTGATTTTTTTAGTTTTGTAGAAACTGATAACGTAACGTCTAAAGTGCAAGATGGTCGTATTTTTATTAAACGAGCTGCCCTTAAAAAACAAAAGTATGATTGGGTAATTCTTGATGCTTTTAATGGCGACTATATCCCAGAGCATCTACTCACTAAGGAGTTTTTTACGGAAGTAAAAAGTGTTTTGGCTGATGGCGGAATTATCGCTGCAAATACTTTTTCATCGAGTAAACTTTACCAGCATGAGTCAGCAACTTACTTCGATGTGTTTGGTGACTTTGTCAATGTTGTGACCGATGAAAACTCTAATCGCATTATTTTAGCTGGCTTCGATACTATGCCTAGCCAGCAACAGTTAGCTGAACGAGCCAACAATCTAGCAAATAAGTTAACACCTTACGATGTTGATTTGCAGTTACTCAGCGAGCATTTGTTTTATACTAAGGGTAATCAAGATTGGCCTGCTGATACTAAAGTACTCACTGACCAATATTCACCAGCGAACTTATTAAATTATCAATGATCAAATACGGCTTAATTGCATTTCTTTTATTTGCTTGCTCTGCTGCTACGGCAGAGCACCCTTCTACCGCTCCTTTAGCGGCAAGCCAGCAACAATTGTCTAAACTTTTGAATCAATATAAAGGGAAAATCGTGTTACTCGATTTTTGGGCATCTTGGTGTAGCCCTTGTAGGCGGTCATTTCCTTGGTTTATTGCCATGCAAAGTAAGTATCAAGAGCAAGGACTTAAAGTGATAGCTGTAAACATTGATGTTGAGCGCAGTGATGCTGATGTGTTTTTAACTGAGTTTGCTGTGAACTTTAATATTATTTACGACCCTGATGCTGTTATTGGTAGGCAATACCAACTGAAAGGGATGCCGAGCAGCTTTTTAATCGATAAAGAAGGTATAGTTCGATATCAACACACTGGATTTTTAGCTGATAAATTAGACCTCTATGAAAGCCATATCAAAGAGTTAATTGCTAATTAGTATTATTAAGCAGATAACTTTTGCTGTTATTCGTTTTTGTCGAACATTGCTATCTATTTTATTAATTGCACTAATATTTACTTAGCATGCTAACTACATTAAAATAGTTAGCATGCTAAGTAAATGGAGCGCATCATGTCCTCTACTCCCCCTTTTCACGAAACTCTTGATTTAACATTATGCGGCAGTATGGGCCGTGTGCATCGATTATGTCGCGATGCAGTAACTTTGGCGGTCGAGCCTCTTGGACTCACTCAATCTCGTTGGACTGCAATGATGCACCTGTCTCATTTAAACCAAGGTTGTACGCAGCAAGAGTTGGCAAGCAGCTTAGGTATTGAAATGCCATCGTTGACTCGCACTATTAAGAAGCTTGAGCAACAAGAGATTATTGCTCGCAAAGCTGATGCTGAAGATAAACGCAGTAAACGTCTGTACTTCACTGAGCAGGGTCTACAATTGTTAGACACATTACAAGTGATTATCGCTGATGTGAAAGAGCATCTTTATGCCGATTTGACCACAGAACAACTCGATACTATGGCACATGGTTTAATTCAGATGGAGCAAAACGCTCGCCAGTGTATCCGTCATTATTCAGGAGATGAGTAACTTTATGACGCCAGATCAAAAATTTGCCCGTTACGTAAAAATCTCTTTGGCGGGTTTCATTGTTTTATTTTTATATTTTGTGATTGCTGATCTATACATGCCTGTCACACCACAGGCCCGTGTGTATCACCCTGTTGTGCAAGTGACGCCACAAGTAAGTGGGCGTGTGACTGACGTATTAGTGACCAATAATCAAGCCGTCGAAAAACAGCAAGCCTTGTTTAAGATTAACGATGAGCCTTTTGAGCTTGCCGTTCAACAAGCTGAACTTGCTTATGATGATGCGAAACAACAAAACCAACGTTTAGATAGTAGTGTCAAGGCAATAGAAGCGCAGTTAGCTGCTGCTCAAGCTAAGCTGCATGAGCAAACGTTGCTGTTCGAGCGCGGTGAGTCGTTATTGAAAAAGCGCTCTATTTCAGAGCAAGAGTACGAAACAATCAATGCAAACTACCAATCAAGCAAAGCGAATGTAGCTGCAATTGAAGCGCAGCTTAGCGAGGCTAAATTAGCGCGTGGTAAAAAGGGTGATGACAATTTAGCGCTTCGCCATGCCCTAAATCAGCTTGAGCAAGCGAAACTAAATTTGTCGTACACTACAGTGACTGCCGATACCGACGGTAAAACAGCAAATTTACAAGTAACACCGGGTACTTATGCTAATAAGGGCCAGCCGTTAATGGCGATTGTTGCCAATAAGGCTGATTTAGTGGCTGATTTTCGTGAAAAGTCTTTAGTTCACGTACAAATTGGTAGTACTGCAAAAGTAAGCTTTGATGCGCTACCGGGAAAAGTGTTTACTGGCAAAATTATTAGTTTTGAAGCCGGTGTAAGTGACGGTCAGCTCAATGCAAACGGTTTACTCAGTGCCACAGAAAGCAGCAATCGTTGGGTACGAGATGCACAGCGTCAACGTATTCATATTCAACTTGATGAACACCAGATGCTAGCTAAGTTCCCAAGTGGTGCTCGTGCAACCGTACAGCTTTTGCCTGACTCTAGCATCGGTAGCTGGTTTGCGAGCATGCAAATCCGTTTTATCAGTGTTCTGCACTTCATTTACTAAGGCTGGGTGAGCTATGTCTGTATTGCAACTCGATGGCAATGGCTTGCGCCAGGCGCTTCGCATTGCTACGGGCTCAGCATTAGGGTTTGCACTGGCAAAATTGATGAACTGGCCTAATGGCATCTTTTTTACTGTTTACCCTATGCTATTGCTCGGCTTAGTGCCTGTGTTAAACATGCATATCATTCGACAGTTTTACGCAGGCGCTGTATTCAGTGCATTATTTGTACTTGTAGTGCAAGGGCTGTTCTCTCACTTGCCTGTTGTTATGACGATGATCTGCTTTGTGGCATTTGCCTTTTTATTCTATCAAATGAGTCGTGGCGCTAACTTTTTATTTGGCGCTACAACAGTGGTCAGCTTGTCTATTCAATTGCATTTTTCGACCTACACAGGTGGAGGGGTAAGTATTTATCCGCTGATTATTAGTAATGCCGTTGCAGTTGTGGTTACTGTGGTGTTTTCGATGCTAATGCATGGTTTATTCCCAGATGTTTCACCGCGCCAAGGCCGTCAGATGCCAGAAAAAGCAAAAGAAAGTGTACGCCATGAGGTATTACTTTGCTCAACGGTGGCAACCTTGTCATTTGTGGTTTTTCAGGTTTTTGATTTACAAGATTCAATTTCTGCTCAAGCAGCATCTGTTCTGATCTTATTTTCGTTATGCTGGAAAGCGGCTGGTATGGCTGCATGGCAACGTGCTATAGGCACTTTAATTGGCTGTAATTTGGCCTTAGTTTCACAGTTATTCTTGTACAACCATACTGATATTTTGATATTTCCGGCGTTAATTCTATGGATCTTAACTTTTATCTTTAGTCGTTATCATATAATTGGTGGGGGTATTCCAGGTGTCGGTTTTGGTATTATTACTACATTTGGTATTTTGTTTGGCCAATCATTGGGGCCGGGGCAAGATCTAGTATACAGCGCACTTTATCGCTTTTCGTCAGTATCAGTGGCAATACTGCTGAGCTTATGTGCAGTGTACATTATGCATCACATTTTAAATCGCTTTGAAATGACAAGGCATCACACATTCGAGTAAAATCTAATATGCACAAAAAAGGGAGTTATTCAGTACTCCCTTTTTTATTATTTGGTTCGAAAATTGTGGGTAAAGACTTTAATAAATCCTCTTGCTTTTTTACAACACTTTGTACGCAAGTTTTTGAAGCAACATCTGCAACCCAAGCGCCCCATTGAGAACTGCCTGGTTCTTCTCCAGGTGTTGCCCACCATCTGGCTTTATAAAGAATTTCGTTATAACAGGTTTCACTACCTTGCGGATACGCGCTTCCAGCTTGCCAAGAATCTACAGCAAAGCTTGAAATAGGCATCGTTGACAGCGTTATCATTGCAGCTGCAAAAAAACGTGATTTTTGGCCCATACGCCCCTCCTTTATTGTGAAATTGTATTACTATTATAGACGCGGCAGGATTAACCATCAATTAACTTTGTTAACAAGTTACACTTCTTTACAGTTTCGCTCATTTTTGACACGGTTTTCTGGTGCTAAGGTTAGGGTTTTATGTTTTTTCGTAATGCTTTTGTTTGTCCTCTTTTGGTTTTGCTGTCCATACGTTTTCTCTGAGAGCTTTTGCTGGGTTTAGTTGCTCTACGTTTCTTTTGTACTTGTGTAGCGTTTACGATTATTTCTTTTAAACGGCTAAGCGCATCTTCTTTGTTCATCTCTTGTGTACGATGACTTTGCGACTTAATGACAATTACACCCTCTTTGGTGATTCGAGAGTCATTTAAATTAAGCAAACGTTGTTTGTAAAAGTCAGGTAATTTTGAGCGGTTAATATCAAAGCGTAGGTGAATTGCTGTAGCCACTTTATTGACGTTCTGTCCGCCAGCACCTTGAGAACGGATCGCACTAAAGTCGAGCTCCCATTCAGCAATCGTGACAGTATTAGAAATAGTTAACATCAGGTTCATTTAGCTATGGTAAAAAAAGGATTATAACATTTGTAATTGGTCAAACATAATTACTCGACTATGTGAGCCGATTGCTAACCAATTTGAAAGAAAGGAGATCACAATGAAAGCACTATTTATTTCAATAAGCCTACTGGCGATGAGTTTTTCTAGCTTCGCAGAAGATATTACTGAAAGCCAGCTACAGCTTTATATCAGGGCTTTGCCAGCAGTGGTAAATTGGTCGCAAAACCAACCAGAGCTTGAAAGTTTGAATCTCGATAGTATGTTAGGAAGCTCTAATGGTGCAGATAGTTCCTCTGTTATGGATGCATTAGGCCACATTAAAAGGCATGAGCTTTACACTGAGTTTGCAGCGTTAACCAAACAATACGGTTTCACTCCTGAGCAGTTAGTTACAGTTGGCTCAGAAGTATCTCTTGCCTATTTAGAAAACCTTAAAGCAGGTATGTCTGAAGAGAACAAGCAACGTGTAAACCAAGCGATGAGTGGTTTACAAAGCCTAACGGCATCATCATCTAATGCGGGGGCTCGCTCAATGGCGGGTGCTTTAGAAGGTGTTAAAGCCAGTACTGCAACAGCAGATGTTAGCGAAAGTAATATTAACTTAGTTAAGCAATACATGCCGCAGTTAAAAGAGTTATTCGCGATGTTGCAGTAACAGCACAAAAAAAAGAAAGCGGCTAGTGAGCCGCTTTTTTCTACTTACTCGAATACCATTGCGTTTTTTAGATGCTGCATTTGTTCTGCAGTTGGTAAAAATCCAGTTTGTACAAATTCATTCAGGCTCGGGTGACGTTCAAAGTACAAAATATCTAGGGCAAATCGATTCATGCCGTACAAGCCCCGATGGATCATATTAGCCGAAAATATGAGTAAGTCACCCTTCTTCAATGCAACTTGTTTTCCGCGTCTCAGCGAATCATTATTTTTAGCTCCTTGCTGCCCCAATCTTACAGCTAGTTCTTCGTCTGAATCCCAGTTTTTGTGACTGCCCGGTATTAGCTCAATTCCCGGCTCATCTTCAAAAGTTACTCGGCAATGTAAAACTTCAGGGCCATAAAGTGCGGCCTTTTGTGCATCAAGCTCTAAGTGATATTGCATATCGCGATGCCAATAGTTTGCTTGTTTGGGATTGTAAGGATTAAAAAATAATTGAGTATTCATAAACTGAGGTTCAGCAACAACGCCTTTAACCTGATTCAATAGAGTATCGGCACAGATAAATTCAAAAAGGGTAAACTTTTCTTCAGTACTTAAACATGCAGCGCCAGTCAACCCTGAGCTATTAATCCCTCTGGATTGGTAAAAACGTTGGTTTTCTAGCAGCCAGTTATAATGAAACTTATCGAGAATGGGCCTTATCTTGCCAAGTTCATTCGCTGTGTAAAGCCCCTTTACATGGCAATAGCCGTTTTCAGCAAAAAAGTTATTTTCCATTTTTTACCTTGCTAAAATTGCACGTATTTTACTACTAAGCTCAGGCAATACTTGTTGCTCAAACCATGGGTTTTTCTTCAGCCAGATATTATTACGAGGGCTTGGGTGAGGTAATGGCAGGTAACTTGGCCAATATTCACGCCACGATTTTACTAACTCAGTTAAGGGTAACTGCTTAGTGTGGGGTAAATGATATGCCTGCGCGTACTTACCTAAGATAATGGTGAGTTCAATATTAGTTAACTGTGCTAAAAGTTTTTCACGCCATGTAATCGCGCACTCTTTTCTCGGTGGTAAATCGCCCGACTTACCTTTTCCTGGGTAACAAAAGCCCATTGGCAGAATAGCAAAATTACTATTATCGTAAAACTCTTCATTGCTTACGCCAAGCCAAGAGCGAAGCCTTTCACCGCTAGCATCATCAAATGGTTTGCCACTTTCATGTACTTTTATCCCTGGCGCTTGACCAGCAATTAAAATACGAGCCCGTGAATTAAATTGAATAACGGGCCGAGCGCCAAGTGGTAAATGAGTCTCGCAGATCACGCATTTACTAACTTGTTCTAATAATGATTGAGTAGTCATGAGTTAGTAAAAATATGATCTATGCTTGTTTTGACCAAACAGCTAACTCGTTACCACTTGGTTCTGTGAAGTGAAAACGACAGCCTCCAGGAAAATCAAACAAAGGCTTAATAATTGTGCCGCCGTGTTTTTCTACCTGTGCTTGAGTCTCTTTAATATTATTTGAATAAAGCACTACTAGCGCACCGCCATTAGAGGTTGAGCTACTTAGAGGTGCTTGGTAAAAACCACCGTCAAGGCCCGCTGATTCAACGCTAAATGCGCTGTATTCAGGCCCGTAATCGGTAAATTGCCATTTAAAAACTTGATGAAAAAACGCTTTTGTTGCAGCTAAATCTTTTGCTGCAAACTCAACATAATTTAAGCTATGGTGGTTCGACATAATTTGTTCCTATTTTAAACTGTTCTTGAGCGCCATGGCGCAATGCAGTGCTGTACTATCAAGTAATGGAATTGAGGCATCGGATTGCTGAACTAGCAATGCTATTTCAGTGCAACCAAGAATAATGGACTCTGCACCCTGCTTAGTTAGATTATCAATAATTGTTAGGTACTCGGCTTTGGATTCTGGATTGATTATGCCTTTGCATAGTTCATCATAAATCACACGATGCACTATTTCACGCTCCTGAGCATCAGGAATTAAAACGTCTACAGAGAATTTATCTGCTAAGCGTTGTTTATAAAAGCCTTGCTCCATAGTGAATTGAGTACCCAGCAAAGCCACTTTTTTATGGTTACATTGTATTAGCTTTTCACCAACTGCATCAGCAATATGTAACAAAGGAATAGAAACACATGCTTGTACTTGCTCTGCTAATTTGTGCATCGTGTTAGTACAAATCAATAAATAATCGGCGCCAGCAGCTTCAACCTGTTTGGCTGCTTTTATCAGTATTTCGGCCATCTGTGGCCAATCCTGTTGCTGTTGTAGTTCTGCTATTTCGGCAAAATCGAGACTGACAAGTACTATTCTGGCGCTATGTAGCCCCCCAAGTTCATTTTTAATGCCTTGATTTAAAAGTTGATAGTAACTTTGCGTTGACTCCCAGCTCATACCACCAATTAAGCCTATTGTTTTCATTACAACCTCTTTTTAGTTTCATAACACCATATGACAATGCTCAGAACAAAGCTAGCAGATCATTATTTTACTAACAAAAATACAGGATGAATTTGTTTCATTATTAAATACGCTTACGCAAATGATAATTACTATCTTTTCTGTTTGGCGGCGATATAATATGTGGTTTTCTTCTCGTGTTATTTTTTAAGGGATTATCATGCACTCTCAATCATTAGATGCAGTGACAAACAATCACCCTAAAATTACAGCTAAAAAGGGTTCTGTGAGCCTATCTTATCGTGTCGCTGTATTTTTGCGTTTTGTTGCAGCCATCATTGGTGGTTACGCTTTTACCAGTGTACTTATTTCGTTATTAGCTGTGTTATTACCACTTAATAAACTCGACAGTGTTCTTTTAACTACGACTCTATCGGTATTTTTTTACTGTTGTGTATTTATTTGGGTGTTTGCAGTTAAGTCTTTAAAGACTGTATGGATCACAATTTTACTAACTACTGGTGGGCAATTACTGGCCCTTTCATTGATTAAGGGGTGGTTATGAAAGAGAGTTTTTTCCGCTCAATGACTTGGCTGCACACCTGGGTCGGTTTACTGGTATGTTGGTTATTATTCTTGATATTTTTTGCTGGTACTATCAGCTTTTTTAAGGATGAAATTACTATTTGGGCTAAGCCCGAAACGCATCATGTGCAGCATCAGCCTAAGCGTATTCAGTCTCAAGCCGATCAAATTAAATATGTGTTTGCGCAATTACAGTTGCAGGCACCTAACTCATTATCATGGCGAATAAACTTACCTGAATCTCGAAATCCAGTTTTAAGCTATGGATTTGCTGAGCCTAAACAGCCAGGGCAGCGTCGTGCGCCTTTCAATTATACCTATTTGAACCCTAATAATTTAGAGCAATTGCCAGCGCCTCGAGATACTAAAGGGGGGAATTTTTTCTATCGCTTACACTTTGATTTGCATTACATAGACGTTTTTACTGCAAGGATAATTGTTTGTTTAGCCTCATTATTTATGCTTGTAGCATTGATCACTGGCATTGTGATCCATAAGCGCATTTTTAAAGATATGTTTAGCTTTAGAGCTAACAAAGGCAGCCGAAGTTGGCTAGATGCACATAATGTTTCGTCGGTATTAGCGTTGCCGTTTCATATTATGATCACCTATACGGGTATTATTACTCTGATATTTATGCTGTTCCCCTACCCCGCTGAAACCGTATATGAAAATGGCTTAAGACAAATGTTTGAAGAGGCATTGCCCATTAACAAGCGTGCTAAGCCCAGTGAAGAGCAGCGCCCTATGGTGGCAATCAAAGAGGTATTAGATCAGATTTATACTAAGTCACCGAATGCCGACATTAGCCACGTGTTTGTGAGAAATGCGAATACAGCGACCTCACAAATAGTGGTTTATTTGGCAACCGGCAAAGAGCTTGTAGATAACGGACCACGCTATTTATTTAATGGTGTAACAGGTGAGCTCGAAGCGAGCTCAGGTGAAGATTGGAGCGCTTCGGCGCAGTTTTATGACTCAATGACAGCATTACATAGCGGCCGTTTAGCCGAGCCATTACTGCGTTGGTTGTATTTTTTCTGTGGCGTAGCAGGCTGTGCCATGATAGCTACAGGCTGCATCATGTGGGCAAAGCGCTTACGCGAGAGACTTAAAGCAGAGCAAAAACCAAGCTTTGGACTTAAGTTCGTTGAGACACTAAATTTAGCCACACTGATGGGTTTACCCCTTGCAACCGCAGCATTCTTCATTGCTAATCGACTATTACCTTTAGAGTTAGCTGGGCGTGCCGATAAAGAAATACTCGTGTTTTTCTTAGCTTGGCTTGCGACGCTAGTTGTTGCTGTGATCGGCCGAGAAAAACATCATTGGCGCTATAGTGCATGGTTAAACGCTGCTACTTGCTTATTAGTGCCTATTGTAAATGCGCTGACAACAGATGGTAATTGGATCACGTATTTACTAACTAAACAGTGGGCTTTATTTGGTATTGATAGTGCGTTTATTTGTGCTGGGGGGCTGTTTTTACTACAAAGCAAAAAAATACCAAGCCATAAAACCACTACAAATAAAGGTAGATCAAATAAAAACAGGATTTTAAAGGAGCAACAAGGATGATGGAATTACTACAATTTAGTCTCTGCTTTTTAGGATTTAATTGTTTTGCACTTGCAAAATTTAATCATTTTCGTGATGTGTTTAAAAAGAAATTGACTGAAAAACAAAGAAATAGCTTTTTATTAAGTGGCTGGATCAATATTTTACTAAGTTTAGTACTTTGTGTGCTGTCAGATGCTGGATATGGCGCATTGCTGTTTTGCGGCTATATGGCATTAAGTGTACTTATATTAATGATTTTATTCAGTTTTACTGTTTCTTGGGTTAAGCATGTCAGTTTATTAACTATGTCTGTCTTGCTGTTAAGTGGCTTTTCAGTGATGATTTTCTAGTTTAGTTAGTAAAAAACTGATCTGATACCAATTCGAAATAATACCTAATTCAGGAATTGATATAAAAAAATGGGTAGGCAATGCCTACCCAAGCAGGGGATTAAATTGGGGATCACATGTTGCTACAATTTAATGGTGAGTATTATGCTCACCCTCCATTACAGTTGTGTTGCACATTCGTGATAGTTTAAAGACAGTTGTAAAGCCCCTTTACAAGCTCTTATGGTCAACATAAATAAGCTCGTCTGTTTTAAAACCATATTTTTTTGCTGTGTTTATAAAGTCCTGCATTTGCTGTTCTGTAACGTTAGGGGTGCGTGACAAAAACCATAAATACTCTTTGTTATAGCCAGTGATATAAGCGTATTGATAATCTTGCTTATCTAATTCGAACACTACATAAGAGCTATAAAATGGCCCAAAGAATGATACTTCTAAGTGGCCTATGTCTTGTTGCTTGACAAATTTCGCTTTACCTTCAGCTTGCTGCCATTCTTGATCTTCAGCGCTATATCCCTTATTGATAACTTTCACACTGCCATCTGGGTTAATCGAGTATTCGGCAGTAATACCCTCTAGGCCGCGCTCAAATGAATGATCTAAACGTGCAATTTCGTACCAAGTTCCTGTGTATTTGTTTAACTCAAAGTTATCGACGGGTTTGATATCGTCTGGCACTCCTGTACACGCAGATAAAATAGCTGTGATACATAAAATTCCGATTAGCTTTAATGATGTTTGCACGCTTTTACTCCCTTTTAAAAATCAAACAAATTAATACGTTAATGGCACTAATTTAGTTCAATTACGGTAAACTATTAAAGTCAAAAATTAAAGTGAGAACAGTATGAAGATTTGGGTTGATGCAGACGCCTGCCCCGTCGTTATTAAAGAAATATTATTTCGTGCCGCAGAGCGCACACAAACCTTCACCACATTAGTGGCGAACCATGCGATGCGAGTGCCCCCTTCAAAGTATATTAGCCGTTTGCAGGTATCTTCGGGTTTTGATATTGCTGACAACGAAATCGTTAAGCGCATTGAGCCGAGTGATTTGGTGATCACAGGTGATATCCCTTTGGCTGCAGAAGTTATCGAAAAAGGTGCCCAAGCGCTCAACCCTCGCGGTGAGTTATATACAACTGAAAATATTCGCTCACGTTTAAACGTTCGTGACTTTATGGATACAATGCGCTCTAGTGGCGTTGAAATGGCCGGCGGCCCACCGCCGTTAAGCCAAGCTGATCGCCAGAACTTTGCTAATAACCTAGACCGAATTCTAGCTAAAAAGTCATGAGTGTCGCTAATAGCAGAGCGCTAATCGGTTTTGGTGATGAGGCGTTTAAAGTCGCTGTTTATATAGAAAAACGCCCGCCAATGCCTGCTTGGCAACAGCTTGACCATTTACATGTAATGCAAACCGGCCAAATTAACGAAATAAACCAAGCATGCGGAAATGGTTGGCGTAAAGTTTTTAACGTGTATGGCAAAGTGCTGTTTGCACTACCAAGTGAATATTATGATTTTGCTAAATGCGCACCTGACTGGCAGACTTTTCGCGATGAACAACTGCTACAAGCACATAGTCAAACGGCATTACTGTTTAGCCCGCCGTTATTAGACAAACCAAAGCAATTACATATTATTGCTGGGCGAACCTATGCCAAAAAGCTTATCAATGATGGGCTTCTCAGTAGTCAGCTAACTTGGCTTGATGATGAGTTTGCTATTAGTAAATCAGATAAAGTGATTGTCTGCCCTTATTTTGATTACCGTCAGTTAAGCAATATTAAAATCGCACGTCTTAGTCAGTTAGTCGCAGATATTTTCTCTTAGTTTCTAGTTTATTGCGTTATTGAGTTAGCAAACTAAGCTTAGAATACCGCAAAAATTAATAGTACTTCAGATGAAAATACTGGTCGTCGATGACATGCCCTTGATGCGCCATGTGCTTATAAACATGTTGCGTAGGTTAAACTATAAGGATATAACAGAGGCGACTGATGGCGCGCAAGCGTTAGATTTACTAGAAAAGCAAAGCTTTGACCTGATAATAACTGATTTACACATGCCGAAAATGGATGGTAAATGCTTGCTTAATCATATTCGTGAATCCTCTGAACTTAGAGATTTACCCGTACTTATGGTGACGTGCGAAGATAGTAAGCAAACGGTCAACGAGATGATTACAGCAAGAGTAAACGGCTTTATTATCAAACCATTTTGTTTAAATACGCTGCAAAAGCAGTTAAGTCGAATTGTTAAACCAGAATAACCAGCAAAAACTGGAGTTAAGAGCGATGTTTAAGCATTTAACAATAGTGAGTTTATTCACAGTAAGCACAGCAGTGGCAAGTGCTGAACAATTGACTTTATACACCGAAGTGTTTCCACCCTATAACTTTGTGCAGCACAATCAAATCACAGGTATTAACACCAAAATCATGGAATCTTTGTGCGAAAGAGCCAAGTTGAGCTGTACGTTTAGTGTATTGCCTTGGAAGCGCGCAATGTCACAAACGCTCGCCCAACCGAATGCAGGAATTTACTCTACTTCGCGTACCGCAAAGCGAGAAACTCAATTTTATTGGGTTGGCCCTTTGGTATCTGGGCATTCTTGTTTATACCGTTTAAATAACCGCAACGACATTAAAGTAACGAGTACTCAGTCGCTGCAAAACTACACCATTGGCGTATCTCGTGGTGATGTATATCAAACCGTTCTAGCTGATTTTAACCTAACTGAAGGCCAGCAATTTTTAACTTACTCAAAAAAGTTTGAAGAGCTAAAAATGTTTAAGCAAGGTAAGCATGACTTGCTGATTGGCTCGTCTCTTACTCTTTCATCACAATTGATGAATGTGGGTATGAATCCAGAACAAGTAACACCGGTATTTGAGCTTAAGCACCCTGCTTTAGTGGGTAATTACTTAGCGCTTAACAAAAATACGTCGCTAGAGGTGATCACTGCACTGCAAAAAGCGCTTGATACCATGAAGCAAGAAGATCAAATAGACCGAATTGTTGATGAGTTTGTAGCAGAGGAGATGCATTCTCACGGCGAAGTATCGACAGTTGCGCAACCGTGCTTAAATGGCTCTGCTATTTACTAATTTGGATTGTTTTTAGGTAAAATATCCGCAACTTCTCTTATTTTTGAAGTCAATCGCGATTTTTCGCACTCGAACGCAAAGCCATTGCCTCATTTTTAATTGCTTTTTATAGTGATTAATACAATAAAAAGGGCAAAAACTATGAAACCAACTCCACTCATTAAAAGCTTAGTGCTCGCTATATGCTTAGGTACAACAGGCGCTACTCAAGCTTACGATCGCATCACAGGACATAACTTTGCAAGTCGTTCTGAAGTCATCGCACAATCAGGTATGGTTGCAACATCACAGCCGTTAGCTACGCAAGTGGGCTTACAAGTATTAAAAGATGGTGGAAATGCCATTGATGCGGCGATTGCAGCAAACGCAGTGCTTGGCCTTGTTGAGCCAACAGGATGTGGAATTGGTGGCGACTTGTTTGCCATTGTTTGGGATAACAAAACTAAGCAACTTTACGGTTTAAATGCCTCTGGTCGTTCACCACAAGGCTTGTCTTTTGATACTTTAAAAGCACAGGGGGACTATATTCCTGCTTATGGGCCCTTGCCAGTGTCGGTACCTGGTGCTGTTGATGGTTGGTTTGAATTGCACAAAAAGTTCGGCAAAACGCCAATGAAAACGCTATTACAACCTGCTATCGACTATGCCGAAAATGGCTTCCCTGTGTCGGAACTGATTGCCTATTACATGCAAAAAAGTGTAGCTGCGCGTGGTAAATACCCGGGTTTTAAAGATGTTTACATGCCTGATGGAGCAATGCCTGAAAAAGGCGATATATTTAAGAACCCTGCCCTTGCAAATACCTATCGCAAAATTGCCAAAGGCGGCCGCGATGCCTTTTACAAAGGCGATATAGCTAAAGAAATTGGTCGCTACATGAAAGAAAACGGCGGCTACTTATCCTATGAAGATTTAGCTGCGCACCATAGTGAATGGGTTAAGCCTGTGAGCGCCGATTATAGGGGGTATACGCTTTGGGAATTGCCACCAAATGGTCAAGGTATTGCTGCACAGCAAATTTTGAATATTCTTGAAGGTTACGATATCAAAGCAATGGGTTTTGATAGCCCAGAATACGTACACACCTTTGTTGAAGCGAAAAAGCTCGCGTTTGCTGATCGTGCAAAGTACTACGCCGATCCAGCGTTTAACACCATTCCCGTACAAACACTTATTTCGCAGCAATATGCTGACCAAAGACGTAAACTGATAGACCCTAACAAAGCCGCAAAACGCGACCATGCAGGCCCAGTAGAAGGCGATACCATTTATATGACGACCGCCGATAAAGACGGCAACATGGTTTCACTTATTCAAAGTAATTACCGTGGCATGGGCTCAGGTATGACACCGGCAAAATTAGGCTTTGTATTGCAAAACCGTGGCGAAATGTTCGCCCTTAAAAAAGGCCACATGAACCAATATGAGCCAGGCAAACGACCATTTCATACAATCATTCCTGCGTTTGTCACCAAAGATGGCAAGCCATATATGAGTTATGGCGTAATGGGCGGTGCCACACAGCCACAAATGCATGCTCAAATACTGATCAACATGATTGATTTTGGCATGAACCTCCAAGAAGCCGGTGATGCACCGCGTATTCTGCACACAGGTTCATCGCAACCAACCGGTGAGATTATGGAAGACGGTGGTTTTGTTAGTTTAGAGTCAGGCTTTTCGATGGAAACCCGCCGCGAGTTAATGAAAAAAGGCCACACCTTACAACACGCTGTTGGCCCATACGGTGGTTATCAAGCTATATTGAAAGACCCTAAAACCGGCGTTTATTACGGCGCATCTGAAACCCGTAAAGACGGACAGGCCGCGGGGTATTAGGCTCGGAATTTAAAAGAGCTGTCAGCTATCAGCCGTCAGCTCCGTAAAGTAGCTAACTCCCAACCACATAGCCTGTAAAACCAAGCACTTTAAAATACTGTTTTGGGGTGCTGAATCGGGTTTCATTCATTAACTCTGAAAAACGAATTCGGTCTAATGGATAAAACTCGTGCTCTAGATTGTGGCGCGTGTGCTCTACGCCGGCTTCGGTTAAACCTAACTGCGTACAAAGCTGTAGCTGTGATTCACGTTCAAAAGCAGATTCTGGGCGCATTAAATCGGCAATGTATAAGTTGCTCGATTTTTTAAGTTTGCTGTGAATCGCTTTTAATAGCGCTTTTTTGTCGCCGTTATCTTCAACAAAATGCATTACCAATAAACACAATGCTGCGTCACATTGGCTGTCGATGTCGTTGATATCACCGCAGTGTACACTCACGCGGTCGCTGATGTTATGCTGACCAAACTGCTGCTCGGCAATATCGAGCATGTCTTGTGAAATATCTTGAGCAATAAACTGCCAGCTAGGGTTTAATGCTGCTAATTCGATGATTTCCTTACCTGTTCCGGCTCCAACAACTAAAATGCACGCATCATCGCTCAGCGTTGTTGCCAGTTGGGCGGCGGTTGCTTGATGTAATAGCTCATAACCTGGAACTAGGCGCAAAATACGTTCGTCGTAGTGACTTGCTTCTTCGTGATTAAAAGTTGGCATGCTAATCCTTTAAATAACTGAGATGGTCGAATAACCACCTGGTTTTTTCGCCACATGCACTTGCGTGGCAACGCGTTCGGTCATTTCCGATACGTGAGAAATAACGCCCACTTTGCGACCTTGTGCTTGCAGAGAATCAAGAGCATCCATCGCGATGCTTAACGTTTCACTATCCAAAGTACCAAACCCTTCGTCGATAAACAAAGAGTTTATTTGCACTTTATTTGACGACAACGATGCAAGACCTAATGCCAGTGCTAACGACACTAAAAATGACTCGCCGCCAGATAACGTATTTACAGAGCGCTGCTCATCGGCCATGTCTTTATCGATAATTGCGATATCGAGTGTTTGTCCTATGGCTGTTAATTTGTAGCGTTTGTTTAGTGTCTGTAAGTGACTATTCGCGTAGTGCAGAAGTATTTTTAAGGTTTGTGTTTGCGCAAGATTACGCATGGTTTTGCCGCTTGCATCTCCTAGCACCTTATTGAGTAGATACCAGTGCTCGTAGCTTTTTTGTTGTTCCACTAATAGCTTTTGTTTATCAGCCAGCGCTTGGCTATTTTGTTGATGGGTTTTAAGCTCCGTCGCAACTTGCAATAATGCGTTATTCGTTTGCACTTGTTGCTCTGTGACCTGATTAAGTTGTATTTGCAGCTCACCTTCTCCCAGAGCAGGCTTATCTTTTTGATGTTGAGCCAGAGCCTGTTGTCGTTGTTTTAAAAGAGCTTCAGCGTCTTTTAAGCCGCTTTCGGCGGAGTGATATTCAGCCAGAGTTTGCTTGATTTCAGTAGGGCTTATCGTTAATAACTTACTAATTGCTTGCTCATCCAAGTTTGGATGCTGCGCTTTAAAATCGTCAAACCAAACGCAAAAGCGCTCATTAAGCGCTGCTTGTTCAGCGTTTAGTTCTTTCTCACGCTCGTCAATATTGGCGATTTGAATGGCTTGTTCGTCACGCGCCTTTACCGCATGACTATGGGTTGTCTGGGCAAGTTGCAGTGCTTGCTGCGCTGAATCTATCGCCTTTTCTAGCTCTGCAATAAACTCATCTACCGAAATTGCAGCGTTACTCAATAAGCCCTCGCGCTTTGATTGTATCTGCGTTAGTTCGTTTTGAGTTTGGCTTAGTTGCTCGTTGCAATGAGTTAAAGAGGCATTTGCTTCGTTAAGCTGCGGCGTTAAATGAGCAAGGTGCTGCTCAATCGTTTTTAAGCTAGCTTTAAGCTCATCTGCAGTTTGTAGCGAAGCTTGATAGGCCTTAACATGTTCAGCGATGTTCTCTAAAGAAATACTTTGTTCATTTAATGCGTGCCACCAAGGTGCACTGGTGAACTGTTGATTTAGTGTCGTATAGAGCTGCTGATGCTCATCATTGAGCTCATTTAAACGTGTTTGCAGATTATTTAGCTGTTGTTGCAGTTCGTTTAATTGCTGCTCTTTGCTATGTAGCGCTTGCCCTTGCTGATTATATTCAGTTTGCTTAGCCGTAAGTGTGTTTTGCAGCTGCTGTTGCTGCTCGAGGGTTTTGTAGTATTGCTGTTTTTGCAGGCTGAGCTGTTGCTGACGCTCACTTAACTGATCTTCGGTTAAATCATTTAGCTCAGTACGGCTAGCTGCCATGGTTTCTTTGAGGCTCTGTTGTTGAGCGCTCAGTTCTGAGATTTGCCCGCTTAACGAGCTTATCTGTTGGCTACATGCCGCCAGCTCATTACTTTTAGTTTGCTGTAATGCTTGCTGAGCTTTTAAATGCTGTTTGGCGTTAGTTAGCTCCCTGGTAAAGTCGTTAATAAGCTGGCTAAATTGCTCGCTAACCATTTCTTCATGCATAAAGGGGTGTTCTTTTGAGCCACATACCGCGCAAGGCTCCCCTGCTTTTAAAGTGGCACGTAACTGGCTGACTCCCTCACTGGCTCTTAACTGCACTTGCTGTAAATTTTTCTCACAAAGCGAAACCTGTTGCTGTGCTTGCTCTGCCCCTTGCTGAGCATCTTTTAATGCCGTTTGTAGTTGCTGCTCAGTTTGGCTTAATGTGTTTAGCTGGGTTTGCCAGTTTTTTAACTGCTGCTGATTAGTTTGCCACACTTGGCGCTTTTCAATCAGGTGCTTAATCGCCTCAAGCCCCGCATCAATATCCGCCATTGATTGGGTATTTAAACTCGATTTAAAGGCGGCATCTTGTTCATTTAAGCGCTTAATTTCTTGCTCAAGGGTTTGAAACTGGGTTTTGCACTGCTGCGCGGCTGCTTGCTGCTCATCAATTTTAGGTTGAAGAGCTTTTACGTTTTGCTGTGATTGGCTAATTGTGTGCTGTTGCTGACTAAAGCGGCTTAGCTCACTTTTAAAGAATGACCAGTCTTTCGCTAAAGGCTGCCACTGTGCGTGTGTTTCTAAGTAGCTATTAATGTGTGCTTGTTGCTCAAGCTGTTTTTGTTGCTCTGCTTTATGGCTATTTAGTGTATTAGTCAGCTCTTTATGATGGTGCTTTGCTTTATCCGCTTGTACTTTTTGCGTCGCTGCTTGCTGGTTTAATACGGCAAGTTGCTTATCTAACTCTCGGGCCTGACTAATAAGAGGTTGCGCGTCTTTTTGTGCTTGCTTTGCTTGGTTTAGTTGCGCGGTTTGCTTTTCAAGCGTTTGCTCAGCATCTTTGATCAGTGCTTTATGGTCAACGTTTAATAGCTGCTCACGATTTTGGGTTAGCTGACCTTGTTGGGCTGTAATTGTAGCGGCGCGTTCGCGGTTATCTTTTATTTCAAGGCTTTGCTGAGCTTGTTTCGCTTCAGTGGCTTTTTCAGCAAGGGCTTCTAATTGCTGTTGTAACTCTTGTTTTGCTTGCTCAGCTTGGTTTAGCTGTTGTTGCTGCTGAGATGCTTGCTTATACCAGGTTTGGTACTGTTCGAATTGCTTTATTTGTTTTTGTAACTCAGCAAGTTTAGCCTCAAGCGCCGTTTGCTCAGCTTGTTTAGTTTCGACCTCTTCAGGGCTTAAAACCTGATAATTACTTAAACTTAACTTTAACTGCTCTAACGATTGCTGCTGCTCACGGTGGCGCTCAAAAATACGCTGACCAATACGGCTGAATTTATCTGTGCCTGTTAAACATTCAAGTAATTGCGCACGCTCATCACCGGTTGCTTTTAAAAACGCTGCAAATTCATGTTGCGCAAGCAGCACTGCTCGAGAGAACTGCTCAAAGCTCAAACCAATAATACGCTCGATCTCTTTACCTGCCGCGCTTCTGTCAGCGATCAGGATTTCATCAGGTAATGAGTGCAAGCTATGTTGTGCGGGCTGTAACTTGCCATCAGCTTTATTACGCGCTCGGCTAAAGCTTAATCTTGCTCGATACTGCTGTTTATCTTGGCCTATAAAGTCGACTTCGGCAAAGCCCTGCCCTGCCCCACGGCGTAATAAATTTCGCGAGTCATTGAGTTTGATATTGTCGCCGTTAAAGTCAATTTTATTGCCTGTATCGCCGCGTAATCTTGCTGTTTTGTTATAAAGCGCTAAGCAAATAGCATCAAGCAAAGTACTTTTCCCCGCGCCTGTATCACCTGTGATGGCAAACAACCCCGCCTCTTTTAAAGGCGAAGTGCTAAAGTCGACTTCGGCGTCTAAGATAGAGGCGAGTTGATGAACACGAATCGCTAAAATTTTCATAGTAGATCCTCCGCATTCAATTCATCGATCACTTGGCTTAATAAGCTTTCTAGTTCTTTTGGCACAGCCTGCCCTGCCATATCTTTATTATTTGCAAATGCTTGCTCTAAAAGTGAATGTGGGTTCAGCGCTTCAATTTGCGAGACATCTTCAAATAAGGTTTGTTCATCGTCTTGCTGGCTGCTTTGCTGTCGCACCCTTTCAATGCCACAAAACTTAACCTGCTTACCTTCAAGGGCTTGTTCTATTTGTTCTCTAAAAGTGGTGTCAGTGTCATGGGCGCTCAATTTAACCCTAAGATACGGCGCTAAATCTTCATCCGTTAAATCGAGCTGTTTTATAAGCTCACATAATTCGTTCAGTGGCACACAGTCTTTTTCTGGTAGCAACATGACTTTACAAAAGCTAGGAATGTAAAGGGGGTTTACAGAAGTTCCTGAGTCACTAAGCTCAACAATTACAACTTGATGTTGATAACGCCTTTCAGAAAATGACATTGGCAATGGCGTGCCACTGTAGCGAATAGTCTCTTTCTTCGCGACGGTTTGAGCTTTATGAAGGTGCCCTAGCGCGACATAATCAGGTTGTTCAGTAAATATGCTTGCCGATATCGCATCTTCACCACCAATGACTAAGTTACGTTCAGAGTCAGATGAGATGTCTCCGCCTTTTGCATGTAAATGACCCATGGCAATTAATGGCGCGTTTGGTAATTCGCTTGTTGCTTGTAATGCATCTTTGTAGGCAAGGGCAACGGCTTGGTTATAACTTAATGGTTGCTCTTGTTGGCGGTTATAGCTGCTTAAATCACTGCTACGTAAAAATGGCATGGCAACAACATTCGCATCGCCGTTTTTTGTGCTGATTGGCAGTACTACTTCATGAGGAGCGTTGCTATCAAAGCGGCCAACAACATGGGTATCAAACTGAGCTAATAAGGGCTTTGCCGCCATAATTCGATTTGCTGAATCATGGTTACCAGCAATAATCACTATGTGTAAGTCTGGGCAATGCTGCTTAGTGGTTTTAATAAATTGGTAGAGTTGGTTTTCTGCGCTGGCAGGTGGCGTTGCCGTATGATAAATGTCACCCGCAACCAGTAGTAAGTCGATCTGTTCTGACACAAGCGTATCGGTTAACCAAGCAAAAAATGCTTGATGTTCATCGAATCGGGAGTGCTCGTAGAATTGTTGGCCTAAATGCCAATCAGATGTATGAAGGACTTTCATTAAACGCTCTTATTATTTAGTAAGAGCGCCAATATACCTAAGCTGAGGCAAGATGCCCAGCCTGGTTTGTTAACTTAAGCTATACCAAGCAAAAATCACCATAGGCAGAGCTAATAATGCCATTATCAAAGGTACTTTAAGTGCTTTTGTTTGCTTAGCTTGCAATATTTTAAGGGCATTTGTTTCATTACATGCCGCTACTTTGTCGATATAAAAATACCCTGAATCTAGGTACTGTTTACAATTTTGTTCGTCCGCTGGAATTGCAATTAGTTCTTGTTGTTTTTTTAGGATATAGAAATCCATAAGCTCACCGAATTCTATGCTGATTACCAAAACATTTGGGGTTTGAACAAACGCACAACAGACCCCAAAATCAAAAAAGTGGGCGATTTTAAATACAAATGGCAGTGAATTTCAATAGCAAATGTCGCAAAATTTAATTTATTGCAAAAATAATGGCAATTAAGGATAAAATTACTAGTGCAGTAGGGTAAATTAACCATTTTTTAGACCCAGTTACACTTGGAGTGGTTCGAGACAATGCATCTGACTCATCGCATGCAGCAATGACTTCAACAAATTCAAATCCGCGTTCTTTGTACTCGTTTAGAATCGATTCTTGAGCAGGAATGGCTGCTAAACGAGAGTCTTTTTTTACAATATAAAACTTCATCTAATCACCCTTTCATCATTAACTAGAATTTAAGCAGAGTATTTACTTATTAACTGTAATACTTTGGGATGAATTAGTGCTGAACTAAAATTAACCAGCGTTTTGTAAAGGGGGTTTACAGGAAGTTAATCGAAGCTATTTTTTTTGTGAAAAATAGGACCTCAGTAAAACATCGAATACTACCCGAAAAATACCGCGCTTTATCGTTATTTTATTGCAACTTTGTTAGCAGTTTGCGATGGTATGCTTGCAAATTAATTACAGGATAAACAATGAAAAAAGCAGTTCTCAAGTTGAGTGCTTTGGTATTGCCTTTAGCAGTATCTTCAGCTGTCATGGCGTCATCTGTTGAGCAAACTAAAGGCTCATTCGTTGACAAGTTCCGTCAGCTAGATGAAGCACTTCCAACTCCAAACGTTTACCGTAGTGCAGCAGGTGAACCTGCTGAGCATTACTGGCAACAGCAAGTAAACTACGAAATTGATGCAAAGCTTGATGAAAAGAAACGCCGCTTAACAGCAAGCCAAACTATCGAGTATAAAAATAACTCGCCGCACACTTTAAAGTATCTTTGGTTACAACTAGACCAAAATATCTTTAAATCTGACTCAATTGCTGAAATGACATCAACTTTTAATGGTAAAACATTGCAAGGTGACCCTCAGCCAAAATCAACTAAATTGAGTTTAGGACAGCTACGTCGTCAGCAATTTATGGCCGACAACGAGCTGGGTTATCAAATCGCCAATGTTAAAGACGAAGACGGAAAAGAGCTTAAAGTTACTGTAGTAGATACATTAATGCGTATCGACTTAAACGAACCGCTTAAACCGGGTAAAGACGTTGAGTTCAGCATGGACTTCGCCTTTAACATTGTTGAAGAAGATGCCGTTGGTGCACGTTCGGGTTATGAACATTTTGAAGAAGATGGCAATGATATCTTTTTATTAGCGCAATGGTTCCCTCGTCTTGCTGCTTACACTGATTATGAAGCATGGACGAATAAAGCCTTCTTAGGTAGTGGTGAGTTTACTCTTGAATTTGGTAACTATGACGTTGAGTTAACCGTTCCTGCTGATCACATTGTATCTGCAACTGGTAAACTTGATAACCCAAGCCGTGTTCTAACTAGCACGCAGCGTAAGCGCCTTGAGCAAGCTGAAGATGCTAAGCGCCCTGTTTTCATCGTGACTGAAGAAGAAGCGTTAGAAAACGAGAAAGAAGGCACCGATAAAACTAAAACATGGCATTTTAAAGCTGAGAACGTACGTGACTTTGCGTGGGCGTCTTCGCGTAAATTTATGTGGGATGCCAAAGGCTATCATCAAGGTGGTAAAGATCAGCCATTAGTTATGGCGATGTCTTTCTACCCGAAAGAAGGTGGCGACCTTTGGAAGAAGTACTCTACTGAAGCTGTAGTTCATACAATGGAAGTGTATTCGCGCTTCTCGTTTGACTACCCTTATCCAGTGGCTCAGTCAGTCAATGGCCCTGTAGGTGGTATGGAGTATCCTATGATCACCTTCAACGGTCCGCGTACTGATTTACAAGACGACGGTACTCGTACTTACTCACAAGCAGAAAAACGTTTCTTAATCGGCGTTGTTATCCACGAAGTAGGTCACATCTACTTCCCAATGGTAGTTAACTCAGACGAACGTCAGTGGACGTGGATGGATGAAGGTCTTAACAGTTTCTTAGATGGTGTTGCTGGTCGTGAGTGGGACCACACAATTCCTTGGGGTGTTGAGCCTCGCGATGTTGTTGCATACATGAAGTCTGAAAACCAAGTACCAGTTATGACCCAGTCTGACAGCGTATTACGTTTAGGTCCTAATGCCTACACTAAGCCTGCTGCCGCACTTAACATTTTACGTGAAGTGATCCTTGGTCGAGAGCTATTTGACTTTGCATTTAAAGAATATGCACAGCGTTGGAAGTACAAGCGCCCTACTCCTGCTGATTTCTTCCGTACAATGGAAGAAGCGTCAGGTGTTGACTTAGATTGGTTCTGGCGTGGTTGGTTCTACACCACAGATCACGTTGATATCTCGCTAGACAAGGTTTACCAACTGCGTTTAGATACGAAAAACCCTGATATCGACTTTAATCGTTTACGTGATATCGAAGCAGACAAGCCAATGCCGTTATTCGTAAAACGTAATAAAGAAGAAGGTAAAAAACTATGGGTTGAAGAAAATCCTGATGTGACTGACTTCTACGACGAAAACGACCGCTTCACAGTAACTAACAAAGAGCGTAACGCTTATAACAAATTCCTTAAAGGTTTAGAGCCTTGGGAACGTAAAACGTTTGAGCGTGCAATCAAAGAAGATAAAAACTACTACGTACTTGAGTTCTCAAACTTAGGTGGCTTAGTAATGCCTATCTTATTAGAGCTTACTTATGAAGATGGTACGAAAGAAGAAAAGTACATTCCGGCTGAAATCTGGCGTCGTAACCACAAGCATGTACAAAAGCTAATTGTAACCGATAAAGGTAAAAACCTAGTGTCTGTTACAGTCGATCCGCGCTGGGAAACAGCGGACGTTGATGTAGAAAACAATAACTACCCGCGTCGTATTATTCCATCACGCATTGAAGTGTACAAACGTGAAAAGAGTAAAGCGAAAGTTAGCCGCGATATCATGCAAGATATTAAAACTGAGCTGAAAAAGGACGACGAAAAAGATGCCCAGGAGCAACAATAATGCGCTTCGCGGCCATTATTTTTGCTTTAATACTGAGTGCGCCAAGCATGGCGCACCAGTTAAAAGCGTCTGTGACAACTGTGCTATTTAATAAACGCACTAACAACATAGAGCTGATGCATCGTTTTTATTTACACGATACAGAGCACGCCGTTGAACATTTATTTGATGGTAATGCTGATATCCTATCTAATAAAGAAGATCAGAAGCGTTTTGCTGACTACGTTGAGTCACATATTGCTCTGCAAACTTTAGATGGCAAGCCACTTGAGCTTAAAGATGTAGGTGCGCAAGTTGATGGTAAATTCTTTTGGGTTTATCAAGAAGTCACGATACCAGAAGGGATTCATGGCATACGCATGAGCAACGGTGCACTTCGCGATCTTTGGCCGGCACAAGTGAATATGGTTAATATTGAAGGTAAAGGTAAGGTAAAAACACTGACCTTTAGCCAAGATGATACCTGGCTTGAAGCAAGGTTTGAATCGGTAAATCCAGAGTAATAGCAATCCTAAAGGATTAAAAAAGTTACTTTTTTAATCCTTTGATCCTTTAATTAACTTCTTTCGTAAACTATCTTATTAGTGGGCTTCAAAATTTTCCCAATTCTCATATACAGGGATTTATATGACTATCCATGACAATAAAATCCGTGGCGTAATTTTTGATTTAGATGGTACTTTGGTTTCATCGGAGTTAGATTTTTCGTTAATTAAAGCACAGGTAGGTTGTCCTATCGAGAATGACTTACTCGCTTATATTGCATCATTACCTTCGCCTTACATGCGTGAAGAAGCAATGAATATTGTCCATCAACATGAACTTATTGATGCTCAGCACGCTCATTTATTGCCTGGTGTTGCTGAAGCTATTACTAGGCTAAAAGAAAATAATATCCCAATGGCTATTGTTACCCGTAATTACGATCGGGCTGCTGCCATTAAATTAAAGAATAACCCATTACCTATAGAAACAGTGTTAACTCGCTCTGATGCGCCAGCTAAGCCTGACCCAAGTGCTTTAAATGCCATTGCTACATTATGGGAACTTGACCAGTCAGAGTTACTCTATGTTGGTGATTATTTATTTGATATACAAGCAGCCCATAATGCTAATATGCGAGCTTGTTTATATGCACCAGACGAAATTCCCGAATACGCAAATCAAGCTGATTATGTAATGCATCACTTTTCAGAACTACCTATTTTGGTTGACTCATTCCAAGAAAATAAGGTGTTATGTTAAATAGCCTTGTTTTTTATTTTTCCCGAGATAAATTGTTAGTTTTTTATTTTTCAAAATGTCCTAGTACTAGCCCAAGCGGTCATGAGTTGCTAAAATATCGGCAATTATCAAATGTATTCATAGAGGCATAAGATGGGCAGAGCATTTGAAGTCCGCAAAAACGCCATGGCTAAAACAGCCAATGCAAAAACAAAAGTAAATTCTAAATACGGAAAAGAAATCTACGTAGTTGCTAAAAATGGCGAACCAGATCCAGAAGTTAACCAAGCGCTAAAGCGTATTATTGAGCGTGCCAAGAAAGACCAAGTTCCAGCACATGTAATCGATAACGCGATCAAAAAAGCAGCCGGTGGGGCAGGGGAAGACTATTCACCAGCACGTTATGAAGGTTACGGTCCTGGTAATTGTATGGTTATTGTTGACTGTTTAACTGATAACCCTAACCGTACTATCAAAGATGTACGTTTACCGTTCACAAAAACAGATTCAAAAATTGGCACACCTGGTTGTGTAGCCCATATGTTCGATCACTTAGCTGTTTTAGGCTTTGAAGGTGATGACGACGAAGTCGTGCTAGAAGCGCTGATGATGGCGGATGTAGACGTAACAGATGTAGAAGTAGAAGACGGCAAAGTATCAGTATTCGCTCCTCACACAGAGTACTACAAAGCAAAAACAGCACTGGAAGAAGCATTTGAAGGTATTAACTTTGAAGTAGACGAGATTACGTTTGTTCCACAAGTTCATACTGACATCACTGATCCAGATGATATCGCAAACTTTGAAAAGTTTATTTCTATGCTTGATGACTGTGATGACGTTCAAAACGTTTATCACAATGCGATTGTCAAAAACTAATTTTTAAGAAATTAGCATGTAAAAAAGGGGGATTTGGTAACAAATCCCCCTTTTTTAATAGATTTTTATTATGCCGTGAATGATGAGTATTCACTGTCGTTATGAGTTTATACCAATACGCTTAATTTAATGGTCTATTTTGAGGCAATAAAACCTCGTTGATAACAAGGCAAAAATTTCGTTATTTAGTTGTTCTAAATCAGAAATTTTTAACGCAGGTAGCGACAGGTTTAATCCCTCAAAATAATTAAGTATTATTGCGGATTGGTATCAATTGATATTAGTCAAAAAAAAGCAGCCCTTAGGCTGCTAGGAACGACACATGAAACTCGAAGGGGAGTTGTGTAGTGGCTAATTTAACGACTTATACTTTATACGGAACGCATGTAATAATGGTTCAGTATAGCCACTAGGTTGTTTAACTCCCTCTAGTACAAGGGCTAGCGCTGCTTGATAAGCCACACTTTGCGCTAACGTTTCGGCAGAATCTGCCATATTCTTGTAGGCTGGATCACCTTCATTTTGACCATCAACAACTTTTGCCATACGCGCCATAGTTTTTCTAATTTGCTCTTCAGAGCAAACGCCATGATACAACCAATTAGCCATGTGTTGGCTTGAAATCCGCAGTGTGGCACGGTCTTCCATTAAACCAACATGATTGATGTCTGGTACTTTAGAGCAGCCAATACCTTGGTCAATCCAACGTACAACATAACCTAGAATACCCTGTGCATTGTTATCAAGTTCGGCTTGAATATCTTCTTTGCTTAAGCTGCTTGCATCTTTCATAAGCGGTGGAGTGAGTAAGCTGGTAAGGCTTGCTTCTTTGCGGTCCATAAGCGATTTTTGACAGGCAAACACATCTATATCGTGATAATGCATTGCATGTAGGGTTGCAGCTGTCGGAGAGGGCACCCATGCGGTATTTGCACCACTTTTCGGGTGACCACTTTTTTGTTCCATCATTAATGCCATCTTATCTGGCATTGGCCACATACCTTTACCAATCTGTGCTTTACCACTTAGTCCTGTAGCAAGCCCAATATCAACATTGCGATCTTCATATGCGCTGATCCAAGGCTCAAGTTTGATAGCGCCTTTTGGCAGTACAACACCAGCTTGCATCGAAGTATGAATTTCGTCACCGGTACGGTCTAAGAAGCCAGTATTAATGAACACAACACGTTTTTTCGCTTCGAAAATACAGGCTTTTAAGTTAGCTGAAGTGCGGCGTTCTTCATCCATAATACCCATTTTAATTGTGTTTTCAGGCAAGCCTAATAGCTGCTCAACGCGGGTAAATAATGTATTAGTGAATGCCACTTCTTCTGGACCGTGCATTTTTGGTTTAACAATATTAATGCTATTGGCCGTTGAATTTTTTAGGCTGTTTGTACCTTTTAAGTCATGAAGAGCTGCTGTGCTGGTGATAATGGCATCCATAATGCCTTCAAACACGTCATTGCCTTCACTATCTTGGATAGCAGGGTTTGTCATTAAGTGGCCAACGTTACGCACAAACATCATGCTACGGCCTTTTAGCGTAAGTGTTTCACCATTCACACCTTGATATTGGCGGTCTTGTGCTAAACGACGCTCAATGGTTTTACCGCCTTTGTTAAATGCTTCTACTAGGTTACCTTGCATTAAACCAAGCCAGTTTTGATATACGTTTACTTTGTCTTCGGCATCGACAGCGGCAACTGAATCTTCACAATCCATAATCGTTGTGAGGGCTGCTTCAAGTAGCACATCTTTAAGGCCTGCTTTATCAGCTTGACCTATTGGGTGATGATGGTCGATTTGCAGTTCAATATGTAAGCCATTATTTTTCAGTAAGATAGCGGTTGGGTTTTGCGCTTCACCTTGGTAACCGATAAGTTGATCAGGGTTTGCTAGGCGAACCTGGCTGCTGTCACGTAATGTTATTAAAAGTTCATTGTTAACCACTGAATAGCTAGTACTTTCGATATGCGAGCCATTTGCTAAAGGTAATGCTTTATCAAGGAACTGGCGGGCATAAGCCATTACTTTAAAGCCACGTACAGGGTTGTATGTAGAGCCTTTCTCTGCGCCGTCATCTTCACTTAATACATCAGTGCCATACAGCGCATCATACAAAGAGCCCCAGCGGGCATTCGCTGCGTTTAAGGCAAAGCGTGCGTTGCTCACAGGCACAACAAGCTGCGGCCCCGCAGTGCTAGCGATTTCAGGCTCGACCTGTTCTGTTTCTATGCTGAAGCTAGCTGGCTCGGGAACTAGGTAGCCAATGTCCTCAAGGAATGCTTGATAGTTAGCTGCATCCCATACCGGTTGCTGCTTGTGATAGTCATCAATCTTAGCTTGCAGTTGTTCGCGTTTTTCTAAAAGCGCACGATTGATTGGCGTTAATTCATTGACGATTTCAGCAAAACCTTGCCAAAAGGTGTCTGTGCTAATGCCTGTTCCTGGTAAAAGTTGCTGCTCAACAAACTGTGCTAGTTGTTGATCAACGCTTAAACCGTTAAGTGAGAGAGTGGTCATAATAATGTCCTTTAAACGAGCTTAAATTGATCATTCATGGCTAAACCATATCGTAAAAAAGGCTAATAAGCAGGCTATTTGTCATTCACTAGATATATAGTGGCAATAACAACTATAAATTTACTAAATCCTTAAAATCCGCCTAATGTTGAATTAAGCGCTACGAAGCAAACGCCAAGTAGCCACTCTCACTAACAAAAATAGATAACCCGTTCGAAGGATTTTATTATGACAACATATCAACGCGAAACAGATAACCTAGCTACTTTATGTCAAACACAAGGCAAAACGTGGCAGTCAATCAACCCAGAATACGCAAGCCGTATGCGCTTACAAAACCGTTTTCGTACGGGTCTAGACATCGCACAATACACTGCAGACATTATGCGTGCAGACATGGCTGCATACGATGCTGACCACAGCCAATACACACAATCATTAGGTTGTTGGCATGGTTTCACTGCACAACAAATGATGATGGCAATTAAACGTCATAACAAAACAACTAAACGCAGCTACGTTTACCTAAGTGGCTGGATGGTTGCGGCACTTCGCTCTGAGTTCGGTCCATTACCTGACCAAAGTATGCATGAAAAAACATCTGTTCCAGCGCTAATCGAAGAAATCTACACCTTCTTAAAGCAAGCTGATGCACGTGAACTTGACCACCTTTATAAAGACCTAGACGAAGCGAAAGCAAACGGCGGTGACGTTCAAGCTGTGCTAAATAAAATCGATAACTTCGAAAGCCATGTTGTGCCAATTATTGCTGATATCGATGCGGGTTTCGGTAACGAAGAAGCAACTTACCTACTGGCTAAAAAGATGATTGAAGCAGGTGCATGTGCTATCCAAATCGAGAACCAAGTATCTGACGCAAAACAATGTGGTCACCAAGCAGGTAAAGTAACAGTACCGCATGAAGATTTCTTAGCAAAAATTAACGCAGTTCGTTACGCATTCTTAGAGCTTGGTATTGATAACGGTATCATCGTTGCTCGTACAGACTCACTAGGTGCAAGCCTTACTCAAAAAGTGCCTGTATCTAAAACACCTGGCGACCTTGCTAGCCAATACACGTCGTTCCTTGAAACAACACCAGTAAACAGTGTGGATGACTTAAATGAAGGCGACACAGCAATGAAGCTTAATGGTCAACTTTGCAAACCAACACGTTTAGATAATGGTTTATACCAGTTCCGTGAAGGCACAGAGAAAGACCGCGTAGTTCTAGACTGTGTAACTAGCTTACAATCAGGCGCAGACTTACTGTGGATTGAAACAGAAAAGCCTAACGTTAAACAAATCGCTGAGCTTGTTAACCGCGTTAAAGAGCAAGTACCAAATGCTAAGCTGGTATACAACAACTCACCGTCGTTCAACTGGACACTTAAATTCCGTGAGCAAGTATATGCTGAGTGGCAAGCGCAAGGTAAAGACTTATCTGCTTACCCAAGTATCGATGATAATAAGGCATTAATGGCACCAGAAATGGATGACACAGAGCTTGCAGCGGCAGCAGACGTACTTGTGCAAAACTTCCAAAAAGATGGTGCACGTGAAGCGGGTATCTTCCATCACCTAATCACGCTACCAACTTACCATACAGCGGCGCTAAGCACTGATATTCTATCAGAAGGCTATTTCGGCGACCTAGGGATGCTAGCGTATGTTCGTGACGTACAACGTCAAGAAATCCGCCGTGAGCAAGCATCAGTGAAACACCAAGACCTAGCAGGTTCTAACATTGGTGATACTCATAAAGAGTACTTCTCTGGTGAAAATGCGCTTAAAGCCGGTGGTGAAGCAAATACCATGAACCAGTTCTAACCAAGTTGTAATTTCCTGCGTATACCCAGGCTACGTGAAGATGTAATTTTCAGCGCTATCACAGGGGTTTCAATACAAGGCGTGACAATGAAGGAATGTAGGTACCTTTCGATTTGTCACAACGTAGTAGTGGAGCCCCTGTGAAGCGCCCGAAGGGCAAGGTTAAAACGCATTTATACTGCGTTATTGATTTTAATAAGGGAACCACCATTATCTGCAATCAATGCCTTGTCTAAATGCGTTTTATCTCTTGCTGAAACCTGCATCTCCACGCAGTCTGGGTATAAAATTCAATAATGTTGTTAGGGGCCTTCGGGCCCTTTTTCATTTGTAGCTATCAGCTTTCAGACTCGCATCTCGTAGGTTCGGATCACTATTTAACCAAGTCTTGGATCAGCCATTTACTAGCTTTATAAAAATACAGATCACGCATTTACCAGCCTCATAATTTTAGATCAGGATTTAACTACCTCCGTCTTATGAGCTTTAATTTAGAGCTTATTGCCTGAGTACAGCCTCTAGAATGGTTAAAAATGGGTAATATAAACGGCAATTTAATGTTGTTTTGTAGAATCTAGCGATTTATAAACCGATTTTTTATTAACTCACCCAAGCCATAAACCGATTTTTTACCAACTCCATACCCTTACAAACCAAAATTTTACTAACTGAAGCTAGGTTTTTAGCGGCACAAACCGATTTTTTACTAACTCAAGTTACTGATTTTGGCTATAAACCGATTTTTTACTAACTGCTTTTTGGGTAATGTCCGATATTTGAGAAAAGTATGTAAGGAGTTAATCACATTTTAAGTGTAAAGGGGGTTTACAGAGAAAAGAAAGCTGTCAGCTGTCAGCTGTCAGCCGTCAGCTATCAGATTGAAATTCAAAAGTTAGAAAGGAGAAAGTAGCAGCGGGTTTACCCCGCGTTATAGTTTTATTAAATGACGTGGCATAAAGCCGCTGCTACAGGTAAGTGTGAAACTATTTTATGTTTTGTGTATGGCGCGGCATAAAGCCGCGCTTAATGCAATTTGAGATAAGTTAAACGAAACTGCGTCACGAAATTCGTTCACCTTGTGCAAACGAAATGTTCTCGCTTCGCTCGATGTCGTTAATTATTTCCACTGTTTTTATCAAACCACCATTGAATATAGGCGACTTTGGTCATCAGGTTTGATGGGCGAGCGGTAATACCATGTGAGGCATTAGGAATACGCACCATCGCTGTATCAACACCTTGTAGCTTTAAGGCTTGGTAAAATTGTTCGGTTTCAGAAATTGGGGTGCGATAGTCTGATTCACCGGTTAACAGCATGGTTGGTGTTTTAACATTGCCAACATAGCTTATTGGTGAGCGCTTCATGTAATGCTCAATGTTGTCCCATGGCTTACCAGGGAACCAATAATCAGCAAAGAAAGGGTAGAAGTCAGCAGTTAGTACAAAACTGATCCAATTGATGACAGGTTTAGCAACTACCGCTGCTGCAAAGCGGTCAGTATGGCCCACAATCCATGCTGTTAAAACACCACCGCCTGAACCGCCGGTAACAAACAATTTGCTCTCATCAATAAAGCCCTTATTGATGACAGCATCAACACCTGTCATCAAGTCATCAAAGTCATTACTTGGGTAGTTATGATGAATTGTTTGCGCAAATTCTTTACCGTATGAATCACTGCCGCGTGGGTTCATATAAAGCACAACGTTACCTTTGGCTGCATATAATTGCACTTCAGGGCTAAAATGAGGGCCATAGTTTGCAACAGGACCACCGTGGATTTCTAAAATAAGTGGGTACTTTTTGCTTTTATCAAAGCCCGGTGGGTAAGCAACCCAACCTTGAATAGCCAAGCCATCGTGGCTTGACTTAACCCAAATTTCTTCAACCTTAGCGAGTTCTTTGTCGCCCAGCGCATCTTCGTTTAATTGCGTTAAACGCGCTGTTTTACCGCGCTTAATTAGTGCTACATCAGCTGGGCGTTGGGTATCTGCAAGTGTGAATGCAACTTCACCATCTTCGCTCACGTCAAAGTCACCACCCGAATACGGACGGCCAAAGGCGACACTACCAATCTCTGAGGTAATCACTTTATGTTTACCACTACGAGGTTGGTAAGCTAGGTGTGTTTTACCTTCGCTATCGTAGCTAAAATAAAGACCTCTGCCACTATCATCCCATTTTATGCTTTCGACGCTACGGTCTAAATCAGCAGTGAGCACTGAGGTTTTACCTGAATTTAAATCAAGTAAATAAATGTCGTTATTTTCATAGTTAGTCTTTTTGTCGTCATAGCCTGTGTATGCAAGGTAACGACCATTTGGTGAGACTTTAGGGCGTGAATCTGGGCCTTTACGGTTTGTTATTTGGGTAATTGAACGATCCGCTAAACTAAGTTTATAGATTTCAGATTCAGTTGGGTGTAGTTCGTTGTTTTCATAACGATTAGCCGAAAAATAGAACGCATCGCCTTGCTCGTTAAAGCTGATTGCTCCGCCGTGATCAAAATCACCTGAGCTTAATTGACGTGCATTGCCGCCAGTTGCACTGATGATAAAAAAGTGACGATAGCCTTTTTCAGAGTAGCCACCGCCATCGGCACGGTAATAAGTATCGTCAATATATTTAGCTGGCTCTGCCCACTTAGCGCCCTCAGGCTTACCCGGTAATGACACAGGGCTTGCTGATTTTGCTGGTACAAACTGGCTAAACACCAATTGCTTGCCATCTGGTGTCCAAGTTAATCCACCAGGGCTTTGCGTTAGGTTACTAATTTTCGCTACGTTACCGGTTTTTAACCATTTTACATAGATTTGGCTGCTACCATCACGGGTAGAAATAAACGCTAAGCGAGTTTCATCCGGTGACAGCACCGGAGAGTAATCCATATGCACGCCAGACGTTAGCGGTAGCATGGTTTTACCATCTGGGTTTACTGACCAAATATTGCTGACTTTACGGTCGCTTTTGATATCCATGCGATTACGCACAAAGTAAATTGTATCGCCATTTTTTGTCATTTCTATTTGGTTGGCGTATTCAAGATCAAAAACATTTTCGAGGTCAAAGGTATTGCTAGCTTCTGCGTGGCTGTAAAAGCTAGCTGCTGCAAGCAGTGCTAAAGATGTTTTAAACTTCATTTTATTTCCTTGTTAGTGAGCAGAGATTAGGGCGTGTTGACCTGTTATAAAGTAACAACCATAAGAAATATAGTCCATTGCGATGAATGAAGAAATCAATAGACAGATGGTCATTTCCCTTTTATGTTGAGTAAAGACACTTTTAAATGTAAGGAGCACACAATGATAGGTTACATCATGTTAGGCACTAACAACCTAGCTAAAGCAGTAAAGTATTACGATGAATTGTTCGCCACTCTAAACGCCGAGCGCTTCTTAGAAACTGATCGCTTTGTCGCATGGAGTACAGGTCAAGATAAGCCCGGTTTTGCGGTTACTAAACCCCATAATGATGAAAAAGCCACAGTTGGTAACGGTACTATGATCGCTCTGGCAGTCGAAACTCCAGCCCAAGTAGATGCCTTTTATAAAAAAGCCATAGAACTAGGTGGCACTGACGAAGGCGCTCCCGGCCCACGTGAAATGCCGGGCTTTTATGCGGGATACTTTAGAGACCTAGACGGTAACAAACTTAATGTGTTTTGTTTTACGCATGGGTGAGGGGAGTTAGCAAGGGGAAAGTTAGAACCCTCGCGCGAAATAAATTTCACGTTTACAAGAAAACCGTGGGATTACCTTAAGCAGAGAATCAGGAGGCTTTTGTTCGGCGCTAAAGCACCTCCTATCTCGCTTCTCGCCTATCTTTCACACACCTCGAAGCTCATTTCTAGTACTTTAAAACAAGCATTATCACCATATTGTGTTTATTTTAGGGAAAAGTTGTCTTTTTCACTATTTATTGGTGAAAATATCAACTATGCTTTTGCTTTAATCTCTCATTGTATTGATTTATATGAAGTTATATTGTTGGTTCGATAATTGCTCCAGACTTTTTACCAACACTTTTAAAGGAAATAAAAATGAAAAATACACTAACGCTTACCCTTCTTGCTGTACTGCTTTTGGTTCTGTATTCACAGTTCACAGAATTAGCCTATAAATTTGGTTTTGCTGAGCTTAAACTTAATGCGGTTTTGGAAAACAGTGAACATATGAAAGTAAAGTGTGATGTATACTCACTTGGCTATTTCGATGAAATAAAACTTCAAAATAAATTTCAAAAATGCATCAATGATTATGAAGCTGAAGGCTACGAAATCGTGAGCAGAACAGACCAATAATCGTTTTGAGTAGGCGCCATGCTCGCATGGCGCGCCGCTGCATCGCCGAACAGCCTGCGCTTCGCGCGAAATAAATTTCACGCCTACAAAAACTGACGGCTGAAAGCCTACAATTTGAACTCTACCAACTTCCTCTTATTTTCATTACACTGTTCTAATACAAAAATAATTATAAAAAATGAGAATGATCATGACGTCGAAACTGCTTAAATCTCTTTGCTGTGTATTTGCACTTAGCCTTGTGGGGTGTGGTGCAGGAGAGGTGTTTACAGCACCTGCGAGTAGTGAGTTTGCGCATGGCAATGAGCTACTAAGTGCCACGGCGCTTACTGAAGATGCGAGTCACGCGTTAGTGGCAACTGAGTCTAAAGTGTGCGTTTGGGATAATCAGTTAAAAGCGCGTCTATACGATTGTATAACAGGGCAGGGCGCTGAACATGTTGAGCTTGCGGGCTTTAGCGCCAACAAATCTCGTTTTTTCATTTCAAATCGGTTATCAGTGACTTTATACGATACTCGCACCGGGCGTAGTATTGGCACTTGGCTCACTGGGCAAGAAATCGCCAGAGACATCGCTATTTCAGCTGTAGGCGATACTTTGGTTATAGCCTATCGTAGCGGTAAGGCTGAGGTGATAAATACCCGCACAGGTGATACTAAGCGTTTTGATATTCATCGCTTAGATATTAATAGCGTGGCGTTATCGGCTGATGGTCAGTGGGCGTTTACTGGCTCGAGCGACAAATACGTAAAGCTTTGGTCAACGAGCGATGGCAGCACTCGCTTTGAAGAGCGTTTAGCTACTAGAGTAAATCACGTTACTTTAAATGATACAGCGAGCTTGGCCTTTGCAATTGATTCGGTTGATGATCGAGTATTTTTTGATTTAGCCAATAAAAAAGAACTATCAGAAGTGGCCTCATACGCTAACTTTATTGAGTTCACCGCATCGCAATTTATTAATCAAGATAAATGGCTATTAACGGGTTCGCCAAAAATGAAGATGCGTTTATATCGCGTTGCAGATGGTGAACTAATCGCTGAATACGAAGCTAAACAACAGCGCCAGCGTACGTCAGTACTGAGTGTGGCATACGATGGTAACCTGCTATATTCAGAAACCAGTGACGGCCTACTGCAAGCTTGGCCATTTGATATAATAAGCAATTAAATAATAGCTAAAAAAAACGCCTACTTTAAGTAGGCGTTTTTTTTAAAGTGCGATTAAATTAGTAATCAAACTTATGCTTGGTAAACAGGCTTTGCACTTGTTGCCAAATTGCACCTGGTTTGCCATCGCCAACTAACTTGCCATTTACTTTTACGACTGGGCCAACTTCTTTAGTGGCGCTGGTGATCCATACCTCGTCGGCATCAAGTAACTCTTCTTTACTAATAATGCGCTCTTGCACTTTAAAATCACTGTAACTGTGAAGAATATTGAGGATTAACCAGCGGGTGATCCCCGGTAAAATTTGGTTATCAAGTGGTGGCGTGCTGATCACACCATCTTTTGCGATAAACACATTACTTGAACTGGCTTCGGTAATTTCTTCTAAACGATTAAATAGAATGGTTTCTTTATTACCCGCTGCTGCACCGTGTTGGTAATGGATCACGTTGCCAAGCAGTGCCGTTGATTTTATATGGCAACGTTGCCAGCGACGATCTTGCTCAAGTGATACGGTGTAAGTTGTTGCGCTATCGATGTCGCTTTTTGGCTCTGCCGGAATTTCAAAAGCAAACGCAAATACGGTCGGAGTAATATTGCTTGGGTAGCCGTGGGCACGTTTTGTATCAGCGCCGCGGCTCACATGCAAATAAATCCCTAGGTTGTCACCTTGGTTTTTTTCGCATAAATCATTACAGATTTTACGCCACGTATCGGGATTGTAATCGAGCTTAATTTCAAGCTCGTTTAAACCGTTATTCATACGCTCAATATGTGCGCCAAAGCCTAGCATTTTGCCTTGGTATGATGGGATCACTTCATAAATGCCATCGCCAAATAAGAAGCCGCGATCCATTGGTGAAATCTTTGCTTCATCAGCGCCAAGGTATTCACCATTTAGGTATACCGTGCCCATTGTTAAACCTCATTCTCTGTCGTAAAGCCGCCAAGTTGGCGAAGCCGAGTTATTAATTGTTGACCATGCATTGCATGCAGGCCGTCTTCGGTGAGCTCGTTTTTATGGGTGACACCATCGACACTACCGCGCTCACTTAGATAATGTAAAATATTGAGTGGCTCAATTTCAGCCAGCAAATCGGTGTTATGCCAGCGACTTAAAAAGGCTATCAGCCCGTACGCCGCCCAGTTAGATACATCGGCGAGTAAAAGTTCATCGCAAGGAGTTAAACAAGGAGTAATGTTTAGCGCTTGCATGTGCTGTGCAAGGTTACCCATGCCTATTTCGTTACCGCCATCACCAATCGCTATGGTGGGGCAACGTGCTTCTGTTACAAAAAAATCAAAGCAGCCGCAATGCTCAGAAATATCAATACCGCGCATATTGTAATAACGCTGATGCTGATTCAGCCCCGGGCGTTCTATTGATAAAACACAATCAGGTTTCAGCTGTGCAAGGGCTTTAATGCTAAAAGTGTGGGCATTATCAATGCTATTAATTGGCAGCTCAAAGCAGTTAAAGTCTTTTTTAAGGGCACTGTAAAGGGGGTTGCCAGTAACCAAAAGGGGCTGTTTACCAAGTTTTTTGAGTACTTTGTAAAGTGCAATCGCTCCAACTGGGCCGTCGGTTTCGAAGGTATTGTTGACTGCAAAGCCTGTACCAATCAATACAGTACCTTGTGCTTGATGAAGGTATTTCGCTGCGCGTAAATACGTACCCGTTAGTTGTTTTGCATATAAATGCTGCATACCACGCGGGTTTTGTTCAACCATCATGGTTTCAATTTGTTGGCTGAGCGCAGCGTCGCTTATGCTTGCTGACATAGTGCTTTGATCTCTTGAATGAGCGCAATACCCGCTTCATTATCGCCGTGCACACACAGGCTATCGGCATCAAGCGCAAGCTGCTGACCGCTTCGCGTTGTGACTGTGCCATTTTCAACTAACTGTCTAACCTGCGCCATTAGCGCTGGTTTATCGTGTACACTGCCAGCTAAAGAGCGCGTGACTAGTTTACCTTCGTCTGTGTATTGACGGTCGGCAAACGCCTCTAGAATGAGTTCTAGTTGAAGATTTTTTGCTTGTACTTTGTGTTCGGCTGCTTGGTTGGTGGCTAAAATCATTAATTTTAGTGGCTTTGCATAACTAGCCACAGCACGCATAACGATATTCAAGGTTTGCTCGTCACTCATCATATCGTTATATAAGGCGCCATGTGGTTTTACGTATTCGAGCGTTAAGCCATGTACCGCAGCCATACCATCAATTGCAGCAATTTGATAATGCAGGCAATTGGTAAGCTCTTTTTCACTCATAGCCATAGAACGGCGACCAAAGCCTTGCTTATCTGGGTAACTTGGGTGTGCGCCAATCATTACCTTGTGTTGCTTGGCAAGGGCTAGGGTGTTTGCCATCACATCGGCATCGCCAGCATGAAAACCACAAGCAATGTTTGCCATATCAATATGTGGCATAACTTGCTCGTCTAAGCCCATTTTCCACATCCCATAGCTTTCGCCAAGGTCGCAATTAAGTTTCATCGTCATTTATAACGCTGCCATTTTACTATTTGGAATATCAGTGATCAGCATGTGTCCTGGGCTATGCGTGATACAAAAATCAGGTGCTGCGTTGGCAATCGCAACTTGTGGAGTAACACCACAGGCCCAAAACACCGGTACTTCACCTGCTTTGATGGTAACCGCATCGCCAAATTCAGGCTTGTTAATATCTTTTATGCCAATTGCTACAGGGTCACCAAAATGCACTGGCGCACCATGTACACTTGGAAAACGGCTGCAAATTTGGATTGCCCGAATAGCATCTGCAGGTTTCATTGGGCGCATGCTAACGACCATATTGGCGTGGAAAATCCCCGCACTCTGGCAGGCCATATTGGTTACATACATAGGCACATTTTTTTGCTCGCTGATATTTCTGATCTCAAGACCCGCGGCAATAAGCGCTTCTTCAAACGAGAACGAGCAACCAATTAGAAAGGTGACTAAATCATCGCGCCAATGGCTTGTAATATCAGTTACTTCTTCAACCATTTGGCCATTTTTAAAGATGCGGTAACGAGGGAAGTCGCTACGAATATCTATATCTTCACCAACGGTTGGCATATCGGTAACGCCCGGTAAACGGCTAGTAGCAATAATCGGGCAAGCTTTCGGGTTTGCTTGGCTAAACTGCAAAAAATCAAACGCATATTGTTTAGGTAAAATCACTAAATTTGCTTGCACAAAACCCGGTGCAAAACCCGATGTATTTCCACTGTAGTCACCCTCACGTACCATTTTACGAATAGCCGCAGGAGTGGTTAAAGATGCATTTTTTTGCATGTGACTCTCCTTGAAGTTAACACTTGCCCATAGTTGCTACAATAACACTCAGTTCAGGTCATTAATAGTAACGGGCAGCTGCCCTTTAGCAGGGGCCTTCCCTAGTAAAACTTTTGCTAGCGCTGTGAATGCAGGACCAGCAATCTTTTCATCTGTATCTACATCTATATTGTAAGCATAGGTGGCAAGTACAGCATCACCAAATTTTCCAAATTGAGCAATATCGTAAGGGGCACGTAAGCTTACAAATACGGTCTTCTTATGGGCTAATTTTGCTTGTTTTAGCAATGATTCTAATGCCGCAGATTGATCTGCTTTAGCAATTGCAAACTCTGGGTTATCAGCCAAATCGTCCATTCCACCTACTTCAACAGCACTTTGTTTTGGTGACGCATTTGCGGCAATGATTATATCGGCTTCGTTAATTTCTTTTAACGTAGCAAGCTTCTCATAGCCTTGCAAACTAGTGCAGCTAAAGCTGATTAACTTATCAGTGTTATCAACTAACGCCTGCTGTAGGGCATAGCACTTGCGGGTATCTGGCATAATAATATGCACTTTGCTGCCTGATTTAATGTCGAGTGGTAGGGTATTCTTTTCGTTTTTAACTTCGGTGATAGCTGCTAATGCTAATTCGGCTTCTACTTTTCTGTGACCTTGATCACCAAGTAAAAGCTGCGCTTTTTTGATAGCTACTTCGTCGTCAAGTGAAGAGGTGAGTTTAAACTTCTCTTTAAGTCTTAAAATACGCGTTGCTGAAGCACTCATTTCGTCAGCATTTAAAGTGCCACGCTGTACTTCTTGCTCTAATCTGTCAATTAGGGCTTCAAGTACCGCCAAGTCTTTAGGGCTTCTTATTTCAATTGGCATAAGCGCAATATCAACACCCGCTGCAAAGGTATTTATCACTGCTTCAATTGGTTCAAAGAAGTGGCTAATCCCCGCCATATCAAGTGCATCGGTGATCACAACACCTTGATAACCGAGTTCATCACGCAATAATTCGGTGATGATTTTGCGCGACATTGTTGCAGGTTTGATCATGGTTTTGCCTTCTTTACTGACAAACGTACTGTCATCGAGGGCTGGATATTGGATATGTGCAGTCATGATCATACCCGGCTGTTGATTCTTAATAATTTCTTTAAATGGTGGTAGGTCTTGCTGCCAAATGGTTTCTTTATCATGCATTACCTTTGGCAAGCCTGTGTGGCTATCTACGTTAGTATCGCCATGCCCCGGAAAGTGCTTTAACGATGAAATAACGCCGTTATTTTCGAACCCTGCGACTTGTGCACCACCTAGTTTCGCAACCAGTTGCGGGTCTTCGCCGTAAGAACGTACGTTAATAACAGGGTTATCAGGGTTCATGTTTACATCGACCGTGGGTGCATAGTTAACATTAACACCCAGTGCTAAAAGCTCGTCGGCGATAATGCGCGCAGACTCAGTCGCGAAGTATGTGCCATGTTCTTTGTAGGTTGCGCCAATCGACATATTACCTGTGAATGAAGTGCCTACATCACGAGGAATTCGGGCTACTCGGCCACCTTCTTGATCTATCGAAATAAACAGCGGTAAGCCTAACTCAGACTTAGCAGCAGCTTTTTGTAGATCATTATTAAGTTTGATCACCTGTGGCACTGTATCGATATTTTCAGCAAATAAAATCACACCACCAATGTTATGTTTAGTGATGATATTGGCTAAATCGGCTGGCAGCTGAGTGACCGGTGTACGGCATTTTTGCTCGCCAGGGTCTTGCTCACAGTAATAGCGCAGGTCGAGCATGAGCTTTTGCCCTAACTGTTGTTTTAAAGTTAATGCAGACTCAGCAAATGATGATTGTAATGGCATGAAACATCCTAATCCGATAACCAGTGACGATAGTGCAAACTTATTTAACACAGCAAGCTCCAAAGCAAAACGCTTATTTAGTTTTTAGAATAAATTATTCTTGATGTTAATGGGTTTTTAAATATAAATACAGTCTTTTTTTGCTACCCTAGCGGTTTTTCTGCATGACTGCAAAAAGCTAAGTTAGATCACCAAATAGGGCTGATATGCTTAAATAACCAAACCTTTATGCTGGTGAAAATGCTTGAAGATGATAATTTATCAATTTAATGGGTCGCTTTTTAGTACAATTTAAAGTAATAATATATTCCATAATCATCAGCGTAACTATGACAAGCCTGGGGGCGAGATGGCTTTAACAAGATTGCACGCATTCAAACAGCAAATTGCACCTTTTTTACCAGAGTCTGCATTAATAGAAGATTACTCGCGCCGTTATGCGTATGGAACAGATGCAAGCTTTTATCGATTAATTCCTGAGTTAATTGTATTAGTTAGCAATCAAAATCAAGCACGACAAGTGATCATTGCTGCCAACGAGCAACAAATACCTATCACATTTCGAGCTGCAGGGACGAGTTTATCTGGGCAAGCAATTACAGATTCGGTATTGGTTTTATTGTGCGATAGTTGGAGCAAGTTTGAGATTATTGATGATGCCGATGCAATACGCTTACAACCGGCGATCATCGGCGCTAGAGTGAATCAAGTATTAGCCCCGTTTGGTAAAAAAATTGGCCCTGATCCCGCTTCAATTAATAGTTGCAAAATAGCGGGGATGGCGGCAAATAATTCATCGGGTATGTGTTGTGGGGTGGCGCAAAACAGCTACCATACAGTAAAAGATATGACCCTAATTTTTGCCGATGGCACTGTGCTTAATACGGCTGATAACCAAAGCTGTAACGCCTTTTTGCAAAGCCATAGTAGCTGGGTTGATGAGCTAATGAACCTTGTTGATAGCGTAAAGCAGAACCCAGATTTGAGTGAACGCATCGCCCATAAATATCGTTTAAAAAATACCACAGGTTATGGCTTAAATGCGTTACTGGATTTTTCTGATCCAATCGAAATCATTAAACATTTAATTATTGGCTCTGAGGGTACGTTAGCTTTTATCGCAGATATTACCTACCACACAGTGGTCGAGCATAAGTATAAACACACAGGTTTTTTTATCTTTGACGATATCAGTAAGGTTTGTGAGCTGGTACAAAGACTGAGTGAACTTGATGTTGCTGCGGTTGAGCTACTTGATAAACGTGCCCTGATGTCGGTGTCTGAACATGCCATAATGCCAAAAGAAGTGACCAACTATCCAGAGCAATCAGCGGCACTTTTAATTGAGTTAAGAGCTGAAAATGCAGAGGCTCTTGATGCACTTACTAAGATCACCGAGCAACTTCTTGCTCAGTTTAAGCAAAGCCAGCTGGCAGCGATTGAGTTTTCTGCTGACAGTGCCCGTAATGCAGCACTTTGGAATATCCGCAAAGGAACGTTTCCTGCGGTTGGCGCGGTGCGTGAAACTGGCACTACAGTGATTATTGAAGATGTCGCCTTTGCTCTTGATAAATTAGCTGAGGGCGTAAATGCGCTGCATCAGTTATTTATTAAATATGGCTATGACGAAGCCATTATTTTTGGTCATGCACTGGCCGGAAACCTGCATTTTGTATTTACTCAAGCCTTCGACACACACGAGCAAGTAAGCCGTTACGAGCAATTTATGGCTGATGTGGCGAACTTAGTGGCAGTTGAACTAAAAGGGTCATTAAAAGCAGAGCATGGCACAGGTCGTAACATGGCTCCGTTTGTTGCCACCGAATGGGGAGATGATGGCTTCTCGGTGATGGTTGCGCTTAAAGCATTATTCGATAAGCAGAATATTCTTAACCCTGGGGTTATTATTAATCACGACAAAAATGCTCACACTCAGCATTTAAAAGTCATGCCAAAAAGTGATGATATTATTGACACCTGTATTGAGTGTGGCTTTTGCGAAGTGGTTTGCCCATCAAAAGGGCTTACCTTAACACCTAGGCAGCGTATTACTTTATGGCGGCACCGCACCGAATTACACAATCAATTGCTAACAACCGATGATTTAGCGAGTAAGCAGAAGTTAAATCAAAAGCTCAGTGTTATCGAGGCCGACTTTAAATACCTTGGTATTGATTCGTGCGCAGCAACCGGTCTTTGCGGACTTAAATGCCCAGTGGGGATAAACACTGGTGAATTTATAAAATCACTTAGGGCTGAGCAAGTTTCCTCAAGCAAGGTAGCGCGGTCATTATCACGCTTTGCCAGCAAGCATTTTGCGGTTGTCGCCTCTGGTGCTCGGTTTGGCTTATCCGTCATGCAGGTGCTAGAAAAAGCAATTGGCAGCAGTAACTTAAGAAACCTGAGTAAACCTGCTAATAAGTTGCTTGGTACACCGCTATATTATTCGGCATGGCCAAGGGCCGAGCAGCCAATTAATAGAAAACGTCAACAACCCCAACAAGCGAAAAAGTTAGTTTATATACCAAGCTGCGCAAGCCGGGTTTTTGCGGCCGATAAACTTGCCGATGATAAGCGTCCACTGCTTGATGTAATCTTTTCATTAGCTGCAAAAGCAGGCTATGAAGTGGTGATACCTAAACAAGCTGATTCACTATGCTGCGGTATGCCATTTGCTAGTAAAGGTTTTAATCAAGAGTCTAAAAATAAAAGTGAGCAATTACTTACTAAGCTCGAGGCGCTTTCAAATAATGGCCTGTATCCAATCGTTTTTGATGCCAGCCCCTGTGCGCTCACCACCCTTAATGCTGCGCAAAATACTGCACTCAAAATTTACGAAAGTGCCGACTTTGCAGCTCAATATTTACTGCCTAATTTGCAAGTAACGGCCGTGAATGAGCCTGTGATGCTCCATGTTACCTGTAGCTCAAAGCGATTAGGTAAAGAGCAAAGCCTAGTATCACTTGCCAAGGCATGTAGTAATGAGGTGATTATTCCAGCCGATATTGAGTGTTGTGGTTTTGCTGGTGATAAGGGTTTTAACTTGCCAGAACTAAATAGCAACGCGCTAAAAACCCTTAAACAACAAGTGCCAAAAAATTGTAGTCGCGGCGTATCTAATAGCCGTAGCTGTGAAATTGGTTTAACTGAGCACAGTGGCATTAGTTATCAGTCAATTTTGTATCTACTCGATAAGCAAAGCCATGCAATACCACAGGCATAATTGCTGAACAGATGAGCCAGTTGCTGACTGGCTCATTTTTTCAAAGACTAAACCTTCCAAAAAATGCCTTTGCGGTAGCAGCTGAACATCACAATATAAGACACTGCTAAAAACAACAGCGAAAATATAAAAGATGCCAAATAATCATCACTGATCGCTAATTGTATAAGACCATAAACATTGCCTTTTAAACTGCTATCGCCTAACGAAACCATAATTAATAGGCGTGCGAACACGCCTGCAAATATAAAAAATAATATCGCATTAGCACCAAAAACAATAAATGGAGCACTCCAGCTGCGCAGCTTATAAATATCTAAAATAGTACTGCATAAAGCATAAAAAATCGCAGCAAGCCCTGAGCTGAGTAACACATAGCTAGGAGTCCATAATGCTTTATTGATAGGCGTTATTGGCGAAATAGCATAGCCGGCAATAACGCTTAATATGCCTGCTAAGATTAGTGTACGTGCTTGCTTTTTAAGGTCGAGTTGTTTGGTTAAGTAAACTGCAGTCAAAATGCCGCTGAGCGCACTCGCAATCGCAGGAAGAGTTGAGAACAGCCCTTCAGGATCAAATGGCAGTGGCTTAGCATTGGCATAATACAGGTGATGACTACCAAGTACGGTGTTGTCTATGAAAGCACTTAAGTTATTGCCATGTACCCATAAGCCACTCACTACCTCGCCGTTTGGCAAGGTATACGGGATATAAAGCATGGCGGCGCCATAAAATAATAAAAGAGCGATGCAAGTAATGGCTATTTTTTTCGGCGATAAATAGAGGTAACAACACAGGGCTGCTAAATACACCAAACCGATGCGTTGTAGCACACCCAAAACTCGCAGTTGCAATAATTTGTCATCAACCCAGCTAAAAGAAGGGTCTTGAAAATTGTAATAAAACAAGGCTAAAAACCAACCCAGCACAATAAGTTTAATGGTGCGAATAACACCTGCTTTTAATATTTGTTGATCACTTACCCCTTTACCACGCAGGTTATTTACAGATAGCGTAATAGACATGCCGACAATAAAAATAAAAAAGGGAAAAATTAAATCGGTAGGTGTCCAGCCATGCCAGTCTGCATGTTTCAACGGCCAATACATAGCGCTCCAGCTGCCCGGGTTGTTCACTAAGATCATGGCAGTAATAGTCAAGCCACGCATTACATCTAACGCCATAAGTCGATGTGAAGGGAGTTTATTGATGATTTCAGCACAGTGTTGACGCATAGGAAAACTTTATTGTTATTTTGTTTTTATAGTGTAATAAATTATTACGTCAAAGCAAGCTGCTTTTGAACAATATAAATCGCATGTATTAGCCATTCTTTTAACTGTCTTAAGTTTATAGTTTATTAAATTCAACATGTTAAATAACGAAGGTTGCTGGTAAGAGGCTTTGATGCCGTTCATGTTCAACGAGTGCTTGGTAGCTGAAGTTATTAAACAAAGTTACTTTAATTAATTAGAGTAATTGCACTCATTTATTTGCGCTAAATCAAATTATGACAAAAGTTTTATAGAGGTACACAAAACATCTTGCTAGTATAAAGGTATTAGATGTACCCGATATGGACTTTGGGCCCCATATGTGAGAAGTATCGTGCTTAAGAGTCTAAGTAAAGGTTTAAACCTACGTCGCTTAATTTTATTGTTAGCGTTTTCTGCAACGCTTATTACCTTTCTAAATAGTTATTACTCGAGCTACCAAGTTCAAAAGCAACAACTAATAGATAAAACCCTTAATAATCATAAGGCCTATGCCGCTAAGTTGGTGTCGGCGACCGATAACTTTTTACTGGCTGCTCAGCAACAACTTGCTTATGTCGGTAAAATTCTTGAGGATGATTTTAATAATCAAGGGTTAATTAATTCTGAGGTAGACAGGTTAAGACTACAAACCAATAGTTTTAATTCGACAATTATTGTTAATGCACAAGGCGATATTCTAGGTGTTTCGCCCAAGTCACTGAAACTACAAAACCGAAAAGTAGATAGTTTTGGTACTAAGGCAGCTTTGTCGTATCGGATTCCAATGATCAGTGAGCCGTATATTTCGATGGCAGGTAATTTACTGATCTTTATTTCGCAGCCATTATTTGACAAAAATAGCAATTTTATTGGTTATGTTGGCGGCACCCTTTACTTAAAGCGGACCAGTATTTTAAATGAATTGCTGCAAGTTCATTACTATCAAGACGGTTCCTATCTGTATGTGGTTGATGAAAATCATCGCTTACTTTATCACCCTGATAAAAGCCGAATTGGTGAGCAAGTATATGATAACCAAGTAATTGATGAGGTATTAAAAGGTAACTCAGGCACACAGATTGTTACCAACAGCAAAGGCGTTGGAATGCTTGCCGGTTACGCGCCAATGACAGTTGCCTCTTGGGGGGTAGTCACTCAGCGACCGCTTGAAAACACCCTTGCACCGCTTGATGACTTAATGTGGCAAGTGTTTGTAAAGACAGCCCCAATTGGTTTACTTACATTTGTGTTTATTTGGGTATTAGCACGTTTAATTTCACAGCCGTTAAGGCAATTAGCTGAGACTGCAAATACCTTAGATCGCCCTTCAACGTCACTAGAGTTGACACAAATCCGCTCATGGTATTTTGAAAGTAATGAGTTAAGAAAAGCCATGTTAAAAGGAGTGGGGCTACTACAAAGTAAAATCGGTTTATTGCGCCAAGAAGCGCAAACAGACCCATTAACTAGCCTGCACAATCGCCGTAGCCTTGATATACAAATTAATCATTTTATAGCTCAGCGTTGTCCTTTTGCTGTGTTGGCTATCGATATCGACCATTTTAAACGGGTGAACGATGAGTTTGGTCATGACATTGGTGATGTGGTACTACAGTCGTTAGCTAAAATTTTGTTAGATGTCACTCGTGATAGTGATGTGGTTGCCCGTACAGGCGGTGAAGAGTTCATTGTGATCATGCCAAGAGTCGAAGCAAAACGAGCGTATCAACTCGCTGAACGTTTGCGTATGCGGGTGTCCGAAAGCTACATTGACCCTGTTGGCTGCATTAATGTATCGATTGGTATTTCAGGCTGGCCAATCGAGCAATTAAACATTGATGAAGTATTTAAACTTGCCGACCAAGCTTTATACCAGGCTAAAAAGACGGGTCGCAACCGCTCAGTTGTAGATGCATTATATAGCCAAAATATTACTCCTGTTTCTGAGTCTTTAATCTTGGAATAAGTTATTTAATGTGCAATAGTGAGTGGTATTAAGTTATTTACGAGAAATTAAAATGGCATTCACTATGTTGGCACGTTTAACTATCCCCTCTTCTTTGCTAAGTATAGCGCTTATTAGCACAAGCACTGCTTATGCAAACCCAAGCGATGATAAGCGAAGTGAATTTGTGGATGTAGGTGCTTTACTTCCTAATGCCGTGTTAGATATTCGTTATTTTGGTCATCATAACTTTGTAGGCAAACCTGTTGATGGCTACAACGCGCCTAAATGCTTATTGCATAATAGCGCTGCTGCCGCTCTTAAAAATGTGCAAACAGCAGCTCAAACACAAGGCCTTAATTTAAAAATCTTTGATTGTTACCGCCCACAGCGCGCCGTTGACCACTTTGTGCGTTGGGTTAACGATTTAGAAGATACAGGTACTAAAGCTGAGTTTTATCCAAACTTAGGCAAAGATAAGCTGCTTGGTGATTACATCGCTGCTAAATCGGGCCATAGTCGTGGCTCAACGATTGATTTAACGTTAGTCGATACAAAAGGCAAAGAGCTTGATATGGGCTCACCGTTTGATATGTTCGATACCCTTTCTAACACCGACGATCCGCGTATTAATGCAGAGCAAAAAGCAAATAGGTATAAACTAAAAACCCTTATGACAGATGCCGGGTTCGCCCCATATTCAATGGAGTGGTGGCACTTCACTTATCAACCTCAAGCATACCCAGCCACCTATTTTGACTTTGTGGTGGAGTAGTAAGTTAGCGAGTTACGAGGGGAAAGAGTAAAGTTAGCGAGTTTCGAGGTAGCAGCGATTTTACATCGCGTCCTAGAGCCTAGGGCCTAGAACCTAGCGCATGATGGCGCGGGATGAACCCGCTGCTACAAGTAGGCGTGAAACTTGTTTCGCGCGTCTGACGGCTGATAGCAGAAGGCTGAGAGCTCCTGTCCTACATCACTTCTTTAATCGGTGAATAATCAATTTTAATTTCAACAACATCTACGTTGGCATTTTGTTTAAAAGCGTTTTGTACTTTTAATAAATCAGTGTTTTTATCTGCAATGTATCGATAATTTTTGTTGGTCATTTTTTTCAGTGTGTATTGGCTGCTAAGCTCTATTGGTAAACTGTTTTCTTTTAGAGTTAAATAAATTGCCCCAGTAGCGATGCCGCGCTCTTGCATTGCATGATTAAAGACTTCTGTGCCTTTGACTAAATTAGGCGCATCAAAGGTAATTTTTTCGCCATTATTACTAAAAGCGTTAGTAGTTTTTTGTTTGTTGATTTCGACTGCTTTTTTAACATCTTTAACTAAAACTTGTTCTTTTTGTGAACTGGTCGTTGGCTGTTGTGCTGTATTTTGCTCGCTTATTTCATTTTTTTGACAGCCTGATACTAGTACTAATGCTAGTGTAAGTGCTTGTATCTTAATTGTTTGATTCATTATGTTCCTGCTTGTTTGTTACTTTTTTTTACAATTAATTCTGTTTTTTAATTGCCATATTGGGTACATTGGCCTCGGTTATGATTGTTAACCGAAAATAAAAATATAACAATAGGGAACGTAAGGAATGTCTCAATTTAAAGTAACAGCTGTTGCTACCATGGTAACGGCTATCTTGGCATCATCTCAATTACAGGCAAGTGAACAAACTCGCTTCTATAATGCCTCAAGTGTTAGCTCGCAAGTACAATTTAATCCTCAAGTATCTCAGCAACGTGCATTAGCTGAGCGTCGCACAGTATCGGGTCATAAATCTATTTTCGATGCGCAATTAGGTAAAGCCACGTTCCTATGGAATGCAGTAGGTCAAGCTAAGCCAGATATGGCTATGGTGCTTCCTGAGCAACGCAATGCTTATGCCGCAGATTTTTATTTAAATGCCTTAACTGGCGTTAGCACAGCTAAAAAAGGTGTATCAAGCGCTGTATTAACAGATTTATCTGAACAAAAGCTTGGTTCAATCACTGCTAAATACAAGCAAAAAGTACATGACATTGAAGTATTCAACCGTGAATACAACCTGATCATGGACAAAGAGTACAACCTAGTTGCAGGTTCTGGTTACTTCGCTAATACAAGCTCAAACGCAACACAATCATTTGCACCTTTAGCTGACTTTGTAGGCGCTGAGCAAAGTATCAAGCGTGCTATTAAAGAGCTTGCAGATATCAATGTATCGCTAACTAAGTCAACTGAGCAAGGCGACTATGTTAAATACAATGTGTCTAACCAAAATGGTGACAAAGTTGTATTAGGTCAGCCACGTGCTAAGAAAGTATTCTTTGAAGTAGCGGGTGAGTTGCAATCTGCATACTATGTTGAAGTAGAAGTAGCTGACAAAAATAGCCTAGAAAGCGATTACTTCAGTTATGTTATTGGCGCGCAAAACAACAAAGTTTACTTCAAGAAAGACTTAAAAGCTCACGCGGCAGATTTTAACTACCGTGTTTGGGCTGATGAAGATGGTTACCCGTGGGAAGGTCCACACGGTGACGTAATCCCAGCTGATGGCCCTGATCAAGTTGATGAAACAGAAATCCTTGATGCACCACTTGTAAGCTTATCTTATTACAAAAAATTAAGCACGATGGATCCGTGGCTTGCTGATGATGCTACAACAACATCAGGTAACAACGTATTTGCTTATGCTGATGTTATCGCACCTCAAGGTTACACAGAAGGTGACTTCACTGCAGAAACAACATCAGATTACACATTCGATTACCCTTACCGAGTTGATCAAGTAGCAAACAGCTACGACAACCGTAAAGCGGCGATCGTTAACTTGTTCTACATGAACAACTTCTTACACGATTTTTTCTATGATCATGGTTTTGACGAAACATCAAATGTTGCGCAAGTATCTAACTACGGTCGTGGTGGTGTTGAAGGCGATCCAATCGAAGCGCAAGCACAAGATAATAGCGGTTTAAACAACGCGAACATGTCTACGCCTGCTGACGGTGCAAGCCCACGCATGCAAATGTATCTATACAACTCAAAAGACGCAAAAGTAGGCGTTGACTACGGTGTGGTTGTAACATCTGATGCAACGATTGGTCTTCTAGAATCTTCTAAAGTATCTGGCTTTGGTCAAATGCAATTTGCTGATATCGCAGGGGAAGTTGTTCGTCTAGTTGACGGTAATAACGTAGATTCTGGTAGCGTAAACGATGGTTGTGAACCTGCAACAAATGCAGCAGAACTCGCTGGCAAAATTGCGCTTGTAGATCGTGGTTCTTGTAACTTCACAGCAAAAGTACTACACGCACAAGAAGCCGGTGCAATTGGTGCAATCGTTGTAAACAACAACCCAGATACGGATGAGCCAGCGCCAATGGGCGGTGAAGACGATGCAGTTATCATTCCTAACATGGGTCTGAACTATGCTGACGGTCATGCGCTTTACGATGGTATCGCTGCAGGCGAAACTGTCACTGTTAACATGTTCAATAAAGCAACGTTAAAAGACGGTACTTTAGATAACGGTATTATTGCTCACGAATGGGGTCACTATATCAGTAACCGCTTAGTGGGTAACTCATCAGGCCTTATCAACTTCCAGGGCCGCGCGATGGGTGAAGGTTGGGGTGATTTCCACTCTCTAATGTTCATTGCTAAAGCAGGTGACATTAACATCCCTGGTAACGACAAGTTCCAAAAAGCATACGGTAGCGGTACTTTCGTAGAAGACTTCTACTACGGTATTCGTCGTGTTCCATATTCTACCAATATGGAAGTAAACCCATTGTCTTTCCGTCACATTACTGAAAATGCTGGTGATGATGTAGGTATTTCACCAACAAGTGTTGCTTCACCACACGCAGCAGGTGAAATTTGGGCAACTATGCTTTGGGAAAGCTATGTAGCGCTTATCAACGAGCACGGCTTTGAAGATGCTCAAAACCGTATGGCTAACTACTTAGTTGCTGGTTACAAGCTGACTCCTGTTGCACCGTTATACACAGAAGCACGTGATGCTATCTTAGCTGCAGCGTATGCTGTAGACCCAGAAGATTACAAACTAATCTTAGGTGCATTTGCTAAGCGTGGTATGGGCTTAGGAGCTAAAGCACCAGAGCGTTTCAGTGAAGATTTAACAGGTGTTGTTGAATCAGACAAAATGAAACTTGCTAGCTTCACATTTAAAGATGTGGCAATGAATGCAAACTACAACGGTGCTGAGTTAGGTTATTGTTCAAACGATAACGTGCTAGATAAAGGTGAAACAGGTACATTAACTGTTAGCATCATGAACACAGGTAGTGAAGTACTGACTGGCACACAAGCTCAGTTAACGGTTGTAAGTGGCCACGATGTAACTTTCGAAAATGATGGTTTAATCACATTCGACGATACAAACCCATATGCTTCACAAACAAGCGCGCCGATTACTTTCACGTTAAATGATGCTGACACTGCGGATACACTTAAAATCGAAGTGTCATTCCCTGAGCTTTCTGCTGATGACGAAATTGTTGAAGCAGCAAGCGATACAGTATCTTACCTTGTGAATATGGACTTTGAAGATAAAGCACCAGTTAGCTCACAAACGGCAGACGATATGGAAGTAGCAGGTGCATCATTACGTGATTGGAAAGAAAACGTAATGACAGGTGATGACTTAGCTGTTGGCACGCAAAGCATGGCAACCGGCGGTAATGTTAACTTCTTCAACAGCTTTGGCTTCGGTCTTGGCGAGCAAACAATGTACCTAAACAACAATGACTTCCAGTCTGATGTTGCGGTTGAATCAAGAGAGTTTGATATCGGTTTTGCTGGTGACTTTGAAGTTTCATTCTGGCACTTCTACCTAATCGAAAACGAATGGGATGGTGGTGTTGTAGAAATCAGCGTAAACGGCGGTAACTGGGTAGATGTTACTGAGATGGGCGGTACTTTTGATGTAGGTTACGATGGCCCACTAATCGAAAACGACGCGCAAGCACTACAAGATCGCGATACCTTCACAGGTAACAATGTTGATGGTAACGGTGTTTATGGTAACTACGAAACAATTCGTTTCGGTACTGAACTAAACGGTAACCGTGCAAAATTACGTTTCCGTATGTCATCAGACAGCGCAGTACGTGAGTTCGGCTGGTGGATTGATAACGTTACGGTAAGCAACGTGACTTCACCAATCTTCTCAAACGTGATTGCTGGTGATGCATTAGCATGTGATAACGCATTACCATTACTTTCTGTATCGGGTGATGAGTCAGTTTCTGAGTCTGCTTCAGGCACATTAACTGCAACAGCTACAGACCGTAATGATGACGCACTAAGCTACACATGGACGCAACTAAGCGGTACAACTGCTACATTAACTGGTGCTGATACAGCTACTTTAGGCTTCACGCCAGGCGCTATCTCAAGCGATGACGAGTTGGTATTTGAAGTAACAGTTAATGATGGTACAGACTCTGTATCAGAGCAATTCACTGTTGCTGTAACTAACGAAGCTGAGCCAGTAGAAGAGAAGAAAGTGACTAAATCTAGCAATGGTAGCTTTGGTTTCTTAACACTACTACTTGCACCATTAGCGCTTATCGGCCGTCGCCGTAAACGTAAATAATAACGTTAAATAGTGATAACAAAGCCCTTACAGCTTGCTGTAAGGGCTTTTTTGTTTTTAAGTTAGCGAGTTCCGAGGTACGAGGGGAAAGGTACGAGATACGACGTAGCAGCGATTTTACATCGCGTCTTAGAGCCTAGCGCCTTTTTGTAGGCGTGAAACTTGTTTCGCGCGTCTGACCGCTGATAGCTGAAGGCTGACCGCTCCTTTTGCTATCGTTGCGGGGTTATCAATACTCGATAACCCCACATTTCTGACTTACAGCTTAGAGCTTAGAGCTTAAAGCTCAAGGTAAGCTATTGAACCGTTGCTTTTAGGCCGCGGCGTTTTAATAACGCTGAAGTGTCTGGCTCTTGACCACGGAACGCTTTGAACGATTCCATCAGGTCACGTGAGTTACCGACTTCTAAAATTTCTTTACGGTATTTTTCACCCATTTCGCGAGTTAAACCACCTTGTTCTTGAACATAAGCAAAGGCGTCTGCCGCTAAGATTTCACTCCACATGTAAGCGTAGTAACCCGCTGAGTAACCGCCGCCCATTGAGTGCGAGAAGAAGGCTGACTTATAACGTGGTGGTACAAATGGTACATCAACACCATGTTTAGCAAGCGCTTGTTGCTCAAACTTTTCAATGTCTTGTAATGGTGCATCAGCAGAAAGTGAATGCCATTCCATATCAAGTAGTGCAGCTGCAACGTACTCTAGGGTATCAAAACCTTGGTTAAAGCTACGCGATTGAATTACTTTTTTCAGTAGCTCATCAGGAATTGGCTCGCCAGTTTTATGGTGTTTTGCATAGTTAGCGATAACTTCAGGGTACATTGCCCAATCTTCTTCAAATGTTGATGGGAACTCAACGAAGTCGCGTGATACTGAGGTGCCAGATAGAGTAGGGTACTTCACGTTTGAGAACATGCCGTGTAAGCCATGACCTAGCTCGTGGAAAATCGTTGTTGCTTCATCATAGCTGATAAGCGTAGGTTCGCCATTCGCGCCTTTTTGAATGTTCATAACGTTTACAACAACAGGCTTTTGTTCTTTAAGGCCAGATTGTTTAACGAATGAGCTCATCCATGCACCGCCACGCTTGCCTTCACGAGCGAAGTAGTCAGCAAAGAAAATGGCTAAGCTCTTACCATTTTCATCAAATAACTCATAGGCTTTTACATCTGGGTGATATACCGGAATATCGTTACGTGGTTTAAAGGTGATGCCGTATAAACGGTTCATGGTGAAGAATACGCCGTCTTCTAGAACGCGGTTGAACTCGAAGTATTCTTTCACTGCATTTTCGTCAAGGTTGTATTTATCTTTACGAACTTGCTCTGCGTAGAATAACCAATCCCATGGCTGTAATTTGAATTGCTCGCCTGATTCATCAATCTTAGCTTGAATTGCAGCGGCCTCAGCGTTTACGTTTTGCATTAATGCAGGGATCATGCTCGCAAACATATCAAATACAGCTTGTGGTTTTTTCGCCATTTGTGACTCTAAACCAAAATCAGCCCAGCTGTCGTAACCTAATAGTTTCGCTTTTTGAGCACGTAACTGAGCAAGCTGTGCCACGATCTCACGGTTACTATTTTCGCCCGATAATGCGCGCTCAGCCGATGCACGCCATACTTTTTCACGTAAATCACGGTTTTTCAGTGTTGCCAAAATTGGCTGACGCGTGGTGTTTGTGATTTTAATTAGGTATTGACCTGGGTGGCCTGCTTCTGCTGCGGCATTGGCGAGTTGTTCAATTTGACCTGCTGGTAAGCCTTCAAGCTCTGCTTTGTCATCCACTAAAACAACATTTGTTTTAGTCAGTGCTAATAAGTTTTGTGAGAACTGAGTTGTTAAGCTTGAGTGCTTCGTATTGATATCACGAATTTGTTGTTTTTGCTCTGCACTTAATTTTGCACCTGCACGCACAAAACGTTTGTAGTAAACGTCTAATAAACGTTTTTCTTCAGCAGTTAAGGCAAGGTTGTCAGCTTCGCTGTGAATAGCGGCTACTTTTTCAAAGAGTGCTTTATTTAAGAAAATATTGTCGCTATGAGCAGCTAGTTTTGGCGCTAATTCTTTTTGTAATTCACGACGAGCCGGGTTTGAGTCAGTACCTGCTAGGTTATAAAAAATACTGCGTGTGCGAGTCAGTAGCTCACCACTTTTCTCAAGAGCAACAATGGTGTTAGCGAAATCAGGCTTTGCTGGGTTATTGATGATAGCTTGTACTTCAGCCATTTGCTCAGCCATACCTTTATTAAAAGCAGGCATAAAGTGCTCATCTTTAATCGCACTGAAATCAGGCGTTTCGTATTGTAATACGCTTTTTACAAACAGTGGGTTAGCTTGCTCTGCGGCAGCAGCTGGTGCTGATTGTTCTGATTTAGGCGTTGATGTTGTCGTTTGTGGTTCTGAACAGGCTGTGAGTAACAGCGCTGAACTGATCGCGGTTGCGATTAGGTGTTTCATAGTATTTCTCTTGTCATTTTTAAAATTAAATTGTGTCGATATACCCTTGCACATACGCTTTATAAGCTCTTGATTTGAAAGCGGTTAAAACGAATTACAAAAATGCACTCATATGGGGTAGGTATCAGCATGTGATCAATGAGCCCAGCATACTGTGTCTTATTACAATTGACCTCATACGTTGCGATAAGGTGATTATTGGCTGCGATAAGCTGTTAAAATTCTCTAAGATCGGAAAGCGGCTTATTACTTAGCAGCTTAAATAGCCCGATAAAATGATCTTTTTGACTCATAACAGTTACCAAATAAAAACTTTATGGTATGTTATATTGTAACATATCAATCTGCAATCAATCTTGCCATGGAGTGCATTTTTTTACGATAAGTTGCAAATGTTGCTGAATAAGCAAGGAGCAGTATGGCTATCATAATCAAACATGCGAGCGTAGTTAATGAAGGACAGCGGAAAACAAACGATATAAAAATAGTAGATAAACGAATTGTTCTAATCGATTCTGATATCACTGCAAAGGCCAATGATCAGGTGATTGATGCAAGCGGCCTGTTGCTATTACCTGGCATGATTGACGATCAAGTTCACTTCAGAGAGCCAGGCCTGACGCATAAAGGCACTATTGCCAGAGAGTCCGCCGCCGCAGTTGCGGGTGGCATTACAAGTTTTATGGAAATGCCCAATGTTTCACCGTCGACCACCACGGCAAAAGCTCTTGCAGATAAATACGCGATAGCAGCTCAGACTAGCGCTGCGAATTATGCGTTTTACTTTGGTGCAACCCCTGACAATCTTGAAGAAATTAAAGCCCTTGATACAAAAAAAGTTTGCGGCGTGAAAGTATTTATGGGGGCATCAACAGGCGATTTACTCGTTGAGCATCCGCATGCACTAGAAGCCATTTTTCGTGAAAGCCCAGTACTTATTGCAACCCATTGCGAGCAAGGCGAGGTTATTCAGCAAAATCAGCGCCGTTTAGCAAAACGTTTTGGCGAACTACGTATCGAACATCATCCATTAATTCGTGATGAGTTAGCCTGTTATGCATCATCATCGTATGCGGTATCACTGGCAAAACGTTATGGTTCACAGCTACATGTTTTACACTTAACAACGGCAAAAGAGCTCGAACTATTTAGTAATGCCCCGATAGAGCAAAAGCACATAACCGCAGAAGCATGCGTGCATCATTTATGGTTTAACCAAGACGATTACGCACACTATGGCAATCAAATTAAATGTAACCCCGCCATAAAATCAGAGCAAGACCGCATAGCGCTGCTCGCAGCAGTGCGTGATGGTCGCATTGATATTATTGCCACCGACCATGCACCTCATACTTGGCAAGAAAAACAGCAACAATACAACGCTGCACCAGCAGGGCTTCCGCTCGTCGAGCATGCCTTATTAATGTTACTTGAACAGGTAAAACGCGGTACGTTGAGCCTTGAGCAAATCGTTGAAAAAACAGCGCATAACGTGGCAAAGCGATTTGCTATTGAAGGCCGTGGCTTTATACGAGAGGGTTATTTTGCTGATTTAGTACTGGTTGACCCAAATGCAGAAAAGCACGTTGAGCACACAAACACTCATTATTTATGCCAATGGACGCCATTCAATGGCACTACTTTTTCAAACCGAATTACACATACCTTTGTAAATGGGGAGTGTGTCTTTGATGGGCAGCACGTATACCCGCACAAACAGGCTGCTATGGCCTTAACATTTAATCGTTAAAAGAAGTTGATATGCAATTACCCGATATTACCTCGCACTCTAATGTAGATTTTCAGTCGCCTTTAAAATGGGTCGGTATGGAAAAAATAGCATTGCCTTTGAAGCTTGCACAAACTCATGTTGATGTGCACCTTAATGCCAAAGCCGATGTGTTCGTTAGCCTTGATAGCGATGCTAAAGGCATTCATATGTCGCGTCTTTATTTACTACTTAATCAGCTATTGGCTAAACAAAGCTTAACGACTCAGCGTGTTAACGAGTTTATGGAGGCCGTTTTAGCATCACAAAAAGGCTTAAGTAAAGGCGCAAAACTGGTGCTGCATTTTGATTTACCCGAGTTAAAACCAGCATTACTTAGCGACAACGCTGGTTATAATGCTTACCCTGTTATTTTAACGATTACTAAGCAGCAATCGCTGATTATTAACTTAAAAGTAGATATTACCTACAGCAGCACTTGCCCGTGCTCAGCGGCATTGTCGAGGCAGCTTTTGAGCGAGGCGGTTGATAAACAATTTAACGATGCAGCGATTGATAAAGCATCATTCCTTAACTGGCTTGCAAGTGAACAGGGCTCAATTGCAACCCCTCATAGCCAGCGCTCTTATGCGTATGTCGATGTCACTTTTAGTAGTGAAAAGCTACCTGATATTGGCGGCTTTATCACAGTATGTGAGCAAGCTATAGGCACCCCAGTACAAACCGCCGTGAAGCGTGAAGATGAACAAGCATTTGCTGCTCTTAACGCAAAAAATTTACTGTTTTGCGAAGATGCAGCAAGGCGATTAAAGCAGTGCTTCGAAACAATGGATGTAATTACTGATTATCAGTTTAAAGTTGAGCATCAAGAAAGCTTACATGGCCATAATGCAGTGGTTCATGAGTCTAAATATTAGGCTCATGAAACCTGAGTGGTTTACAAATTTTGACATTAGCGGTCGCAAATTATTGCTATTCACTAGCACCATGATAATTATATGAGCGCTAAAAATGATAAACATAACAAAAAGGATGACTATGCGTTTTAAATTTATTGCTGCTGCAGTAGGTCTTGCTGTAGCAAATGTTGCTGTTGCCGACGAAGGCATGTGGCAACCTCACCAGCTACCGGAACTTGAATCTATATTAAAAGCGAAAGGTTTGAGCATTGATGTACAATCAATTTCAAAACTGACTGAGTTTCCGATGAACGCGGTAATTAGCCTTGGTGGCTGTACCGCTTCGTTTGTTTCTCCAAAAGGTTTAGTGGTAACTAATCATCACTGTGCTTATGGTTCGATTCAATATAACTCAACTACCGACAATAATATTTTAGAAAATGGCTTTTTAGCTAAGTCAACAGGTGAAGAAGTACCTGCTGCGCCGGGGTCTCGTGTTTATGTGACAGAACAAGTAACCGAAGTCACTGATAAAGTTAACCAAGGTACTGACCAGCTAACAGGTAAAGCACGTTTTGATGCTATTGAAGCAAATGAAAAAGCACTTGTTAGTGAATGTGAGCAAGATCCAAGCTATCGCTGTAATGTGTACACTTTCCATGGTGGTCTTGAGTATTACCTCATCAAATCACTAGAAATTAAAGATGTACGTTTAGCGTATGCACCCGCTATGGGTGTGGGTAAATACGGCGGTGATATCGATAACTGGATGTGGCCGCGCCATACGGGTGATTTCTCGTTCTATCGCGCGTATGTTGGCAAAGATGGCAAGCCTGCTGAATATTCGGAAGACAACGTGCCGTACCAAAGTGATGCGTTTTTAAAAGTAAGTGCTAAAGGCGTACAAGAAGGCGATTTTGTGATGGTTACCGGTTATCCGGGTAGCACAAACCGTTACCGTATATCGCCTGAAGTTGACTACGTGTTTAATACAGCCTACCCATTAGCGCGTAAATATAATTCTAAATATGTTTCGTTAATTGAAGAAAATGCCCCAGAGGGTTCAGAGGCACGAATCGCTTACGAAAGCACGATTGCGGGTTACAACAATTACATTAAAAACTATGGCTCAATGATTGAGAGCTTTAACAAAGGTTCAATGTATAGCCGTAAGCAACAATTCGAAAAAGATCTCACAGCGTGGATCAATCAAGATAGTAAGCGCAAAGCTAAATACGGACATGTACTTGCTGATTTATCAGCGCTAGTTGCACAGTCGCAAGAGCATAACCAGCGCGACCGTATGTTAGGTTACGTACACCGCTCACAAATGATTTCAACTGCTCGACGTTTATATCGTTTAGCGTACGAAAAACAAAAGCCAGATGCTGAGCGCGAAAGCGGTTATCAAGAGCGTGATATGCCACGTATCGAGTCACGTTTAAAAAGCATGAGCCGTCGTTATGATGAAGCTGTTGATAAAGCAATATTGCTGTACTTTATTGAGCAGTATGCGGCATTACCAAAGGACCAACGTGTTGCAGAAGTTGATAAAGCGCTTGGTTTAACAAACGGTTTTGACAAGCAAAAACAACAAGCTTTACTTGATGAAATGTATGCTAAATCTGTTCTTGCTGATGAGAGTAAACGCTTATGGATGGCAGGCCTTGACCTTGCACAGTTAAAACAAAGTAGCGATCCTTTCATTCAGTACGCTCAGGCTATTTTTGCTGCCACTAAAGATATAGAAGATGCGAAAAAAGAGCTGGCCGGTAAACAGCAAGCCGCTCGCCCTGCATTAATGGAAGCAATTATCGCTTATAACAAGGCACTTAATAAACCTGTTTATGCTGATGCGAACAGCACCCTACGTGTAACTTACGGCACGGTAGGCGGCTATTCACCGCAAGATGGCATAGTGGCAACCCCCTTTACAACTCTAGAGGGACTGCTTGCTAAAAACACCGGTGTTGAACCATTCAACTCACCAGAAAAGCAAAATGAGTTAATTAAGCAAAAGCTTTATGGTGATTACACCGGCGGTATGAATACTGTTCCGGTTAACTTTTTATCAAATGTAGATACCACAGGTGGTAACTCAGGCTCACCAACGTTAAACGGTAATGCTGAACTGGTTGGTTTATTATTTGATGGTGTTTACGAAAGCATTATTGGTGATTGGGATTACGATGAAAACTTAAATCGCTCAATTCACGTTGATTCACGATACATGTTATGGGTGATGGATAAAGTTGATAATGCGCAAAATCTACTGAAAGAGATGACTATCGTTAAGTAATCTAAGTTTAACGTTAATTTAAGCATTAAAATGCCAGTCTAACAGACTGGCATTTTTGTTTTTAATAAAAATAAAATCATTAAATTTCATTAGTTTGAAAAATATTTATAAAAATTAATTTTTCTTAAGTTTTATTTAAGTTTCGCTCGATAAATTTTACACATAACCTAAGTGGAGCGAACAATTATGCTTTCAGTTCAACAATTACAACAAACTCAAGTTCAAGAGCCAGCCTTTGTTTGCACTCGTGAAGGAGGTCAATTCCGTGACCGCCTTGAGAGCAATATCAAGCAAGGCTTTGCTGCTGCGTATGACGCGAAAATTTCGCAATTCATGCCGCTACTTTGCGAGCTTAATGTTGATGATGAAGTATGTACTTTAGGTCTTCGCTCTGCATCACAGCCTTTGTTTATTGAACAATACCTCCCTGCGTCTATTGAGCACTTTGTCAGTGCCAAGCGTGAGCACATTTTTGAGCTAGGTAATTTATGCTCAACGCATCGAAAAGCCACCTTGGCACATTTTGTTTTAATGAACGAAGCACTTTATCAGGCAGGAGCAAAATATTTAGTGTTTTGCGCAACCCGTAAAGTGAGAGCGTTATTAAAAATGCTTGGTGTGAATTGCAAAGAAATCGGTGTTGCCAATGCACAAGCACTTCAAGATCCAGCCAGCTGGGGTAGCTATTACGACAATCAACCAACCATTTGTGTGGTTGACCTAAACGAAGCACATCAACGTGTATTAAACACCCCAGTTTTATTCAATATCAAACAGCAGTGTTTGCAGTCATCACTTGAGCTTGCTGTATTTTTGGAGGCGTTATGAGCTGGTTAACACAATTACCGCATAAGGATAGCGACACATTGATGGTTTGCCATCAAAGTGATGGTGTACGCTCACTAACTAAACAAGAGTTTACTGAGCAAGTAACTCGTTTACTGCCAACCTTAGCTGAATTTGATGCCCAAGGCATCGCTTATCAATTAGATAACACGCCAGCATGGTGTGTATTGGAAGCCGCGATTAGCGATCTTAAAAGAGTCGCGATTCCGCTACCAACGTTTTTTACTGCTCAGCAAATTGCATTTGGTTTGCAAAACAGTGGGGCAGGGCTATTTGTATGTGACCGCGCATACGAAGGTGAGCATGCTAAGTTAGTGGCGTTAGTTGACGTGTGTAAGCATTACCCTTTATGTGTTTATCAACTGAGTAATACACAGCCTGTGCCTTATTTTGCTAACACGCAAAAGATTACCTTTACATCGGGCTCAACGGGTACACCAAAAGGCGTGTGTTTATCTCTTGAAAGTCAAATGCAGGTAGCTACATCACTCTATCAAAGCATTGGTTTAGAAAAACCAAACCATTTGTGTTTATTGCCGTTACCGGTTTTGCTTGAGAACTTAGCAGGTGTTTATGCGCCGCTATTAGCTGGTGGTACGGTTAATTTGGTCCCTTTAGCTGAACTTGGTTTTTCTGGTGCGCAGTTACTTGAACCTCACAAATTGATTGCTGCAATTGAACGTACTGAGCCAAATACTCTTATTTTAGTGCCAGAACTTCTTACCTGTTTGGTGGCTTTTGCAAAGCAAGGCTGGCAAGCGCCTAAAAGCTTAAAGTTTATTGCTGTAGGTGGCGCGGTTGTAAGTCAGCAGCTTATTAAGCAAGCCCGTAAATGTGGCTTACCTGTGTATCAAGGTTATGGTTTGTCTGAGTCTTCATCCGTGGTGAGTTTAAACACTAGTAATGATGATGACATCGAAACTGCAGGCCGAGTACTTAAACATATTCAATATAAAATTGAAAATGGCCAACTTTATATCAAAGGTTCATTATTTTTAGGTTATTTAGGTCAAGCTGCACAAAATACCGACGATTGGTATGCCACTGGAGACTTAGTTACTGAGCAAGAAGGCCGTTTGGTTATCCAAGGCCGCTTGAAAAATCAGCTTATCACGAGCTTTGGACGCAATATCAGTGCTGAGTGGCCGGAGTCATTATTGCTCAGCCACAGTCAGGTACAGCAAGCTGTCGTTATTGGCGAAGGCCAAGCGTTTTTAGCTGCGCTTATCTTTGCAAACCAAGCGATGAGTGACAATGAGCTTGCAGCACACATTGCTAAACAAAACGCGCAGTTACCCGAATACGCACAGATAAAAAAATGGCATCGTCTGGCAGAGCCAATGAGCCACACCCAAGGTTTATTAACTAGCAATAATCGCCCAAAACGCGATGTTATTAACCAATTTTTTGCTAGAGAAATTTCAGCATTTTACAAAGAGGCGACGAGCATGAGTCAATTTTTCAATACATTACAAGCCGAAACACAAAATGAGCGCGACTATCTTTTAGCTGCGCCGATTATTGGCCGAGTTTTTAAAGGTGAAGTAAGCCTTAGTGAATATGCATCGTTTTTAACTCAAGCATATCACCATGTTAAGCACACAGTGCCACTACTAATGGCTGTGGGTGCAAAGCTTACCGATAAACAAGAGTGGCTGCGTGAAGCTGTTGCAGAATACATTGAAGAAGAGTTAGGCCATCAAGAATGGGTATTAAATGATATTGCTGCATGCGGTTTTGATAAAGAGTTGGTACGTAATTCTCGTCCACAGTTTTCGACCGAATTAATGGTGTCGTATGCCTATGATGCAATTAATCGCGGTAATCCTTTAGCTTTCTTTGGTATGGTTCATGTGCTTGAAGGTACTTCTATTGCATTAGCAGATAATGCTGCAGGACAAATCCGTGAGGTTGTTGGGCTACCTAAAAAGGCTTTTTCATACCTTACTTCGCACGGTGCACTTGATATTGAACACGTTAAGTTCTTCGAATCACTAATGAATAAAATAGACAACGAGGACGACCAACAAGCCATTATTCACGCCGCTAAATGTTTTTACAAACTATACGGCAATATTTTTCGTGACCTCGACTCAGAACCTTTCTTTACAGAGGCGGACATGGAGCAAAGCGCATGAGTAGCCCAGTTTGTGTGCTAACCGGCGCAACTGGGGGCATTGGCCGTGCTATTGCTCTTAGCCTTGTGAAAGAAGGGTGGCGTTTATTGCTGGTAGGCCGAAATGTTAAGCAACTTGCTGCACTGAAGTTGGAGTGTGGTAATGACGCAGAGTATTTTCAGGCTGATCTAAGTAACAGTGAATCCCGTGATGATCTTGCCAAGTTTGCTCAGCAAATTGGTGGTGCAACATTACTTATCAATAATGCAGGCGTCAATGTGATGCAGGGCTTTAGTGAAATCAGTGAGCAGCAAATAGATCACCTGTTAAATATCAACCTGCATGTGCCAATTAAATTATGCCAGCTATTTTTACCACAAATTACACGCAACAAAGGCACGATTGTGAATATAGGTTCATCGTTTGGTAGCATCGGATATCCATATCAAACCTTGTACTGCGCCAGCAAGTTTGGACTTAGAGGTATGACAGAAGCCCTTGCCAGAGAGCTCAGCCACAGCGATGTGAAAATATTGTATTTAGCACCTCGCGCGACTGATACCGCGATCAATTCGCCACAAGTGCGCGCGATGAACAAAGAGCTTGGTAACACGATGGATCCGCCTGAAAAAGTGGCAGATGCATTAATAGATTTAATTAAATCAAAAAAACGTCGCCGTTTTATCGGCTTCCCTGAAACATTATTTGCCCGTATTAACGGCGCATTTCCATCACTAGTTGATAACGCAATAGCAAAACAACTTCCTAAAATTAAAAGTTTTTTTGCGAACTAAATTGATTAAGGTGAATGATTATGACTAAACTAAATTTTAAAGCCCTAATGATGTTAGGTGTTATCATGGCCGCGCCTGCAAAAGCCGACTTTAATAGTGATTTAAGTTCGGTGCAAAAAAAGTGGGCAGTGGTTAATTACGAATTAGTTGATGATGCGCAATTAGATGCCTTTGAAAAACTAGCCAACGAAACGGCTGAATTTACAAAAGCGAATGACCAGCAGGCTGCAAGTCATATTTGGTACGGTATCGTGCTATCGAGTTATGCGGGAGCGAAAGGGGGCTTAGGTGCTCTTGGTCTTGCAAAAGATGCTAAAGCGCAATTTGAAAAAGCGCTAAGCTTAGATCCAAAAGCGCTCGACGGTTCAGCATACACCAGCCTTGCTACCTTGTACGGTAAAGTGCCGGGTTGGCCAATTGGTTTTGGTGATGATGATGAAGCGAAAAAGCTGTTTCAGCAAGCGCTTGAGCTAAATCCTCGTGGTATCGATAGTAACTATTTATATGCTTCATTCCTATATGACGAGCGTAAGTATAAATCAGCTAAAGAATTTTTATTGGTTGCTCAGCAAGCGCCAGCGCGCCCTGATAGACCAAAAGCAGATCTTTACCGCCAACAAGAAATTACTAAACTATTGGCTAAGGTAGAGAAAAAAATAAAGAGATAAACTATGCATTTATTGCTCGTTGAAGACGACCATTTAGTGGCTGAAGGCCTGTGCCGCTCTTTGCGTCAACAAGGATATAGTGTTGAACATAGTTCGACCGTTAAGTCAGCGATGCAATGGCTGCACAACGATGAAATTGAGCTGGTAGTCCTTGATTTAGGGCTACCTGACGGTGATGGCATCGACATTTTAAAGCATATAAAAAAACATCGTAAAAACATTCCTGTGGTGATTTTAACTGCTAGGGGTAGTATCGACGATAAAGTTATGGGTTTAGATTTAGGGGCTGATGATTATCTTGCAAAACCGTTTGATCCCGCTGAATTATTTGCACGTCTTCGGGTTGCAAGCAGGCGCCTGACACAAGCACAAACCAGCACCTTAAAAGTCGGTGATGTTGAAATGGATACCGCGGCTTTTACCGTGAGTTATCAAGGAGAGCCCGTTAATCTTCCGCGTAAAGAGTTCATGCTCCTTAAAGCTTTGTTAGAAAATCAGGGCCGCGTGCAATCAAAACAGCAGCTAGAAAGTAAACTCTATGAGTGGGGCGAAGAGGTGGGATCAAATACCATCGAAGTGCATATTCATCACTTACGTAAAAAATTTCCTAAAGAGTTCATAAAAACCTTACGCGGCATTGGTTATGTGGTAGGTAAACGCTAGTGTCAATTCGTAAGCGACTCACCTTACTTATCTTGTCTATGGTGATCTTAACCTGCTTTTTGGCTTTTACTAAAGGTTATCGAGAAAGTATGAATCAGGCTGAAGCACTGCTTGATAATGAGCTAGTAACGCTTGCGCATGTGTTGATTGAACAGCCGTTAAATAAAGAAACTCCTGCCTATACGAGTAATTTACCGCAGTTATTATTTCAGGTTTGGGTGGATGACAGTTTGGTCTCAAGCTCAAAGTCATTACAAAATAACCCAATCAATCAAAATCACTGGCAAACCGGGTTTAGTGTTGAGAATTTGGCAGGGCAACGAGTCAAAGTATACCGTTTAAGCGAAGGAGATAAGCGGGTGCTTATTGCTGAGCCATTGAGTAAACGTGTGGCACTAACAGAAACAGTGATTTTATCGGCTATGACGCCATTGTTATGGAGCGTACCAATCTTAGCACTGCTTATTAGTGTTTTTGTAAAACAAGGGCTTGCGCCACTCACTCGGTTATCTAATCAACTTAAACATAGACAAGCAAATGACTTTACTGCGATCCCTTGGCAGACCCCAGAACAAGAAATTAAACCCGTAATCAGCCGCTTAAACGATCTATTTAAGCGTGTTGAAAGTGCCTATTTACGAGAACGATTTTTTGCCTCAGATGCGGCCCATGAGCTGCGCACACCGCTTAGTAGCTTAAAAATAAATGTACATAATTTACTTGCCCAAGGTGTCGATAGTGTAGAACTTGATGCGATGGAAAAAGGCGTTGATAAACTGAGTAATATCGTTGAGCAGATGTTGATTTTAGGGCGAACATACCCAGAGCAGTGGCAGGCGCAATTTAGCCCTGTATCGGTATTAGAGGTTAGCCAGCAAGTTGTAGCACAACTTTATGACCGTATCGATGAAAAAGAGCATACAATTAGCATAGATGGTGATGATTTTATTATTGCTGGTGATGAATTCACTTTGATCACTTTATTTGGCAATTTACTGAGTAACGCCATAAAATATACACCAGCTGTGGGAGAGATTTGTATTACTCTTAAAGCCGAAGGTAATCGTTTTATCTGGCAAATTGATGACTCCGGTCCAGGTATTGATGAAGCTCAAAAGCAGCGCATTTTTAACCGTTTTTACCGCGTGGGTGGCGATAAACATCCATCCGGTGAGCAAGGAGCCGGGCTTGGTATGGCTATTGTTGAACACATAGTATCGATTTATAACGCTGATATTGCGCTTGCAGATAGTCACCTCGGTGGCTTGCGAGTAAGCGTCTCTTTTATGCAAGGAGAGATTAGTGAATAAATGGATTTTGGCATTCTCTATGCTGCTACTATGTATGTCGTCTTGGCTTGCTTATGCCAAAGAGTACAAACTGATCTTAAGAGATCATCTATTTTACCCCGCTGAAATTAAAGTACCTGCCAATAAAAAGCTGCGACTATTAATCGAAAATCAAGATGACACTCCTGAAGAGTTCGATAGCTTTGACTTAAACCGCGAAAAAGTGCTCTACCCAGGCCGAACCAGTGTGATTTATATCGGCCCATTAAGCCCTGGGCGTTATGATTTTTTTGGTGAATTTTCGCCTAACACTGCTCGAGGGACTGTTGTGGCTACGGAGGTGGATGATGCTGATAACTAGTCTGCTGATGAGTATAAATCAGCTTCTGCCTGTGGTTATTTTAGCTGTGCTTCTGGGTTTGATTGTGCCTTTAAATCAGCGTCAGCTATGTATTTATGCCGTTATTGGTATTGTGATGAGTTTAGTGTTTGTACAAGGCGCTGCATGGGTGAGCCAGTTATTTGATCATAGAGGCTTAGAGTTCATGCAAATGTTGCTGTGTATTGTGATTTTTGCAGCTGCATTAATTAGTTGTCAGCAACGAAGTCAGGCCGCAGCTGTCGCATTGGTTGCTACCATGACGTTGTATTTAAGTCACTACATGATTTATTTAGTCAGTTTCTGGCACAGCAAAGATACTGCTGAGCCACTGATACTTGGTACCTTATTAGGGGTTGGTATTTGTATTAGCTTTGGTGTGTTACTGTTCTTTTTACTTGAAAGTGTTGTTAAACGCGCAGGCGTGCAGCCTTTAGTTGTGTTGCTTGCCTTAAATGCAACAGCAAAGTTATTGATACTTCTTGATTTAGCAAGTCAGGTAGACCTACTCGATGTGACTTCAAATTATTTAGATTGGCGTGGGTTTCTAGTTGAAAACTCAGAACTAGGGCGGGTATTAAAAGCCTTATTGGGTTACGAAGCCACACCAAGTAAAACAGCGCTTTGGGTGTATGTAGTTGCAGCGTTGGTATTTATCGCCTTAGCGCGTGTTTTAAAAATTAAAAAGACAGAGGAGCCAGTATGCGGTTCTTAATGATTAGCTTAAGCTGTTTGCTGTTAGCAACTATTAGTCAAGTCGCACATGCTGATGGCATGGTGGTCGATAAAGTATATCACCCTTATGTAATGCCTTTTGAGCGCGAAGTAGAGTGGCGTTTAGTGTCGAGACAAACTGATAGCGGCAATGTTTTAGCGCAGCGCGCAGGTTTTGGTGGGGCAATTAATGACACCATGAGTCTTGAAGGTTATTTGGTTGGCGAACGAGACGATAACGGCGATTTTGGGTTATCTTCATACGAGGTCGAGTTACGTTGGCAGCTTGTTGAACAGGGACGATTATGGGCTGACTGGGGGGCACTATTTGAGCTTGAAAAACAACATACAGTGGATGCTTACGAAGCAACGACTGGCTTTTTATGGGAAAAAGAGTTTGGCCGTACAAGCCTGACTATGAATGCATTTTTAGTGTATGAATGGGGCGCAGATATCGAGAATGAGTGGGAAAGCGAGTTTCGTTTGCAGTATCGTTATCGCTATCGATCAGCATTTCAACCATCAATAGAAATTTACGCTGGTGAGGACTTTGTTGGGGTTGGTCCCGGCTTTATTGGTTTACATAGGTTTAGTCCAAAACGTCAGTTAAAATGGGAAGCTGGTTTTATCAGCGAACTGAGTCAATCCGGTAAAGATCATAGCTTTCGCTTAGCATTGGAATTTGAGTTTTAATGACGATAGTGTTTGACTTATCTTAGTAACTCTATATAGTGGGCACCAGCTAGAAAGAAAGCGTGTAATTAATAAATCTTTATTTCGTTGTTGTATAAGTAATACTTGTAGTACCGTCCTGAAGTTTTTAAGTACCATCTCATTTTTTGCTACACCCGCCCATTAGGGCATTTTTAATTTTTTATATCAGGAATAATACTATGTCTAACATCGTATCAGGTACAGTTAAGTGGTTTAACGAATCTAAAGGTTTTGGTTTCATCGAGCAAGAAAATGGCCCAGACGTGTTCGCACACTTCAGCGCTATTAAAAGCGACGGTTTCAAAACTTTAGCTGAAGGCCAACGTGTAGAGTTCACTCTTTCACAAGGTCAAAAAGGCCCACAAGCGGATAACATCACTCCGTTATAATTTTTACTTTTAGTAAAAATTAAGAAGAAGCAAGCTACGGCTTGCTTTTTTTGTGCTTAAAAATTGACTGAGCTAATGAAAATTTCTATATTTAATGCAGCTATTTAATTAGGGTGTATTAATTATCTTAAAATTATTGTTGTTAGCATGCCTAAGTTTTGCACCCGTAGTAATGGCAAAGGATAGTGTCACCATTTACACCGAGCAATTCCCGCCATATAATTTTTCAAACAAAGGGCACCTAGAAGGCATTAATCTTAAATTTGTCAAAGCAATGTGTGTTGATGCAGACATTGAATGTCACTTCGAGCTTTTACCTTGGTCTAGGGCATATCACTTTGCACAGAAAAAACCACAATCAGGCCTAGTCTCTACGGCACGAGTTCCTGATCGAGAAGAGTTATTCAAGTGGGTTGGTCCACTGGCTTCATCACGTAACTTTTTTTATCGCTTACAATCAAATGATCGCATTAATCCTATCGACTTATCTCAAGTAAAAGATCATAGTTTATGTGTTGTCAGAGACAGCATTTACGAAAAATTCGTAGAAAGCATTGGCTATGAAGGTGATAAAAATCTTCTAAAAGTGAGTCACTATTACGAATGTATTAACCTATTTTTTAAAAATAAAATTGAGCTGATCATAGGCTCAGAGCTATCGTTTAAATATCAATTAATGCAGTATGGTCACCAAGGCAGAGAAGTGGTTAAGTTAGTTGAATTGCCTCTGAATGGCGCCGTGGGTAACTTTCTAGCGCTAAATAAAGCATTACCTGATGAGTTAGTTGCTCGATTTCAAGCAAGTTATAACAAGCTGAGTAAACAAGGACTACTAGAAAAGTATATTGAGCAATATAAGGCGAATTAAGGTCGCTGTAGTAACATCACGGTATTGTATTTTGGCGTCACCATCACTTCATTAAATGCTTTTTTTAACGCATCCACATAGCGTTGTTCGGTATTAATATTTGCCGCGAGGTAGCCTTTCATGGTTAAAAAGTCGATACCATGCGTAAAGCTAAAGCGGCGCTCATCTAATGCCAGCTGCTCAGCCATAGCTGCAATATAATTTTTATCATCGATAATTAAATCAACCTTGCCCGACATTAACAGTTGATATGATTTATTGATATCCGAAGTATAGACCACAGTGTAACCACGGTCTGTTAGGCGCTGTGCCGCTAAATCATTACGCTGTACGGCTATTTTGTAATCTTTTGCTTGCTCGTTTGAGGTGATGTTTATATCTGTGCGAGAGCTTAATTTAACAAAGCCCATTTGATAGGTAGCCACTTCACCAATCCAATGAAAGTGTTTTTCGCGCTCAGGGGTCTTCGCCATACTATAAATAAAGATATTAGGTCTCTTAAGTGCCATATTGTAGGCACGGGCCCAAGGATAAAGCTCTATATTTGGGTTTATGTTTGCTTTGGCAAAAATAGCTTTAACTAATTCGGTGCTTTCACCGGAAACTTGGTTATTGATTAAAGTTTGGTTTGGTGGCGACAGCTCAGTCACAACGGTCAGGGTCGGTTCGCAAAGTGCTGGCCAACTAAAGAAAAGGATTAGTATATAAACTCGTAAAAATTTCATTTATGTACTTAAATAGACTTAGTAATTAAATCTTAGCACATAAAACGATAAAAGGGCCTTGCGGCCCTTGGTGAAGTATCGTTCAAGTAAGATAGACCTTTAACCCCTTAAAGTCCTATCCTATTGTTTTGCAACTACGGCTCATCTCATTAAGTTTCTAAGCTAGCGAGAGGAAAAAACCTGCAATTGCTGCACTCATGAGGTTAGCCATAGATCCTGCTAACACTGCTCTGAGCCCTAAGCGTGCGATATCCTTTCGCCGACTAGGCGCCATACCGCCTAATCCACCTAGTAAAATTGCTATCGATGATAAGTTAGCAAACCCACATAACGCGAATGTGACAATCGCTTGTGTGTGCGCACTTAACGTATCGCGATAATTAATAAAGTCGAGGTAAGCAACAAATTCGTTTACTACAACCTTCTGACCTATAAAACTGCCTGCGATTACTGCTTCGTTCCAAGGTACACCTAATAACCATGCAACTGGCGCGAATACGTAACCTAAAATTTCTTGTAGCGTTAATGTTGGATGATCAAACCAACCACCAATACCGCCTAATAGCCCATTTAAAAGTGCAATAAGTGCTACGAAAGCAAGTAACATAGCACCTACATTCAGTGCTAGATGCATACCGTTTGCGGCACCTGATGCAGCTGCATCAATTACGTTAACCGGTTTTTCTTCTTGTACGTCTAAATCAGCTAAATCTTCTTTTGGTGTTTCGGTCTCTGGCACAATCATTTTTGCCATTAAGAAACCACCTGGTGCCGCCATAAAGCTGGCTGCGATTAAGTATTTAAGCTCTACACCAATTGTTACGTAACCCGCCATAACAGAACCTGCTACGGTAGCAAGGCCACCTACCATTACCGCAAACAGCTCTGACTTAGTCATGCTGGCAATAAATGGCTTAACAATCAATGGTGCTTCTGTTTGGCCAACGAAAATATTGGCGGTTGCAGAAAGCGATTCAGGGCGAGAGGTTTTCAATAGCTTTTGTAAGCCACCGCCGAGAATCTTGATTATCCAATCCATTACTCCGATGTGATACAACACAGCAACTAATGCTGAGAAGAACACGATAACGGGCAATACTTGTATCGCAAAAATAAACCCTAAAGTATCTTGCGATGCCAGTGAGCCAAATAAGAAGCTTATACCGTCATTGGCATATCCAATAACCGATGAAACTCCTCGTGACATACTTGCTAGTACGTTTTTGCCCACTTCGAAGAACAAGACAAAGCCACCAATTAACACTTGTAGTAAAAAGGCGATGCCTACTGTTCTTAAATTAATCGCTTTACGGTTAGTTGAAGCCGCAAAAGCAATGCCTAGTAGCACAACAATGCCTACTAAGCTCATAAATGTTGTCATACTGACTATTTCCCGTTGTTATTGTTGCAGTAAATATTTTATTTTACTTTTAATTATATCAATGGCAACGCGATTCATACCGCCGCGAGTGACTACGAGATCAGCTTTGTGTTTTGATGGCTCAATAAACTGATAAAACATAGGTCGCACTGTCGCTTGATATTGATCAACAACGGACTGTAATGTTCTGCCACGCTGCTCCATATCTCGTTGCATACGGCGCATAAGGCAGATATCTAACGGTGTATCAATAAACACCTTAATATCAAATTCTTTTCGAAGTGCCGGATCACTCAGTAGCAAAATACCTTCAACGATAAGTACTTTTGCAGATGCAACTCGGCGCGTTTCATCGCTACGGGTATGCATTGCATAGTCATAAGTTGGTACGTCTACCGATTTTCCAGCGCGCAATTGAAGTAAGTGCTCATGCAAAAGCTCATGCTCGAAAGCATCAGGATGGTCGTAATTGGTTTGCGTTCGATGGTCAAACGGCAAATGCGACTGGTCTTTGTAATAAGCATCTTCTTCGATCACTGCGATCGCGCCCGGTTCAAGCTCATTGACTAATTCGTTATAAATTGTCTTGCTAAAAAGAGACTTGCCCGACGCAGATGCGCCAGCAATAGCTATAATTGTTCGTGTCACTAAAGTTCTCGCCCACACAGAAGGAAACATTGTTAGGTAGATCACAATAGCAAAAAAGACACGATTAATCTCTTTTGCTTCGCTTAGGGATGCAAATTTATAATGTTTCTGTTTTATGAAACAGGACTTATGTCCTGTACCAAAAATTCGAAGAGCATATAAAGTATTCACATATTGATAACGAGGTACCCATGGCAAGAGCACTCATCTTAATGGCAGATAGCCTAGGAATAGGCGCAGCACCTGACGCAGAGAAGTTTGGTGATGTAGGCGCAAATACTTTTGCTCATTTACTTAAAGCCTATGCAGAAGAAACTGGTGAGCATTTATCGCTGCCCAATCTTACCCGTCTAGGTTTAGCTGATGCATGCGAAGCCGCAGGTAAAGAACCTTGTTTAGTAAGTGACCGACAAGCACCTACTGGCGCGTGGGGTTACGCTAAAGAGTTATCAAGTGGTAAAGACACACCTTCTGGACATTGGGAAATGGCCGGTGTACCTGTGTTGTTTGATTGGGGTTATTTTCCAAATACACAGCCGTGTTTTCCACAAGAATTTGTTGATGAGCTTATTGCTCGCGCAGGTATTCCTGGCATCTTAGGTAACTGCTATGCCTCAGGAACGACCATTTTAGAACAACTAGGTGAAGAGCACATGCAAACTGGCATGCCAATTTGCTACACCTCAGTTGATAGCGTGTTTCAAATAGCCGCGCACGAAGAATCATTTGGACTGGAGAAACTTTATCAGGTTTGCGAAATCGCACGGGCGCTGCTTGATGAAATGAACATAGGAAGAGTGATTGCGCGGCCATTTTTGGGTTCGAGCAGCGATGATTTTGCCCGTACAGGTAATCGTCGTGACTACTCGGTGCTTCCACCGTCGCCAACTTTGCTAGATAAATTATCGCAAGACGGTGGTGAAGTGATCAGTATCGGTAAAATTTCTGATATTTATGCGCACCAAGGCATCACCCAAAAACACAAAGCGCCAGGGCTGATGAACTTACTTGAGAAAACCTCAGAAGTTATCGCAAGTGCACCTGATCATAGTTTGATTTTTACAAATTTAGTTGATTTTGATGAAAAGTACGGTCATCGCCGTAATGCAGTTGGCTACGCTAAAGCATTAAAAGAGTTTGATGATTATCTGCCGACCATTTTAAATCAGCTAAATAGCGATGATGTGTTAATCATTACCGCCGATCACGGATGTGATCCAACAGCAGCAGGCACTGACCATACACGTGAATACGTGCCAGTCCTTGCTTACCAACCGGGAATGACAAACACCCCGCTTGGAGAACGAGCTAGTTTTGCAGACATAGGTCAAACCCTTGCCCAGTGGTTTAATCTTCCTGCACTTGAATACGGTGATAGCTTTAACGACAAGCTATTAGCGAACAAAAAAGGAAACCAATAATGAGTACTCCTCATATCAGCGCCGATGTAGGCGAATTTGCAGAAACGGTATTAATGCCGGGTGATCCGCTTCGCGCTCAATACATTGCTGAAAACTTTTTAGATGACGCAAAACAAGTAACAGGCGTTCGTAATATGTATGGTTTTACCGGTACCTACAAAGGTAAACCAGTAAGTATTATGGGCTCTGGGATGGGTATTCCATCAATGTCAATTTATGCCCGTGAATTGATCGTTAGTTACGGCGTTAAAAATCTAATTCGTATTGGTACCTGTGGTGGTATTGGTAGCGATATCAAAATCCGTGACGTTATCTTTGCACAAGGTGCAAGTACTGATTCAAACGTAAACCGTGCGCGCGTTCGTGGTTACGACTTTGCCGCAATTGCTGATTTTGGTTTATTACTAAATGGTGTAAACGCAGCAAAAGAATTAGGTATTGAAGCGAAGGTAGGTAATGTATTTACAACAGATACATTCTATCAAGCAGATAACACTTTTTATCAAGAATTAGACAAGCTAGGCGTACTTGCTGTTGATATGGAAACAGCTGGCATGTACGGCGTAGCCGCTGAATACGGCGCAAAAGCGATGGCACTATTTACTGTAAGTGACCACGTAATCACTGGTGAAGCAACACCAAGTGAAGAGCGTCAAAGCACTTTTAACGAAATGGTTAAAATTGCTTTAGAATCAATTTAAATAAGTTCCTTGGTAACGTATTCACTGAAATTTGGAAACACGCCCAAAGTGAAGTGAGACTAACCTCAAAGCCGCATTTATGCGGCTTTTTTTATAGCTGCCTGTTTACCTCGCGTAAAATCCTGCTCGCAACTTGCAACCGCCCCTTAAAACTTGAAAATTCAACTAATTGTTGCCACTTTTAATAGAGGAACAACAATTGAGGATGTGTATGTCTAATTGGGTTGAAGCTAAGGTTAAAGACGTTAAATGGTGGACTGAGTCATTATTTAGCTTAATCGTTAATGCCGATGTTGAGCCATTTACGGCAGGGCAGTTTACTAAGTTAGCTATGCAAGTGGGTGATAAACGTGTTGCACGCGCATACTCTTATGTGAATGCGCCTAATAATCCCGATCTTGAGTTTTATCTTATTAACGTCAAAGACGGCCAACTTTCTCAGCAGCTAGCACAATTAAAACCAGGTGACTCAGTTACAATTGAACGTCGCGCCACAGGTTTTTTTACCCTTGATGAAGTACCTGGCAGCGAACAACTTTATATGCTGAGTACTGGTACAGCGCTTGGACCTTTTATTTCAATATTAGAGCAGGGTGAAGTGTGGCAAAAATTTGAGCATGTTCACCTAGTGCATGGTGTTCGTTTTAACGAGGACTTAAGCTATCAAGAGCGTATTAAAGCGCTTCAGCAACAGTACCCGAACCTTTACTATTCACCCGTAGTCAGCCGAGAGTCAGCCGAAGTAGGTTTTAATGGCCGGATCACAGATGTAATTAAAGACCATCGTTTGTTTGATGTAATAGGGCATCCTACTGTACCTGATACCGCACAGTTTATGATTTGCGGTAATCCAAAAATGGTAAAAGACACCACAGCTATTTTATTAGAGCTGGGTTTTAGCCGCAACAGACGCCGCGAACCTGGGCAGATAACAGTAGAGCAATATTGGTAAAAAACTATGCCAAGCAGTCATAATTTGCTACCTTAGCGCCTCAATCAGGCATGATGCATTTAGGAAAACTATGAAACCGTTATTTTTTGCAATCAGTTTATTATTCTCTTGGCAGTCAATTGCAAGTGACGAAACAGTAGAGCAAGTCCAACCTCAAATTAGCAATGAACAAAAAGCCGAAAAGAAGGACGTACCTAGCTTAGAGTTTATTGAAGAAAAGCCTGCAACAGAACAAAAATCAGCGTCTGAAACTGAAACAGCGAAAGCAACAGCCGAAAAAACTCAAAGCAGCGATGAGCAAAAAGCCACCGCAGAAGCTTTAAAAGCGGCTGCAGAAGTTGATGACAGCAAAGTGCTAGGCACGCAAACTCCCGCACCTGCAGAGCAACCAAAAACAGTTGCTGAAAAACAGCAAGCAGTTGCAGAAGCTGAAAAAGCCGTTAACCAAGCTAAAGAAGCCCTTACAGCTAAGCAGCAAGAAAAAGCGCGTCAGTCACGTGAATCGATGGCGGTGATTGAACAGCTGATTGCAGCTTATAATGCACGAAACATCGATGCATTCATTAAGATGTATGACGAAAACGTAGAGTTTTATACATTCCCGAATGAGTTGATGTTTAAAGGTAAAGAAAAGCTTATTGCTCGATATGGCATCATGTTTAAAAAGCTAAAGTGCATTAAGTCATCACCAATTAAACGCATTGTGCTTGGCAACATCGTGATTGATCATGAACTCTCTGAAACATGTTCACAAGACCCCAAAGTCGTCGACAAGCGTTCTGAGTTTGTCACCAGCTACAAAATAGAGAATGGCAAAATAACCAAAGTGTTATTCTTCCGTTAGAAAAAGAGCAGCTAAGCTGCTCTTTTTTATGGGTGAAAGTTAGTTGAATTCAAGTTGCAAGGGGAAAGGCGAAAGTTACGAGGTACTAGGTAGCAGCGATTTTACATCGCGTCCCAGCGCCTAGGACCTAGAGCCTAGAACCTAAACCCTAGCGCCTATGACGCGGGATAAACCCGCTGCTACATGGGTTTCGGCTAAGCCATTTCGTTTAACAACGAATTAAAGCTGTCGTTGTCGTGCAGGCTGGCAAAAGCGCTTTCGTGTAATAGCTCGTTACGAAGGTTTGGAGAATACTCAAGTGCCATGCGAATGTCTGCCATTGCATCAGCATGTTTATGCAGTAATGCATACGCACAAGCACGTTGCCAGTAGGCATAGCCGTAGTCGCTATCAATTTCTAGCGCTTGATTACAAAGTTCAATGGCTTCACCTGTTTCGTTAATTTCTAATAGCGCATCCGCTTTATAGGCAATTGCTTCAACGTCTTCAGGTTTACGCTTTAATATTTCGTCAAAAATCTCGATCTTATTCGCAACATCGCTTTCTAAGTTGGCACGCATCCATAAAGAATGAACTTCGTTAGTGATCGAGATCTTTTGTTGGTTTAATAAGATCTCTTCAGATCGCTCACGTAACTTTTCTTCAAGTACTTTCAAGCGATCTTCGTATTCTTGTGTAATCGCACTAACACGTGTGTTTACAATGTCTTCTACTTTGTTTTTCACATCACGCAAGGAATTCCAACCAACCAACACCAAAATTGAAGCTGTAATAGTAATAATGAAAAACACATTATTAATGGTGTCTGTTGTATAAGTAATCGCACGATCTGCGGTATCAAGTTGTGTATGAGCTACTTGCTTAGTTACGTCTTCGCGTAATTTTTGCTGGTCTTGGCGCACTGCTTTTAATTCATCAAGAATATATCGCTCTAACAGTGGCTTATACATTGGTTCTTGAAGCTTATCGAGAGCTTGTTGCTGCTCAACATCGGTTAACGCAGGGCGGTTTTCAGGTTCATTTTGAGCAACTGCAAAAGTGCTAAAGCTCATTAAAAATGTGATTAAAATTAAGGTATAACGCATGAGATATTAATTTTTGATGATTTCTAAGGTAACTGTAACATGCGTTAGCACTGTGGACTAGGCAAAAAAAAACCAGCTCGGGGGAGAGCTGGCCAAACTGCTTAAACAACATAAAGTCGTAAAGGGTATTAACAGGAGTTGGGTACAATATACTCTTATTTATCTGAACAACTACTTAATACTAAATGAGTTTTTAAAAACTTATATTCATTCTGTCAGATTTATAATGTTCGTCTAGACTTAAAGTGTCGTAAAACTAAAAGGTGAGAGTATGCGCCAACAACTAGTCCAACTGCTGTATGGAGTATCAATTTCTTCCGATCTTGACAGTGGCAATGTTGAATTAGCTGAACGCTTAATTCTGAATGCGGTACTAGATGGCCTTGAAATTGGCAGAGCAGGGATATGGTTGTTAAATGCCGAAAATACCGCGATTGAGTGCCGATTACTACTTGATAGAGAAAACGGCAAAGAAATTCAAATGTTAGTATTGCCTCGTGATGCATATCCAGCTTATTTCAAAGCACTCGATACCCAGCGTACTATCACCGCAGAGGATGCTCATACTGACCCTGCCACCTTTGAGTTTAGTGAAAGCTACTTAAAACCACTTAATATTGGCGCTATGTTAGATGCACCAATTCGCTATAAAGGTAAAATGATCGGGATATTTTGCTGTGAGCATATAGGTGGATCACGGCAATGGACAGAAGATGAATGCTCCTTTATTGGTGCATTAGCTGACTTATATGGCAGAGCACTCTCAGCACAAGAGAATGAACGCATGAATGCTGAGCTTGAACGTGCTAATCTGCATTTAGAGCAACGTGTTGCAGAGCGTACTCGTACCCTTGAAAAAACCTTATCTGAGCTTACTGCAATGCAAGAAAAACTAATTGAAGCCGAAAAAATGGCGTCACTTGGTAATCTCGTGGCGGGCATTGCTCATGAGGTAAATACGCCTATTGGCATCGCTGTAACAGCAAATAGCTCGGCTAAGGATAAGCTAAATAGCCTTAATCAACTTATAGAGGCAAATACGCTAACAAAAGCGGCCTTACTTGAGGGTATGAATCATTTAAACGAGTGCATCAAAATTTCCTTTGCGAATCTTGAGCGAGCTGCAAAGCTCATTAGTGATTTTAAGCAAACGGCGGTTGATCAATCATCACTCAATTTACTCGAAACGAATATTAAAGACTATTTTGAAAACATTTTACACAGTCTAATGCCACTAACCCGCAGTAATAATGTTGAAGTGAACATTGACTGCGTTGATGATTTTTCGCTCATTACCGTTCCGGGAGCCCTTAGCCAAATATTCTTAAATCTTGTGAATAACAGCTGTGTTCATGGGTTTATAGGGCGTGAGCAAAATCGAATCGATATTACTGTAAGCATTGATGATGACACCCACAGCTACACAGTCACCTACAAAGACAATGGTCATGGCATGAGTGAAGATGTAATGCATAAAGTGTTCGAACCATTTTTTACTACTAAACGTGGTAGTGGCGGTAGTGGTTTGGGTATGTCGATAGTTTATAACCTTGCAACCCAAGCACTGCAAGGTGAGGTGAGCATTGATAGCATGCCAGATCATGGTGTTACGCTAACCTTTAAATTGCCGCAAAAACTCGCATAACTAATTAATATTCATACAAATTGAAGGCTAAATAATCTGGTGACTGGGTAATAAAATTAAAAATTAATCAGTTTGCTTAGCAAGACAAGAAATATCAGTGCATTTGTTGTCTTTACAAAATTGCTTAATACGCTTTTTAGAATATAAATAATTAATGCTGAAAGGCGTAATTAATAGTGCTATCCAAAACAATGCAGAGCTTCTGAAAATTAGCCCCACAAGCGACGCCACCACAAATCCCGATAACATCAAAATAGGTAAATGGGCGATAAAAAAGTTAATACTTAGCTGTCTAGCAACTTCAGGATTAATTGTTTTCATAAGGGCTACTCGCTGTAAAAAATACCCTTATAAAATGGACGCTTTAATAAAATGAATCAAATCAAATTTTCCTATCGGTGCAATCGATTTAAAACCATCTTTTGCATCTAGCTTTATTTAAATACAACTCCTATAGTTTCAAACAACAGGAACTTATTCGCTATTAGTTATTCATAACTAGTAGAAAATCTCTCTTTATGACGAAAGAGATAAAAGTAATTTCTAGCGTTTCGTCATATTTTAGCTTTTTAGGAGCACGCAATGAGTAATGGAAAAACGGGCGGGTGCCCGGTAATGCATGGTAGTAATACTGTCACAGCTCAATCGAACACTGACTGGTGGCCAAACGCACTTAATTTCGACATTCTTCATCAACACGACAGCAAAACGAACCCTTACGGCAAAGACTTTAATTACGCAGAAGCATTCAAATCACTTGACCTTGAAGCCGTTAAAACCGATTTAAAAAACCTAATGACCGAAAGCCAAGAATGGTGGCCAGCCGATTGGGGTCATTACGGTGGTTTGATGATCCGAATGGCGTGGCACTCAGCAGGTTCATATCGTTTAGAAGATGGCCGTGGTGGCGGTGGTACAGGTAATCAACGGTTTGCACCGTTAAACTCATGGCCAGACAATGCTAACCTAGATAAAGCTCGACGATTACTTTGGCCAATTAAAAAGAAATACGGTAACAAACTTTCTTGGGCCGACTTAATTATTTTAGCTGGTAATATGGCTTACGAATCAATGGGTTTAAAAACCTTCGGTTTTGCAGGTGGCCGCGAAGATATTTGGCACCCAGAAAAAGATGTTTATTGGGGCGCTGAAAAAGAGTGGTTAGCACCAAGTGATGGGCGTTATTCAAATGTAGCCAAGCCAGATACCATGGAAAATCCATTGGCAGCGGTACAAATGGGCTTAATTTATGTTAATCCAGAAGGGGTGAATGGTAACCCTGACCCGCTTAAAACTGCTGAGCAAGTTCGCGAAACATTTGCCCGCATGGCAATGGATGACGAAGAAACAGCTGCGCTGACAGTTGGCGGTCACACTGTGGGTAAAACCCATGGTAATGGTAGCGAAGAAAACGTTGGTCCAGAACCAGAAGCGGCCGATGTGTTTGAGCAGGGTTTAGGTTGGAACAACCATAATTCACGTGGTATTGGTCGCGACACCATGACCTCAGGTATTGAAGGTGCGTGGACAACTCACCCAACAAAATGGGATAACGGTTATTGCTACTTGCTGCTTAACTACGACTGGGAGCTTAAGAAAAGCCCTGCGGGTGCGTGGCAGTGGGAGCCAATTGATATTAAAGAAGAAGACAAACCAGTTGATGTTGAAGATCCATCAATTCGTCTAAATCCTATTATGACCGACGCCGATATGGCGATGAAGATGGACCCAACTTATCGTAAGATCATTGAGCGTTTTAACGATGATTTTGAATACTTTAGTGATGTGTTTGCTCGTGCTTGGTTTAAACTAACGCACCGTGACTTAGGTCCAAAATCACGTTATTTAGGTGCTGATGTACCAAGCGAAGATCTGATCTGGCAAGATCCGATCCCAGCGGTAGATTACACCTTATCAGACAGCGAAATTAGCGAGCTTAAAACTAAGCTACTTAACTGTGGTGTAAGCCAAGCAGAATTAATTGCAACAGCATGGGATAGCGCCCGTACTTATCGTGGCTCAGACCATCGCGGTGGTGCAAACGGTGCACGTATTCGCCTCGCGCCGCAAAAAGATTGGCAGGGCAATGAACCAAAGCGTTTAGCTAAAGTATTAAGCGCACTTGAGTCAGTACAAGCGGGTTTAAGTAAACCAGTAAGCCTAGCTGATTTAATTGTACTTGGTGGGTCAGCTGCTGTTGAACAAGCCGCGAAAGCCGCGGGCGTTGATATAACAGTCCCATTTGCGCCTGGTCGTGGTGATGCCACAGACGAAATGACAGATGCTCACTCGTTCGACGTACTTGAGCCAATTCATGATGGTTTCCGTAATTGGCTCAAAGAAGAGTACACGGTATCAGCAGAGGAGCTAATGTTAGAGCGTTCGCAATTAATGGGCTTAACAGCACCAGAAATGACCGCTCTTGTCGGTGGCATGCGTGTTCTAGGTACTAATCATAATGGTACTTTACACGGTGTATTTACAGATAACGTAGGCACATTAAGTACCGACTTTTTCGTGAACCTAACCGATATGGCTTATACTTGGAAGCCAATAGCGAAAGGCTATTATGACATCATTGAGCGCAGTACTGGTGTAACTAAGTGGACAGCAACGCGCGTTGATTTAGTATTTGGATCAAACTCAATCCTTCGCTCATACGCAGAGTTTTATGCACAAGACGATAACAACGAACGTTTTGTAAAAGACTTTGTCGACGCATGGGTAAAAGTAATGAACGCCGACCGCTTCGATATCTAATTTAAAATTCCGTTAAGTACAAAGGCCACACAGCTGAACTGTGTGGCCTTTTTTATTTAAAGAAGTTAGCGAGTTACAAGGGGAAAGGGGAAAGTTACAAGGGGAAAGGGGAAAGTTACGAAATGCGAGATGCGAGGGGAAAGTTGCGATATGTAGGAGGCGTTTTAACGCCGAACAAGTAGCAGCGATTTTACATCGCGTCCTAGCGCCTAGAACCTAAAGCCTAGCACCAAGGACGCGGGATAAACCCGCTGCTACATGTAGGCGTAAAACTTGTTTCGCGCGGCTGACCTGCAAGCTCTTTTCGACATCCGCTTCGGCACTAAAGTACCTCCTACAATGCCTCGTACAGGGCTTTCATAGCAGAGAAAAACTCTCGAACTAACCAACCCCACAGCTGGACTGACATCTAACATCTGACGACTAAAAGCCAGCGATTTTACATCGCGTCCTAGAACCTAAAGCCTAGCACCAAGGACGCGGGATAAACCCGCTGCTACATGTAGGCGTGAAACTTGTTTCGCGCGTCTGACTGAAGGCTGATAGCTGAAAGCGCTTTTACTTCTCAATACCTAACCAATAACTGTTTTGGTATATGTTTTCTTCAACTTCTTTATCGCTGTAGTTATAGATACGTTGCCAAAACAGGCGGTCGAAAATGAATTTATCTGCATCTTTATGAATAATTTTAAAATTAATTAAAGAAGCATATAAATTTTCATCATCACCTAACACATCATCCTTACAGCTAGAGTAATCAACTGCACTTGGGCACTGAGACATCATTGCAAAACTAATACTGTTATCAGCTTCAAATTGCCAATAGGTATTTGGCGTAAAGTTAGCTCTGTTTTCAAGGCCATATTGATCAGCATAATAAAAGCTGCCTTTACCATCATCATTTATAAACCAGTATGTTTTCAGGTTACCGCTGGTGTAGCCTTGACGTAAGTAGCTAAATAGGTGCTTATAGTCATCAAGAGTGATGGTTGAATCATCAATCACTTCCATGAATTCATACCCTAAGCGAGCCTGACGCTCTTCTTTATTTCGCTCGCGCACCATGAGTGTTTTACCATCAGGCAGAGTGAAAAATTGTAAGCTGGTATCTAGGCCATTGCCGGTTACCTTAACGGTTTCGCCATTATTGTCTAAGTTGTAATGCCACTTGAACGAGTCAGTGCTTCTTGGCGTATTGAATGTTACCGTTGCAGTGTTGGCTGCTGTGATGGTGAAAAATGTTGGTAAATAACGAATCGTTAATCCTTCGCCTGTATCTGAATTTTTATTATTTAAGCGACCAGTATACGTTTTACCCACTTTAAGATCAGGAACCGCAATAGGTGTCAGTTTTTGTAATGCAACAACCGATGTTTGCACCTTCATAGCTTCAGTTAGCTCTTCTGACTCAACAATATTCGCAGCGTCAGCTTCATCATGATAGCTAAGAACATGTTGTAGTTTTAGCACCGCAAAATCATCGAACTGCGCAACAACTTCGGCATTAACGAGGTTAAGGTCAAACTCTACATTCACCTCGTAGCCTTCTTTATTTAGCTGATTTGCATAGGTGTTCGTAAGAAATTTGTCGCCATTAATCGTTAACGTTTTACCTTGTAAGGTCGCCGAAAACTCTGCATAAGGGAATGATGTGGTACTGCCTGAAGCCGTCGGAATATAGCTTGCTATCGATACTTCAAAATAGCTCTCTTCACCTTCGGTATTTAAATGATTCACCGTGTGAAAAGTAGTGTGATCCATATCAGCATAATACGCAGAGCTAAGCTCTGTATTGGATTTATAAAGGGTAACTACTTCGCCTTTATCGGTTGAAACATTAAAAAGCTCAACACGAATAGCATCATCGCGCTTAGCCAACACTTCCATTTCAAGAAGAGCTTGTTGATTACACTCATGCAAGCAATCAATCGCTTGGGTATTTAATGCAATCACATCAGGATTCGACCAATCAAAACGGCTTAACTCACCATTTTGAGCAATCACCCCGGCATCTTCAGTAGCAAATGCCAGCTTTACGCTACCATCGCTTGATTGCCAGTTACCCATCACTTCGCTATTGCTAAGCTCAATCGGTTGCCATGCTGCACGGTTTTCGGCAACATTAATGGTTAGGGTATATTGGTTACTTGCTTTACCATCAGAGACTTCCACAGTAAAAGCATGGTTAGCTACTTCGAATAGGCTTGGCTGTGCACTAAAAGTTACTTGATTACTGCTGGTGGTTACATTTAGCCACTCTGGCTTATCAATAATCGTTGTAGTAACACTGTCGTTTTGCTCATCTTTTAAATCAACAACTAAATTAGCTGATTCAAGTGCTTTAGTAGAGAGAGTGAGCGAGCCAGAAAGCGTCGGTGCAGTATTTTGCTCTACTTTTACATCAGGCGTTTTATCTGTTGATGAACCGCCACCACAGGCTGTTAGAGCCAGAGTCAGTGCCGATACGCTGAGGAGCTTTTTCATTTAGGTCCCTTAAATTTATTGTTCTATTGAAGTCAAAGAAATTTAAGTTACCTAAAATGGGTAATTCAGTAAAGTGAATATGTAACTGAACGTAAACAAAAAAGGTGAGCTAACTTGCTCACCTTTTCGAAGAAGGGGTTATTGCGCTTGTTGCGCAACATGGTCCATATATTCGTCAAACGTGCCCTGAAAATCGATAAGTTGTTGGTCTTTAATATCGATGATACGAGTCGCTAATGAAGATACAAACTCACGGTCGTGGCTCACAAAAATCAGCGTGCCTTGGTAATCTTTTAATGCGTTATTGAGTGCTTCAATGGCTTCCATATCCATGTGGTTGGTTGGCTCGTCCATAATTAGCACATTGATGTCTTGCATCATTAACTTACCAAACAATAGACGGTTCTTTTCACCACCCGAGCAGTTACGCGCTTTTTTGTTAGCGTCATCTGCGGTAAATAGTAAACGGCCTAACATAGCGCGTACCATTAAATCGTTGTGTTTAGCGGTGCGCCACTGCGACATCCAATCGAATAGGGTTAAGTTGTTATCAAAGTCTTTGCTGCTGTCTTGCGGACAATAACCAATGCTGGCATTTTCAGACCACTTAACTATGCCTTCGTTGCTTTGTAATTCATTCACTAGGCAACGAAGTAGGGTGGTTTTACCTACACCGTTTTCACCAATAACCGCAAGCTTAGCGCCAGCTTCAAGTAATAACTCACCACCACTGAACAGGGTTTCACCATCAAAGCCATGACCTAATTTAGTTAGCTCTAACGCTTGGCGATACATCTTTTTGCCTTCATCAAAACGTAGTGATGGACTAATACGACTTGATGCTTTTACTTCATCAAGTTTAATTTTATCCATGCGCTTAGCACGAGAGCTAGCTAGTTTTGCTTTTGATGCATTAGCACCAAAGCGGTTTACGAACTCTTGTAGTTCGTCTATTTCAGCGCTCTTCTTTGCGTTTTCAGCAAGCAGTTGTTCACGCTGCAAGCTTGAAGCTTCGATCCACTTTTCGTAGTTACCAGGGTAAATTCTAAGCTCACCGTAGTCGATATCGGCCATGTGAGTACATACCGAGTTTAAGAAGTGACGGTCGTGCGAGATGATAATCATCGTACACTTACGCTGGTTAAGCTCGTTAGCTAGCCAAGTAATGGTATGAATGTCGAGGTTATTGGTTGGTTCATCAAGTAGCAAAATATCAGGGTTTGCAAACAGTGCCTGTGCTAATAACACACGTAGTTTCCAACCCGGCGCAACGTTTGCCATTAAACCATAATGAAACTCTTGTTCTATGCCCGCTTGGAGCAAAATTTCTTCTGCACGGCTTTCTGCTGTGTAGCCATCCATTTCAGCAAAAATGCTTTCAAGCTCAGCTACTTTCATACCGTCTTCTTCACTCATTTCTGGTAGTGAATAGATACGGTCGCGTTCTTTTTTAACTTTCCAAAGTTCTGCATCACCCATGATCACTGCATCAACCACTGTGTATTGCTCAAACGCAAACTGGTCTTGACTTAGCGTACCTAGCTTTAAACCCGGAGCAATTGACACATTGCCAGAGGTTGGAACAAGCGCACCGCTTAAAATTTTCATAAAGGTTGATTTGCCGCAGCCATTTGCGCCAATTAAACCGTAGCGATTACCGTTACCAAACTTAGCTGAAATGTTCTCAAAAAGGGGCTCTGCACCAAATTGCATGGTGATATTTGCGGTTGAAATCAACGAATTGTTCCTAGAAAAATACTGACAGGGTTATGGGCGCAGTAACTGCGAAAATAAACAAGCAATAGGGTAAATAATAGGCCGCGGATTATACAGAACAGCCCCAAAGAACGCTATTAAAAAGAAGAAAGTTTCAAGGGGGAAGAGTAAAGTTACGACAATTAAGCCCTTAGGACTGGCTTTAGCCGGGAAAAGTATTAGTTAGCGAGTCTCCAGTTGCGAGATTCGAGTGAGCAGCGATTTTACATCGTGTCCTAAAACCTAAAGCCTAGAACCTAGAACCTAGAACCTAGAACCTAGAACCTAAAGCCCTGCGTCTAATGTTTGTTTCGCGCGTCTGGGGCTTATGGTTGAAAGCTGACAGTTCCGTTTTTGTGAATATTGTCTTTTTTCATCAAGTCCCGCTTCCTACAAATGAAACAAATATGAAAAAAAACCTGAAAATATATAAATATAGTTAATACTTTAGGGAAATCGGGCGATAATACTAAGTAATATGACAGTAGAGGTGGATTCAATGTCTGCAGGTATTTCTTTCAATAACTTGAGCATTACAAAAAAAATACACGCCATAACATGCATTGCTATAACGGCATTCGTGATCATAGTAGTAACTAATTTTATAGCGATGAATGACAACAAAATCTCGCTCGACGAGCTAGAGAAATCGTCATATCAGGTAGTTAAACTTACATCTGCAAACGTTGCGCTACTTGAAAAACTAGATGAGTTATACACTCAAGCGGTCACGTTTGGTGAATCAGACTTAGTTGATAGTGCTGCGCAAACGTATAAAACGATTAATGAAAATCTACAAAATATCATCAGCATTAACGACAGCTATGTGCATGCCGATACCAAAAAACAATTAGAGCTTTACGCACAAACCTCGTCGAGCATTGCAACCTCAATGATCGATGGTACTGCCGATTTCAGTAAAATTCAGCAGCAAGCACAGCAAAAAACACAGCAATATGAGGCTGTACTAGCAGGCTTTAAACAAGCACAAACTCGCGCAGATGATCGCTTTTTTGAGCTGGTTCAAGCAACTAAAGCTCGTTCAGATAACGCACTTAATTTAATGCTTGTAGTGTCTGTTGTATCGCTGATCTTACTAATTGTTACCTCTATTTGGATTGCTCGTGGAATTGGCTCATCAGCAAGTGCTGCAGCAAATAACTTACGTCTATTAGCAGATGGTAAAGGGTCGTTAAGCACGCAACTTGAAGTACATGCAAAAGATGAGATTGGTCAGGTATCGATTAACTTCAACGCGTTTATTCAACTGTTAAAAGCTGCGGTACTTGAAGTAATAGCGGTTTGTGAACCATTAATGGAGAACTCAACGCGACTAGTGCAAGGTATGGAGCGAGCTGAACGCGCGACAACTAAACAAACATCAGATGCTGATATTGTTAAGCAGTCGATGGAAGAAATGCGTCAAAGTGTTGCTGATATCTCTCATTCGGCGGCAAACGCATCACAAGCTGCGCAAACAGCCGAGCGAGAGGTTGAGCAGAGTAAAACGCAAATACAGCGCTCTGTAACCGAATCTCGCACATTGAGTGAAGAAATAAATCAAGCTTCATCAACGATTAATCAACTAGCTAATGACACCAAAAATGTGACGCAAATCTTAAATGTGATCACCTCAATTGCCGAACAAACTAATTTACTAGCGCTAAACGCGGCTATTGAAGCCGCGCGTGCAGGTGAACAAGGACGGGGCTTTGCGGTTGTTGCAGATGAAGTGCGTGAACTGGCTTCTAGAACATCGCATTCAACAAACGAGATCAGAGAGCTACTTTCTACCTTAACAACTGCGGCAAGTGATGCTGTAAATGCGATGAATTCAGCACGAGACATGGCTACAAATAATGCAGAGGCTGCTGAAAGTACTGGGCAGTCTATTGATAAGATCTCTGAACAGATCTTAGAAATTAACGGTATGAACTCACAAATTGCAGCAGCAACTGAAGAGCAAACATCGGTTGCGAGCATGGTAGTCGAAAATGTGTCGAACATGCATATGTCATTTGAAGAAACGATGGACTCATTGTCGGCGGTACGTGATGTCGCGAAGAATCTTCATTACTTATCTGATTCACTACTCGACGCCACTGCAAAATTTAAAGTTGAGTAATTTAAGCGAATAAAAAACCAGGCAATGCCTGGTTTTTTATTATCAGGAGTTGGTACTTAAAAAGTACCAACCACTTTTACTTTGTCTGTGACTTTTGCAGCATCAATATAACCAATGGCGTCGCTGTTGGTAGCAACAAAGTCAATAACAGCTTGATCGTTGCCAAGTTTTTCAGGTGGAGTGCCTTTGCCTGTAAATACCAGTTTTGACCAATAAGCGTTTAGCTGGCTGCTCGACTTGCCAACCACCTTATCGTTAAACTCATCGCTTACGCTGTTGCCGTCTTGGTTTACCGGGTTTACTTTCGTGCCATCATCAAACGATTTTGCTTTACCGAGGTAAATCTTTTTGATTGTACCTTCATCAATAGCATTGCCATTTGCAGGGTTCACAATTACAGCAACGTCAGCAAAAGCTGCGTGCGAACATAAGGTGACCGCTGTAGCGATTAATAATTTTTTCATCATGAACTCCAATTAAAAAACTAAATCAACAGCAACAGCAACAACGTCGGTTTCTGTATCTGAAATGTCATCTTTAAAGCGACTGAAATCCACTTTTAAAGCGGCTGATGGGTGGAAGTCATAACGAGTACCAATGGTATACACATTGCTTTTCGCTTTTACGCCCTCAAGAACCTGATTAATACCGGCATTTAAAGCAGGTACTGTAGGTAGTGCGTTATAGCGGTTGCTATCGTGTTTGTCGTCGTTATTTTCGTAAGTTAAGTGCACAATCCACTCATCCATACGGTAACCAACAGATGTATAGTATTGAGTTTGTTTAGCAAGAGCGCTGTTTTCTACTTCAAACTCAGTGTATTCAGCGTCAAACAGAATGTTGTTGTAATCAATCGAAAAGCCCACTGCGAAGAAAGAGCCATCATCTTCGTCTACAGCAATATCATCTGCTTGATCAACAAAACCTGCGGCTCTCAGTGTTTGCTCTAGGCCATTAAGCGCAATACCCGCGTCAGTGTCGTTTTCAATGGCAATGCTTGTATCTGCTACAAAATATGCAGCACGGGCGCTGAACCAGTCATAGCTCATCGTCCAGTTAATACCTGCAATATCGTTAAGTTCTGTATCGCCATTAACAGATACCACTGCAATATTGCCATCGAAGCTACCGTAGATAACTTGGACTGTTGAGTCCCAATCGCCTAATTGCGTATTGTGTAAAAGGCTAATACCTTCATACGTTGAAAATGGTAAGTTATAAACAGACTGTGGCGGACGAACCCAACGGTAAGTGTAACCAACATCTAAAAAGTCTGAATAGCGATAAAAAGGAACGCGTAATTTACCCGCACTGACTTGTAGCTCATCAGTAAACTCATAGGTTAAATAAGCCCATTCAAACTCAGCATCAAAATCATCACTGCCACGAGCCACAATTTGTGCTGTAGCGCTTAGCTTTTCTTGTAAGTCAGCGGAGAGCTGTAATGCGAACATACTTTCGTTTTTAAACGAAATATCATCATCGTAACCATAGAGGGTTGCGTTGTCGTCAAGGGCTTTACCGCCGACAATTGAAGCGAAGCCGTTTATGCGAACTTCTGCCATTGTGTTTGCAGACACAAAAGCAGCACATAGAGCCAATGCAATAGGAAGTTTTTTCATTGTGTATCCCTAGTATTTAGTATGGAAATGTTGATTTCACTTAATATTATAGTCGTGCGTAGCGAAATGGGCGACACAAGTTACAGATAATTTGTAACTACATCAACGAATAAGTCGCTATTTTCACTAAAAAAGGGACTAAAAGTGGATAAAGTTGCGAGTTTTAAGTTACAAGAGGGGAATGAGTAAAGTTACGAGATTCGAGGTAGCAGCGATTTTACATCGCGACCTAGAGCCTAGCACCTAGCGCCTAATGACGCGGGATAAACCCGCTGCTACATGTAGGCGTGAAACTTGTTTCACGCGTCTGAAAGCTCTTGCTTTGTCGCAACTCGATTCTCGTTGTGCTTACTTACTCAAACTTACTAAAATCAACTTCTGGCAAGCTCTCAAACCCCGGGCGGGCGAAGAAATACCCTTGCATCAAACTTACGCCGGCTTGGCGTAACCATTGATATTCTTCAACTGTTTCAATCCCCTCGGCAAGGGCGGTTATGTTGAGTTCTTCAAACATAGCAATACAATGATTAACAATAACTTGGCGCGCTTTATTAAGGTGAATATCACGAATTAATTCCATATCCAGTTTAATAATATTGCTCTGAAAATCAGCCAATAAGTTTAAACCCGAATACCCAGAACCAAAGTCGTCGGTTGCGGTAATAAATCCGAGTGATTGGTAATATTCGATCACACGTTTGATATGTGTACTGTCTTCAACTTGCTCAACCTCGGTAAACTCAAACATAATTTGTTCTACCGGAAAGCCATATTGTTTAGCAGCTTCAAGGGTTGTTCTAATACAGCGCTCAGGCTTGTAAATCGCGTTAGGTAAAAAGTTAATACTCAAAATCGAATCAAGCTTCAGCTTAGCTGCAAGCGAAATCGCTTTAATGCGACAAAGCTGGTCGAAGGTATAGCGGTTCTCATCGTTAACTTGTGAGATAACAGAATAAGCCGACTCATTATTAGGCCCTCTAACCAAAGCCTCATAGCCAAAAATGTGTTTATCGGTGCAATCAATAATTGGCTGAAAAGCCATTGTAAAATCAAAGCCAAGTTCTAAATTGTCTTTACAGTTATTGCAACCAGTAGGCTGGCAATGAGTTTGCTTGTCGTGCATGCTTACCTCAGACTAAAGTCTTCTTAATACATAATAGTGCTAGTAAATTGCCAATTGTGCAATGTTGTTGAGTTAAAAGTATAAAACTATAGGGAAAATGCGTAACTGAAGTTTTTCTCTGTGTAGCGCTCAGCTTTTGTTTTTCGCACAAAGAGAAGTGAACGAGAAGGCAATGAGTGACCGAAATAGGCTGCTACTTGTTTTGTAATCTCTAAAGCGAAGCGTCTCTTATCCTCTTTGTAAGAGTGGTTTTTCTCTGTGTAGCGCGAAGCGCCTCGGTGTCCTCTATGGTTCCAATATTTTTTTGCACAAAGAGAAGTGAACGAGAAGACAATGAGTGACCGAAGTAGGCTGCTACTTAATGTTAACCCTCTAAAGCGAAGCGCCTCTGTGTCCTCTGTAGTTCAAATATCTTTTTGCACAAAGAGGAGTGAATGAGAAGACAATGAGCGTTCGAAATAGACTAATACTTGTTTTGTAATCTCTAAAGCGAAGCGTCTCTTATCCTCTTTGTGAGTATTATTTCTTCTATACAGCGCTTCGTTACTTACGCTTGAATATATAAAAATTTCCCGCTAAAAATACTTAAAATCAATTTGATATCTTTTTAGTACCTAGCTTTAATGATATTTTAGCGCCAAGCAATCTTGCCAATATAAAGGAAGTAAAATGGCATCCAAAACCGTCGAATACTACAACCAAAATGCACAAGCATTTGTAGATGCCACACTCGATGTAGACCTCAATGAACTTTATGACGAATTCTTACCGCTGCTCCCAAAACAAGGCGCTTTACTTGATGCCGGTTGTGGCTCTGGCCGCGACGCTTTCATCTTTAAAGAGCGTGGTTATAGCGTAGATGCATTCGATATCAGCCCTGCTATGGCAAAGCTGGCGTCAGAATACTTAAACCAAGACGTTGCAGTAAGCAGTTTTCAAGAGCTAAAAGACGTTGCCAAATACGACGGCATTTGGTGCTGCGCAAGCCTTATTCACGTAGCAAAAAACGACTTAACCGAAGCATTCAACAACCTTGCCCGTGCATTAAAGCCACAAGGCATCGTGTATGTATCGTTTAAATACGGCGACGGCGAGCGCGAACACAACGGCCGTGAATTTACCGACCTAAACGAACAAGCCCTTGAGAGCATTATTAAAAACACAGACCTGTTTATTCTCAAGTCATGGCAAAGCGCCGACCAACGCCCAGAGCGCGCCACAGAAACATGGCTAAACGCCATTCTGCATAGAAGAACGATATAGTAGTTTAATGCGGTATAGCAGGTTATACCGCAATTCTCCCAGTATTGTATGGGTTTTAAAGAGTGACTCTACCTAAAATCCTATATTTGCAATAGCTTTTCATGCTAGATTGTTCCTAAACTAAATAGCCAATATTCAAGCCACAACAATGCGTTATGAGCATAAATGGCAAATAAATCGGCGTAAACAGGGAACAGTTCATGAACTTTAATGCACTATTCAAAAGTACATACAAGGCTTGATTGATGATAGCCATGCAGCAGCAACTCGATTTTATTGCTTACATTCAGCGTATGCTGGTGGAAGGTGATTTTAGTGCTACCTATAAGTTTGCACTATTGCATGCGTTGGCTGATGTTTGTGTTGAGCAGCCAATGATGTATGAAGCTAGCGAGTTAAACATTGATCTTGCTAAGCTTGCTGAAAAGTTAATAGAGCTTTATTGGCACCATGCAGTGCCATTTTCTTCTGCCCATAGTGGTGAAAGTGCTTTACTAAAACAAAATTCGGGGGCGCAATCAAAGGTAATTGCGGTGCTATATGAGTGCCAGCAAAACAATATTCGTAGCTTACGCCAGCTCAAATTAAGCCCTTACTGGCACACTACTTACAAAGCAGCTTTAGATACTTTAAAAACAGGCCCGTTGTGGCGCTTACAAATTCTCGCCAAACAAGAAGAGTGCTTTTTATACCCACACACAAAAGGAAAAAGCTATATCACTCTAAACGCAGGCATAGCCGCTTGTTTTAGACGCTTTTACGATTTAGTTGTCTATTTAGCTAAAAATGCATGGCTACAAAAGATTCAAAGCATTAAGCACAATCAAGCACTTATTGGCCCGCAAAGCCAACTGCATGACTTTTTATTTGGTTTCGACCGCGCAGCACTTAACAAAGCAAAACCAGTTTTAGTCGAAATACAAAAAGGCCAGTGCTTTTATTGTCAAAAGCCACTCACTAGCGCGATAGAAGTTGATCACTTTATTCCATTTGCCCGCTACGCTAACGATTTAGGTCATAATTTTGTTGCTGCCCATAGAAGTTGTAATAACAGCAAACGCGACTTTTTAGCAGCCCAGCTGCACCGTGAACGTTGGCAAGATCAAAACCTAGATCGTCACAGCCAGCTACTCACTGATGAACTAACTCGCTATTTTCATTGTGATGTAGACAAATCCCTTGCAGTAAGCAACTGGGCATACCAAGTTGCCAGCAGCAATGGCGCTAAACTCTGGCTAGCAAAGGATAGGTTCGAGTTGGCGGGAAGTAAAAATGTCCACGCGTTAGATCTAGTCGCGCAGACAAAGTACAAATATGATTCTTTAAGCTAATGCTTTAACCAACCGCTAACTTCCCTGCTTCATGCCACATTTCGCTTGGCATGGGGCTTACTAATTCCCATGTTATGTTCATTGGCTGGCTGCCGCTGTGGCTTTGATATTTAACCTCGCCATAGTTCACAAATCCCATGGTTCGGCCGTTTTCACCTTTGCTTTGTTCACGTACAAACAGCAAGATGGTTTTGCCTGTTTGTTGGTGCTGAATGTAGCTTAGACCGCGGCCGTGTTCTGGTCGGGCGCTGTTTTGCGTTTGCCAATGAAACAGAGTGGGGCTGATCGCAAAGTCATGGTATAGCGTTGTTGGCGAATAGGTTTTCTCGCATTTGTTGAGAGTTACAAAAAGTAATTCTAAATTTTGTTTTTTGAACTCTAATACGCCTTCACGTGCAGTCGATTTTTTATCAAACGTATGTGCACCAAATGCAGCTAATATTTGCTGGCGAGTGTAACGGCTGTGTAATTTTATTGCGTGATTAGGGAGGCACGTTAAATCACTTTCTTGTTGGTGAATACGATTTATTAAAAGCGTAATCACTTCTGATAACTCGTGTTGTAATAGCGGGTTTTTTAGTGCTTGTAAGCTTTGCTTAAGAGATTTAAATCCTAAACTTGTGCCAGTGTTATCCCAAAAATTGTAATGAGCCATTAGAGCGTATTGTTGATTTTGTTGTGTAGGTATAAAGCTAAAGTCGTTATTGCATAAATCTCTTAAGAAGCATAAATAACTGAGCGAATCACAGCTAAGTAATTGCGTATTTATAGCTCTGTAATAGGCACTATATATATCAACTTGATCTGCTGGAATATCATCGTCTTTTAACCAATGCCAACCGCCATGCTTTGTATCTTTCGGTTTATAAATATCTTCTAATGTGACTTGTGGGTTTATGCGTAAAAAGTTACTTAGTGTTAGCTTGTCGCTTGTATGATGAGAATAACTGTTTATAAGCTGTTGTAAACGGCGTTTGCTGTTTGTTGCTTGTTGTATATTACGTAAAATAGTTTTTTGCGTGCGTTCTTGCAGCTCAATACGACAGCCCAGCGGCAAGTGCGGAAAATTATTTTCTATTTCGGTTTTTATTGGCTGGTTAGTTTTGCCAATTAGAGCGCGAAACTTATTGGCAAAGTCGTATTCGGGGCGAGCGTTACCAACAAAGTCGAGTACGGTACAGCATTGCTTTTGACTGTTGTCGGGTAAACGTAGGCCACGACCTAATTGCTGTAAAAATAGCGTTAGGCTCTCGGTTGGTCTCAAAAAGAGCAGGGTATCTACTTCTGGAATATCGACTCCTTCGTTAAAAATATCAACAACGCAGAGTATGTGTATTTCACCTCGTCTAAGCGCCTGCTGTTTGTGTTTTCGTTCACTAGTATTTTTACTGGTAAGTATATCTGCACTTATACCTGCAAGGTTAAACTTACTGGCCATAAACTCAGCATGATCTTGGCTTACACAAAATGCTAATGCCTTAATAGCATTGATATTTGTAACGATGTCGTTGAGACTCGATATGATTTTATTCGCGCGGTTATTCTCGCCTGTATATAAATTACTAAGCTCACTAATATCGTAACGACCGCCCCGCCACGTTACCGTGCTTAAATCTGTATCGTCATCAAGGCCAAAGTATTGGAACGGGCATAAATGGCGCTGATTTATGGCTTCTGGTAAGCGGATCTCAGCGGCAATAACACCACAGAAATCTTCTAAAATATTTGCCCCATCTTGCCTTTCAGGTGTGGCCGTTAACCCTAATAAAATGTTTGGCTTGAAGCAATTCAGAATGCCACGGTAACTGTTAGCACTTACGTGATGCACTTCATCAATAACAATATAATCATAAAAATCAGCACTCAATTTTATGTTGTCGATTTGGTTGTTAAGGGTTTGAATTGAGGCAAATAATTGGTTGTATCTTTGAGGTTTGTAGTTGCCAACCCAAAGCTCGCCGAAATCATTATTTTTTAGCACACCACGATATGCGCTTTGTGCTTGAGTGAGGATTTCTTCTCGGTGAGCGACAAATAAAAAGTTGGCATTTGGTTTTTTGTCATACACAGTTTTAAAATCGAATGCCGATATAATAGTTTTCCCAGTGCCTGTTGCAGCCACCACTAAGTTTCTAAATCGATTATGAACGCTTCGTTCAACATTTAGTTTTTCTAAAATAGCTAATTGATGGGTTTTTGGAGTTATATCAAAATAGAACTGGTTGCTTGCTTGTCCTTTACCACGCTGTTCATTCAGTGAGTTTATTAGCTTTTCTTTACATTCAACTTTACCACTAAACAGCTCAAAGTCTGGTGATTGCCAGTAGGTTTCAAAGGTGCTTTTGGTTTTAGCGATAATATGAGGAATTTCTTGCGCGGTGATTTTTAAATTCCACTCAAGGCCGCTGGTAAGAGCCGAATGCGATAAGTTAGACGAACCAATGTAGCCAGTGTGAAAACCAGTGTTACGCATAAATAAGTAAGACTTTGCGTGTAAACGTTCTTGCTGATTGTTATAGCTTAGTTTTACTTCAGTGTTTGGCAGGCTTGCCAAAAACTCAACCGCTTTAGCATCTGTTGCCCCCATGTATGAGGTGGTGATAACTTTTAGTTTGTTACCTTGTCTTGTAAAGGCTTCTAGCTCACTTTTAAAAATCCGCAGTCCAGTCCATTTGATAAATGAAACGAGCCAATAAATGGTATCAGCTGATTTAATTTCTCTTTTAAGCTCAGTCTCAAGAGATAGGCCGGCATTTGCGCCACTAAATAACTCACTTTGTGTAAGACCTGTTAGTGGGAAAATGCTGCTTGAGTAGTCTTTGAGATTAGTGGCTACAGGGTTTTCAGTATTGAATAGAGCTGTAAGAATTTTGCCTTGGCTATCTATGAGGTTTTCATTGATTAGCTCATCGTCTTTAATATGATCTTTAAGCCATAAAACTAAGTTATTAGCTAAATCAATTTGTTCGCTTAATCGATCTTTAGAGTTGGGGATGGCATCAATCGCATGTGCGACTAATTTTCCTAAAAATCGAGCTAACCAAGTTGCGGCTTCGGCAGATTCTAGTTGGCGTTCTCCTACATAAAATTGCTTACGATCTAAATTCTGCTCAATCACTTGAGTAATAAGCTGCTCGTAAATGCCAACCTGTTCCATAAACCACTCCCTGTTATTTACAGCCAGTTTACTGAAATAGCTAATGAAAACAAGAAATAACTCATTGTTCAGTTGTAGGCGATTGCTGAGGTTTTTCCCGTGTTCACACCCGAAATTGAATTAATTATGAGTAATTTACAGCATGGATGCTGTTAAAAGCGTAGCTTGGCCACGGATGGCCTATCTACGCTGTTTACGTTCATTTAATTAATTCAAATTGAGGGAACAGTGTGAACCTCGGGGCGCCGAGAGATTCCAAAGAGAAGTCGGCGTTTACTTCTCTTTGGTTGCCGTCGCCAACGCGACATTATTAAATAATTGATGTATAAAGAGGGAGTTAACAGAACAAGGACCTGAAATGGATAACTTCATAGCACAAGGACTCAGCCTCTTATTTGTAATAGGAGGAATATATTCAATATTAGGTGTTATTTTTTTAAGAGTATGGCTTCATCAGAAGCAAGCCAAGTTACCTGTAGATCGAAAAAAATTTACTCGAGTAGCCGCACAAACACTTAACGATCAAGTAAACGATAAGGTCTTTAATGTTGTTGGTTACATAGGTTTAGCTGCATTGATTATTACAATGCCGTTTGCCCTCAAAGGGATTACCGAAATGTTGGCAAGCGGTCAATTGAACTACTTTTTTATAATTGTAATTATTGTCGGTTTAATTTACACCGCCAGAAAATCGTGGTTTGAATCAGACCAGTTAATTAAACTAAAACTAGGGCGAGACGCTGAGTTAGCTGTTGCATCTGAATTAATTGAGCTTCAATCTCATGGGTATCAAATATTTCATGATATTCAAGCTGATGGGTTTAATATTGATCACTTAGTTATTGGGCCTAATGGTGTTTTTGCGATTGAAACAAAAGGAAGGCATAAGCGCGTTAAAGATGATACAAACTACAAAGTCCGATTCGAAAATAATCTACTAGCCTTTCCATCTTGGAATGAAAACAAGCCAATTGAACAAGCAGAAATACAAGCAAATTGGGTTTATAAATGGTTAAGTGAAGCAACTGGTTTTCAAACAAAAATAACCCCAATATTGTGCTTTCCAGGTTGGTTTATAGAGTTGAAGCAGCGACCACCATTTCCTATTGTTTCCCATAGACAGTTAGCAAAAACTATATTGTCGATGCGCCAAAACCAAATAGATGGAGCTATGCAAAAAGCTATTTGCTATCAAGCTGTGCAAAGAAGCTTAAATATTTCTAAGGTTTAATTGATAGAGACTAAATTTAATGCTTAGTTTGAGTAGGCAATTTGCATCGAAAGTTTTCTAAAGCAATTGTTTTAGCTAGCTTTTATCGAATAAGTACTTCCCTAGCTAACACATAGGGAGTAATTACAACCAAATTACACAGATGTAATGTTATGAATAAATGGATTTTATTACTCGCTACTTTGGTTGCGAGTTTCAACACAGTTGCTGATGAGCAATATTCAAAAAGTCGCTGCGATAGTATTGAGGCTGAGCGCGAGGGTATTCGTAAAAGAATGAATCGTAGCTACACGGCAAGGCAAGGTGAACGTTGGAATCAGCGTTTAGATGAGCTTTTTACGCTGCTGGCGAGACACTGCAAACACCCAAAAAGAAGCTCTGGTAATGGCGGTAATTATACGTATCGCTCAAACCCTACTTCACTTTTAAACACCAAAGTACATAACTCTACGGTGTATTCAAATTCATATAATGACGATAAAAAACGCCATGCTTGGGGGCAATTTTATCAGTTACCGGACCGCTGTAGAGCTAAGAATATTCAGCAGGCTGATTTTGTATGGTGTAGCGAAAATAAAGCTGAGCAAAAGGCACTATTTGAATCGGTTTGGAGCGGTAAAGCAAAAGCAGACAATAAAGATGTTGTTATTACAGTAAAGCCGACCATTACAGAAATAAATACAAATAAAGCCACAAACCAAGTCGTGATAAAAAGCCCGATAATCGAAGCACCCGTTAAAAACGCTACGGCACCTTTAAATGATAGTGTTAGTCAGCAATCTAATAAGTTGAGTGATCTTAAAATTTGGCAATTAGCCTTGGCAGGCTTAGCGGCTATGTTGTTTGTGTTTGGTCTTTATCGTTGGTTTAAAGATTGAGTTGTTATACAGGCTAAAGCCCGACCTACAATGCCTCGCAACGCGCAACTACAGTTTCAACACCTCTCCTTGTAAACTCGGTGAGTCTGCAATACTGGTTTGGAGTTGTTCAATCAACAACTGGGCATTCGCTGATGGTGTGCGTGAATGTGGCCATAGGGCGTAAATTGGCCTTGCGGGAATACTGTCGGGGGAGTCGATATAACTAAAGTTGCTGGTGTCGTCTATACAGCAAATTTCACTCATTGGTAGTAAGCCAATGCCATAGCCTGCTTCAACCATTTTTCTGGCGATTGTAATATCAAAACAAAAGCTTATGTGTTCATACTCGGTTTTTAATTTGTTAAGTAAACTGCTGGGTAGTTGTGACTCTGAATAGGGCAGTATCAACCTTGATGTTGGGGCATCTTTCTTTGAAATTAGCTTTATTGCGATCATGCCTAGGCGCTTTTGAAAATAGCTTGAGTCTTGTTGTTCGCCGATGCGAATGGCTAAGTCAAAGCGCTTTTGACTTAGTTGGCTGTTGGCATTACTTGGGTAAATGTGGAGATTTAACGCAGGGTTTGCCATTGCAAACTGATTAACTGCACCCATCAGTGGGCCCGCAATGATGTTTTGTGGGCACAACAGGTAAAACTCTTTTGCGGCGGGCGAGTCATTTAATTGCTCAAGCTGGCTGTTAAGAGCAAGTACTTGCTCGCCTAACTCGTTATACAGTGATTCGCCTTTGGCGGTTAACACAATGCCTCGGGCTGTGCGTTGCAGTAATGGTTCGGCGAGCTTTTCTTCTAAAGCCTGAATGCGCCGTGATAGGGTCGATAGATTCAGTCCTAAATCTTTTGCTGTTTGGCTCATGCTTTTACGGCGCGCTATTTCAATAAATAAATGCAGATCATCCAGCATACGACTCCCTCAATCTTAGTTTGCATTTTCGTGACTGTTGCCACTTGCGTTGTATAAATATAGTAACGCCAAGGAGGACATATGAAAATTCATTTTACTTTTACTGCGGCATTTTCGTTTTTAATGTCGTTTTTACTTTCGGCATGGGTCACTTATGTCAACTTAGGGCTGAGCGATACATTTTTTCTAAGTTGGATGAAGGCGTTTGTCAATGCGTGGCCTGCTGCATTTGTGGTGGCTTTTACGGTTGCCCCGCCAATTCGGGCATTGGTTTTAAAGTTATATAGTAAGGAGTCAGTATGATTAATATCGTGGCAAAAATTATCCCAAAGGCGGCATTATTTGACGACTGTAAAGGGCGTTTACAGGGCATTTTAGCAGCCACTCGTTCAGAGCCAGGTTGTAATCGTTTTGAGCTGTATGCGAGCAAAGAGCAGCGTTGTTTGTTTTTAGTTGAGCAGTTTGAATCGCAAGCCGCCCTTGATGAGCATTATGCTCAGCCCTATACCAAAGCGGTGTTCGCGTTTTATGAAAACGCGTTGGCGGAGCCGGTTGAGGTAGAGGTGGTGGAGGAGTTTTAGATTTAATACTCACAAAGAGGATAAGAGGCGCTGCGCGCTAAACAGAGAAAAGCCAATACTCACAAAGAGGATAAGAGACGCTTCGCTTTAGAGACAATTAACTAATTGGCTTAATTAGTATCTCATTGTCTTCTCATTCACTTCTCTTTGTGAATAAAGATATTTGAACCACAGAGGGCACAGAGGCGCTGCGCGCTACACAGAGAAAAGCCAATACTCGCAAAGAGGATAAGAGACGCTTCGCTTTAGAGATTACAAAACAAGTAGCAGCCTACTTCGGTCACTCATTGTCTTCTCGTTCACTTCTCTTTGTGAATAAAGATATTTGAACCACAGAGGGCACCGAGGCGCTTCGCGCTACACAGAGAAACTTAATGCACAAAGAGATTATGAGGCGCTACGCTTTAGAGACAATTAACTAATTGGCTTAATTAGTATCTCATTGTTTTCTCATTCACTTCTCTTTGTGAATAAAGATAATTGAACCACAGAGGGCACCGAGGCGCTTTGCGCTACATATAGAAGGTAATTTCACAAAGAGGTTATGAGGCGCTGCGCTATAGATAACTCCTTGTCTTCCTCTATGCTCTCTATGTCCTCTGTGGTTCGAAAAAAGATCTAGCAAACCGCTCGTTTCTTCATTTAAACGCACGAAACACGTTTCATACATACAGAAAAAACTAGGCTACTGGGGAAGTACTGCTATTCGTAGCCTAGTTTAACAAGGTTGAAAGGGTTACAGCATATAGAGAATTTGCTTGGCTTTTTTTCGGGTTAAACAAGCGGCCATTGGGCGTTTTGCAAACAGCTTGGCTGAGACAGTATGCTCTTTGCCCATGTATTGGTTGTGCAGAGTTTGCACATTGACTTTGCAGGTCACCGAATTTGTGTTTTCTACATAACGAATTTCTACTCGTTCTACTTTTTGAATTAAGTTTTTATAAGGGTAGCCTTCATCGGTATCAAGCTGCGTTATTACCGGTTGATTGGCATAACTAAAGCTTGAGGCACACAAAAGTAATAAAATAATTAAGTATTTCATGGTGGTTGTCCTTGTCTTGTTGCGGTTGGCTGTATGAGTATTACTTGTGTTATGACTACTGACAAACGATTAAAAATTACCTATGCTTAAGTTTTTATTAACCATAAAACGTATGCAGTTACCTCCATTAAAAAGCCTTTGGTATTTTAAGCACGCGGCAGAGTTAGGTAGTTTTAAGCTTGCGGCAGAGCAATTATTTGTTAGCCAAGCTGCGGTTAGCCAACAAATTCGTCTGTTAGAACAACAGCTTGATTGCAGTTTATTTACTCGTCATACCCGCTATGTAGAACTAACTCGCCAAGGCGAACAGCTATTACCTCATGTACTTAAGGGGTTTAGTCATTTACAGGCAGGCGTGCAGGCTGTTAGCCAAGATAGCCACCCAAATACGTTAAACTTAACTGTGTTACCTTCTTTCGCCAGTGGCTGGTTGCTTGGTCGTATTAGCGATTTTCAAAACAAATACCCCAATATCAAAGTGCGTATAGAGCCTAGTGACCAACTTGCTGACTTTTCATCTGGGCAGGTCGATTTAGGTATTCGATTTGGGCAAGGTAGTTACCCGGGTTTGCATAGTGAGCTTATCAGTGACGACAGCCTATTTTTGGCTTATAAACCTGGTGCCATTGATGTTCATAAGCCCCTAAAACCACAGGTTCTGGCACAAAAATTAATTAAAGATGTGTGCCCAGATGCAGAGAGAGGCTGGTTAACTTTGGCTCAGCAACTAGCTGTCAGTCCAGATGCGCTCCCCGCACTTGAAATCGATAATGCAGCATTGGTTATTCAAGCCACGTTAGCAGGGCAAGGTATTGCATTGGTAAGACGGCGCTTAATCGAAACTCAACTTCAACTTGGTCAGCTAGAGATTTATCCAAACTTTGAATATCAATGCCAATTTAAGTATTACCTTGCTGCGCCGCCCGATCATTTTAAATGGCAAAAAGTACGGCTGTTTAAAGCTTGGTTGCTTGAGCAGTTTGCTATGGATGATCAGCAGTTTGATAGTGGAAATAATCAATCTGAAGACTTTTAATAAGTATTGCTCGTGGGATATGTAAAAGCTTGCACTGGTAATTTATCAGTCTTTTAGGTGGGTTTAGCGCAGATTTCTTGCAGTTTTATTAGAAACTGCTAATCTGTACCCCTAACTTTTACAGTGACGTAAATTAATGATTAAACGGATTTTAATGACAACAGCGTTGTTGTTGCCTAGTTTTGTCTGTGCGCAGCAATCAACTCCTTCAGAAGCTTGCCAATCTATGCAAGCAGAACGTGTAGAGTTACAAATAGCCCTGCGCAAAACCAATCTTCTCGACAAAATTGAAGCTTATAAACAACGCATCCAAAGCTTGTCGGCACGAATATCTGAAACATGCTTTAGTGAAGAGCAAATAGCAGAGCTTAAATCGTCTTTGTATAACCCTGACATTAATGAGCTTGAAAACACTTTGGCAGAGCCATTAACTGAGCAAGCCTACATTAGCAAACAAGCTGCATGGGAGCGCTTTTATGTTATGCCGCCACGTTGTGCTGCTCGCTCACTACAGCTGCAAAATCTAGAGTCGTGCTTTGAAAATAAGCAAGTTCAGTTTCAGCAGTTTGATATGTTATGGCAGCAAAAAAATGCTCAACTTGCCCGAACAGAAGCAAAGCCTACTGACCCTTTTCATGAGTTTGTATTACCCAGTAAAGCTGAGCGCGCAAAAATTAGTATGGAGCAAGAGCTAAAGCGCTACAGTTATGGTACAGATTCGTTTTTACCAACTAACATTATTGTGTTGTGTGTTTTAGCTGTACTGGTATTTTTTGGTTTGATATTTGTGTTTCATTGGATAATGCGCCCACGTCCAATTGTAAAGTGAGTCAAATGGGAAGTTAGCAAGAGTAAAGGGGAAAGGTTCTAGGCAAGATAAACACTGTTTTTAGTCGTTAGATGTTAGGTGTCAGCCGAGCTGTGGGGTTGGTTAGGTCGGGTGTTCTCCTCAGCGATTTAAGCCTTGTAGGAGGTACTTTAGTGCAGAATAGAATCAAACATAATCCATGTAAACCTTTTCAAATTTTCTATATTCAGACGCGCGAAACAAGTTTCACGCCTACGGGGGAAGCATAGGCGCTAGGACGCGATGTAAAATCGCTGCTACAGACTCGCATCTCGTTTCTCGCTACTTTCCCCTCGTAACTTAAGACAATTCCCGGCTAAAGCCAGTCCTACGGGCTTTAGCCTCGAAACTTGTAACTTTCCCCTTGTAACTCGTAACTTTATCACTCATCCGTTTTAAACTGTTTGGCGCGCTCTTCTGCGTCAATCAAGGCTTGTGATTTTGGCTGTTTGGATTTGCTTTCAATCACAGGCTTCTCGTCTGAACTAGGATCCCAAGCAGGGTCAAGTGATAAGTTGGCAAATGGGTTATGTGGCTTATCATCTTGTTGCTCTAACTCTTTATCAGCTTCTTTAAGCTCATCGTCGTCATTTAACTCTTTAGAAACATCAACCGTTTCTTCAATTGGCTGTGTCGGCTCCTCTAAACTAAATGAAGCGGGTTCATCTTGCAGCTCTTGCTCAAGTGCTTGTAAAGCTTTAGCTAAATCATCATCGCTAATATCGTCTTGATCAGCTGTTGTATTTGGTGCAGTGACTGTTTGATCTTGTTCAGTGAAATGATCAGTAAAAGATAAATCATCATCCATTAATGAAGATAAGTCATACTCAGGTACCTCATCTTTTGCAGGTTCATCATCAGCGGAAGGCTCTTTAGCTGAATATTCATCAAAACCAAACGATGAAGATGCAGTAAAGCTAGGCTCTTCTATTTCTGGTTTCTCAAGTTCGTCAATTTCAGGTTTTTCAAGCTCTTCTACCTCAGCTAAAACTGGCTCATCATCAGCGATAGGCTCTTTAGTTGAGTATTCATCAAAACCAAACGATGAAGATGCAGTAAAGCTAGGCTCTTCAATTACTGGCTTTTCAAGTTCGTCAATTTCAGGTTTTTCAAGCTCTTCTATCTCAGCTAAAACTGGCTCATCGTCAGCGATAGGCTCTTTAGTTGAGTATTCATCAAACCCAAACGATGAAGATGCAGTAAAGCTAGGCTCTTCAATTGCAGGCTCATCAAGCTCACTAATTTGAGGCTTTTCATGCTTTTCTATCTCAGCTAAAACTGGCTCATCGTCAGCGATAGGTTCTTTAGTTGAGTATTCATCAAAACCAAACGATGAAGATGCAGTAAAGCTAGGCTCTTCAATTGCAGGCTCATCAAGCTCACTAATTTGAGGCTTTTCATGCTTTTCTTTCTCAGCTAAAACTGGCTCATCGTCAGCGATAGGCTCTTTAGCTGAATATTCATCAAAACCAAACGATGAAGATGCAGTAAAGCTAGGCTCTTCTATTTCTGGTTTCTCAAGTTCAGTTATTTCAGGAGCCTCTAGTTCTGGCTCTTCAAATGGCTGGGTCTCAGTGATTCGTGGTTCGTCTTCTGCGATAGGCTCTTTAGTTGAGTATTCATCAAAACCGAAAGAAGATGTAGTAAAGCTTTGCTCTCCTAAGGCCGGTTCATCTTGCTGAACGTCATCAGATTGACTATCTACTTCTTCGTTAACGGTGAACGATGAAGAAAGGTTTGCGAGTTTAAGCTCTTGCTCTAGCTCGCGTTGTTCATCTAAAAAGTCATCTTCAGAATCATGCGTGTTTTTCTCGTCGTAGCCAAGTTCAAGATCTTTAAATTGATGGGCATTAGCAAAATCATCTTCAGGAGCGGGTTCTGCTGATGTTTTAGATTCTTGCTCGTCTGTATCATACTGAGCACTAAAGTGCATAAGTTCAGATAGTTCATCACTGCTTTGTGTTTCGATTGCCGAAAAAGCATTGTCAGGTACTATATTGCTGTCCGCATGCGGGTGATCTTGTTCTTCACTAAGCACGGCGGCAGTTGCATTTTTTAACTCTTCAGCTTCTTTTTCAGCGGCAGCTTGCGCTTCTGCTGCGGCTTTTAATGCTTTAGCTTGCATCAAGCTTTGTTCAAGCTCTGAGTCTTCGTCTGCTTTTTTGCTTTGACGAATACGCACAATCACTAAACCTGCAACAAGTAGCACCAACAACACAATTAGGCTTGGCATAAATAATGAACTTGAAGAGCTATCATTGTTTTCTGGAATAGGAGCTGGAGTTGGTGCCGGAATAGGTGTTAGCGCCGAATCTACTTTTGTTTCAGGTTCAACTGGTTTTTCAGCAGGTGCTGTTTCAGCTTCAGCACTTTGGGGTTTAACTGCAACAGCTTGCTCTTGAATTGCAGGGTTGGTAGTTGATTCTACTACAGGTTCTTCAGGAGCATCAGAAATCGTAATTCGATCAACTTTTGCTGGCATTTCTGTTTGCTCTGCAGGTGTAGAACTTTGCTCTATTTGCTGTTGCTGTGATACAGGCTCTTGAACTTGGGGTTCTGCAGCTAATTGCTCTGACTGAGTTTGCTGTTCGTTGATTTCAGAAGGTTGCTCAACAGCTGGTGTAGTCTCTTCTTCAGGCGTAGCTAGAATTGCACCAGAATGTACATTAGGGTTGGCTGCTGTGGCTGAATTAACAGGAACGATTTCTTTAGTTTGTTGTTCTAGTTTTTCAAAGCCAGCTGCATTATTGACAGGGGTGGGATTTTTACAGTTTTTTTCATAGTTTCTGGCAGCAGATCGGTAGTTCTTATTGCTGGTATTAAAGCGATACTCGTGCATTTGCTGTTTTAACAAAATACACATAGCTTCGTTGTACTGCGCTTTACTCGTAAAGCTTAAGCTTAGGAGTAATAAGCAAAAAGTTGTTCTAATAATTGGCATAAGTTCAGACCAGTAAGGTTTAATTGATGAGCCGACAGTTAATTAATTCTAAGCTGAGACGGGTAATTTATCCACATTAGGTTAACAAATTACGACTATTCGTATTAGCTAATCAATTACCATGAGCGCACGGTATTCGTCGTAAGCAAATTGGTCGGTCATACCGCTGATATAATCTTGAATTAGGCGGCAGCGATAATAAAATTCGTAGGCGGCAAAATGATCTGGTTCGGCTTTTAGGGCATCAATGGCTTTTTGGTAACTATTTAAATGTTTATTAGACAGCTTTTTAACTAGGCGTGTTTCAATTAAATAGTTTTGATCGCCTCTTAAAACACGCTTAAAAGCTTCTGCATCAAGGGTAAGTAAAGGTTTATAGCAATCGAGTAAACCGCTAATAATACGGTAACCTTGCAGCTCTAATCGCTCTACTTCTTTGTGGCAAAATACATGCTTTAAAGCTACCTGTTTTAAAGTGAGCGTAACGGCGTGCAAGTGACTGCGGTCTTCTAATAAAGCCTGATTAAAATCACCGTGATAAATGGCTTCTATATTATTAATAAACCGGTCTGCCGCGTAACTTACCAATGGGTGTAGCAAAGTAACTCGCAGATAGATAAAAAACTCACTGTTAAAATTGTAGGGCTGCTCTTGAGCTTTACTTAATGCATAATCAATCGCTTTTTCGGCAAAGTCACTGTGCTTAGTATCGTTAATGGTTAGGTTAGTGAGTGTGCGGGTGTATTGATCTTTTAGCTTTTCACATAGCGACTCAACACTAATAATGCCCTTTTCTACGGCATCTTCAATATCGGCTAAACAATACGAAATATCGTCGGCAGCTTCCATAATATAGCTAGCAGGATGACGGCAGTATTGCTCAATTTCGAGCTCAGTTTGCAGTGCATCTATAAAAGGTTTTTCGCTAAAGTAATAACCCACTTTTTTCATCAGGTAATTTTTATCTTGCGGACTGTCTTTTTTCGTCATGCTGGCCGGGCGGGTGTATTTTAAAATTCCGGCACTTTGGCTGTAGGTTAAGTTTAGTGATAGTAATGAATGAATTATGCGAATACCTTGGGCATTACCTTCAAAGCTTTTGATGTCTTGTGCTAGGTGTTTAAAGATCACACTAATGCCAATACCTTTACAGCGCTCTGGTGTTAGTGCGTCTAAGTGTTTTTCAAACCATTGGTTGATGGCTGCCTCGCCAAAGTGACCAAATGGCGGGTTGCCGATATCGTGCATTAGGCACGCCATTTCTACTAGGCTTTCAAGCGGTCGTTCAAGCCCCGCTAGGCCATACTCTTTTTGTTTTGCATCACTAAGCTTATTAAAAATTGTTTGTACTATAAAACGGCCTACTTGTTGTACTTCAAGCGAGTGAGTTAGTCTTGAGCGCACTGCGGCGTTGCGTTCGAGTGGAAAAACTTGGGTTTTTTGTTGCAAGCGGCGAATTGCAGCGCTGTTAATAATGCGGCCCCGATCACTTTCAAGCGCAGTGTGTAAATTATTGGTAGAACGCATTTCGCGTGCTGGAGTTATTTTCTTACCAAAATCGATCATTTCTCATTCCCACAAAGCGGTAAAATCGGGCTTTTGCGTGTTGTTAGCAAAATTTTGCCAGTTATTAAATTAAATCTAACAGCTTGTATCTTAAATTAAAATATCCATTTTTATTAAAGTTATTACTTTAAATAAGGACCTTTATTCATATATTATTCAGTTTTACGCACTTCTTTATTATCTTTAATTAGAAAGGAAAGCCTTTTGGCTGTATAGCAATGATGCAAACTTTGTCTCAAAAACCATGGCTAATAACATGTATTCTTCTGTGTTGTATTAGTTTAACTGCTTGTAAAAGTACCCCTGAGCCAAGTGCTGAAAGCACCTTAACAGTTGCCGAAAAAAATGCCATTAAGGCCAAACATGATGCACTGCGTGCTCGCGGTTTTTATGAAACCCAACTCGGTAATATCAACTATGCTTCGGTAAGGCAATGCAGTAATTTTAATTTGCAAAGCCACCGTGGCTCTATTCGTTATGCAGAAAACTCCCTCAATGCGGTGATTGATGCAATTGACAACAACTTTGATGTAGTTGAGATTGATGTGCGTATTACCCGTGATGATGTTTGGGTTGTGCATCATGATGCCCGTACTGGCCGTGAAACAGGCACGGTTGATAATAAGCGTCGTAAAATTGAATCGATGAGATATGAAAAAGAGTGGGGCTATTTACGTCATCGTAATCAAGAAACAGGGTTGCTAACCGATGAAATGCCGCCGTCATTTAGAGAGCTTGCTGCCACATTTGCGCGCTATCGCAAGCCTCATCAAAAGCTGAATATTGAAATAAAATCAAATGCCTCTGTAAACGACTTAAAAATGCTTGATTACTTAGCTTATGAGTTTGTTGGCGGTGGTAACTACTTTTTTAGTAGTTTAGAAATGCGCAACCTCAGCCGTATGCGCGACATCAACCCAGATATTTACTTGGCATTTATTCAGTCACCGGCAAAAGCTTCGATGAATAAATTAGCAAGCGACCTTAAACGCGGCGCTGGTAGCGATCCAATTTACGAGCGTAATAAAGAAGAACTTGAGAGTTTACAAGCTCTTGGCAACCGTTATCATCGTGAAAAGCGTTACGATAGTCCTGTTAAGCTCGATAAATTAGCAAAACAGCTAAAACGTAACTTTGGTTATGTGCTTGATATTCGTCACTACAAGCAAAGCGCAGCACGCTTAAAACCAGTTGCTAAAGCTCGAGGCATTATGATTGCTACCTATTCTATTAATGGCCACGATTATCATGAACGAAGCCTATTAGCACAGTCGCGCTCACTTCGCCCTGATTCTGTGATCATGGACGACACCGTATATGGCTTTTGTTCTGTATTCGAATTACCAAAAATGCAGCCGTTTTTTAGTGATGAAGCAGACGCTAAGTTAATTGCCAGCATGCCGGTAGATCTTGATTTAGAACGCCTTGATGAGCTGTATGCTTATAAAGGGAATCAGCTTTACCCTGCGGTGGGCGGCACCCTTAAATCAACCCAAGCACACACTTATATTCCAAAAGTAACATCGACTCCTTCAGCACCTAATTTAGAAATAGGGACTCGCCAAGCTGATGAAGATTTTAGCTTAGAAACAGATCCTGCTGTTGAACTAGAACTACGTAAAAAACAATAAGAACAAACCTATGACTGATTTAATAAAGCCGTTTTGGTGGCGCTGTTTGCTACTTTTTTTAGCTACTTTATATTTATTACCTGAGGCAATTTTTAATGCCCAGTTAGTTTCTTTAGTCGGTTTAGGGACGCCTTCTGCAGAAGATCTTGAACACCTTGAAATATATGGCCGAGCAGTGTCTGGAGTGGGTGTTGCGCTGCTTTTAGCTGACTTTTTACCTAAAGCAATGGTTGCCAAAGTGGGCCGTGGGATTATCTCGTTTATCGCTTTATTATGCCTAGTTTGGCCTGTGGTCTTTTTCGGCCAAAAATATGCTATTGAAAAGACTTTAATTGAGCCTTCAACCGCAGAGCAGCGACAGTTTGCTACCTACAGTGCAGCACTTAGAGATGCATTGGCGATAAACTCAATTAAAGTGAATGATCTTGATTACGACCCTGAGCAATTACATAGCTCAGAGAACCTGACCTTTTTGGCGCTGTTTGGTGGCTTACTGTATAGCGATGCCGCGCTTTCCGACAACTTAGAGCAGGATAAGCGTAAAATTATTGCTGCTTTTGTGCAGAAAAAAGCGTATCAAGATTTTGATCAGCACTATAAAAACTATAGTCAGTTATATGATGAGCTGGTGGTTAAATACAAAGCCTATGCTGATGGCAGTAAAAAGTTCAACAGCACTTTGGCAGGCATAGGTGAGCGCGAACAAGGGTACTGGCAACAAGTTGAGCAAGAAATAAATAGCGGCTGGAGCAAATACCAACAAGCGCAAAAAGCCCATATTGCAAAAGCGTCAGCACGAGCACAAAAATATGGGCCGAAGATTTATGATTACCACCACAGCATTGCAAAATGCCGTGAGCGTTATGACAAAAGTAGTGAAAAAGACCGTCGAAATCGTTGTTATGAACGCGAAGCCGCTGACTACCGAAGCAATATTTTAAAAGCGGGTATTGGCTACATTGAGCCTGATTACTGGCTTATTGAAGAAGATGTTTCGGTTGCTGAAAATGCCGCTGGCACTATTTTAATGGGGGTGCTCACTGGTGGTGTTTATACAGCACTACAAGCTGCAAGTTTAGCAACCGGTGGCGATGGCGGTTTTAAAGATAAGCGCTACAAATACACTGATGATCCAGATCATTATCAGCTGCGCTTTTTACAACATCCGAACTTTCATAAGATGTTTATTAGTGAAACGGGTTACCCATTTACGGTTGAAAATTTAATGGCGTTTCGTGCTCACGAAACAACTCAAAAGAAGCTTCGAACACATTTTGCGAGCAAAGGGTTACATCTTGAAAGCAACTGGAATGTGAATCAACGCCAGGCATTTGCCAACGCTGTAGCCTCTAAGGTAACCAGCGAAGCAAATTTGCAATGGCAAAACGAAATGCGCAAACGCGGCATGAGTTTAGAGCCAAACTTAAGCTGGGTTGCGTTTCAATTACACCCGCAAATTCAAGCGAAAATTGCCGACAGAATGGGCGATTTATACGTGAAAAATATTCGCGCCGATTGGAATAAAAAGAACTTCAAAGACAAGGTGCTAGATCCAAACATTGCAAAACGCACTGACAAATACCTCGCCATGCTCAATAGTTCAGAAGGTAAATTTGCTGATGGTGGCGAGTATGCCGAGTACGGTAAGCAAGCGTTACGTTCGGTCATTATTCCGCCTATTTCGATGTCGCTGTCACTGTTTTTGATTTGCTTAACCTTTAGTAAGTTACCGTTAAAACTGTGGCAACTTATTAAACCAAACCATGAAAAGCAGCCAACGACTGCTGTATCTGTATTGCAAAAGCTCATTATGCCAGCGCTGATTTTGATTGCACCGGTACTCTTTATTCATAACACCTTTACCGAAGACGAACAAAGCCCTGTTAACTACTTTTTAGACAAGGTCGATGAGTCGAGCAATCCGGTGTTTAGTTATGCTATTCGTTGGACCTTACATGCACAACCAGTGTTGCATCCTCTGGGTTTAGCGTTTGAAGAAAAACTACACATTTACGATAGCTTTAGCCCGGTTAGCCATGCTCTAGCTAAGGTGGATATTTTGCGTCATGGCGATGGCAATTTAAGCGCAGAGCAACAACAGCGAAGACAATATATGGTCGAGCAAAAAACCAAGCTAACCATTACCACAAATGCGCCGAATGCCACTATCCGTATTATGAATATTGGTCCTAAATATCGCCCTGGTATGACTTTAAAAGCTGGCGCTTATGATATTCAAGTGTCGGCGCCAGGCTATAAAACGTATCGACGTTGGCACCAAGTAGATGCTGGCGAACAAACAATAACCATTGATTTAAGCAATTAATTAAGCAAGGAATGAAAATGCAACATTGCCAAAATACGGTTTATGCCACCGATCTTCACTGTTGTGATTGTGGAGAAGCTCTTGAGCAAAAAAGACAAATGCATACGGTTGAAGAACTCAGCCCTGACTTGCTGGTTGATGTAAAAAACTATGCGCCACAAGCGAGCACGATCACAGGTGTTGTGAAATCGATGTATTACTATAAGCGCCGCTATAAAACCAACAACGACAACATGCTATATGGTTATTGGTGGCTAGAAGTTGAAGATAAAAACGGCATTATTCATGAGTTTAGTGTTGATGCTGAAAAAGATGTGATTGCTAACCTACAAAAGGGTAATGTGATCACCGCATTTCAAGAAACACCGCTAACACTTAATTATCGCATTGCTGATGGCAACGCCAAGCGAGTCGTTAAGAATGACCGTTTTATGCCAATTGTTATTGTGCATTTTGCCGATCAACAATATCGCAGCTGGGATAAAACCATTAGCCGAAACTACACTGGCGGAACCATATTGTGGCTTGTACTGAGTGTTATTACATTCTTTATCATGTTGTTTGCTGCAAAACTTGAGTTTTTGCCTGCATTACTTGCTTCATTACCCGTGGCAATCGGGGTGTTTATGGCTGAGCACAACTACCATAAAAAAGCTAAAGCCAAACAAGAAGCAAAGTATGATGCAATTTTAGCGGCAACAGATGTGATTCTATCGACCACCCTAAATCAATTGGGTTATAACATGCTGGCAAGAACCCCGAGTAAGTCAGATGTTATTTGTATTTCATGCCAGCAACGTATTAGCCAAGATGCGGCACATTGCTATTGCTGTGGCGCTAAGCAACACGTTGAAGCGAATGCTGCAAACGAACAATCGCTTGCAAAAGATGATGAGCAAGCCATTAGCATTCAAATGGCGCTAGAGCCGAGCATAACTAAACCAACCAGTATTGCTGAGCTTGAACATGCCATTATGGACGAGTATAGCCTTGCATATGAAAACGATTATGTGCATAAAAATGTTTGGGCACGTAACGAGAAAGGCACCATTCGTCATCGTGCAGTGCTTGGCAAAGTATTAGAAAAAGAACAAAGCGCACATGCCAATGAAACTCGCCAAACAGTGACCACAACAGAAACCACAACCACTTATCGAGGTGGCACGTATGTTGGTAGTGATGTAAAAGAGCGCGTTGAGGTTTATCGTAATCGTAGCACCACCTTGAAGGGTGAAATCATGCTTGAAACCGCATCGGGTGAACCGTTTATTTTTAAAGCGGGTGAAGATTTACTTGGCTCTGTAGATATCGGCGATTGGGTGTATTATGCATATAGCAGTGTTGATACAAAACGTTATTATGAGTATTACCGTGAATATGCGGTCAATGTGAGCAAAGACATTAAGTACGACCACTCTTCTGTTAGAAACTTTGGTATGGTGCATGGTTTTAACCGTATGGTATTGCTTGGTCTTACGTCAATAGGGCTGGCTTGGTACTTTGATGCGCAAGATTTTTATCCTCTAGTTAATACACTTGTGCCAGATGTTGGGATTGATTTACTCAATAATTATCCGCAAGTAGTCGAGCACTTAGATGGCCTACCGGTTGCTGTGTTTATTGTTTTAAGTGTTGTTACTGGCATTTGGGGTTTTATGTATAGCCAAGTAAATGGTTCACGTTTAAAACGTAGTGTGAAAAAGCTAGAAAGCATGATCACAAAATTTTCAAAACAGTTTGATAAAGTCACTGAGAAAATCAACAAATTGAATTAAAAAGGGTTTCGCATGCGTATTTGGCAATTAGTTTTAGCAAGTTTATTAGCGTTCAGCTCGATAGTAAAAGCGGAGCAAGAACAATCGGTCGTACTTATTTCGATAGATGGGTTTCGTTGGGATTACATTGAAAAACACCATGCAAAACATTTAAAAGCAATCAGTGAGCAGGGTGTTAGAGCAACTAAAATGCGCCCTGTTTATCCGACCAAAACTTTCCCTAATCATTTGTCGATTATCACCGGTTTATTACCTGTTAATCATGGCATTGTTGAAAACCGCTTTTGTGATACTGAGCGCAACGATTGCTACAAAATGGGTAAAGGGAAAGACGATAGTACATGGTTTAGTGGCATTCCGCTTTGGAACCTCGCACAAATGCAAGGCTTAAAAGCAGCAACCTACTTTTGGCCTGAGTCAGATGCGCGCTTTAACGGCATGCTGCCTGATTACTTTTATCATTATTCTAAACACAGTGATTACCAAAAGCGTGTTGATCAAATTATTCAGTGGTTAAGCTTGCCAAAAGCACAGCGCCCACGTTTGGTGATCAGTTATTTTTCGCTGGTAGATAGCATGGGACACGAGTTTGGTCCTGATGCTAAAGAAACCTATGATGCGGTGCAAAAGTTAGATAGTTTAATGGCGGATTTATCTAGCCGTTTAAAAGCGCTTGATGAAAACATTAATCTAGTGATTGTGTCTGATCATGGTATGGCGTCTGTTGATCCAAACCTTAGTATTAAAATTGATAGCCTACCTCAAGACGAAAACTTTATAGTGCAAAACACCGGTCCACGTGTTTTATATTATGCAAAACCAGATAGTAAAGCCGACATCAGTGGGTTTAGTAAAAAGCTCGCAAAAGCGGCTGAGGGTCGTTACATCGTGCTAACTGAACAGCAAAAGCGTGGTTATCACTATAATAAAGGCCCGCGAGTTGGCGATATTATTTTGCAAACCGATGCACCTCGTGTGTTCACTGATAGTAAAATGGCAGGCTATTTGGGCACTCATGGCTATGCCTATAGCGAAGATATGGCTGCAACTTTTATTGCCAACGGACCTGCCTTTAAACAAGGCCTACGTGTAGATGAAGTAAGTAATTTAGATGTATATCCGCTTATCGCCAAAATCCTTGGTCTTGAGATTTTAAGCCCAATCGATAGTGACGGCGCAAGTTTATTCCCAGTGGTAGTTGAAAAGCTGTGAGGGGAAAGGAAGCTGTAAGCTTTAAGTCATAAGTTTTAATTTAGTTTGTGGCTGACCTTGCCAAGGTTAAATACGATATCGTAGGCGTGAAATTTATTTCGCGCGAAACAAGTTTCACGCCTACGAGTGAAAACGTTTGGCGCTGGGCGCTAGGATTTAGGCTCTTTGACGCGATATAAAATCGCTGCTACAGACTAATATCTCATATCTCGCATCTCGAAACTCGTAACCTATAACTTTGTCACCCAGCCATATTCACCATGGCTTTGAAATTTATAACTTTGGTTATTGGCATCAAATTGGCCTTGTAGGGTATTTTCTGTGAGGGTCATCACCGCTTGATAGTCAGCTTTAGCATGAGCATTGACCTTCCCAAACACACTTCTATCGCCATTACTGGCTTCTATAATGTTACTGATCTCTACGGTGTAACTAAGATATTCGTCTATTACTAAAATAAAGTTATCGCCGGGTTGTAAGGTTTTAAGGGTATCTAAATCAAACTCGCTGAATGCGGTGTTTGCTAACTGTTCGGGTAAACGGCCTTGTTTATATAGGTAATCGTGTGCGCGGTCAGATAACTGGTTAAGGGGCGCAGTTAAGTTCACAATTGGCTGCGGGGCTATTTGATCTGCTTCAGCTTTGTAAGAGGCAACAAACTGCTGAGTGCTGGGTTTTGTTTTAAAACCATCACTTTGAATATGCCATTCATTCAGTGCAAAGGCTGTAAGCGGCAAAATAAAGATTAATGCAAGCGTCCTGTTCACATGTTTCTCTTACGGGTTTTTATGTTAACTTACTGTTATTTTTTACCTTAAGTTAACAAGTTGGTCAATAGATAATCAGTAAGTAGTTGCTTTTATTATCGTGTCGATAAAATTAATTTGTTTTACTCGATTGCTAATGCTGAGCATAATCCGCGTTTTTTTGTCACTGAAACTCCAAGATTAGAGGTACCGACCATGCGCGGCTGGATCATTTATAAAGATAGCCAAGGTTTGTTAAAGCAAGAAACCTATGAAGTAGAACGTTTACTTGCGGCAGCAAAAGAAGAGGGTATAGAGTTACAGGTTTATTCGCCTGATCAATTTGATCTCACTATCACTCGTGAAGATGGTAAAAGTATTTTAATTGATGGCCAGTCAGTACAACTACCAGATTTTGTTATTCCTCGCATGGGTGCAAGTACAACGTATTTTGCGCTGGCGATTATTCGCCACCTTGAGCGCTTGGGTGTTTACTGTGTAAATAGCTCGCAATCAATTGAAACAGTTAAAGACAAACTGTTCGCGCAGCAAATTCTAGCTGAGTGTAATTTACCAACACCAAATACTATGCTGGTTAAGTTTCCAGTGAATATTGATTTAGTTGAAAAGCAAATTGGCTTTCCTGTGGTTATTAAAACCTTATCAGGCTCGCAGGGCAGTGGCGTATTTTTATCAAAATCAAAAGAAGAGTTTGATGACTTAATGCAGCTTATTGAGGCTGCAAATCCACAAGCAAACATTATTTTACAGCAGTTTGTTAAGTCCAGCCATGGGCGTGATTTGCGAGTACTTACTATCGGTGGTAGAGCGGTAGCTTGTATGGAGCGTAACTCGCAAGGTAAAAACTTTAAAGCCAATGTAAGTGCCGGTGGTACAGGTAAGTCATTCCCTATTACACCAGAAATTGAATGGCTTGCTACACAAACTGCTAACGTACTTAATCTTGATGTAGCGGGCATTGATTTATTGTTTGATGAGCAACACTTCAAAATTTGTGAGGCAAACTCAAGCCCAGGTTTTGAAGGCTTAGAAGGTGCACTGGGTATTGATGTAGCCAAAGAAATTTTGCACTTTATTCGCATTCGCTTAGGTATTTTCGATAAGCCTACCGTGGTCAAAGAGCCTTGTTTAGAGGTGGTTTAATTTTGTAGAAGGCGTGTTACTAACACGCCTTTTTTGTCTCATCTGTATAGTAATCAAATCTTAAAATACTACAAAAGTGTACAGTGCCATTTAGCAAATCATAGGATATGGTAGATTTTTAATTGCCATGGAGTATGTGTACATGAGTCAGCTCATCAGTCGAGCAACTGCGGGGTTAGTGGCCGTTATTATTGGTTTTACCAGCTCAATAGCGCTTATTTATCAGGTTGTTATGGTTTTAGGTGGCACGCCTGATTTAGTTGCTAGTTGGGTGCTAATGCTCGGTCTTGCTATGGGGTTGAGCTCAATTGCTTTGTCTTATTATTATAAAGTGCCCATTCTTATCGCTTGGTCAACAACTGGTGCGGCACTACTTATTTCAAGTGCCCAAGGGTATAGCTTAAATCAAGCTGTTGGCGCGTTTATGTTCTCTGCGGCGATGGTGTTTTTGTCTGGCATTACTGGCATATTCGAAAAAATGATGAACAAGATACCAAGCCAACTAGCTTGTGCCATGCTTGCTGGCGTGCTGGTGAATTTTGGTATTGATGTATTTAATTTTATGAACGAGCTACCTTTAGTGATTGGTTTAATGGTGGCCGTATATTTGTGCGGGAAACGCTATTTCCCGCGTTTTGCTATGCTTGCCGTGGTTGTGGCTGGCTTTTTAATGGCAGGCCTAACGGGTCAAATCGATACAACTAGTTGGCAATGGAGAATGAGCGAGTTTGCTTATATTGCTCCTGAGTTTGATCTTAACGGTATGATAAGCGTTGGTTTGCCGCTATTCATTGTGACCATGACATCGCAAAACTTACCAGGTATTGCCGTGTTAAAAGCACACCATTATAAAGCACCCGTGTCGGCCGCTTTAAATGTTACCGGGCTATTAAATGTGATTATTGCGCCATTTGGTGGCTATGCCATTAACCTTGCGGCCATCACCGCTGCCATTTGTATGAGCCCTGAGGCTGATAAAGACCCAAGCAAACGTTATTGGGCAAGCATTGCTGGTGGTGTGTTTTACATTATTATGGCGCTCCTTGCAGCTACGCTAGTTGGTTTGGTAGCAAGCTTGCCACAGGCATTGATTTTGGCGTTGGCAGGCATTGCCCTATTTGCAACCATTGCCAGTAGCTTACAGCAAGCATTAACTGAGGCGTATTATACCGAAGCCGCTATCGTGACCTTTTTAGTCACAGCTTCAAACCTAACCTTATTCTCGGTCGGTTCTGCATTTTGGGGAATTGTTGCAGGTACGGTGACCTTAGTTATGACACGTAAAGATTGAGGGATTTAAACGATGCAAGTTATACGAAGTCGCGAATTCACAGCTGATCGAGCTTGGGGGGCATTAGATATTGCCAATATGAAAGGTATTACAACACGTTTGCATTGGACAAATAAACCTTACAAATGGCATATCAATGATGGTGAAGAAGTTTTTGTGGTGTTAAGTGGCCAGGTCGAAATGCTTTATAAGCAGCATGGTGAAGTATGCGTTGAGCTTCTCAATGCAGGGGATATCTTTTTTGCCAGTGTTGGCACGGAGCATGTTGCAAAGCCTAAGGGAGAAGCGCGAGTTTTAGTTGTCGAGTCGCAAGGCAGTGTATAATAAAAAAGGCCCCAAATTTGCTGGGGCCTTTCGTTATTTAAGTAATGGTTTTATCACTTCAAACATGGCATTGATATGGTCATCACGGGTATTCAATGCAGGTATATAACGGTATTTATCACCGCCTGCATGTTCAAAAATTTCGCGATTTTCACCTTCTATTTCTTCTAATGTCTCTAGACAATCGGCACTAAATGCAGGGCTGATGATTGCAATATCTTTAATGCCTTCAGCAGGGTAGCTTTCAAGTGTTGCGTCAGTGTAAGGCTTTAACCATTCTGCTTTACCAAAACGGCTTTGGAATGTAGTTACAGCAAAGTCTTTCTCAAACCCAAGTTTTTCGGCAACTAAACGAGTAGTTTGCATACAAAAGCAATAGTATGGGTCGCCATTTTCTAAAAACTGTTTAGGTGTACCGTGGTACGAAAACACTAGCTTTTGTGGTGTGCCGTGGGCATTTAAATCTTCGCTAATGCTAGCAGCTAAAGCATCAATGTATATAGGGTTATCGTGATAACCATTAATAAAGTGAAGCTCTGGCACCCAGCGCCACTTACGCAGTACATCTGATACCGCATCAAACGTTGAACCAATGGTGGTGCTTGAATATTGCGGGTACATTGGCAGCACAATAACGCGTGTGATGCCTTTTTCGCGAAGCTCTTCAAGGCCAGCTTCAATTGATGGGTTACCGTAGCGCATCGCCATAACTACATCGGTGTCTTGGTGTCCTTTTTCCTTTAAAAGGGCTGCCAGCTTTTTGCTTTGCTCTCGGGTAATGTGAGTCAATGGTGAGCCGTTTTCAGTCCAGATACTTTTATAAAGTGCCGCTGAGCGTTTTGGGCGTAAAGTAAGTACAAAGCAATAAAGGATGATCATCCAAATAAAACGTGGGATCTCAACGATGCGAGGATCTGATAAGAATTCGCGCAAGTAAGTTCTAAGTGCCGCGGTAGTAGGTGCATCTGGGCTACCTAAGTTGGTCAATAAAATGCCCGTTTTTTTGTTGAATCGGCCATCATGTGGCTTATCGGTTATGGCGGAAAATCGCGACACTGAGTGCTCCTTTAGAAGTAATCGTAATATAAATCACATTGTAACGAAGTAAGCTGAATATGTGATCACTTTATTCGCTAATTTTTGATCATGATTCTGAAAGGATTTGGTTTTTTCGTTTCAAGTTGTTGTAGCTTAGCAATTGATTTGGCACCGAACACATGCCCTTTTGGTAAAAGCAAGATACCGTCATAGCTTCTAAGTGCATGGCCGAGTACCATACCTTTTTTAAGATCCTGTGCCGTGAGAATCTTCATGGTGCCCACTTTTTGATCACTAGCACAGCTGATTTTAAGGCTCCCTAACACTTCTAAAATCTTTGGATGGTAGTGAGTACCGCTATATAATTGTAGCTGATCGAGTGCGCTTTCATAACGGCTGTTGTCATTTACTGTGATATGAGCAATTGCTTGCCAAAAATCACGCGCTACAGCTAATATCATTGCCGTAATTGGAATTTCTTTACCTTTTAAACCCTTAGGTGTGCCGGAGCCATTGTAGTGTTCAAATTGGTAATAAATTGCTTCAGATACATCATGTAAATGGGGAGCGGGCATTAGCATTAGCTGAGCGGTACTAGGGTGTGTGTAAAATAACTTTTTTTGGTTCTCTGTAAGCTCTCTGGTTGGCTTTTTATAAAGCTCTGGCTCCATGGCAAGCAAGCCAATTTGTGCTAGGTAGCCTGCCATTTCTGCCATTTCAATATGTTTTTTATCTAAACCAAGATGTTCAGCAATTTGTTTGCTGGTAGTGGCAATGTTTTGTGCTTGCATACCATCAAGGTATGGGTTGGCATTAATAAAGTTATATAAAATCTCAAAGGTACTGCGATGCTCGTGTTTTTCACGTTCGTTTACTTCTTCTAGTTGTTTGAGCACTTTTCGAATTTGTAGAGTGCGCTTTTCGACCATTTGCTCAAGGTTATTGTTTAGCTCTTTTAACTGGCTGTTTTGCGCTTTGATTTTTTGCTCTAACTGCTTGTTTTGGCGCTTTAATGAGGTTTTTTCTATGCCATCACTGATGTTGCGCAGCAGTAACTCATTTTGCCAAGGTTTTTGAATGTAAGCATGGATCCTACCTTTATTAACGGCGGCAATGGTGTTGTCGATATCTGAGTAACCAGTTAACAAAATCCGTTGAGGCTCAGGGTCTATATTGAGTGCTTGCGCAAAGAAGTCAGCGCCATCTATGTTTGGCATTCGCATGTCGCAGATAATCACATCAAAACTATAGGTAGCTAAAATTTTTAGTCCCTCAAGTGGATCTGCACAGGCTTTTGCAGTGATGTTATTCGCTGATAACAATCGCAAAAGAGTCCGCAAGACGATTTCGTCATCATCGATGCATAAAACCTGAATATGTTGTTTGCTAACTTTTTCAGCCATAGCGCTTTACTGTGAATCATCGTTAATCAATAACATAGCCTTAAATCCAGCCTTGTGCTAGGTTTTAAAAGAGACAAATAAAGTTTGAGATGAAAATGGATGACTTTAAGCAAGCCTACTTATTAGAAAAAGCGGCCAGAGAAGAAGCTGAGCAATTGCTTGCAGATAAAAGCAGGATTTTAGTGGCATTAAACAGTGAGCTTGAGCAAAAAATTGCTGATTTAAAACACCATCAAGCCATGTTTATTCAAGCTGAAAAAATGGCTACTTTAGGAACACTCTGCGCAGGGGTTGCGCACGAAATAAATAACCCGCTTGCCTATAGCATCAGTAATGTTGATTGTTTAAAAAACTATTGTGATTACTTTAGTGATTTGCTCGCTGTGTGCGATGAGTTTGCTTGTAGTGAAACCGATAAAGTAACATTCTGTAAGCAATTAACTGAGCTAAATAAATTGCATTCATTTCGCTTTGTAGCCGAAGAGCTACCTGACTTAATTAGCGATACCTCACAAGGATTGCAAAGGATCAGTAAAATTGTTGCTAATTTATTAGATTTTTCGCGGCCCAAAGGTCACGACAAGCAATTTGCTGATATGACAGATGCAGTAAAAAGTGCCGTAAAACTATTAGCAAACCAACTGCGTGATTGTAATTTACATACCCAGTACAGCCCTATATCACAAAGTTGGTGTAACTTACCTGCAATAAGCCAAGTGATAGTCAATATCCTAATTAATGCAAAACAAGCCTGTGATAATCAAAAATCAAATGCTGAAATATCTGTTGCCGTATATGAGCTCGAACAGCATATTTATATAGATATTGAAGACAATGGCGCCGGCATGTCAGAAGAAACCATTGCGAAAATATACGATCCCTTTTACACCACAAAACCTGTTGGAGAAGGCACCGGCATGGGGATGACCATGGTGTATGCCATAGTGCATGAACATCAAGGCTGTATTGATATTCAAAGTACAGAAGGAATGGGCACAAGAATTAGCTGCGTGTTTCCTGTGCAAAGTCAGGTCAGGAAAACTGTAACTAGCTGACAGTATTTCAGTTGTTGCAAAAATTTGTGAATTCGCTAGGGTAGGAATACACCCATAGCAAACCAACATGCAAAGGCTCAATATGCTAAATCAACAAAGTTCGGATGTGTTTAAAAACTACCTCGCGAGTCAAAGCGAGACTAATCAAGTAAGTTTGGACCAAGTGCTTGGCTATATGTCTGGTCTATTGGCCTGCTCAGAGTTTTTTGGGGAATCAGAATTAGCAAATTATATTGCTGACAATGATGAGTCGGTGTTTAACACTTTAATGACAGATTCAGAGCCTCGCGATGCGATGATTGAATTGCTTGATAACATCACCGAAGCACAAGTTGAACAAAAGAAAATCTTAGCAGAATTATACCCAAATGAAGTAAACAGCAATGAGCCAAGCCAAGCATTGCAGGACTTTTGTAGCGGCTATATTGCGGCGTATATTGTGAACCAAGATATTTGGCACAGCGACTTACAATTTTTACTTAAAGCTGATGATCAGCAAGATAATGAAAGCGAAGATGGTCAGCTGTTTATTGATAATTTTGAAGCAACTCTCGATTTACTAACGACCTTCGCGATGTGGGATCAGGCGCTGGCAAATCACCCTGAACCAGAAAAACTAGGCGAAGGGTTTGTCACCTTCTTTAATGCGCTAGACGAGAGCTTATCTGAGATTGCCACTATGGCGTTAATGCTTGAAGATGAAAAACTGGCGATGCTTGAGCAAGATCAGTAAACATTTCCCTTCTCAGTAGAGATAAGCTGATAGTTGCATTATTTTGCTTATTTCTACTGAAAAACGAATAATTTCTGTTTGTAAAGTCCTATTAATACTACAAATGGGAATGTTTATACCTAAGTCGTACCTTATTTTTCTTCCCTTTTGTGTATTTGTTGATAGGATGTTTTGTAAGAGTTAACTCGCAGGCTTGAGTTAACTTTCAAAAATCGTGATTTCTAAAATCAACAACACGTGCTTAGTGCTTTTCTTAATTTCTCCAAAAGGGGCGTTTTTTTGTTTTAAGGAAAGCCGGAATATCAACAGGATACACATGACAACACATTCTTTAAGTATGCTGGCCGTTGCGGTTAGTATGGCTGTTTCTGCAACTTCAGTGCAGGCAGCAGAGCAAGCATCTGCTGCTAAAGCAGATAAAAACATCGAACAAATCTCAGTATTAGGCTCACGAGTTGCCAATCGTACGGCTACCGAATCAACATCGCCGGTTGATTTGATTGATGCCGACGACTTAAACAAAGGTGGATTCACTGAACTGGGCCAAAGTCTGCAAGCGACGGCTCCTTCATTTAACTTTTCTCGTACGCAAGTGTCAGATGGCTCTGACTTATTTAGACCTGCGACTCTTCGTGGTTTACAGCCAGACCAAACGTTAGTGCTTATCAATGGCAAACGCCGTCATAACCAATCTATTTTTGGTTTAAATGGTACTGTAGGTGCCGGTGCTGCGGGTACCGATATGAATGCGATTCCTCTTACTGCGTTAAAAGGTGTTGAAGTACTTCGTGATGGTGCTGCTGCGCAATATGGTTCTGATGCGATTGCCGGTGTTATCAACTTATCGTTAAACGATTCAACCGGTGTTACAACGGGCTATGTGCAAGCTGGTAGCACGGGTGAAGGCGATGGTGACACTATTTCAATGGGTTTAAACCGTGGCTTCGACTTAGGCGATGAAGGCGGTTTCATTAACTTTTCTTTGGAATACCGTGATGCGGATGGCACCAACCGCGCTGAGCGTGATATTGGTGGCTCAGTTGATGTGCCCGCTGGGACGCTATCTGATGATGTTCGCTGGGGGCAGGGTAATGCTGATAGCGAATTTACCTCTGTGTTTTATAATATGGCGTTACCTTTTGGTGAGACCGAACTTTACTCATTTGGCGGATACTCAAACCGTACTGCGCTAGGTAATGGTTTTTACCGTAACTTTGACCAAGCAGCGAAGAACGTGGTGCAAGTTTATGGCGATGGCTTTTTACCTCGCATCGATAACGAAGCCGAAGATATTTCGTTTTCACTTGGACTGCGCGGTGAGTTAACTCCAGATTGGAGCTATGACGTATCTGCCGTATATGGTGAAAACAGCTATGATTTCACGTCAAAAAACACGCTAAATGCGTCGTATGCTGCTGAATATGTAGCGAACAACCCAGATGCAAGTGATGCTGATATTGTTGCAAAAGCAGGCCCTAACGGCGGGTACTCAGGGGGTTTTAGATTTGACCAAACGACTATAAATGCAGACCTCAATGGTATTGTCGATATTGGCCGCAGCGAGCCTTTATATGTATCTGTGGGGGCTGAATACCGTAAAGAAAACTATGAGATCGTGCCGGGCGAAGAAGCCTCTTATGCGTGTGGTTTAGCTAATTCAGATACTTCATACCCTGCGGTAAACGACAGTAGCGTATTCGCTGAGTGTGGTTTCCAGGCATATAACGGTTTACGCCCTGAAGCATCAAACAAAGAGAGCCGCCACAGTTATGCATTTTATGTAAATGCCGAAACGCTGATCACGGACGCATGGCAAGTAAGCGCAGCGCTTCGTTATGAAGATTTCTCTGATGCCGGTGATGACATCATTGGTAAGCTAGCAACCCGTTATGAAATTACCGATGACTTTGCTGTTCGTGGTGCCATTTCTTCTGGCTTTAGAGCACCATCTCTACAACAAAGTGCGTATACCGCTTACACCACAAATTTAGGTGCTGGTGGCGTATTACTGCAATCATTTACGGCAACTGCAGGCTCTGATTTCCCCTCAGCACTGGGTGTTGATAACCTCGGTCTTGAAAGCTCAGAAAACTTAAGTGCAGGTTTTGTTTATAACGTAACCAGCGATTTATCACTGACCGTTGATTTTTATCATGTTGCAATTAAAGACAGAATTACTCTTGGCAGCTTAATGTCTGCGGATGATGTGGCATTTAGTGCCGAAGCTGTCGCTGCACTTAATGCAACAGGGGCACAGCAAGCTAACTATTTCTCAAACTCGGTTGATTCAACCACCAAAGGTGTTGATATCATCGCTTCGTATCGCACTGATTTGTACGATGGTAATTTCTCAGCAACGTTTGCAGGTAACATTAACGAGACTGAAATTGATGATGTGAATGCACCGGAAGGGATTCCTGAGTCAATTGCCCTTGATGATTTACAACGTAGTTTCTTAACAGACGGTCAACCAGGTGAGCGTGCAACGTTAACATTTGAATACGATCGCGGCGATTTCAACAGCATGCTACGCTTTAATTATTATGGTGAAACAGACGTTAAATACTTTGGTAATGACCACATTGGTTTGCCTGATCAATTATCACCTACAGGTGAGTTTAAAGACACAAGCACTGTTGAGTCAGCAGTATTAGTTGATGTTAACCTTGGTTATCAGTTAACTGACGAACTGATGCTATCGGCGGGTATTGATAATATCTTTGATGTAACCCCAGACGAACTTGGCGAAGACGAAGCTCTTGATTTTATTACTAACCAAGCATTCAAATACCCTGTTCGTGCATTACCTTATGGTTTTGATGGTATGACTTACTACGCAAAACTGAGTTTTAGTTTTTAATTCCTAAGTTGAAGTGAAACTTAAATAGCGCCTCAAGGCGCTATTTTTTTGCTTAATTGTAGTATCCGACATTTGTCGCTATAATAAGTGACAGTTGTCTTTTTGGCGAGGTGGAAAATGAATGCTGTTGAAACTGATTATTTAGGTGTGGTCACTGATGGTCGAGTAACTATCAATTCAAATACACTGGATGAAATAAGTGTTGCAACACAAGGCGTGACAGTTAGTGCGATTAAATCACTCGCTAAAGAGCTAAATTGGGACGCTAATAGCTTAGCAGCCTCAATCGGTACCACTATGCGTACACTCGAAAGATATAGTAAAGACCGAAAGCGGTTGAATGCCAAGTTGAGTGAAAATGCGTTAGAAGTGGCACGTATTTCGTCACAAGGGATTGCTTATTTTGGTGATGTTAAACGCTGGAACGAATGGCTTAGCACCCCTAATATTCAATTTGCTAATCAAGAGCCAAAGTCGGTGATCCATACAATCCGCGGTCGTGAGCTTATTAAACGCGTGATACTAGGGCTTGAGTACGGGTTTACCGCTTAATGATTTGCTACCGAATAGCACCCAAAGTACATAATGATCTAGCCAACGCGTTATCTGGGCTGGGTGGTTTGTATGCACAAGGACGGTGGCATTTTGTTGGTAAACCTATTGTGTATACGGCAAGCTCACGCTCTTTAGCAATGCTTGAGCGATTAGTGAATGACACAACGGATATTTTAAGTACAAACCTGAGTATTACAACGATTCAAATCCCTGATGATCTCAAGATTATTAGGCTAGTAGCTAGCGAACTTCCAAAAGCATGGGATGATCACCCCTACATTACAGAGACGCAAGCGTTAGGTTCTGATTGGCTAGCATCGATGGATGCAGCCGTACTTCAAGTTCCTTCAAGTCTATGCCCCGATGAATACAATTATTTAATCAACCCATTTCACACAGACATAAGCAAAATTAAATGCATTGATAGCAAAGACTTTTTCTATCCAAATCGATTGGCTGCAAAGCTTTGAAATAGTTATTGAGGGGAAAGTTAGAGAGAGTAAAGTTGCGAGAAACGAGTTTGTAGCAGCGATTTTATATCGCGTTTATTCTCACACCTAGCACCTAGCACCTAGCTCTTTTCCCCTCTAACCTCGAAACTAGTTGCTTGTAACTCGTTCGCAAATCTCGCGCATTTGATGTTTTATTTCGGGTTCTTTTTCATCGAATATTTTATTGATACGTTCGATATAGGCATGGTTTTCTTCGAATGGTACGCCGATTTCGTAGACATCGGCGGCTTCGCGTAGCATTTCTTTATCAAACTCACTGAAGATATCGATCATTTCTTGGGCTTTTTCTCGCTCAATACCCAGTGCCTCAAAGGAAGAGCGACCCATGCGCAGTGTACTGTCATATGTTTCGCGGATAATATCGCGACAGCCGTAAGCCCATAAGTCGTATACATGGTGACGATCAACTGCGCGGGCAACTACATGTAAATGCGGATAATTTTGCATAGCATAGCGGACTAATTTAGTGATTTGTTCGGCATCATCAAGCGCAACAACCAGCAGTTTTGCATCTTCAATACCTGCAGCACTGAGTAGGTCAGGTCGAGTTGCATCACCAAAAAAGTTGCGAATACCAACACGCTCAAGGGCTTCAAGTTGTTTGTAGTTGTAATCAATCACGGTGGTTTTATAGCCGCCAGCTTGTAAAATACGGTCAACAAGGCCACCCATTCTGCCTGAGCCTGCAATGATCACATGGCTATCATCAGGGAACTCTTCTGTATCTTGCCTTGCTTGTTCACAAATAAAGCGTGGTGCTATCACACGTTGATAGAGAATAAATAAGCCTGGCGAAAGCAGCATGGATAAAGTAACAACCAGTAATAGTTGGTCGGCAACGGCTGCGGCTAAAACATTATTAGATACAATGTAAGCCAGTAGTACAAAACCAAACTCACCAGCTTGTGCGAGCCCCAGTGCTAGTAACCAAAATGCAGCGCCTCTTAGCCCAAAAATACGGCCTAAAAATAACAGCACAACTGTTTTAGTTACAATCAGTACGCCAGTTAATAGCATTATGGTAGTAAGGTTATCTGCGAGTAATTGAAAGTTGATACTTGCGCCAACGGTGATAAAAAATAGCCCAAGCAGTAACCCTTTGAAGGGATCGATATTACTTTCGAGCTCATGTTTATAAGGTGAATTTGCAAGCACTACACCTGCCAAAAAGGTACCAAGCGCAGGTGATAAGCCAACTAATGACATCATCAAAGCGATACCAATAACAAAGAATAAAGCCGTTGCGGTAAATAGTTCACGAAGCCGTGCTTGTGCTACAAATCTAAAAATTGGTGCGGTTAAGTAGTTACCACCAAAAACGACGAGCGCTATCATACCTAAAGTAACCAATGCTGCTTGCCAGCTCTCAAGACCTGCTACCAAGCTTAAACCAGCATGACCGTCTTCGCTTGCATAGGCTGTATCAGCCATTACGGGTGCTAATTCTGGTAAAGCTAGCAATGGAATAAACGCCAGCATAGGAATAACAGCTATATCTTGGGTGAGTAATACGCTAAATGAGGCTTGGCCACCATCTGATTTTAATAGCCCGCGCTCTGAAAGCGTTTGCAGTACAATTGCGGTAGATGAGAGCGATAAAATTAAACCTATTGTGAGTGCCGATTGCCAAGCATGACCAAATGCTAAACTAATACCAGTAAAGGCTGCGGCTGATAAAACCACCTGTCCGCCACCAAGGCCAATAAGCTGTTTTCGCATTGACCAAAGCGCTTTGGGCTCAAGCTCTAAGCCAACAATAAACAGCATCATTACCACACCAAACTCAGCAAAATGCTGGATGGCAATCACATCAACATTTAAAAATGTCAGTGTTGGCCCAATAACAATACCTGCGAGTAAGTAGCCAAGCACTGAGCCAAGCCCAAATTTGCTGGCAATAGGCACGGCAATAATGCCTGCAATAAGGAAAATATAGGCTATTAGGAGAAAGTCAGTCATCGTAATCCTGTTTGTTTTTAATTAACTATGATTGTTTTCGCTAGTTTTGCCAGCAGTTAGGTAGTGAATGCAATCAAAATACGAATTTAGTCAGAAAAATGACAACAAGGCATGGTGTTTAGTAAAAGCGCTTAAGACAAAATAAGTGGGAAAATCATCGTTTTTTTCTTAAAAACCGCTTGCGTAGCGCTTAGGTAGGTATATACTCGCAACACTTTAAATAGGAGCAAAAAATGAGCAAAAAGAAACAACGCACACAAGGCCAAGTTGATACAGGTCGTGGTGTAATTAACGATAATGTGTACGCCGCAATGGTGACATCTAAGCTGTTCACCGCAAAAGTAGAGAAACCTAAAAAAGGTAAAGGTGCATATCAACGTAAGGCAAAACATGCAGGACGAGAGTCCTATTTAATCGCTGCTTAATTAAGTTGTGATCAAATAGGATTTTTGTGAAAAGCAAACACTGAGAGTTTGCTTTTTTTACGACTAAAATTTGTGTTAAGAATAACTTTCACTCAATTTTTATAGAAATTTTTACCTGAAAACTAATTTATTCGTTATATACCTATAATCGATACGATAATTATTTTCGCCTACCCTCACACAAGCGTTGCTTGTTTTTTATACAGGCTAGAAGTACCGCGCTTTCCATGGTTAAATTATTGTTAATTTTATGTTCATTTTTACTCGGTAGAATCATTCTCGTTTTTGCTTTTTGATAAAAATAATTAATTCTTTTTTAGTGGTTTTAACTAAATCATACACCAAAAAGTGCGTTTATTTTACCTGATGTAGGTAAATTTGGACTTGACGAACTACTACTTTGTGTTACTTTAAAGTTGGATTTGTAAAATAAATGTTATAAAACTTTGGGCGGAGGGAGCGAATGAGCTCGCATAAATTAATAAAAAATGCTTTTAAACTGAGTGCACTGTCACTGGGTTTATATGGCTTTACAGCACACGCTGCGATTGATTGCAGCAACTTAGAAGTGTGGCAACAAGGGCAAACACATGTTGGTGGTGATCAGGTTCAGGCACAAGGTAGCGCTTATGAAGCCAAGTGGTGGACGCAAACTAATCCTGTGGAGACTTCTGGTGTCGATCAAGAGTGGCGTTTATTGGGTGTTTGTGACAGCGTTGTCAATGAGAATCAAGCGCCTCAAATTAGCAGCTTAACACCAGCAGAGGGTTCTTTATTTACCATTAGTGACAGCGTTGTCATAAGTGCGGTTGCCGTTGATCCTGATGGTAGCGTGGCAAGTGTAGAGTTTTTTGTTGATGGAACATCGCTGGGTGTTGTGACAAGCACACCTTACTCAGCGAGCTGGCAAGCAACCCAAGGCAGTCATGTGATTAGTGCGGTCGCAACGGATGATTTAGGCCTAACCTCTGCAGCCGTTGCACATTCAGTGAGTGTGTCTGATGACGTTGAGCCAGTTAACCAATCGCCGGTGGCGAGCATTGAATTTAGCTCACTGCCATCGCAAGTAACGGTGGGTGACAGTGTGGTGTTTGCGCTTTCTGGCACTGATAACGATGGCCAAGTAACTGCGTTATCGTTAACTGAAAACAGCACCGAAGTTCATCAAGCAAGTGCTGCTTCTTCAAGTTATACCTGGCAGGCACCTGCAGTTGGGCAATTTTCATTTACCTTAACGGTGACCGATAACGAAGGCGCGACGGGGACACAAAGCAAAGTTGTTAATGTTGTTGAAGCAACAGAACCAGGTACAGATTGTAAACCGCAAGGCTTATATCAAACCCCAGGTGTGAATACCCCATACTGTAGCGTATATGATGCAAATGGCCGTGAGAAAATGGGCGCAGATCACCCACGCCGTGTTATTGGTTACTTTACTAGTTGGCGAAATGGTGCCAATGGTCAGCCAAGTTACTTAGTTAATGATATTCCATGGGACAAGATCACCCATATTAACTATGCCTTTGCGCATGTTGATGGCAATAACAAAGTATCGATAGGTGATCCAAATGCAGCTGGCAACCCTGCGACAAACATGACTTGGCCGGGCGTTACCGGCGCTGAAATGGATCCAAGCTTTAGTTACACAGGTCACTTTAACTTACTCAATAAATTTAAAAAACAACACCCAGATGTAAAAACCTTAATCTCTGTAGGTGGTTGGGCTGAAACCGGTGGTTATTTTGGTGCAGACGGTACTCGCGTAAATAGCGGTGGTTTCTACACGATGACAACTAATGCCGATGGCTCAGTGAACCAAGCGGGAATTGATGCTTTTGCGAAAAGTGCTGTTGAGTTTATTGAAACCTACGGTTTTGATGGTGTCGATATTGATTACGAATACCCATCGTCAATGAATGACTCAGGCCACCCTGATGATTTTCCTATCTCTAATGCACGTCGCGCAGGTCTTAATGCCTCTTATCGTGTATTGATGCAAAAACTACGTGAAGAACTTGATATTGCAGGTGAAAAGGCTGGTAAGCATTACTTGTTAACGATTGCTTCGCCATCTTCAGGATACTTATTACGTGGTATGGAAACATTCCAAAGCGTGAAGTATCTTGATTACGTTAACATCATGTCTTATGACTTACATGGTGCATGGAATTCACATGTAGGCCACAACGCAGCCTTGTTTGATACCGGTCTTGATTCTGAATTAGCGCAATGGGGCGTTTATACCACTGCGGAGTTTGAAGGAATTGGTTATTTAAATACTGATTGGGCTGTGCGTTACTTCCGCGGTGCGGTCTCTGCAGGTCGGATCAATATTGGTATTCCATATTACACCCGTGGCTTTAAAGATGTGTCGGGCGGTACTAATGGTTTATGGGGCCAAGCAGCGCTGCCAGATCAATCAAAATGTGCGAAAGGGACTGGCGTTGGTGAGAAAAACCAATGTGGTAATGGCGCACTCGGCATTGATAACCTATGGCACGATAAGAACGATGTTGGTGAAGAAATGCCAGCAGGTTCGAACCCACTATGGCATGCGAAAAATCTCGAAAATGGCATTAACCCTTCTTACCTTGAAATCTATGGCCTCACGCCAGAATCGGATACCGACGATGTATTAACGGGTACTTACACACGTTACTACGATGATGTGGCGGTTGCTCCATGGCTTTGGAATGCAGAGAAAAAGGTATTCTTATCAATTGAAGATGAGCAATCAATGGCAACCAAAGTTGATTATGTTATCAACAATGGCCTAGGTGGCATCATGTTCTGGGAGCTTGCCGGTGACTATGATTATGACTCAGCGAAAGGTGAGTACTTCATGGGCTCAAGCTTAACCACACTTGCTTACGATAAATTTAACCAAAGTGGTGTGGCTTATAACACGCATCAAGGCAATGTCGATTTCACCCTGCCAAGCGAAGCTGTTGACGTAAGCTTTGCAGTGAAAGACTTCCCAATTGGTGATGATAACTACCCAATTGCACCTACATTCGCATTCACCAATAACTCAGATATCGACTTAAGCGGCGCGAAAATCAGCTTTGATGTGCCCGTTTCTACCTCTGCGATTTTCAAATCAAATTGGAATGCACAAGAAAAGCTCGGTATGGCTGTTGAAGCGAATGGCTCTAATGCGGCTGGCGATAATATCGGCGGCTTTGAAAATGAGTTCCATCGTTTTTCAATCACTTTAGTGAATGAGTGGGGCGGTATCGAAAAGTCATTTAACACAGGTGAAACCGTTGAAGCACAAGTTATGTACTACATGCCAATTACAGGGCCAACTAACTTCACTATTGAGAAAAATGGCAAAACCTACGCCTTCAAATACGAATACCCAATGCTACCGGATGGCACTGCCGGCAGTGGTGATACTGGCGGTGACACCGGTGGTGGTACGGGTGGCGAGGGAAGCTGTAATGGTGTTGATGTAGCGAGCATCCCTGTGTATCCAAATTGGCCGCAAACTGATTGGGCTGGTAATCCAAGCCATGCTGTTGGCGGCGACCTAATGTATCACAACAACGTGATTTACGAAGCAAAGTGGTGGACGAGCACAGAGCCAGGCACATCTGCTGACTGGACGGTGAGTTGCACGCTTTAACCAACTAAGCGGAGCAAGGACTTTGCTCCGCATTTCTACAGCGAGAACAACAATGAAAGTAATGAAATCAAAGGCATTGTCTTTATCGGCAGTGGCAACCAGCATGCTGCTTGCCTGTGCATCAAGCCATGTGAATGCCCACGGATTCTTAGAAAGCCCAAAGGCACGCCAAGCATTTTGTAATGCCGATGGCGGGTACTGGTGGCCTGCTGATGGCACGGGTATTCCTAATCTTGCTTGTCGAGCAGCGTTTGTTGAAGCAGGGCATGTGCAGTTTGTGCAAGACATTGAATTTTCGGCTAATACCATTGATTACACAAACCTTGCGGCAGTTAAACAAAGTGTACCTGATGGCCGGTTATGTGCCGCAGGCGACCCAGAAAAACGCGGTATGGATTTACCTTCAGCGCATTGGCAACGCAGTGAGGTTATTCCTAATGCAAATGGCGATATTTTAGTGCGCTTTTTAGCGAGTACGCCGCATAACCCGAGTTTTTGGCAGTTTTATTTAACAAAACCGGGCTTTGATAGTGCGACTCAAGTGCTTACTTGGGATGACCTAGAGCTTGTTGAAGAGTACGGTAATCTTGATTTTAGCATTGATGCTAATAACGACCGTTACTATGAAATGAGTGTGTCTATCCCGCAAGGGCGCAGTGGCGATGCCATATTATATACGCGCTGGCAACGAGAAGATGCCGGTGGCGAAGGCTTCTACAACTGTAGCGATATTAATATTGTCAGCGATGCGACCCCAACAGAGCCAACCGATTGGACAGCAATTAGCTACTTTGTTCGTCAAGGGCAAGACGCCGAGGTTGGCGGTAGTGTGTCAGCTCGGTTATTTGATGAAAATGGCCAAGAGTTACTTACTCAACAAATGCAGATCACAGCTGATAATCAAGCCAATTGGCAGGCTGAATTTGCAGCGTTGTTAAACCTTAATTACGCGCACTTAGTTAATATTGGCGTGCAAAATAGCGCCGGAGATATTGCCTTTGATGCGTCTGATTTAATGACTAATCAGGTCTTTACAACGAATGCAAACTACAGCTTTGCACTAAGCATACAAGCGGCTCCTGACAATACCGCGCCGATAATTCATCAACCAGATGACCTTCAAGTCGAAGAAGAGAGCAGCACCGCGATACACCTGCACGCCTTTGATGATCAACAAAGCACCTTAACTTATAGCTGGGATGTACCTGCACCACTGAGCTTTACGGGTAGCGATGCCAACATCACGCTAAACGCCCCCGCTGTGGATGCTGATGCAAGTTACACCGTGAGTGTATCGGTGTCAGATGGCGAGCTCACAAGCCAAGTAAGTTTTACCGTGACTGTGATTAATAGCGCTGTGGTCGACCCTGACCCTGTTGATCCGAGCGTTCCTGCTTGGAATAGCACAAGCCAATACAACACGGGCGATAAAGTGAGTTTCAACGGCGGCGTTTACAGCGCGAAATGGTGGAACCAAGGCGCACAACCAGACAGTAGTGATGCATGGCAGCTTGAATCTGGCAGTGCATCAATCGAGTGGAACAGCGGCAAAGCCTATCAAGGCGGCGACGAAGTAACCTATCAAGGACAGCGCTATCGAGCGCAGTGGTGGACCCAAGGAGATGTACCGGGTGCCAGCCAAGTATGGACAGAAATCTAAAGTTTTGTAGTTCAAACTTTATCAATAACAGCGTAACGCTATATAAAAACAGATAAGAGAGAATCATGAATATAAAACAATTAAGCGCAGCCATTGGTGTTGCACTCTTTGCAAGTGCAGCAAATGCGGCACCATCAACACCGACCATTATTTGGGAACCACAAGAGTACTCATTTGTTGAGGTCGATCTTGAAGGCACAGGTTCATATAAGAGTTTGGTGAACCGCGTTGATGAAGTCACTATCAGCATTGAATGGAACGCATGGAGTGGTGATGGCGGCGACAGCTATAAAGTGTACTTTGATGATATGCTGGTTAATGAAGGCTCGCTGGCAGCAGGCACTAAAAGTGGTGTTATTAGCTTCCCGTATGATAAAGCGGGTCGTCACACATTATATGTAGAACTATGTGAAGGCGGTATCACCTGTGCTCGCAGTGAAGGTAAGCCAATTGTTATTGCCGATACAGATGGCGGTCACTTAGCGCCATTGCCGATGGATTATGATCCAAACAACCAAGATATTGGCACCAAAGATGGCCTTGTAACCGGTGCCTACTTTGTTGAATGGGGTATTTATGGCCGTGACTATGATGTAACTAATATTCCAGCGCAAAACCTCAGTCATATCTTGTATGGATTTATTCCAATTTGTGGACCTAATGACTCGTTAACAGGCGGTCCTAAAAACGCGCTAAATACGGCGTGTGCAGGCTCGCAAGATTTTGAAGTTGTGATCCACGACCCATGGGCAGCGATTCAAAAAGCGCTACCAGGTGTTGATAGTAATGACCCAATTCGTGGTACCTATTCGCAGTTAATGGCGTTAAAGCAGCGTTATCCTGATCTGAAAATTTTACCATCAGTAGGTGGTTGGACTTTATCAGACCCATTTGCTTACTTTACCGATAAAGCAAACCGCGACACGTTTGTGGCATCAATGGAAGAGTTTTTAAGAACGTGGAAGTTCTACGACGGTGTTGATATTGACTGGGAGTTCCCTGGTGGTGATGGTGCTAATCCAAACCTAGGCGACCCAGTTGCTGATGGCCCAGCATACGTAGCGCTGATGCAAGAGCTTCGTGCGATGCTTGACAAACTCGAAGCAGAGACCGGTCGTGAGTATGAGTTAACATCAGCGATTGGTGCAGGTTATGACAAAATTGAAGATGTTGATTATCAAGCCGCTAGTCAGTATATGGATTATATCTTTGCCATGACTTATGACTTTTATGGTGCATGGAGTGGTGTGACGGGTCACCAAACAGCGCTTTATTGTTCATCGCATTTCCGCGTTGGTCAATGCGATGGCACAGGTGTTGATGAGGAAGGTGTTCCATATAAAGGCCCGGCTTACACAACCGACAATGCAGTTCAGTTATTGCTAGCGCAAAACGTACCATCGAAGAAAATCGTGGTAGGTACCGCTATGTATGGTCGTGGTTGGGAAGGCGTTTATCCAACAGGCACAAGTATTGATGGAAATCCAATGACAGCAACAGGGACCGGCCCACTTAAAGGCAGCACTGCGCAGGGCGTTTGGGAAGATGGTGTTATTGATTATAAAGGCATTAAAGCCAATATGATCGGTGCTTCAGGTACTGGAATTAATGGCTTTGAAGTGGGGTATGATCAGCAAGCAAAAGGTGCGTATGTATGGAATCGTTCAACAGGCAAGCTCATTACATATGACAGCCCTGCATCAGTTATTGCTAAAGGTAATTATGTCAATCAGCATAATTTAGGTGGCTTATTTGCATGGGAAATTGATGCTGATAATGGTGATATTCTTAATGCAATGCATGAGGGGTTGGGTGGTACAGTCACTGAGCCTAGCAATAGAGCGCCCGTGCTATCTGTGTCAAGCTCCGTATCTGTTAATGCGGGCGAAAGTGTATCTGTGACTGCATCGGCAACTGACGCAGATAACGATCCACTAAGCTTTAGCTGGACAGCTGACAGCGCGTTAACAGTAAGCGGTGAAAATTCAAATACACTTGTTATTACTGCACCATCAGTGACTGCTGATACGCAATACACGGTTGCTGTGAGTGTTAGCGATGGTGAGGCAAGTGTAAGCCGTAACGTTACAGTGAATGTTGTAGCACCAACAACAGGTGAGAACCAAGCACCAGTGGTTGCGGCAATTGCAGATAAAACAGTGGCTGAAGATGCGAGTGTGGCTGTAGCGGTTTCGGCATCTGATGCTGATGGCGATGCGCTTTCATACAGCTGGACAGTACCAGCAGGCTTAACGTTAGTGGGTTCTGGTGCTGATGTAAGCTTACAAGCGGGCAGCGTTGATGCAGATACTAGTTATGTTGTATCGGTTTCGGTAAGTGATGGACAAACAGCTACAGCTGTGAGCTTTAATGTCAAAGTGACAGATTCTGGCACAACAACTCCGCCAGGTGGTGAAACTACATGGGATGCAGCGGCTATCTATGTAGGTGGTGATACGGTGACTTATAATGGCGTAGAGTATACTGCTAAGTGGTGGACACAAGGTGAGCGCCCTGATTTAGGTGGCCCATGGGAAGCAAGTTCACAACCAACTGACGGTAATGGTGATGTTGTGTGGCAAGCTGCGGGTATCTACAACGGTGGTGATCAAGTCACTCACCAAGGTAATAAATACGAAGCGAAATGGTGGACTCAAGGAGACGAGCCAGGTGTCGCAGATGTATGGAAAGCACTCTAAGTGTAATAACCACATTTAATGCCCATCATTAAAATGTGATTTCCCTTCAAAGCAGCCTTAAGGCTGCTTTTTTGTGGGAGGAAGTTAGAAAGAGTAAAGTTATCGAGGGGAAAAGGGAAAGAAGCTGTCAGCTTTCAGCGGTCAGACGCGCGAAACAAGTTTCACGCCTACGAATGAAAACATCAGGCGCTAGGTTCTGGGTTCTAGGACGCGATTTAAAATCGCTGCTACAGACTCGTACCTCGTAATTCGTTTCTCGTAACTTTCCCCTTGAAACTCGCTAACTTAAGACATTTCCCGGCTAAAGCCAGTCCTACGGGCTGTCACCTCATACCTCGTAACTTTCCCCTAGTAACTTAAAGCTTGCTAACTTTCTGTTTCTTATTTCATACATTGGTCTTTCAACAATTATCAACCATACTAAAAGAAAGTCAGTTCTAAGTACTTAAACTAAGGTGTGTTGATGGTTTTAAAAGTGCTGTTATTAATTCTTACTGCTTTAATAAGTGCTTCTGCTTTTAGTTGTGAGAAAACCTTAAAGGTAGGCATTAGTCAGCAATGGGCGCCTTATGCATTTACCCAAAATGATCAGCTGACTGGCATTGATATTGATATAGTAAACCTAATACTAAAGGATGCGGGCTTTTGCGCTAAATTCGTTATTATGCCGTCTTCAAAGCGCGGTTTTGCTGAGCTAAAACATGGTAAAATTGATGTGTTGCCAGCTGCTAGCTATAGCAAAGAGCGTGATTCATTTAGCTTCTTTTCAGAGCCTTACCGTAATGAGGTGATGCGGTTATTTTGGTATCCCCATAACCGTTTAGACGCTCTAGACTTACAAGGGTTACTTGATCATCAGCAAGTAATTTTGACTAATAGCGGTAGTTATTATGGCCCAGAATTTACTCAGTTAGCTCAACAAGCTAAATACAAAGAACAACTCGTTACTGTGGCCTCCTTACGCCAGCGCCTCGCTATGCTAGTTGCTAGGCGAGTCGATTTTTTTGTTGATGATGAATTAGCTGGTTTATATTTAATTCAAAAAAATAAGCTGCGGGGTATCGAAATCTACCCTTATATTGTCCACAATGACAGTGTTCATCTAATGCTTAATGAAATTAACTTGTCAGCTGAAGAAAGAGCCGCTATTGATTCTGCTATTCTAAAAAATCAGCAAGCGATAATCGAAATTACCGCTCGGTATGTAATTAAGTAATTAACCCAAACGAGTAACGCGCAGTTTAATCCGCCCCGCATTCGCCCCATAAAAGCGGTTTAGGTCGTTGGCAAAAGGGCAAAACTCGCCAGATTTGGTAATACGAATATCGGCACCCTCAGCAATCTCAAATAAGTGATCGTCGTTGTTATCGATAGCGCCAATCAGTGCAAACCATTGTGCGTGTGGTAAACGTCTAAATGGCTCTAGCACGGCCATTGGAATTTCTTTCACACCAAGTTGGATATTATCTCGATGCCAGCCTGCTGGACCGCAGCTAATACCATCGTCATACCAGGTTTGCTCAGGGTAAGGGGTGAAGCGATAAGTACCGCCTTGCTCCAACATTAAGCCTGTGTGGTTGTACTTTTCGGCACCATACACAAATACATCTTTACTCTCATCAATACTCAGCACCGTCATATTTTGCTTATCAAGCGCAATATGCGGGCTTAATCCCTTAAAATTTAAGCGCGTTTCATCATTATATAGCACATCGTAGTGAAGGCTTTTTAACGATTCTGGACGATAGCTTGTTAGGCGGTTAATGCGCTCTGCGACGGTGTAATGAATGGTTGGCGCGAACGTGCTTTGTTCGTTATCAACTAATACACAGCATTCGCGATCTACCAGTTTAAACAACGGGTTAAACCAAAAATAGTTTTGCTGATGACTCAGTGCCAGCGGATCTGGGGTAACGGTTACATCGTCTTGAGCAATGAGGTTACGATGCTCTTCTGGGAGTAAGGTGTTGTAATTGATATCTGCGCTGGTAAGTAAGTTTAATGCAACGGTTTGTTCTATCAGCCACTCAATCGCATAGCGTAGGCAAATGTCGGCTAAACCATCACGATAATAGCCACCACCCACATCTGAATGAGCGCCCGCAAACCAGATCTCTTGAACGTGCGGTGCTTTATTTATAAGTGTCGGTTCAAATGCACGGCGCTTTTCATCGAGAGCAACGCAATGAAGGGCTGCTTTAACATTATTTGCTAGCGTGTAGTTTTCAAAAATGACATGCTCAGCACCACGGGTTGCCTTAGTTACTTTTGAAAAACCAATAGATGCAACGGTATCAAATACACACAAGTACACATCATCACTAATAAGTGGCTCTAAACACTTGGCAAAGCGTCTTGCTAGCGCTGCACCGCGGCTAAAGCCAGTGAGTAGTATTTTATCGCCAACAGTGTAGTAGCTTTTAAAGTCGCTCAGCGCACGGTTTAAAATGCTGGCAACGTCATCACCTCTAGGCGCAAGTGCTTGGTTAAATAAGCGTCGAAAGCGGCTGCCTTGGGTGCCTATACCTTGATAATAAAAACTAAGTTGAGTTGGAAATGGTGTTTCGGGTTCGCTATTGAGTGCGCCACCAAAAAGTAAATGAAGTTTAAGAATATTAGAAATACTGGCGTCTTCTTTGAAGTGTGCAGCGCTGAATTGTTCAGCATCACGAGGCTCGCTGCCTGTGCCATCAAAGTTGAAAATCAGCGTTTTAGCGGTCATAGCGTCATTCCTTTAGTGGTTTGTATAAACATACTCCCACTTTATGAAAATTAGAAGACAAATATGCGGCGCTTTAATGAAAAATGGGCTTTGATTTTCAAAGCCCATTTATTTGCTATTAATAAAATTAGCCGACCCTGGCTACGGTATGCTTTTGTAAAATTTCTAACAAAATCTCGTAGTCTTTTTCGATTTCGAGTAGCTTAAGTTGAATATCTTTTAGCGTATTGCCCTTACTTGCGGCCAGTACCTCTAGTTCAGTAAAGTGCAGGTGCAATTTGGCTGCGCCCACATCGCCGCAGGTTCCTTTAAGCGCATGGCTGGTGGTTGCAATCGCATGGTAGTCTTTGTCTTTGATTGCTTGTGTTAGCAGCGTTATTTTTTTATGTGAGCTTTCTAAAAACATCTTACTCACTTTGTTTAATAGCACCTCGTTATTCATCAAACGACCGAGGGCAGCTTCGCGATTCCAATGCTGTTTTTCTTCATCGATTAATTCTTCTTGCAGTATAGCGGGCGACTGATTTACCTCAGGCACGGCAATCGTTTTTGGCGCTGTATGATGTTTAGGGTACGTTGATGCAACCCATTTCGCTGTAGTGGTAATCAATTTATCCGCACTGATAGGTTTTGTGATGTAATCGCTCATACCTGCATTTAAGCACTTTTTACGCTCACCGAGCATGGCATTGGCTGTCATGGCAATAATTGGGATCTCGCTATGGTACTCTCCACCAGCCCCTTTGCGTATTTGTGCCGCAGCATCATAGCCATTTAACACGGGCATTTGGCAGTCCATTAACACGCAGTTAAATGGATCGTCTTCAGGTGCACTGGCCAATATTTCAATGGCTTGCTGACCATTCGACGCCATTTCAAAGCGCAGTGCCAAGCTCATTAATGTGCCTTTGGCAACTGCAGCATTTATATCGTTATCATCAACAATGAGCACTTTTGCGCCTGCAATATCAACATCTATGTGAATTTGCGTATCAGTCTCGCGACGAAGTGGTGTTGTGTCTTGAGCAGGCTGCTCTTGTATGAGTCGTTCATCAGCTAGTTTAAGTAAAAACTCAGAGATAAGCACAGGTTTAGATAAGCGCATAAAGGTGCAGAATTTAGCTTGCGGTGGTGGTTCGGTTGGGTTTATAAGCACCACTAATTTAAAGGGCAGGCTATGGTCATAGGTATTTTCAGTAAAGCTATCAAGTTTTGCGAGTAACGGATTGCCAGGCTCTAAAATTAGCGTATCAAAGGGCATGTTATCGCTTACCTCAAAGCTTTCTAGGTCAACATTCGTGAGCTGTCCACCGCAATGAGAGATTAGTTTTGTTAAGCTTCGTTCAAGCTCTGGTTGTTTAACTGACACAGCAAACACGCTGTCTTTTAAGCGGCTGCTTGGTTGGCGTTTTTCTACATTTTGGCTGTCTAACTGAATGGTAAATGTGAAAGTACTGCCTTTCCCCTCAGTTGATTCAAAGGAAATTTGTCCATTTAACAAACTAGCTAGTTGCTTACATATTGATAAACCAAGTCCAGTGCCGCCATATTGTGAAGCAACACTATTATCGGCTTGGGTAAAAGCACTAAACAATTTATTTTGGTTTTCAGGCGCAATACCAATTCCGGTATCTTGAATTGTGCAGCATAGCTCAACGTTATCATCGCTAAGTCGTTTGCTTGTGGCGGTAAATTTTATAAAGCCCGTTTTAGTAAATTTAATTGCGTTATTAATTAAATTGGTAATCACTTGTGAGTAGCGATGAGGGTCTGTAACAATCGAGCTGTACTCAACATCGGCAATATCTAAAATAAATTCAAGGTTTTTCTCTTGTGCTTTAACAGCCATGCTGCCACTTAAGCTTTCAAAAAACTTAATAGGGTTAAACGCTTTTTTGTCCAAGTCGAGTTTGCCAGCCTCAATTTTTGATAAATCAAGAATGTCGTTAATAAGTACGTTCAAGCTATTAACGCTTACCTCTGTCATTTCTAAATAATGCTGTTGTTGATTACTTAGTGACTCTCGTTTTATTAAATTGAGTGTGCCAATAACACCGTTTAGTGGTGTTCGCATCTCATGACTGATATTTGATATAAAAGCGCTTTTAACTTGGCTGGCTTTTTCTAGTTGGGCAGTTCTTTGTGCGACTTTAATTTCGAGTTCGTTATTTATTTGCTTAATTTTGTCGCTCGCTTGCTTTTCAACGGTAGTGTCGCGAATGAGGATGGCTGTGCCGTTGTGTTGATGATGTTCATCAAAGATAGCTGAAAAAGCGAGTGCTAAATGAGTCGTGTGTTGATTGCTTTGCTGATAGTCGACTTCAATTTCATGTTGCTTTCGTCGGCTTTTAACCTCGTTACATACCTCTTTAATGTTAATATTTGGAAATAGATTCAGTTTGTTTATATCTGCCCCTAAGACTTGTTCACGTTGAAAACCAAACAATTCAGTGGCTGCTTTATTCCAACTAGACACCAGACCGATATCACTTATTGCAATAATGGCATCTTTTGAGCCGCTAATAATGGCTGAAGATACCGCTCTTGCCTCGGCAAGCTCGCGGTTACGCTTTAAATTTCGATGCAAAAATCCAAGTACAAACACCAAAAAAGCAGATACGCCTAACAAAAATGCATAAGTGCTGATCCTCTGTTCGCGTTCCATCGCATTTATTTCAGAATGAGGAAGCATAATGTGGGCATCTATAAACCCTGTTTCTAAATCTCCAGTAAATGGAATGCGTTTACTTAATGCTTGGTATTGTTGCCCGCTTGCAAGGTTAGAGCTAATGCTGAGTATATTTTCTAGATAGGCGGGTTCAGATTTATACACTGAGTCCCAGCGTTTGTTTGGTGCTAAGTCGCGACTAAAGCGTAAGTCTTCATTTGGGTGTACTAAAAAGTAGCCTTCGCTGTCTGTTAGGATCAATGAGTTTGGTGCTTGTACCATCGCATTAAGAGATGCAAATAGGTGAGAGGTGTTAATGTTTGCAATAATCAGCCCATAGCGCTGCATATTTTCATCAAAAATGGGTAAGGCAATACGTAGCATAGGTTTATAAGGATAGTCGAGCTTTCCATATTCACGGTTGAGTGTTATTGCTGATAAATACATATCACCCTGTGGTAATTGCGAACTTTGCTGATAATAGTCACGGCCACATTTATCCTGTAACTGATTATCAGCTTTTACAACTATGCCACCGGCAGCTCTGTCTACTCTGATCAGTTCTTGTCCTGCTTGTTGCGTACTGATGATACGTAATTGCTCGAACTCAGCGTTGGATTGTAAAAACGCGACAAATATCGTTTCTAAACGTTTTTTCCATTGCTTTGAGGTGGTGCTATCTAGCGGATCATTGCCATCGTTCGCAGCGGCTCTTGCAAGCCCTGCTATGGGTGGGGTGGAGTATAAAAACTGTAAATCGTTTTTGTATTTATTAATACTCTCATTTATCTGCACATCTACGGTAGCGCTTGATTCTCTCAGTCGTTCAGCAACACTGTTATTAATATTTTTATGAAGTTGTAGCTCGAAAAAGAAGATTGCTGAGCACATAATGGCGCCGATAAAAGCAATCGCTAATGGCACTAAAAAGCGTCCTTCAGAGGTTGTTGCTTTTTTCTGGTGTAATACTTCGTAATCCATGGTTTAGCCCTCCATACCGAAAACGTGAGTCGGCAGTAAGGTTTGGTTTAGCTTAAAAACTAAAACTGGGTTCAGCAAGTATGCAAACACAGCGGTTTCTCCCTTGATGCTTGGCTTGATAGAGCGCTTTGTCGGCACAGCGAATTAGCTCGTCAGTGTCGATGGCTTCATGCCCAGAAAATGTTGCGCTACCAATACTAATAGAGAGTACTCCAGTGGTTGCATGTGGGTGTTCAATATTTAGTTCACGAATGTTTGCCAAAAGCTTATGAGCAATAAATTGTGCCCCTTGAATATCGGTGTCTGGCAATACACATAAAAATTCTTCACCGCCATAACGAATAGTAGTATCGGTTGGGCGGTTAACACTTTTTTTGATTTCATCAGCAACACGTTTTAGGCATTCGTCACCTTGTTGATGACCAAAAGAGTCGTTGTATTGTTTAAAGTAATCAATATCGAGCATTAATACTGAAAGGGCTTTATCGTTTCTGACGGCTAAACGAATGTTTTGATCAAGGGTGTTTTGTAAAAATCGTCGATTGTTTAAACCTGTTAGGCTGTCGTGCTCACAAAGACTTTTGAGTAAATCGGCTTGTTTTTTTTGCGTTAAATGAGCCTTTACGCGATTAAGTAAAGTGACGCCATAAACCGGTTTTGAGACAAAATCGACGGCGCCTGCTTGCCAGCACCTATTTTGGTCATCTTGATCCATAATGGCGGTGATAAAAATCACCGGAATATCGTTGTACTGGGAGTGTTTTTTTAATAGCTTGCAAACATCTAGACCGCTCATGGAGCCAAGCATCACGTCAAGCAGTATTAAATCAGGTTTTAGGGTTTCGCACAGGTGCAGCACGTTTTCACCGCAATCTGTGGTGTGCGTTTTATAGAAGGGCGCGAGCAAACTTTCTATTACGGTTGTATTAATTGGTTCATCATCAACAATCAAAATAACAGAATCATTTAGCTTTAAATCTGTGCGACTAGCTACCGGTTGCAAACTATTCCCTCCACGCGATGAATAAAGCATAGACTGAATTTTGGGGTTTTCTACAACTTAATAATTAAAAAAAAGTTATTTTTTTTGGCGAGACTGGTGAGATAGGACTAGAGTTTTTTTAGGTATAGATTCTGAGGGCGATGGATATGCTTTTTTCTCATCATAATAATTCACACAACAAAGTGCTTGTTGTTGATGATGAGCCAACTAGTTTATTAATAATGGCGGAGTCGCTGAGCGATCTTGGTGAAATTGTTTGTTGCGATAATGGAGCACAAGCAATTGAGAAAGCAGCTTCCTTTCAGCCTGATGTAATTTTACTTGATATCGAAATGCCAGATATGAATGGCTTTGAAGTATGTCAAAAGCTTAAAAACAACCCTAAAACCGCACAAAGTCATGTGATTTTTGTCACCTCTCATAATGAGCAAATTTTTGAATATCAGAGTTTTGCAAGCGGCGGAATTGATCTTATTCATAAACCCGTTGATTTAAATATTTGCCGGCTCAGAGTGCAAAATCAATTAAAGCTTAAACACCAAGAAGCACAAATACTGGCTGCAAAAAATGATATTTCGACACTCGTTGCGCAAGTACCTGTGTATATATCTTACTGGTCAAATACAGAGGAAAACCTCTTTAGTAATGATGAAACCGCCCATTGGTTTTCAAAAAGCAGCGAGCAAATGTTAGGTTGTTTCGCCAAAGATGTATTACCCGATGAATTATATGAGGCTTTTCATCGCTGCTTAACTGAAGGAATTGAGCAAGAAGTTTTAAATATTCAGTTGCCCAGCCCTCGCAATAGAATTGAATATGTTCGAGCGCAAATAAATTTAAGAATAAAAGAGCATGAAGTTGTAGGTGTTATTCTAACTCTTTCGGACATCACTTCAATTACTCATACAAAAAAACTGTTATCGAATGAATCTGAACGCTTACGGGTTATGCTTAATTCTATTGGTGATGCCGTAATTGCTACGGATAATAATGCAATTATTAACTTTATGAACCCCATTGCTGAGCGATTAACAGGTTGGCACGTTGAAGAGGCAAAAGGGCGCCATATTGAAGAGGTAATGAAGCTCGTTGATGCAACATCGAACAAAACACTCGTCAATCCTATATCTGTTGCTTTAAAAGAGCAGCGTATAGTTGCCATGGCGTTAAATAGTCAATTAACTGGGCTTGATGGGCGAGTTTATAGGGTCGAAGATTCAGCTGCGCCAATACGTGATGTTGAGGGTAACATTATCGGCGGTATTATTGTGTTTCATGATGTCAGTGAATCAATCGCGATGGCTGTGAAAATGAGTCATTTAGCAAATCATGACTTGCTAACAGATTTGCCTAATCGGGTGTTATTACACGACAGGGTCACTCATGCTTGTAAAGTTGCAAGTAGCATGAATAAGAATGTAGCGTTAATGCTGATTGATATCGACCACTTTAAGTACTTAAACGACACTTTAGGGCATCACCAAGGTGACTTAATCATAAAAGATGTTGCAAAGCGGCTTGAGTCTTTAATTGATCTCAATACGACATTGGCAAGAATTGGTGGTGATGAATTTGTCATCTTATTACCCGATGTAAAGAGCGCCTCTGTAGTTGATGCCATTGCCAGCGATATTATTAACACCATGAATGAGCTATTTCGTATTGATAGCCAAGAGTATACTTTATCGGTTAGTGTGGGTGTGAGTGTTAACCCTGCGGACTCCACTCAAGCAGAAGAGATGATGACTCATGCAGATGCAGCAATGTACCGTGCTAAAGAGCAGGGACGTAACCGTTTTTGCTATTACTCCGATGACTTAGAGTATCAATTTAAGCAGCGTCAAAGCGTTGAAAAGCTGTTAAGAAATGCTATTGAGCAAGATAAAATAGAGGTGTTTTATCAGCCGAAACTAGAGCTCGCAACCCGGAAGATCATGGGGGTCGAAGCTTTAGTACGACTTCGAGATAACGACAATAAGCTTATTTCACCACTGGATTTTATACCCCTTGCTGAAGAAACCGGACTTATTCATGCCTTGGGTAAGTCGGTGCTTAAGCAAAGCTGTAAAGCGGCTAAAGAGTGGGCCGATAAAGGGCATAAAATCAAGGTTGCCGTAAACATTGCTGCAAAACAGTTTACCGATGGTAATTTTTGTAATCTAGTTGCTGACACCATTGAACAAGCGGGGCTTGCCAGTGAACTGTTAGAGCTTGAAGTTACCGAAAGCGCGTTGATGCATGATTTTGATGAAATAAAAGTCATGCTTAATAAGCTCGCTGACTTGGGGTTAACTATTGCTATAGATGACTTTGGTACGGGTTATTCAAGTTTGTCTTATCTAAAGCTTTTTCCTGTTGATGTACTCAAAATAGATCAATCTTTTGTGAGAGATATGCTCAATGATACGCAAAGTATGGACATTGTTAGAACGATCACCAGCTTAGCGCATACTTTGAATTTACAAATAGTGGCTGAAGGTATTGAAGAAAAACAGCATTTAAATAGTTTAATCGACTTAGGCTGTGAGTTTGGGCAGGGGTACTATTTTCATAAGCCCATGCCCAAAGAAGAGTTTGATAAGCTATTAGGTTAAGCCATGGTGTGGCTGTAAAGGATGCCACAGCCGATAAAGATAAGTGCAACACCGCCGATTGCTTCGGCTTTTTTGCCAACCCAGCCACTCATTACGTTACCAAGTAGTGCGCCTATGGTAACCATAATTGTGGTTGCTAGGCCTATCATGGCGGCAGCTAAGTAAATATTTACTTTCATGAAAGCAAGGCTGATACCGACTGTCATCGCATCTATACTGGTACCAACGGCGGTTAACACAGTAGCAATAAAAGAGCGCTTACTATTAGGAGCAAGTTCCTCTTCATTATCGTCATCTTTACGACTTTCAAGTAACATATGAATGCCTAGACCCACTAACAGCACAAAGGCAATCCAGTGATCAAACGCTTCAACGTAATCAGCACCGGCACTGCCAATCAGCCAGCCAACAATCGGTGCAATGGCTTCGATACAGCCAAACAATAAACCAAGCTTGATTGCACTTAAAACGCGAGGATTTTTAAGCGTACTGCCTTTAGTGATTGAAGCTGCAAAAGCATCAGTCGACATTGCAAGCGATAAAACGCTTAGCGTAATAATATTCAATTTTTTGCGCCCCACAAAAAGTGCGTATTATACGCGGCTGAGCCGTAAACAGATAGGTTAATTTACGGCTCGAATAGGTAAAGGGGAGCTTAATAAGCGCTGTACTGGTAGTGATTCATTTGAGTGCCATCCTTAGGGGCAAGCTTTGGCTCAAGTTTAATAAGCTCTTTATAGAGATTAGGCGTAAACACTTTAAGTCGCTTAGCACGACGAAAGTGATTAGGCTCATATTGGCTAACTAGTTTTAATGCACTTGGCATATAGTCAGCGAGGGTTTGCGTGTTGTAACTTTGCTCAAGTGCTTGGTCAAGGATATCAAGCCCAGGTTTAGAAAAATCATGCGCAACTGCAAGGCTTATTAAAAACTCAACTGCTGCATTTGAATGCATACTTGCATAAAAATACATATCGTTGTTTTTCATGTCTTTTAATGAAAAATCAAAGCCGTTATCAGCTAATGTTTGCCATTGTGCTAATGGTAAATCAGTAAATGAATAAAGAGTTTCTGGTGGCGTTGGATCTATTCTGTTTTGCCAAATAGACGTCAATTGTTGACTATCTTCTATCGTTGCTGCAAGCAACATATTTGTCTGATGGGTACTAAGTTTTGCAGTTTGTGTAATAGTTGCTACCGTATTAAAGTCTTTTTCAATAATCGCTTCCCTAAAGGCTAAATATTGAATCGATGTTTGATGTTTATATTCATTCGAATGCAAAAATTGCCAATTATGAACCTGTACAGGGTCGATTGCCTGAAGGGTGTCGGGTGTCAGCGATATTTGCTGGACTTCAAGCTTTTCTATTTCTTTGAGTGCCTGAGAACGTGTTTTTATTGCCTCAAGTGAATTGATCCGCTGCTCTATCGTTTCACACTCAGGAGTTATTTTTTTGGCTTGCTGTTTATGTAGCTCATATGCACTGAGTGCTTTAGATATTGCAGAGTTATCTTTATCTTTACGCTTAAATGCTTGGCTACTTGGAATTAGCGTTATATCTTTTAACTCAGTAAAAGCATCATTAGCAACTTGGTCGCCAACGAATAAAAGACTACTCGGTAAAAATGAAGATTTAAGCATCAGTAGCTTATCGTTCGGTGTGTCGCGCACAAGCTCGCCGTGAGCTCGATAACCTTTATTTTTTAGATAACTTAGTGTTTCTAAGTGTTTGCTCTGTAGTGGCTTCACTTCGCTATTTGAGCTGCCTTTTAGGTTTACAATGGCAATATCCATCGCCGTAAATACATTTGGCTGATTAGTTGGCTCAATACCTCGCTCACTTAATAACTTTAAAATTGGTACATTAAATTCACTAACGGCTACATCAGCAAGGTTTAAATACAGTTGTTCATCCATAAAGTCATCACTCATTGCTGTAGGCGAGCCGCCTAGCTGTGCAGTTTGAGAGATCAATGCTGTTAAATACTCATTAGGTAAGTTGCTTTTTAAAGCGACAGCAATGTCGTTAACAGTAAACTCTTTGCTGGATATTGCGTTTTCAAACTCAGTTAAGCTAAGCACATGAGCATTAACAAGAAACAAAATAGAGGGTGAAATGAGTCGTGATGGACCGATTTTAAACGGTGTTTTTAAATAGTTATTAAAGTCATCATTGTTATCCAATAGTTTGTACAGTGCTGTTTTGTTTACTTGCTCAGGTAATGGAACATTAAACATCATTGAGCCAGTATTTTGACTAAGGGGTCCATTAATTACCGTTAGTTGGTTGATTGTATCAGTATCAAAAGCCTCAATTATTTCAATCCCTTGCCAGCTTTTTAAGATACTTACTGATGCGGTATATTGAAATTGTTCTTCAGCATTCTCTTTGAGTGCATTAATAAGCAAAGTCTCAAATGAACGGTAAGATATTTTCACAAGTTCTGAATAACTTAAAATATCCTTAAGGGATTGACCGTCTTTTAGAGCTTGTTTAAGTGCAGCTTCGATTTGGCTATGATCAGCCGCTGCTTGAGTGGCTTTTAAACTTTGTTGCTTACACTGGCGTTTGGCTAGCTTGAGCTTAGCCAGCTTTGTTGCTTTACTATTTGGCTGGCTTGATGGTTCAAAGAGGCTAGTAGCTTTCTCTTGTTCAGCTACAGTACCAGTAGATGTTGAAACTTTATTGTTTATAGCTGCGATGGGAGTGGGTTTATCTAATGTCAGGTAGGTCCCAAAGGCACAAAGCCCTGCAAAAACGGTTAGCGAAATACCTTTTTTCATATTCAATCCATGGATTTATCTTGCGTGAAGTGTATGGCTTCATAGTTTGATGTCAATAATTTGGGGACGAAGTGCACAAATAGCCGACAAACAACTAATTTGCCGGCTTTATGCTGTAGCTTAATGTAGTTTCATTTTTGGTCTAACAACTCTAAGTACTTTTTCACTGATCCACAGTGCAAAGGTTTTGGCGCTGCCGTGGATTGCACGTTGATGCATACGATAGAGCGAAATATACATAAATCGCGCTATTTTTCCTTCAATAAAAAAGCTATTACTGGTTAAATTACCCATTAAACTACCTACTGTGCTGTAGCGTGACAAGTTAACTAAAGAACCATGGTCACTGTAGTTAAACACACTCAGGGGCTGGCCTTTGAGTGTCGCAATCAGGTTTTTTTCAACACATTGTGCCATTTGATGGGCCGATTGCGCTCTTGGTGGCACTTGTGAACCATCTTCTTGGGTGAATGCACAGCAATCACCAATTACAAAAATGTCGTCGTTAACACTACTTTGCAGGTATTGGTTTACCTTAATTTGGTTATTGCGAGTGAGCTCAAAGATACCAATACCTTTAATAAAATCAGGGGCTTTTACACCCGCAGCCCAAACCATAATATCGGCTTTAATATGTTCATCGTTTTTGGTGATAAAGCTGTTTTCTGTGGCTTCTTTTACTTGTGTGCCTTCGCGCACTGTTACCCCTAATTTAACCAGCTCTCGCTTAGCTGAGTTAGCAATGCGCTCGGGTAAAGCGGGCAAAATTCGCGGCCCTGCTTCAATTAAATCAATGTGTAAGCGTTTGGCGGTCATTTTATTTAGGCCATACATTTTTAGCATGTCTGACACATGATAAAGCTCAGCCGACAGCTCAACCCCGGTTGCACCACCACCCACTATGGCAATGGTTAAAGAGTGCTGTGGGTCGTCATCTTGATGTAAACGGGTGAAGTTATCGAGTAGAGCATGCTGAAAGCGCTCAGCTTGCTGGTTTGAATCAAGGTAAAAACAGTGCTTGTTAACGCCTGGGGTATTAAAGTCGTTACTGACACTGCCTATAGCAAGTATTAAGTAGTCATAACTGACTTGGCGTTCAGGTAAAATACGGTGGCCAAGTTCGTCTTTTAACTCGCTTAAAGTAATGGTTTTGTTGGTTTGATCTAAGTGGCAAAAGCTGCCGAGTTGAAAATTATAATGGTGTTTTGCTGCATGAGCTGAGTATACAACGCCGTCTAAATCGGCATCAATCGACCCTGTCGCTACTTCATGAAGTAACGGCTTCCAAATATGGCTGCGGTTTTTATCGATTAAAAGTATCTCTGCTTGACGTTTTTTCCCGAGTTTGTGTCCTAATTGTGTTGCTAGTTCTAAGCCACCAGCGCCACCACCGATTATCACGATTTTAGGAGGTTGGTTAATCATCACGTTGCCCTCAAAAGTATAATACCTAAACACTCTTGAGCAAAAGCGCTTAGGTATTGCAAATCCATCAATACCCCATGGCAACGCGCCCATTGTGCGCCTTTTTACTGATTTTGTCAGTACCTGTTAAGAACAATATAGTGCGCTTAGTTATATCAATAGCCTTGGGAGATAGCGTTAAACAAGTTAACATGGCTAATTCGCAGTAAGAGACCTATCATTACCTGAAAAGGGAATGACAGTGAGGGATCAGGATGACTACACCACTACACACTTCGTTGAATCAATACTTTGGCTTTAATGAGTTTCGCCAAGGTCAGCAACAAACCATTGAGCAGCTATTAAATCAGCAATCGTCGTTGGCAATTTTTCCAACTGGCTCGGGTAAATCTTTGTGCTATCAATTAACCGCATTGCACTTACCTAATTTGACCTTAGTGGTTTCACCATTATTGGCGCTGATGAAAGACCAAATCAGCTTTTTAAATAGCAAAGGTATTTACGCGGCAAGCCTTGATTCAAGCCAAACCAGTGAGCAAAGTCATAAGGTAATGAGTGATGTGCGAGCAGGGAAGGTGAAAATTTTAATGGTCTCAGTTGAGCGCTTTAAGAATGAACGTTTTCGTGAATTTATTAAACAAGTGCCTATTTCGATGCTGGTGGTTGATGAAGCGCACTGTATATCTGAATGGGGTCACAACTTTAGGCCTGACTACTTAAAACTGCCGCGCTATCGTGACGAGCTTAATATTCCATTGGTATTGCTACTTACTGCTACCGCCACTAAAAAAGTAAAACGTGATATGTGTGAGCGTTTTGCTATTGCCCCAGAATGTGTAGTACAAACTGGCTTTTACCGAAGCAACCTCGATTTATCAGTGCTTAGTGTTGCAAGCCAAGAAAAATCTCAGCAATTAGCAAGTATCATAGCCAGCCAACAAGGGGCTGGAATTGTTTATGTCACCTTACAACATACCGCTGAGCAAGTGGCCGAAGGTTTGGCTAGAGCGGGCTTTAATGCGGTGGCTTATCATGCAGGCCTTGAGGATAACAAACGCTGGCAAATTCAAGATGATTTTATGGCGGGTAAAATCAATATAGTCGTGGCAACCATTGCTTTTGGGATGGGCGTTGATAAGTCAGATATTCGTTTTGTGATCCACTATGATCTACCAAAATCGATTGAAAACTATAGTCAAGAAATTGGTCGCGCAGGACGAGATGGTGCCTCATCAAACTGTTTTACGCTAGCAAACTTAGATGGCTTAAATACCGTAGAAAACTTTGTTTATGCTGACACTCCCGAGCAAAGTGGTATTGAATATGTCATTAATAACATTCGCAACGAGCAAACTAACAACCAATGGGAAATGCAAGAGTACAGCTTATCAAGCGAAAGTAATATTCGTGCTTTGGCGTTAAAAACCTTACTTGTGCAGTTAGAAATCCAAGGGGCTATTACACCTTTATATGCCTATTACGCCGATTTTAAATATAAGTTTTTAACGGATAAAAATGAGCTGCTTAGCCAGTTTGATGCTGATCGACAAGCCTTCTTACAACACGTATTTAAACACACCGAGTTTAAGAAAATTTGGGGCACACTTAATTTTGATGCGCTAACAAGCGCTACTCAAGTTGACAGAAAACGTGTGGTTGCAGCGCTCGATTATTTAGCAGAAAAAGGCCATATAGCACTTGAAACTAAACGTATCACGCAAGTGTATGAAGTTAATAACTCGGTAATAAACCACGCTGATTTAGCGCAGCAACTTCACCAATACTTTATCGAAAAAGAACAGGCCGAAATTAAACGTATCGCCACTTTAGTACGCTTTTTTGAGCTAGATAGCTGCTTAAGTTATAACTTAGCCCGCTATTTTGATGACCAAAATGCACCACAGCAATGTGGTCATTGCTCAGTATGTAGAGGCCAGCACGTAAAACTCAGTTATTCATTAGTGCACAAAATGCCTGAGCAAAATGTGATTGCTAGTAAAGTTGCTGAGCTTAAACAGCACTTAGCCGCTAAAGGGATTGGTGATGTCAGCATCGACACGCAGTGCCGATTTTTAGCGGGCATGAGCGTACCTTTATTTACTCGTAACAAAGTTAGACAGCTATCAGGCTTTGGCCTTTGCGAACAGCAGCGATACAGTGACATTAAAGCCCTGCTACAGCAGTTGTAGCAGGTTTTAAATTGTCAGCACATCTTCCTTGGGTTGTGCAATTATGTTTATGTGTACTGTTTTAAATTCGTCAGAGAGGGTCTTTGAAACATTGTTCACCAAGTGTTTCTTAGAAGATAGCAAAGTTTAAAAAAGCTTCATTTTAGCAATAGATACAGGATTGGTGGTTTGTTTATCAATCAGTCCTGTGAACAAAGAAGATCATAAGTAAGATGCATTTATATGCTCAAAAGGCTTATAAAGACACATTACAGTTGTGTTTTTACTTCCTCCAAAAGGTACGCGTAAAAAGAGCAAAAACAGTAAAGTATTCCAAACGACCGACAAGCATCGCGCCGGTTAATATCCATGTTCCTGTGTCTGAAACTGGCGCAAAGTTAGCGCCTACTTCACCAAACCCCGGTCCGAGAACATTGACACATGCTGCAACTGCAGAAAATGCACTCCAAAAATCCAGCCCAGTAAACATCAGCAATAATGTAAACAGCATGCTTGATCCTGCGGCAAAGGTCATAAATGCCATAACGGCATGAAGTACGTCATCTTTTACAGGGCTGCCTTGGTACTTAATGGTGAATATAGCGCGGGGGTGAAGAAGTTGTTTAAAGTTATAGTTGAGCATTTTAACCACAAGAATGTTTCTGATGATTTTATTTCCGCCAGCTGTTGAGCCCGCGCATCCACCTAAGTAGCCGGTGATGATAAGTAAAAATCCGACAGCTTCTGGCCATTCAGTAAAATTTGCAGCACCAAACCCTGTGCTGGTTATAAACGACACGATATGAAAGGCTGAAAAACTTAATGACTCAAAAATAGAGGAGTAGGTATCGTGACTGTATAAAATAACGCCCGACAACGCTGAAAGGGCAGTAATGATGTATATAAAATAACGAGTTTCTTCATCAGCATAGTAACTACCGAGCGCTCGTTTGTGGACGACTCTAAAGTGCAGGGCAAAATTAATAGCTCCTGCAATCATAAATAAGTTGGCGATCCATAAAATTAAATGACTTTTGTAAAACCACATACTGGCATCGTGGGTTGAGAATCCTCCCGTTGAAACGGTTGTTAGCGCATGAGCGATTGCATCGTAAAAGGTCATGCCTGCAAAATAGTAAGAGACAGTACATAACACGGTTATGCTTAAGTATACACTCCATAGGTAATGCGCCGTGTTTGCAATACGAGGCGATAGCTTTTCATCTTTAATTGGTCCAGGTGTTTCGGCCTTTAAGAGTTTCATCCCACCTATATTAAGCATAGGTAGAATAGCCACAACGAAAATTACAATGCCGAGCCCTCCCATCCATTGTAAAAACTGGCGGTATAATAAAAATGTACGAGGTAAATCATCCAAGCCAGACAGTATTGTAGCGCCGGTGGTTGTTAATGCGCTTATCGACTCAAAGATGCCGTCTGTAAAGGTCACTTTGGTGACTAAAATGATTGGAATTGCTCCTAAAAAGCCAGCAATCAACCAGGTGGCTGTCGCATAAATCAGTGCATCCCTAAAGTTGGCAAGTGATGAATCAACATGCTGGGTTTTTAACAGTATGACACTTGCTGTAAAAAGCATTATTGACGCAGGTAATAGGAATGACACAGATACATTATCTTTAAATAAAAATGCCGATAAAGCTGCAAATATCAACTGCACTATGCTCATCCACAAAATAGGGAAAGCGAGTAATCGAAATGTGATTTTCCAATTGATCATATGTTTACTGATTTAATGAACGGCTATTAAACCAGCATGTTATTCAAGTAGGAGCCGATGTCTTTAGAGAGAGTGAAAGCTTTATAAAGATTTTATGCCGAGATAAAAAAACTTTATAAAAACTTTATAGTGACAAAATTGAAAACCCTTTAATCTAATAGGGACAAAAAATAAGTGAAAAAATGATGCAGTCAGTATTCAAAATACAGTATTTAAAAGCCGCATTTTTAAGTGTGTTAATGCCACTTGTGGTGGTGCTCGCGATATTTCCGTTTCGAGAACTGTTTACAACCACCGATATTGTCATGCTACAGCTTCTGTGGGTGACATGGGTTGCGGTTCAAAGTAATCGCCGTGTTGCAGCACTTACCACCTTAGTAAGTGTTGCCTGCACGGACTGGTTTTATGTGGTGCCGTATTTTACTTTTCATATCGAAAATATTGAATATGTGGTTACCTTTTTGGTGATGTTGATTGTGGGTTTAGTGATAAGCCACCTTGCAGGGGAGCTCAATACCAAGGTTCGCGATGTGCAAGCCCATGCAAGTAATAGTCGCTTGCTGTATGAATTAGCTAAAAAACTCAATGAGCTCGACAGCCTTGAGGAACAAAAGCAGCTGTTTTTAAAAACCATGGCTGCGCATTTAGGGGTTGCGTGTGATTGGCAGTTAATAGCATCTAAGCAGTTTATTTATTTAAATGAACATCAAGCGGAATTTGGCGGTATCGCGTTTGCTAAAGCACTCAATGCTGAGCAACACGCTTTGGCAAATACGGCGTGCTCTTTATTGTATCAGGTTCAGGAAAAAACCTTACTTCGTGAACAATCTGCGGCGATTAAAGTACAGGCGGAGCTAGAAAGGTCAAAAAACACCTTATTGCGTAGTTTATCTCACGACTTACGAACGCCATTAGCGACCATAATGGGGGCATCGAGCATGTTGGCCGATGATGATATTCAACTAAGCTCAGAGGTTATCAAAGAGCAAGCAGCTAATATTTATGAGCAAAGTAAAATTCTTAACCAGCACTTTGATAAAGTAATGGAGCTCAGTAAAGTTAATAAGTTAGCTGAGAATATTAAATGGCAAAAACTGCCCATTTTGACCTTAATTAGCGAAGCTAAATCACGCCGTCAGCAACAACTAGAAAACTTTAAACTTCGCATCGAGGCTCAGCAACAAAGCATCTGTTTTGGGGATGAAACCTTACTAGAAATTGCCTTGGCTAATATGCTCGAGAACGCTGCTCGCTACGGTGATGATTCGGCAAGCATACAATTTATTGAAACGGAAAATGAGTACCAAATTGTGTTAACCAATTCTTTTGATAATAAGTATGAGACGAGTCAAGATGAAGGGGTTGGCTTAGGTAGTGTGATCTGCGATGTGGTTGCTAAATGTCACCAAGGATGTTTTGAATTAACCCTCAATGAGCAAACAAAGCAGGCAACAGCTATATTAATTTGGAGTAACCGCCGTGGCTAACATTTTGGTTTTAGAGGATTCACCACCTCTGCAAAGTTTTTTAAAAACATTGTTAAAAGCTAGTAATTATGAGGTTAGTGTATGCGCCAAAGGGCTTGATGCGTTTTCGCTTTTAAGCCAGCAGCAGTTTGATTTAGTATTGCTTGATTTAGGCTTGCTCGATATGGATGGGCAAGATTGGCTGGTAGAATTTAGGCTGTGGAGTTTGCTACCTGTGCTAGTACTTTCTGCACGTGACGGCGAAACAGAAAAAGTCACCGCCCTTGATAACGGCGCTAATGATTATCTGACCAAACCATTTAGTGCAAACGAACTGTTAGCTAGGATACGGGTACTTCTACGCACGCAAATAACACCAAGCCTGACCCTTAAGTGTGGTGATATTCATATAGACCCACATAAGCATGTGGTCCGCAAAGGCGATGAAGAAGTAAAATTAACTAAAAAAGAATACGCTATTTTGCTGTTATTTTTTCAGCAAAAAGACAAGGTGTTAACGCATAACGCTATTTTATCTGAGGTGTGGGGAGAGCAGTATATTAATCGCCCTGAATATGTACGTGTACATATTGGTCAGTTAAGACAAAAGCTAGAAAAAAATGCAGCGAGCCCTAAACATATCTTAACCGAGCCTGCTGTAGGTTACCGCTTAGTTGAATAAATTATCTCTTTACATTCCTTTAAGTTGAGTTTGTAACTCTACTTAGGTAATGTTTTAGGAAATAACAATAATAAAGTGGAAGTCTATTCATTGGTTATGTATCAAAATACTGGGCAAGGAATCAGTTCATTGTCTAATACACAGCTCGAAGACGTTATCGGAGAAATCGAGCAAGCCATAGAATGGCATCAATCTTGGTATAGAAACTTATTAAGGAGCTTAATTGCAGATATACCCGCAGATGATCAAGACTTAAGCGATAATGCTCATAATCTTTGTCTCTTTGGGCAATGGTTCAATAAACTTCCTGAGCAGACCCTAAACCTTCATCCTTATTTTTCAGAAATCGCTTCAGCGCATCAAAAAATGCATCAAGGAGCCAAAGTCCTATCATCGTTAAAAGAGTCTAATTCAGCTATTCCTGTGAATTTATTGGACCAATTTCATACTGATTTAGATAGTTTGCGAGATTATTTTGAAGCTATCAATGATGAGCTTTATGAACTGTTACACACCCGCGACCCTTTAACCGGTGCTACAAACCGAGCAAACTTAGTTGAAAACCTACAAAAAGAGCAGGAACTTTGTAAACGTAAATCTTTGAGCTGTGCGCTAATAATGATCGACCTTGATCACTTTAAGCGTGTGAATGATGAGTTTGGCCATGGCGCGGGTGATAAAGTGTTAATAGCGCTTGTTAAATGCATTAAATCCCACTTAAGAGAGTACGATCAATTGTATCGCTATGGCGGCGAAGAGTTTTTAATATGCTTACCACACACAGAGCTTGAAGGTGCCAAGTCCTTTTCTGAGCGACTGCGAGCAGCCGTTGCAACTTTAAAAATCGAAATTGGCAATGATAAACACATTAATGTAACTGGCTCATTTGGTGTCGCGCTAATAAATGCCAATGATGATATCGAAACTGCAATCGAAAGGGCTGACCAAGCCATGTATCAGGCTAAAAAGTCAGGCCGCAATCGAGTTTGTACGGTTTAAATTAACCTTTGACACCGGTGAATGCTTTTATTAGGCCTGCTTGATAAAAAGGATAAACGCTCGTAAAGCCCGACGCGGCGATAATTTTTTCAATGACTTGAGTTTCTCTTAGCGCAACGTCATTCTCATAAGCCTGTTTTACTTTTTCAATTTGTTTAGGGCTGACTGCGGCTGATGACATAACACTTAACCAGTGACTAAGCTGCTCTGGGTAAGTTTCGGCACTTTGATTGGCGCTTAAGTCTGCACTGATCAGTAACCCACCAGTTTTTAAACGTTTATGTATATCAGCAAAAAATGCCACCCGTTTTGGCTCATCAACAATAAACTGCGACACTAATACGGCTGTTGCTGCATCAAAGGGTATTAAGTTTTTGAGTGAACTTAGATAACCATTATGAAACTGGCATCGTTGTGCTAGCCCTGCTTGCGTTAAGTTGTGTTTGCATACTTTGAGCATCTCAGTCGAGGGTTCGACAGCGGTGAAGCGAAATGCTGGGAATGCCTGTGCTAAATGCAAAATTTCATTTCCGGTACCTGCTCCAACGCAGAGAATATACGCATTGCTTGGCAGTTTGCAGAATAAAGGCGACATCATAAAATACAAGGCTTGGCTAATAGGTGCCATGTTTTGCCACTGTGAATCGTAATTAGCTGCTTGTTGATCAAATAAGGCGGTGACTTCGTGTTGTTGCATAGTAAAAACCCAATAGGTAACTTTTAGTGTTACAGAAGTGGTTAGCTTACTTTGTTTTAGGTAACTTTAAAAGTTGCTTAATGAGAAATTCAAGTGAAATGGTGATTTAAAGCATACCAATTCACTTAATTTTTAGGTTGAATGTGAGACTGAGCTATATCGCCAACAGTGTTTCGACTATGAAACGATAATAGCTTTGAAAATTCAAAATCAGTAAGTTTAATGTCGTTATTCGATGTCCAGGTAACTTTGTAGCTGTTGTTACTTGGGTGCCCGTCTAGTGATAGCAAGATAGTTTGGTCGCTTGGTTGCGCTACGCGACTGATAGATATCAGTGTTTCATAGTTTGTTGTAGCACCACAGTTTATGACTGATACCACGGCTTGTTTATCTTTATCTGGTGATAAGAACACCTCATATTGCTCTTCACCACACCAGTTTGGTGTGATAGATGAAATACCCCAAATAAGTAACGCTAGAGTGCTAAACCCCCAAAAAATAGCAGCACCAACATGCCAAAGTATTTTTAGTGCTTTACTCATGCTCATCCTTTAGTTTTGATTATTAGGCTTTAATAATGAAAAGAGATGCGCATTAAAGAATTGCTCATGCTTGAACATCGCATTTTTTAAAATGGCATCTTGCTCGAACCCTAGCTTTTGCAATAACTTCATTGAAGCGAGGTTATCTTCGCACACATAGGCAAACACTCTGGTGATATTGGTTTTAGTAAAAACAGTATCAAGTAGCATAGATGTTGCTTTTGTAGTAAACCCTTGTTGCCAATACTTTTTTGCCAGCCAGTAACCTAACTCACCTGAGCGATTGAACTCAAACTCGCCGGCTAATACGCTCACACAGCCAATAAGTGTGTTGTTAAATATAATCGCTTTAACGAGTTCACCTTGGCTACCTTCATTTATCCACCATAAGGCATCCTCTTCAGTATATGGAGAAGGGATTTTAGTTGATAGATATTGAGTTACATCTTTATCGTTAAGTATAGCGATAAGCTGCTCGGTATCTGACTCTATAAAATTTCGTAGCGTGATCACAACTATCCTTGTAATGCTATTAAAGCGAAAGGTGCAAAGGCACTATAACGTACCTTTGTCTATTATCATCCGTATTTTTCTTCTAACTCATTGGCTGTATGATAGCTTTCATGTGTTTTGAGCTGTTCTAGATAACGCGATAATTCTGGGAAGTGTGTTAGCACGCCAGATTCGGCGACTTTTTCAATAACAAAAGACATCATAAAGTCAGCGCCAGTCAACGTCTCACCAACAAGGTATTGCTTGCCTTTTAATTGCTGATTTACATAGCTCAAAATTTTGCCAATTTCATGGTCAGCATAATCAGCTATAAAGTTAGTTTTACAACCATCTTTAGTGATAAACAGTTTTAGTAATAAAGGCACCATAGCTGAACTTTCTGCAAAGTGAAGCCATTGCTGATAACTAAAATACTCCTCAGACTTTGGGGCTGGCATATATTTACCTTCACCATAAGTAGTAATTAGATAATCAGTAATAGCCCCTGATTCGGTAATTATCTTTTTGCCATCTTCAAGCACCGGTGCTTTACCTAGAGGGTGAATCTCTTTTAGTTCATCAGGTGCAAGGAATGTCTCTGGGTTACGTTGATAAGCAATAATATCGTAATCGACACCTAGCTCTTCTAGTAGCCAAATAATACGTTTTGAACGTGATTTATTTAAGTGGTGAAGTTTTATCATAAGTAATCCTTTTAAGTTGCGCTGCTCTGCAGCGCTAAGTATTTAATAAAGTTATAAAGGTTGCTGCACTTGAACAACTGTTTTGCCGAAATTTTCACCATTTAACATCGCGTTGAAGGCATTTAAAGTATTTGTAAAATCTGGCTCCATGTGTTCTTTATATTTAATCTTTCCTTCACTAAGCCATGCTTGCATGTCTTTGGCAAACTCTGCGTAGCGGTGGCCGTAATCATCAAAAACAATAAAGCCCTGTACTTTAATACGCTTAGTTAGTATTTGCCCCATTAACATTGATAAACGGTCTGGACCTGGAGGTAACTCAGTTGCGTTATACTGTGATACCAAGCCGCAAAGAGGGATTCGTGCTTTAGTATTTAACAGCGGTAAAACAGCATCGAATACATGACCACCCACATTTTCATAGTAAACATCAATGCCGTTATCACATGCTTTGCTTAACTGTTCACTAAAATCATTGGCTTTATGATCAATGCAGTAGTCAAAACCTAAGTTCTCAACGGCGTGTCGACACTTTTCCTTACCACCTGCAACACCAACAACTTTGCAGCCTTTGATTTTTGCTATTTGTCCAACGGTTGCACCTACTGGTCCTGTTGCTGCCGCGACAACGACAGTTTCTCCAGCTTTTGGCTCGCCAATATCAAGCAGCCCCATGTAAGCCGTAAAACCTGGCATTCCTAAAATGCCAAGTGCATATGATGGATTACTGGGGGCCTCACCAAGTTTCATTAGACCTTCAGTGTTACTAATTGCATATTCTTGCCAACCTGTATAAGCGAGCACCCACTCACCTTCAGTGAAATCAGGGTGAGCTGATTTTTCTACCTGACATACGGTTGCCCCAACCATCACATCGCCAATTTTTACAGGGTCGGCGTAAGATTTTGCGTCACTCATTCGACCCCTCATATAAGGGTCAAGAGATAAATATATGGTCCTTAACAGAACCTCACCCTTTTCAGGGGCTGCAATAGAGGTTGTTTTTAAGTGAATATTACTTTCGTTTGCTTGCCCATTTGGGCGGGAGGCTAGAATAAATTGACGATTTTGAACATCAGACATACTTGGCTCCTACTGCCAGGTGTAAAAAAGAGGTTTACTAATGTTGTGAGGACAAAGGAACAAAATTCAACAATGAAATTGTAACTATATAAATAATGACAATCCCTCAGCTGCAATAATCAGTTTTGCACGGGAATTAGGAACGGTGTATGCTAAATTTAGTTGAAGCTCATTAAAGGATTGATATGAAGCGTACTTTACTATTTTTTTCAGCGCTTTTTGCAACCAGTACTCAAGCAAATACTGATGTGTTGTCAGTGGATCCAGTGATGCTCTCTGGCAGTGCTTTTTCATTTGAGAATGATGCCAAGCGTTATCCTAAACAGAGCCAATTTAGCATTGTCCATAGTGTATTAATGAGCAGTGAAAGTGGTCGCCGTTTAGCTGTTGTGACTATTGAAAATAAAGCATCAGGCTCGCGTATTTTACAGGCCGACCATATTATGGCGTTGTTTGCTGATGGGCGTCGTGTACACCCTCTGAGTTTTGACGAAGGTATTAAGTTAGATGATGGCGAAAAACGCTCATTGACCTTATCTTTTGGTGAAAACGAATATCCGATTTTAGCGGTTTACACGAGTTTAAATGAGTAAAAGGATAGCCCATGAAATTACTTAAGCCACTGGCTATTACATTACTATTAAGCTCACCTTTAACCTTTGCTGTTGATAGCCAAGATTTTGTTAAAGATAACGTTTTCACGCAAGGCGTTGAAGGACCGACTATGCATAACGGTGCCTTATATGCGGTGAACTATGCTCAGCAAGGAACTATTGGCCGCGTAGACAACATGGGCAAAACTTCGTTATTTGTTCGTTTGCCAAATGATAGCATTGGCAATGGCCTACAGTTTGACTCACACGGTAATTTGTTTATTGCCGATTATGTTAACCACAATATTTTAAAAGTACCTGCAGGCAGCAATAAAGCAGAAGTCTTCGCTCATAATAGCAACATGAATCAACCCAATGACATTGCTATCACCAAAACTGGGGGGCTGTTTGCAAGTGACCCTAATTGGGCGAACGAAACGGGTCAATTGTGGCGTATTAATGCTGATGGCAGCACTAAATTGCTTGAGGAAAACATGGGTACCACCAATGGAATTGCTGTTAACAAGGAAAATACTAAGCTTTATGTGAATGAGAGTGTGCAGCGAGTTGTTTGGCAATATGACTTGGATGAGAACCTAAACATAAGTAATAAAAAAGTTTTGATTAAGTTTGCTGATCATGGCTTGGACGGTATGCGTGTTAATAATCAAGGACATGTGTTTATTACTCGTTATGGTGCTGGAAAGGTGCTTGAAGTCTCGCCTAGCGGCAAGGTGTTAAATAGCTATAAGTTAAAGGGTCAGCATCCAACTAATTTGGCCTTCGACGATATGCAAAGCAGAGTGTATGTCACCATGCAAAAACGTGGTGCAATAGAAGTGATTGAGCTTTAGCCTTGCTTTGCTCGCGCAATAGCGGCGGTGATTGCCGCCTTTGCTTGCGGGCTATTCTGCCAACAACTTGAATGTAGCATTGACGCTACTCGCTCAGCAATGGTGTTTGCATCAAACCCAGCTAACTCCTCAAATGATTCAATGCCCATTTCTTCAAAACGTTTTAGAACCGTAGGCCCCACACCTTTAAGTGCTAAAAGCGCGCTGCGTTCTTGCTCGTTAAATGGCATGTTTTTGTTCCTTGTTAGTGGAGTCTATAAAATGATGAGGGTTATCTAATCCTAGAAAAACAGTGTCGATATCATTCTGGGGCTCTTTAAGTGTGATTTTAATATTTGGATAGCCAGAGTAATTATAGCGTTTGATTGTTCGAGCGCGTGCAATGAAACCGGTATTTAAATCAATAGTTTTGATATTTGCTAAAGCAATATTGTATGCAGGATATAGCCCATAGCGAATAATGAGTTGCGATTTACTAATAGAAACAGGACGCCTTGCAACCGAACGGTACTCTGCAGTAAAGAATAAAAGGCTAAAAATAGTTAAACCAGTGATAATGTTTGCTGCTGATGGTGACCATATAAAGTGCAAAAAGAAGTGCATCATAGGCAACTCTAATAAGATTATAAAAATAAAGCCAAGTAAGTTAGCTTGTGATCCATCTTTTTTATGGTAACTAAAATGTTGTTCACCAGTGAAATAGCTTGGTTTAATGTGTTTAGCGTAAAATAAGAAAGCCCACATCCGTGTTTCGAAACATAAAAAGTTTGCAATTGTGTTTTGTTTGAAAAGCTTGTTAATTGGCCTTGCTATAGCTATATCTGGATCGGTCTGCTGGCTTAAAGCGGACTTTATTGCCAGATACACAGTTATGAGAGCGCTGAGCTCTAAAATTACAATCAAAGCTAAAAGCCCATAACGAGCATGCTCTAAGTAATTCATTAAAAACTTGTTTTGTTCGGGAATGATGTAACTCCCGATTAAAATAGCGAGTGAGCACAATACCACTGCTTTTAAAGCCGCTTCTTTCTTATTTTTAATTAATATTAAGCAAAGTACAGGTAATACTATCAGTGCATCTAGTAGGTATAACCATTCAAAGTTTGCATTCCCAAAGTCATTCAGTGGATGATTTCCTTGGTAATAAATGCCCCAAAAAAGACTAATACTAATTAGAAAAATAAATGGAATTTTTGACTTTATTGATTTGAGCATAGCATCTTCCTTGTAGCTTCTATCGCTCATATCTTAAACAACAATTTGTTCGTTGTCCCTTTTTATTCTTAAAGTAGTTATTACTTGAAATAAAAAAGCGCACCGGGCAGGGTGCGCTTGAGGGGATCAATCCTGTGTAGCTAAAACAGTAGGATTAATTAAAAACTTGGAGCATATCTCAGAGAAACACCGACAGAGCGGCCAATCACACTATAATCACTCACGGTGTTAAAGTGGTTTGCGCCTACCTCAGGTGTTGGCGGTTCACGGTCTAATAAGTTATCGACACCAAAGTTAACAGCAAGTTCCTCATTAACTTGCCATGCAGCGGCAAAATCTAAGTAATTTTGTGCTGAGATTGTTTCTGAACGCTCGACAGCATACTCTACTTCACCGATTCTGCGCCAGCCTAGTTGGAAGTTCATGTTATCTAACTGCCAATCAATGCTTGCGCGGTGTTTATAGTCGGCTTGTAAGATACTCGCAAAGTCACCTGAACAGGCGCTGCCATAGGTTCCTTTACAGTCTACTTCGGCTACAGTGCTGTTGTTTTGGCGTGTTTGTTTAGTAACAAAGTTACCTTGGTAAGAGAATCTAAAGCGACCACCCATTTGCTCTGGCGCATCAATCACATAATTTGCTGCAACATCGATACCTTCTTGTTCGATTGCAGCTAAGTTAAAGTCATTAACGATGGCTGTGCTAATAAAACCAGTGTTTGGATCACGAAGTACCGCACCACACAATGGGTTATTCGGATTTGGATCGTCAACATAACAGCTCTGTAGTGCAGCACCAGGCTGAATTTGGCTTACTGCATCTGTTACGCGAATACTGTAGTAATCGAGTGATAAATCAAAGCCTTCTAAATAGCTAGGTGTATAAACAATACCCAAGGTGTCTGATTCGGCTTGCTCAGGTTTAATATTCGGGTTACCACCATAGGTATATTCTGCCGTGCTTGAATCAAACTCAGTGCCAACAGGTGGTGCACCAAACGCAGCACACTGGGTTGCATCTCCGGTACCTAGTAAACATGGATCGCCGTTATAACGCCCTGCTAGTCTTGGTACAAATTGATCGCTGTTTTGATCGAATAACGATAACGAAAGAGCTGTAATTGGGCTGGCAAACTCACCTAAGTTCGGCGCTCTAAATGCGGTTAAGCGGTTTGCTCGAATACGAATGTCACTGTTAATCGCCCAGTTGATCCCTAACTTGTAAGTATCTTCAGCTTCGGTATTTGAGTAATCAGAAATACGGTATGCACCTTCAAAGCTAAGCTCTTCGGCAAATGGTTGATCAACCAAAATTGGCACCAATACCTCAGCGTAGAACTCTTCTGAGCTAAAACTTGCATCCATATCAAATGCGCTAATAGAAGCAAAGCTAGTACCATTTCTGAATGCATCGCCCGGTGTTTGTTTACCGGTTTCTTTACGGTATTCATAACCGACTGCAAAGTCGATAGCACCAGCAGGTAACTCAAATAAGAACCCAGAATCACCCGATAACGTTGCTGAGATTACGCTTTGTGTACGGTCGCGAGTGGTATATAGCAGTGGGTCGCTAAAGTCACTGAAGTCGTGGTTGGGATCAAAAATATCTACAGAGTTTGCAAGGGCAGCAAAGCGGCTATTACCACTGTTATCATTACGGTAAGCGTTATTGTAAATGGTTGCTACTTCGTCAGTTTTTCCGTACTGACCATATATGTCATAGTATAGGTAGTCAGTAATATCGCCTTTTAGACCCAGCTGAAATTGCATTGAATCACGCACAGCTTCAGTGTGTTGTACACCTAAGCCTAAGTTGCGCTCAACATTAACAAGGGCATTACCTTCACTGTCAAACGTTAGTTGATCACGTAATTCATCAGGAATATATGCATTGTCTTGGGTTAGGGTTACTTGCTCGTTAACAAAAATTGGGGTTTGGCCACTTGCGCCAGCACCATTAACGGTAACTTTAGAGTACATTGCGCGACCATAGGCAATGGCACTGTCGCTGACATCAACGTCGAATAATAAACCCGCAGAAAAACGGTCCATCGGTTGAGTTAAATAACGATCAGGAGTGAAATCAGCTGTTGGGCGCTCACTTGTTACAGCACCTGAATCTGCAATACCGATACTGTTGCCAGATGCAACGTCAGTATAATAACCACCGCTGTTTATCATCGCCGTTGAGTTTTCAAGTGCATAGTCACGTTCACCGGCTAATAGCTCTTTTCGTTCGGTATAGCCAATGTAGCCTGTTACATGACCACGGCCATCGGCGATATCACCGCCAAAAATAGCCTCGAAGTTAAGCTTTTCGTTACCGCCGTCGGCACTTTCATAGCTAGTTGAGAACTCGGCGCCAGTAAAATCATCGTCTAGAACAAAGTTAACAACACCGGCTACGGCATCAGCACCATAAACCGCTGCTGCACCACCTGTTAAGACATCAACGCGTTTAATTAACCCGGCAGGAATGGTATTTACGTCAACCGAATTACGAAAACTAAATGGTACGGCGCGAGTGCCGTCAATAAGTACCAATGTACGGTTTTGGCCAAGACCGCGTAAATCTATGGTTGATGAGCCAAATGAGTCACCGACTGTGGCACCTGTGCTGTTTGCACCTGCTGCAGCTTGTGGCAATTTTGCTGTAATATCTTCAACGTTTACAGCACGGTCTAGATGAATTTGTGCTTCATCAACGCTAACCACTGGGCTACTTGAGACCAGCTCGGTACGTTGAATACGTGAACCTGTAACTGTGATCACTTCAGGTTTTTTCGCCTCTGTGGCTTCTTCTGCGTGGGCATAACTTATTACTGAACTTACAGCGAGAGCTAAAGGTGAGAGCAGCAATAGTGAGCGATGCCCTGTAGATGTATTTGCTTTCATGATGATTCCCTTGCGTTTTATCATTTAAATCAACGCAGGTTGGTGTGTGACCTAGACCATTTAGTTAATTTAATGAGTCATACTTTTTGTTATGATGCTTCTGTGTTCTCCTTTTGGGGAGCTCACCGGTACAGTTTTAAAGCAATTTAAAAGTCTTTGCAATAATTATTCTTTAAATCTATTATTTTAAAATATAAACTATTCCATACCATCAACCCGCTTATTTACATCTAATAAGCTGATTTTAAGTGATTTATTTATGCATCAACATATTGAAAAACTGTATTTAAGCGCTAAGAAAGAAAAAAAATTAATAATTGGTCTAATGAGTGGTACCTCGTTGGATGGTCTTGATATTGCGCTGTGTGAAGTATCAGGGCAGGGTATGGACACTCGTGTAGAAGTATTAAAGTTTACTACGGTTGACTACGACGATGATTATAAAATGCGTGTAAAACGCGTATTCGCCAAGCGCGAGTGTGATCTTGAAGAAGTCGTCTTACTCAACCCTTGGATTGGCCAATTACATGGTGAAATGGTTGCCAAAACGTTAGCCAGCTGGGGAGTAGCAAAAGAACTTGTTGATGTGATTGCCAGCCACGGACAAACTATTTATCACTGCCCTAAAAACCAACACAAGCGACAAGAATATGGCAATGCAACTTTACAAATTGGTGATAGCGATCATTTAGCCGTGACTGCAGGCATTACCACCATAGGTGATTTTCGACAAAAACACATAGCAGCGGGTGGTGAAGGTGCGCCGCTTGCTGTATATGGTGATTATTTGTACTTCACAAGTACTAGTGAAAACCGCATATTGTTAAACATGGGCGGCATTGCCAACTTAACCTACTTACCAAAATCTGCTGATGCACGAGCGGTTTTTAGCTCTGATATTGGCCCAGGCAATACCATTATGGATGCCTATGTTCAGCGTTACTTCGCACCACTTCATTATGATAAAGATGCCGCTATTGCAACAAAAGGTACGGTAAATGAAGCTTTACTCAATGCGCTGTGTGATGATGCATTTTTTGGTTTAGGGTTTCCAAAAACCACAGGCCCAGAAGTGTTTAATCTAGACTATTTAGCAGCGGCACAAGCACGTTCAAATACGCAAGCGTTATCGCACTTTGATGTTATGGCAACTTTAGTGCAGTTTTCAGGAGTCATGATTGCCAAAGCAATTAACCAATGCAGTGAAGGCTTAACTGATGTGGCTGTATACGCCAGTGGTGGTGGGGTTCATAATCCATTATTAATGCAAGTTATTTTGGCTCATTGCCCAGAACTTACAGTAATCAATAACACTGATTCGTTGGGTATAAATCCAGATGCAAAAGAAGCTGTGTTATTTGCTATTTTAGCTAACGAATGTTTGTCGGGTGGACAACAACGCTTTGGTAATACCAAGCAAGGGATCCCCGATATTACCATGGGTAAAATTAGCTTTGCTGATTAGAGCCTAGAAAAAGGCTAAAAAGCTTGCGCCAATATGACTGATGTAATGGCGTAAGCCATGGTTTTTAGCTTGCTCAGAAGTTAACAGCTCTGGTGACGTGCTCGCTGCAATGCTGACATCAAACTGGGCGCTGTCTTTAAGTGTTGCATGCATACCGTGTAGCATTAATTGCAATACAAATTCACCACTGTGAGTAACGTTTTCTAAGGTAAGCATAATAACGTGCTGTTCTAGATCGTGTTGCGTTAAAGTGTGCGCAGTAAAATACGCTGACTCACGGGCATCAGGGCGTGTTGCACTGATTGAGATCACATCACCTTCATGGGCATCATCTGGCAGCACACAACAAAATACAACACGCTTTTGCTCATTAGCCGCAAAATGCAATTGTTCATATTCCATAGTATGCGCAAGTGCAGCACATAAAGGGTCTTCACTAGAGGGGAGTGCAAACGAAAGTTGCACCAAGGCACTGTCCATTACTTCTTCATTACGTTAGCTGATTAAATTAGCGTCAATTATTGATCAGTTAAATTACAGAATTATGACTATTGTCATATTACGGATTATTTATTTCAAAAACAGAGAAAAGTTGAATGTTTGATTCGTTTTGGTCGGATATAAGTCTCAACATATTTGATAATGAAATTGCGTTTATTAGTCGTTATTGCGAAAAGAGGCTCTTTCAAAAGCATGTAATTATCGACCATTTAGGCTTTATAAGCCTGATAAATCGCTTTTATCAGGCTATAACTCGTGATTAGCAAATATGGTATTCGCCACGGGGTTTGTTGCTAAACATAAACGCTTGTAACTCAGATTTAAGAACTTCGACAATGTCGGTCGTAAACGGTGTTCTGATTTCACCTGAATCTAAATATCTAAGTAAATCAATTTCATGTATGAGAGCTGACTTAATAGAGTAGCTAATTGGATAAGTGACCTTAAATTGCTTGCGAGCTATCACATTATCGTGATTTTCAATGTCAACATAGAAAGTTAATTGATCATCTTCTTGGCAAAGGTTGCTGCAAGTTCCTTGTTCACGAATGCAATCTAAAACAATATTTCTGATGAAAATATCAAATTCGTTCATATTAATCCCTCAATTTTAGCCCATCCATTGGGTACAACTGAAATCTAGCAAAAAATAATTAATCTAGCCAATTCAATTTTGCAGCTTTTGGATTAACTCTTTCTGAACGGGTTGGTTTAAAAGCATTATGGGGACGTAGGAGTTAGTTGATAGAGGATAGTCGTTAGAGGATAGTCGTTAGAGGATAGGATGCGCGAAACAAGTTTCACGCCTACGTTGTAGCAGCGGCTTTATGCCGCGTCATTGATAAATATTACGAGAAACGAGAAACGAGAAACGAGAAACGAAATACGAGAAACGAAATACGAGAAACGAAATACGAGAGGCGAAATACGAGAGGCGAGATGCGAGATACGATGGGCGAGGTAAAACGCGATGTGAAATCACTGCTACACAATCAGGTTCAGACTAAATTTAAAAACTGATGGGCTAAAGCCCGACCTACAATGTAAGTCGCTATTTATGGCGACAAGGACTCGAACCTCGCACCTCGATCCTCGCAACTTTCCCCTTTCCCCTAGAAACTCGCTAACTTACCCCAGACAACTAACCAGTTGTTTTGTATTTCTTTAATAGGCACACTGATAAGCCAAATAGGATATGTGCAGCAAGGTTTTGTAATGAAAAATGAGATAAAGCAACACATTGGCAGTGTTGCATTGGTGGTTAATGATTACGACGAAGCCATAGCCTTCTACACCGAAAAATTACAATTTACATTGGTCGAAGATACCGATTTAGGTGAAGGTAAACGGTGGGTTTTAGTCTCGCCACCGGGTTCTAATGGCACACACCTGTTGCTTGCAAAAGCCAGTAATCAGCTGCAAATGCACGCTGTTGGTAATCAAACCGGTGGTCGAGTATTCTTGTTTTTACACAGCAATGATTTTTGGCGTGATTACAACAGTATGAAAAGTAAAGGTGTTGTATTTAATGAATCACCAAGAGAAGAGCCTTACGGCACCGTAGTGGTGTTTCAAGATTTATACGGCAATAAATGGGACTTACTTGAGCTTAAACACTCTAAAGGTTAAAAATGGCTGGAGGGATTAGGAGTCGCTCAATGAAAACAAATACTGCTTCTCAATTTTTATGGTTTGTTTTTATTATTCCAGCTATTTGGTTCTCAATAGCTGTGATTGATAAAATGTTCTACGGTGTTGAACTTGTTTTTGCGAGTGCATTGATAGGTTTTATCGTAGGGTTACTACTACATAAGAAAGTAAACCCATCCGAGCTTTGGGATAGTTATGTAGATAAAAGGAGTTTTTTCAGAAGTCAGCTAAGAACGACTTATATGTTTATTTTGCTTACCGTGGTCGGCTTCTTAAATTTACATACTCTTATAGGTGAGCCTAAGACTGTCATTACGGAAATAGTAGACAAAAGAATTAGCACAGGGAGAGTTTCGAAAAATATTTTGGCCATTTCTCCAATTGAGTTTGGACCATTTAATTTAAATGTGAGCGAAAAATTTTGGCAGTCACAAGCCGTTGGTGATCAATTAGCTATTACAGTTCAAGAAAATATTTTTGGGTTAAATGTTGTAACTAATTACACATCTGCAAATTCACAATAGAGTAATGATGAATAATAAAGAAAGAAAAGAGCTAATCTTAAACTCGCTTGATGAGCAATCCTTCGATGATATCAATGATGCATTTAGCCATATTGGAGGTGACGTCAGCGCTTTAGAGGCCGTCCCGTTCGGATTGAGAAATGAAGTGATACGAATATTTGAAGATCTTGCCGATGGTGTAATTAATTCTAAAGAGTCCATTGAAAGGCTTCGAGCATTTGTGAGTTCAGTGCCTGATTAAACCCTGAGCCTCTTAGTTATAATCTCAAGGGAAAACGGCGCGCGAAACAAGTTTCACGCCTACGTTGTAGCAGCGGCTTTATGCCGCGTCATTGATAAATTTTTACGAGAAACGAGAGGCGAGGTAGAAGCGCATCTCGCTCCTCGTAACTTTCCCCTTTCCCCTAGTAACTCGCTAACTAATCCTAGAGCCTAGCTCCTAGCTCCTAGCCCTTAGCCTCTAAAACCTCCCGCCTGACTATCTCTGCGCCTTTACTCAATGCATTGAGTTTGGCGTTTGCTATTTGGCGAGGGAGGGGGGCCATACCGCAGTTTGTGCATGGATAAAGCTTGTCTGCATCAACATATTTAAGGGCTTCGCGTAATGTTTGCGCAACCTCTTCAGGGGTTTCAATTTCATTGCTTGCTACATCAATGGCACCCACCATCACTTTTTTGCCACGTATCAGCGCTAATAGCTCAATGGGGACGCGTGAGTTGTGGCACTCCAACGAAATGATATCAATATTCGACTTTTGAAGTTTTGGGAATACTTCTTCGTATTGACGCCATTCACTCCCCAGTGTTTGTTTCCAGTCTGTGTTGGCTTTAATACCATAGCCGTAGCAAATGTGTACGGCGGTTTCGCACTTTAAGCCTTCGATTGCTCTTTCTAGGCACTTAATGCCCCAGTCATTAACTTCATCAAAGAACACATTAAACGCAGGCTCATCAAATTGAATAATATCAACACCCGCAGCTTCGAGCTCTTTCGCCTCTTGGTTGAGAATTTTGGCAAACTCCCACGCTAGTTGTTCACGGCTTTGATAGTGCTCGTCATACAAGGTGTCGATCATGGTCATAGGCCCTGGTAATGCCCACTTTATTGGTTGCTTGGTCTGCGAACGTAAAAACTTGGCGTCTTCCACAAACACCGGCTTGCTGCGAGAAACCGGGCCAATTACACTCGGAACACTTGCTTCGTAACGGTTACGAATAGTCACTGTTTTACGGTTCTCAAAATCAACGCCATTTAAGTGTTCGATAAAGGTCGTCACAAAATGCTGGCGTGTTTGCTCACCGTCGCTCACGATATCAACGCCAGCTTGATGTTGCTCTTGTAAGGCAACGCGCAGCGCGTCTTGTTTGCCATCGATAAGCTCCGCACCTTGTAATTTCCAAGGCGACCATAAGGTTTCAGGTTCAGCGAGCCAAGCTGGTTTTGGTAAACTGCCTGCTGTCGATGTTGGTAATAACTTTTTCATTTTTACTCTCTTTAAATCGCGTAGTTGGCAGACCATTTATCAAGTACAGATTGATAAGGCTTAATAAAGTGTTGCTCAGTAAATTTACCTTGTGCAATCGCCAATTGGCTGCGCTCTTTACGGTCGTAAACAATTTGCGTGATAGAGTGATCGGCGTTTCTTAAATTTGGTTGATAGCAGCTACCCGCCACGGCATTGGCGTTATAAATTTCTGGACGGTAGATTTTCTGGAATGTTTCCATGGTGCTAATCGTGCTGATCAACTCTAAGTTGGTGTAATCGTTCAGCAAGTCACCAAAGAAATAAAACGCCAGCGGAGCAACTGTGTTTGGTGGCATAAAATAGCGCACCTGCAAGCCCATTTTTTTAAAGTATTGCTCGGTTAATGACGACTCATTTGGTTGGTACTCAGCACCTAAAATTGGGTGTTGGTTTTCTGTACGATGGTACGTTTTGTTATCAGATACGCTTAAACAAATAACCGGTGGTTTTTTAAAGTTCTGCTTGTAAGTCTCTGAGTCAATAAAGTATTTAAAGAGTTTACCGTGTAAGTCACCAAAGTTTTCGGGAATGCTAAATTCGCTTTTCTCTTTGTTATGATCTAGCAGCAGTACGCTAAAATCATAATCACGCACGTAAGATGAGAAGTTATTACCAACAATACCTTCGATGCGTTCATTAGTTTGGTGATCAATGATATTAGTTTTCAATACTTCAATTGAAGGGAATGCCTCTGTGCTTTGTGCAATTTCTAAATCAACAGAGATGATCTCAAGTTCAACTGAGTAGCGGTTGCCTTGGGGGTTATCCCAGTTTGCTAGCGCATTAAAGCGGCTATCAATCATTTTTAATGCATTACGTAAATTTTGTTTGCGACTTTCACCGCGAGCTAGGTTTGCAAAGTTTGTTGTAAGCCGAGTGCTGTTTGACGGATGATAATTTTCGTCGAGGCAAATGCTTTTAATTGTAAATCTGAAATCGTTGTTCATGGCAATGTATCCAAAAGTCCTGAGATAAATGATTGCTGCTCACCTTCCTTAAATCGCTAGGTCATTAACCTTAGGTTGCTCTGCAGCGCTAATAAATTTATACGTGGTCATCACCATGAAGAAAAACGTTTTTATTTCAGGTAAAACATGAGGCAGATTCATAAATATTTGCTGTTTTAGTAAAACATTTAGGAAGGGATAGTGAAAAAATACTTTAAAGTCACTTTGGACGTCTAGATTTCTAAATTGATTTGTTAGAGTTGCAGTAATTTCATATAAAACGTGAGTAATATTCACTACTTAACCCTACTTTTGAGAGCAACCTCGTACTTTATTGTTGATATACTCGTCTCCCTAAACCAACAACACAGACAAATACAATGAATGAATTAATCGTGCTTATTATCGCTTGCGCCATACTTGGTAGCGGGGTGGGCTTTTTAGCTGGGCTATTAGGAATAGGTGGAGGCCTGGTAATTGTGCCTATTTTAAGCATGATCTTGCTGCACTTTCGGGTGTTACCTGCAGAGCAAGTGGTGCTGGTGGCGATTGCTACATCGCTCGCCTCAATTCTTTTTACTTCAACGTCATCAGCTATCGCTCACCATAAAAATGGCAATGTGCCTTGGCAATTGGCTCCGTGGGTGATGACTGGGGTTGCACTAGGCGCCCTTATCAGTGGCTTTTTGGCTTCGCTATTACCCGCAAATGTGGTGCGAATAGTGTTTGCTGTGAGTGTGGTGCTTATTGCATTAAAAATGATTTTCAGCAGTAAAAACGACAGCCAAACAACACGCTCGCTACCTAATAAAAGCCTTTTAACACTTTATACAACCATCACAGGGGGGCTTTCTGCCATGATTGGCATTGGCGGTGGTGCGGTACTTGTGCCGTTACTTACGTTTTTCTCGGTCGATATGAAAAAAGCCATTGGCTGTGCTTCGGTGTGCGGTATTGTCATTGCGTTATTTGGCTCAGTGGGTTACATCAGTTCAGGTAGTCAGTACTTTGCGCTAGAAGAAGGCTTTGCTGGTTTTGTTTATTTGCCTGCCTTGTTTGGGATTGTTTGTACTTCGTGGTTTACCGCGCCATTAGGTGCAAAAGCAACGCATCATTTACCTGTCTCTACCATCAAGAAAATCTTTGCAGGGCTGCTGGTTATTATGGCTGTGAATATGCTAGCTAAATAGTGTTAACGTATTAATTCGACAAGACGAAAGTCGTTTGTTAATGTCAGTTAAGCAGTTTTTAGGCTGCTTAACTGCCTTTTTTCGAAAGCTGTAGGCGCTATTTAAGGACTCTTTTTTAAGGAATATGCTATGGATCGTCGGTGCTCTCAAACAAGTAAAAAAACGCTAAGCTCTTTATTTGTTGCTCTATCACTAATGGCTTTGCCAGTGACTGCTGAGCCAACAAAACCTCTCGAGACTCACCATGCTTTAATGGGGCAAATTCTCAGTGCAAACCAACCCCCCCCCCTTACTGGTTTTGCACTTCATGTGATTGTTGATGATGGACATGCTTTTTCAACGGCAAAGCAAAGTAAAGAAAATGCGCCGCAAGTTATTAACCCAAATAGTTTATTTAGAATTGCCAGTGTGACCAAAACCTTCACTGCAGCAACGGTGCTTCGTTTGCATGAAGAAGGTAAATTAAACCTTGATACAACGATCGATAAATTAATTTCTGACGACTTTTTTACGCTTCTTGAAAGCGATGGCTATGCCCTAGATAAAATGACGCTAAAACAAGTACTGAGTCATACGGCAGGGTTATACGATCATGCCCAAAGCGAGCAGTATTTAGCTGGCATTATGGCAAATCCACAGCAAGATATTTCGATGCGCGAGCAAATTAAAAGGTGTGTAGAGTGGGGTGACCCAATTGGTAAACCTGGTCAGCGTTTCTCATATTCAGATACCGGTTATGTGTTACTCGGCCATATTATTGAAAGAGTGACAGATTTACCGCTACCTGAAGCGGTTCGACAATACTTAAGTTTCGATAAAAATCATATCGAAAATGTGATCTGGGAACAGGGTGATACGGTTGCTGTGGATGAGTCTCGACGCGTGCATCAATACTTGCATGGCACCGACACCTTTAATTGGAGCCCTACAGTCGACTTATATGGTGGCGGTGGGCTTGTTGCCAGCCCAATCGGTATGGCTAAATTTTATCATGCTTTATTTTCAGGTAAGGTCTTCAAACACCCAGAAACACTTGAACTCATGCTATCGGATAAAGGTTTGCCTGCAGATAGCCCTTATCGTTTAGGTGTATTTGCAAAAGAATATAACGGCACCTTGGTTTATCAACATGGTGGCTTTTGGGGCACTTTGGTGATGTTTGAACCAACATCGCAGGTAGTGATAGCAGGCGCGGTTACTCAGCAAAAAGACTACGGCCAGCTTGAAAAAGTGATGAGTGACTATCTCATCCTACAGACAAAATAGTCTTATAAAGCTAGTTAATGCCTCAGCTGTGTTCGTTTGTGGGCGGGAGAAACACCCGTCCAGCTACTGTAAGCGCGAACAAACGAATTAGATTCGCTAAAACCGAGTAAAAAAGCGATTCGATTATTGGTCGCTCAGTTTGCAGCAAATAGTGCTGTGCAAGATCCATTCTAACTTGTTGTAACACCGTTGAAAACTTTGCTTTTCAGCTGTTAGTTTTCGTTGTAGTGAACGTTTGCTTAGTGCTAGGTCTGAGGCAATATGCTCAATGCTAATTTGCTCTTGCGATAAGGTTTTAAACATAACCCTCGACACCTTATCAGTAAGGCTTTGTTCGCTGATAACATCTTGCTGCTTACGTTTAAAATCACTCTCAGATCGCGCCATCATTCTTGCCAAGCGCGCCAAACTAAGAGCCTAATTTAATCTCGTGGCTTAGATTTGTATTGGTTGCGGGATAGCCATCTCATAGAGCCTAATAGAAATAGAGCAAAAGCAGCCAAGCCACTGAATAACCATGTAATACGCCCACTTAAATTAAGAAAACTGCCATCATGTATAGGATGAAGCCAATTTAAAACTGTGTTGCTGTTGCCTTGCTCTTGGTAAGCAAACACTTTTAAAACTTCACCACTATTGGCGTCTATATAAACATAGCTATGTGGAAAGCGTTGCGATGGGTCTTCTTTTGTTTGCACTCTAATTCGATAATAAAACGGGTTACCCTTCATTGCGGGTGTTTCTATCCATGCTCCTCGAGAATTAGGTAAAACCTCAAGCGCTAAATTCAATGCTGCATTGGGTTGAATAGGGGGGTTATCTGCCAGAACACCATAGTGGTTTACAGGAGTTTCCACAGTATCTATTGGCCCTGTTATTTTTGTTAAAATTGCAGCTGACTCTTTAGGGAGTGCTAGCATAATCCCTGTCACTGTTAAAATGACTAATGGCGCTAAAAAAGTTAACCCTATTAATTTGTGCCAATCGTAAAGCATCCCAATACGAGATGAACGCTTTTTAAACTTAAGTTGTTTTTGCCACTGTCCCTGCTTAGGCCACCATGCAAATAAGCCACTAACTAACAAATATAAAATAGCTAACCCCACGTAACCTAAAAGCCAAGTTCCAGTTTGACCTAGTAGTAAAGTGAAATGCAGGTTATAGAGCCAGGTCATTAAATATTGACCCCAATAATCGCGGCGTAGAATTAAATTGCCATCACTTGAAAGCCATACCATCATCGGAGCAAATTCGAGATGTTCTGTTTCAGGAGGATTGTAATACCGAGCAGGAATTAACTTTGCCTGTGGGGTAACTTCAAAGCGCCAACTACCTTGTTTATCAGGATATTGTTTGCGTAGGGTATCCAGTGCGTTATTAAAGTTAGCAGAAGCGTTGTTTTGCAACTTAGTCGAAGAGATGTTTAAGCCTTGATCAAGTTCATCGTAAAATACTAATAACGAACCTGATAGTGCGATAATACAAAACAATAAGCCAAGGCTCAGGCCAAGCCATTTATGAATACGGCGGTGTAATTTTCGCCAGTTTAGCATTGCAGACCTCTTTAATTACTGGCTTTATTCAACACGCCAATGAATATTATTTCATAAATTGGTTGAGCTGAGCAATGCGGCAAAATGTCACAGTTGATCATAAAAAGATCAGATAAGGTTTGCTTTAACAATATAACAAAATTATTATATAAATAAATTGTTATGGAGTGGTCATGGAAGTTCTCTTTTTATGTACAGAAAACTCAGCACGGTCAATTATGGCCGAAGCATTACTCAAACATCACGGAAAAGGTGAGTTTGAGGTGTTTAGTGCTGGCACAGAACCATTTGCGGTAGACCCTCGCACTCTTGCTGCGATTGATCATTTTGGCCTTAAAATAGATGGCTTACACTCAAAGCACTTAAACGATGTGACTAACATGCATTTTGATTATGTAATTACATTGTGCGATCAAGCGGCGAAAGAATGTGCCAATCGAGTAAATGGTAGCCAATGTCTTGCATGGGATTTTGTCGACCCTAAAACGCGCCCAGAACCACACGCATTTGAAAAAACTTTGCAAGAGCTCAATGAGCGAATCAAACAGTTCGTTCAATCCCATGGCAAAGAAAAAATCACATCAATTTCGCCAACTTTATTTTATAAAGCGCTTGCTGATGATATTCGCCTAAAAAGTTTATTACTTATTGCGGTTGAGCAAGAAGTTTGTGTATGCGAACTCATGACCGCACTTAACGAGCATAGTCAGCCAAAGGTCTCAAGGCATTTAGCGCAACTTAAAAAACAGGGCATTTTGTCGGATAGAAAACACCAACAGTGGGTGTTTTACTCTTTAAACCCGACACTGCCTTTGTGGATGAAACAAATAATTACCTCGACAGTTGTAAACGAGCCGAATTTCATTGAAAACGAGCTAGCAAGGCTAAATGCGATGGGTGATGATCGCCCAACTCGTGTTGCTCGTTGCTGTAATTAAGGACTGAAAATGGGTGTTTTTGAACGATATTTATCTGTATGGGTTGCTAGCGCAATTGCTATAGGTGTGGGGCTTGGCGTTGTATTTCCGCCTTTATTTGAACTCATAGCCAAAATAGAAATCGCGCATGTAAACATAGTTGTTGCGCTATTTATTTGGGTAATGATTTATCCAATGATGGTGCAAGTTGACTTTTCAACGATTAAAGAAGTAGGTAAAAACCCTAAAGGGCTGATTCTCACTTTAATCATTAATTGGCTAATCAAACCCTTTTCAATGGCCGCATTAGGTTGGTTATTTTTTGAAGGGTTATTTGCTGATTTCGTTAGCCCTGAAACGGCGCAAGAATATATCGCAGGGATGATTTTACTCGGTGTCGCACCTTGTACGGCTATGGTGTTTGTATGGTCACAGCTGACTAAAGGCGATGCAAATTACACACTAGTTCAAGTGTCTGTGAACGACATCATCATGATTTTTGCGTTTGCGCCCATCGCAGGTTTATTACTTGGGGTGTCTGATATTCATGTGCCTTGGTTCACATTGATGATCTCGGTTGTTTTGTATGTGTTGTTGCCACTAATAGCTGGTGTATTAACACGAAAAGCTCTCAATAATTCAGCACAAAATGAAGCTGCTGTGCAGTCATTTTTAGAGAAAATTAAACCGTACTCAGTTGTTGGCTTATTGGCCACAGTGGTCTTGCTGTTTGGGTTTCAGGCAAACACCATATTAGCCCAACCGCTGAACATTGTACTGATTGCCATCCCGCTTGTTTTGCAAACTTACGGTATTTTTGTGATCGGCTATTTTATCGCTCTAAAACTTAAGCTTAAGCACAATATTGCAGGTCCAGCATGTTTAATTGGTACTTCTAACTTTTTTGAGTTAGCTGTCGCAGTGGCTATTTCATTATTTGGTTTGCACTCGGGAGCAGCATTAGCAACCGTTGTTGGGGTGTTGGTCGAAGTACCTGTGATGTTGTCGTTGGTTGCAATCGTTAATAAAACAACACATTGGTTTAAAGAGTAATTGGGGAATCATAATGCACTCACATCCATTTGATACTTTACAGCTAGAAACTGGGGCATTTATTTTTACCCCTTGCCCTGGCACAAAAGGCGTTGGCTTATCACAGTCTGTGGCTGATTTAAAAGCGGCAGGTGCAAAAGCAATTATTACTCTGATGTACGATGAAGAGCTTATTAAAAATGGTGCACAAAAGCTTGCAAGCGAATGTGAGAAAATGGGGCTTTGCTGGTTTCAGTTACCAATTGTTGATGATGACGCTCCTAAGGAGGCGTTTAATCACGCATTTACCAAGCACCTAGACGAGATTCTTGCCATTATAAAAAATGGTGGCAGCGTGGCTGTGCATTGTAAAGGCGGCTCAGGCCGTACAGGTTTAGTTATTGGTTTATTAATGCATGAGCTTGGCTATGCTAAAAACGACATAATTAATCAAGTGCAGGCTATTCGCCCCAAATCGTTGCATAACCCTATACAACGTTCATTTTTCGACAATTTTCAAAAAGTAGGAGCTTAACAATGGCAATTAAAGTAGGCATTAATGGTTTTGGCCGCATGGGTCGTTTATCGCTAAGAGCAGCGTTTGCATGGGACGACGTTGAGTTTGTGCAAATTAATGACCCTGCGGGAGATGCAGCGACATTGGCTCACTTACTAAAATATGATTCGGTACACGGTATTTGGCCGCATGAGGTTGAAAGTAACGATAATGCGGTGATCATTGATAGCCACAAAATTAACGTTACGCAAAATAGAGCGATTGCAGATACTGATTGGTCTGGTTGCGATATCGTAATTGAAGCCTCTGGCGTGATGAAAAAAACCGAGTTGCTGCAAGCCTACCTTGAACAAGGTGTGAAGAAAGTTGTTGTCACTGCGCCTGTAAAAGAAGACGGTGTGCTGAACGTTGTGATGGGTGTAAACGATGATTTATACGATGTAGAGCAACACAATATTGTTACTGCCGCATCATGCACTACCAACTGTTTAGCGCCAGTAGTTAAAGTATTGCAAGAAAAAATTGGTATCAAACATGGTTCAATGACCACTATTCACGATATCACCAATACGCAAACTATCTTAGATGCACCGCATAAAGATTTACGCCGTGCTCGCGCATGTGGCATGAGCTTAATCCCAACTACAACTGGCTCTGCAACGGCGATTACACATATTTTCCCTGAACTTAAAGGCAAATTAAACGGCCATGCGGTTCGTGTGCCTTTAGCGAATGCATCAATCACTGACTGTGTGTTTGAAGTCGAGAAGCCGACCACGGCTGAGCAAATTAACCAATGGATGCAAGAAGCCGCAGAGGGTGAGCTAAAAGGCATTTTAGGCTATGAAGAAAAGCCACTTGTTTCTATTGATTACAAAACTGATCCACGCTCAAGCATTGTGGATGCATTATCAACCATGGTTGTGAACGAGACACAAGTTAAACTGTATGTTTGGTACGATAACGAATGGGGTTATGCAAACCGTACCGCCGAACTTGCCCGTAAAGTTGCGTTATCACTGAAAGGTTAAAATGAATGACGCGTTTGGCTAACCTTCCCGCTGATATAAAGCAGTACTTAATTGTCACTGGGAATTACTGGGCATTTACGCTTACAGATGGCGCATTGAGAATGTTGGTGGTACTGCATTTTCATGCGCTTGGCTACTCGCCTTTGAGTATTGCCATGCTGTTTTTGTTTTATGAGATTTTTGGTGTTGTTACTAACTTAGTAGGTGGCTATTTAGGCGCAAGGCTTGGCTTAAACAAAACCATGAACATTGGCCTTGCCATACAGGTTGCAGCCTTGTTCATGTTGGCAGTCCCCCCTGAATGGCTAAGTGTAGCCTATGTGATGCTGGCGCAAGCGCTGTCGGGCATTGCAAAAGATCTCAATAAAATGAGTGCTAAAAGCTCAATTAAAATGCTGGTTGCCAGTGGCCAAGAAGGCACCTTGTTTAAATGGGTAGCGATACTTACGGGCTCTAAAAATGCCTTAAAAGGTGTGGGCTTCTTTTTGGGTGGCTTACTACTGACATTGATGTCGTTTAAAGGCGCAATGCTCGCGATGGCTGCCACTTTGCTGGTGGTGTGGTGTTTTAGTCTTTATGCACTTAAAAATGATTTAGGTAAAGCCAAAAACAAGCCTAAGTTTAACGAGATATTTTCAAAAAGCGACTCAATCAATATTTTGTCGGCAGCAAGGTTGTTCTTGTTCGGTGCGCGTGATGTTTGGTTTGTTGTTGCACTACCCGTGTTTTTATCACAGGCCTTTGGCTGGGACCATTGGACTGTGGGGGCTTTTATAGCTGCGTGGATCATTGGTTATGGAATTGTGCAATCTTTTGCTCCTAAAATCATTAAGCTTAATAAGCAAACATCACCGAGTGCAGAAACAATAAAGTGGGCATCATTGCTTGCTTTAGTCACATTAGCCATTGCCCTTGCTATTGGCTTTGAGTGGGCTGTAAAACCAATGCTGATAGGCGGGCTGATGTTATTTGGCGTGTTATTCGCAATTAACTCATCTTTGCACAGCTACTTAATTGTTAGCATGGCTGATGCCGATGGCGTATCACTTGATGTCGGGTTTTACTATATGGCCAATGCCATGGGTCGCTTAATTGGTACTGTGTTGTCGGGCTTAGTGTTTCAGCTTTATGGCTTAGCAGCCTGTTTGGCTATCTCACTGTTATTTATTGTTATTACCGCCCTTATTTCGACTAAATTACCAAAACAAATTTAGTTAAACCCAAGGTAAGCAAGAAAGCTTGCTTACCTTGGGTTACTTATCTTTATTAGAGCCAGCGATTAGTTAATTTCTAAGCCTTAATGAGATTGTCAAAAATTAGATGCTGAAAATAAAAACCCCTTTATCTAACAAAATTTCGCTTTAATCTTTGTTTTCTTGTAGTTTACTTGGAAACAAGAGTTGTAAGTAGGTTGTTATGTTTGAGTACGTTGCTGTTAAGCGAGGAAAAAAGCCATTTTTAATAGTGGCTCCATTATTGGTGTTAGGTGTGCTTGTATATAAATATTCTTTTCAAACAGCCGCTCCAATAACAACTAGCTCAGAACAAATAAATGCACATAGTACAAAAGCTCAATATCAGGTTGAGGAGCAAGTAAGCGTACCTGCCACGAGTTTGTTAGCTGATGAATCTGTTGAGCAAGGGAGTGAAGTTAATGACAGCCGTGAACTTATTATCAAAAATGCACCGAAATGGCGTTTTGATGGTGTGTTAATTGACCATTTTACAGAGCTAAAGCAACGCGCTGAGCAAGGTGATGTGGAGGCTAACTACCTCATCGCACAAAATCTTAAGTATTGTTTTAATGCGCCTTTAGATGAACAGGCCCTTGAAGCAACATTAGCCGAAAGCTATGAGTTTAGCGATGCTGGTGATACGCAAAACCGTGCTTTAGAAAAATATGAGTATTGCCAAGGGGTAGATTTAGCAACGCGGCGGTCTTTTTACCGTTATTTGGTAATGGCAGCAGAAAAGGGCTCTGCCTTTGCGCAGCAAACGTTTGCTGCGCTAACTCCCGAATTTTACATGAAGTCGCAATTTCCTGAGAAGTTGTCACGTGCCGAGTTCATCAAAAATCGCGATAGTTTTAAAGAGCGTAAAACCGTATTTTTAGAGCAAGCAGCGAAGCAGGGCAGTGAACAAGCGTTGATGAGTTTAGCGAGCATGTATTACAGCGAACAAGTTGGTGAGCATAGCGCAGCAAAAGCCTACGCTATAAATCGACTCATTATGGAAATCACGCAAAATAACGATGTGTATAATCGTTATGCGTGGTTTGAGCAAAGACAATACCCGACACTTTCAGATGAAGAGCTGAGTATTGCGAACAACTTATATGATCAATGGCTTTTGCAAATAAAGCAAAATGGTACGCTATACCCAAAGAATTAATAACCCAAAGCAAGGATGGCAATTATGATTGAACCAAACTATGCAAGTTACACACTTGATGAGCTGATAGATTGCAAAACAAACATAGACGCACAAGTATGGCCCGAGCGGCTAAAAGACATTGAGAATGCGTTAAATGTTTATGCCAGCCAATCTGCTGAGCACGAAAAGCAGTACAAACAAGCGGTGTTTAATGCTTATTGTGAGACGTTACGCCACGATCTAACCATCAGTATCGATGATAATATTCTTTGGTTTTTAAGACCGTTTTCAAAGCAAGCTAAAGAGATTACACCTAGCACCTTTGCTGGCGAAGTTTGCCCTCTTTGCGCGGGAGATCTTAGTGCAACCACCTGGGCTGCTGGTTGGGAGTTGAGCTGCGAACATTGTGAAGTAACAGGGATTGTTGTTGAAAAGTTTGGCTATTAATAAAATTAGCTTATTGAGATTGCTGCGTAATTATTCGCAGCAATATATAACAATTTTGATGATGCTATCAGGCTTTTTTTACAAACTTAGCGGTTACCATCATTTCACCTACGCCATCAACTTTACAGTCTAACTCGTGGTCTTTTTTATCTAACACGCGGCGGATAACGGCTTTGGTACCAATTTTAATCACTTGTGAGCTGCCTTTAATTTTTAAATCTTTCGCAACGGTCACTTTGTCGCCATCAGCTAATAAAGTGCCATTAGCATCTTTTACATTGATCACATCATCAGTATCAACCGCATTAGGATCCCACTCATGAGCGCATTCTGGGCATACTAAATTGTTTTGATCTTCATACACGTATTCAGAGTTACATTGTGGGCAAGGTGGAAAAGACATAAATGGCACCATGGTTGATTTTAAAAGGGTATTTTAATGGCTGAGAGCAAACTATGCGAGTACAAGGCATATATTTTATGGCTCAGACGTTTCGAGTGTTTTGGTAATAGAGAATATTCCTCTTAAATCACCAAGCCGATAGCCTGTGGCTAAATCATTTGGGTAATGCTCGCTAAGCGCTTGCTTTACTTCTGGCGCAATTGTTTGGCCATGACAATTGAGGCAAACTGGCGCGATTTTTATCGCTTTAGCAAAGCGAAATTGACCATCTTTATTGGTTGAAAAAGCCACATTGTCGATGCTTTCAGTGTTTCTGATCATATCGAGTAGCTGGGCGATTTTTTCAGCTTCCCAGTCATCAGGTTGATTATTTTGATTACGGTTTTTAGTGCTTTTGCGCGCTACAGTCCAACCGTCAGTTGATAAGCTCTCGGCAATGGCTGGGGCTTGCATTTTACACACGTTAATTCCTTCAACTAATCCGCCTTGTTTGATTGCGGCTCCCAATGCTGATTTAAGCGTAGTGGCAAACTCAGCTGCTCGCTCAGCTGCTTGAGTTTCTAGGTTAGCTGATTTTGTTTCGGCGTAAAGAGTAGGCGATAGTAACGCGGTGAAGAGGATTAATGTTCTTAAAGCAAGCATAATAAAACCTTATATTAGATATATCTAATATAGTAGTTCGTTTTTACTTTACATGCCAATGTAACCTGCAAAAATAACTATTCTTAGCACAAAGCCTACTGGAGTGTTGCTGCTAAATTGGTTATGGTGAGAAAAATATTTTGAGAACAAAAAAATGAAAAAACTAATTTATATCGCCGCTCTGTTATTTTCAGCTCTCACATTTGCAGGTACCGCTCCATACAGTGGAGAGATAAGTCGTGATGACTTACTTAAAGACTACTCTGCATTTAGTGAAGAGTACGATGAATACACACCGAGCGAGGAAGAGTTAAGCACTATAAAAGCACTGCAGGGGAAGCAAGTTTTGGTGTTTTTAGGCACTTGGTGTCATGACTCAAAACGTGAAGTGCCACGTTTTCTTAAACTTCTTGATACAGCAAAGGTGCAACTAGGCTCACTTAAATTAGTGGCCGTTGGCTACGACAAGCTAGACCCTGCAGGGTTAGCAAAACAGTATGACTTAATGTATACACCAACCATTATTGTCCTTGATGGCGAAAAAGAGCTTACCCGTATGATCGAAAAGCCAAAACAAAGCTTGGCTTTGGATCTTACGCAACCGGGTCAAACGCTATAAAATCATCAATAGATAAGGGCATTGAAATTAAGTAACCTTGAATATAATCAATGCCTTTATCACTCACCAACTGCCATTGCTCTGAGCTTTCGACCCCTTCTGCGGTAATCGTTAAATCGAGTTGATGGGCTAAATCACTCATTGTTTGTAAAAATAAACCATCTTTCGGGTTATCTACGCAGTTACAGATAAAAGCCCGATCAATCTTAACGTTATCCAGCGGAAACTGCTGAATCGATGACAGTGATGAATAACCCGTTCCAAAGTCATCGAGAGATAAATTAAAACCCGCTAATTTAAGCTCATGCATTAGGTTTATCGCGTACTGGGTATTTTGAAATAGGGCTGATTCGGTGATCTCAAGGTTTATTTTTTGATTTGCAGGAAATAGTTTGGCTTTTTCTTTACTTAGTCGTTTAACTAAGTGCACGTCAGAAAACTGTTTACGCGACAGGTTTATCGACACTTTAATATGAATGTCGTTATTAACCATGCGATGGCAGTCTTTAGCAACTTTAGCAACAATCCAGCGAGACAATAAATTAATGAGCTCTGATTGCTCAGCAATGGCAATAAACTCCATAGGTGACACAAAGCCTCTAACAGGGTGATGCCAACGTACAAGCGCTTCACAGCCAATTAGTGTGCCATCTAAGGTGTTTACAATCGGTTGATACACCATGCTTAGCTGTTCGTTGGCCGCAAGGGCATGACGTAAATCACTTTCAAGGTTACTTTGTGCAATGAGCTTATCTTTGAGCGATTGGCTGTAGACTGTGAATGGCTTTTGCGTGCGGGGGCATTCATTCATCGCAATAAGTGCAGTATTTATTTGCTCAGCAGCATCGATGTTTTGTAAATGCGGATAGCCCACGCCAATGTATAAATGGTAAAAATGAGCGCTGCCAGCGGTTTCAATAATGCCTCCGACCTGATGCTGAAATTTATCTAATAGGGCAGCGAGCTTGTCGTCAAAAATGGCCTCTTTTAGCAATATTAAAAAACAGCCGGGTTTTATATGCGCGCAAAACGCTTGGAGCAAGTCAGAAAATGCAATCAGCCGGTTAGCAATGGTCGTTTGTAGTTCATTTAAGTAATCTTGACCGTAAATATCTTCTAATTGACGATAGCCTTTGATCTCGGCGCACAATAAAGTAAGGCCACTAGAGTAATGATTTTCTGGGCATATGCTTGCTATATACTTTTCACTGTAACGACGGTTAGCAAGTCCAGTGACAGGGTCAAAGTGTGCTTGCTGGTATAGTTCGTGCTGACGTTGTTTTTCTGCACTTATGTCTTCAATCGTACCAACTAAGGTGTTGGTTTTTGGGTTCCATTCAGCGTGTTCATGAAACCAGCGTTTTTCACCATTAAGTTTAATTGTGTACTCAATTTCGGTCGGACTGCTTGGCTTAGTATTAATAAAATTTAAAAATGTGTTTTTATAAAAGCTATCGATTTTTTTACAGACATTATCAATTGATTGTTCTTTGGTTTCTTCTTGAAATAATGCCACAGCTTGTGTTGATAACTGTCTAATGCTTTTATTAGGCGATAAGTGCCAACTACCCACACCACTAAGTGATTGAGCTTGTTTAAGCTCAAGCGCTTGCTCTGAGAGCTCTAAAGTTTGTTTTTGTACTAACTTTTCTAGGTTTTGTTCATGTTCTCGTAACCGGTAAGTAATGGTAATTAAATAGCTACTAACCGATGAAAATAGCAGAGCAATGAGTAATAACACTAAAAATTCAACATGCGTGCGATAAGCAAACTCGTCTTTAATGCCGACAACCCATTGTTGATTTTCAACATCGAGGTTGTAGGTTGTCCAATCGTTTTGTTGAAAAAGGTGATTATTTAAAAGAGGGGTGTAACTATCAGCTGTTTTTTGCCAAACTTCATACAAGTGAGGATGAGAAGTCGAGTCAGGTGGTAAATTTGCGATAAACTCTGGAAAGCGCAGCACCACGATTGCAAACCCCCAAAACTCATTTTGATCAAAAATTGGTAATCTTGCTACTAAGCCTTGGCCACCTTGAGCCAACTCTTTTGGCCCATCGATTTGCATTTTTTTAGTATTAATGGCTCTTTGTAATGAGTCTTGAATACTTTGTATTTTGAATAAATCGACACCAATTACACTCTCGTGACTATTAAGTGGATAGGTATATTGAATTACACCCTTTGGTGCTAGTTGGATGGTTTGACTGCCGTCACTATGAGTTAATATCTCTGTAGCTAGGGTTTCGAATTCAGTTTCAGTGTATGCAAAGTCACGCATTGCCGCACGAACAAGGTAGGGGCCGAGGAATGCGCTATTGAGTGCTTTTTCAAGGTTGCGACTGTAACTGTTAAGTGCTGTAATTTTCTCTATTTCATGCATTTCTTGTCTATCGTAAAACACTTTAAACGTGATAACCGAAAACAAACAGAAACTAAGAAAAAAAGAAGTAAATAACGGTGAAAAATATATAATATTGCGCAATAGTATCTCTATATGAAGTAGATATTTAAGTATTAAACTTACCTTTAAAAATACTAGTTTAGGGTTATCTGGTTGTCTAGCTAAGTGTTAGGAATTAAAGATGAATTTTTAGCATGTTAGAAAAATAATTGTACCTAAATACAATAGATTGCAAACAATATTAAGATAAATGCTATGTACCAAGCCGTTATTAAAGCTATAGATGTAGCGAATGCTGCAGATCCAAATCGTGTTACACAAGACGAACAAGCGCTAGCAAAAGAGTCACTCTATGCGATGCGTATGACAGATATGCTTAATCGTTTTAATCCTTTAGCTGATGAGTTAATGCACATTGCTGCTAGAGGGCAACATATTGAACGCTGGCGCTCTCCTCGCAGCGACTTCCCTATGGGTAAGCAAGGTTATTATCAATGGCGCACTGCTTTATATGACTTTCATGCAGAGCGTGTAACAGCCCTTATGAAAAAGGCGGGTTACTCACCGGAAGAATGCGAGCGTGTATACGCAGCAGTAGCGAAAAAGAATATAAAACGAAACCCAGATAGCCAACTGATTGAGGATATCGCAAGTCTCGTGTTTATAGAACATTACATGCTGGATTTTGCAAGTAGTAAGCCTGATTACGATGAGCAAAAATGGCTGGGTATTATTCGTAAAACCTGGCAAAAGATGTCAAACGAAGCACATGACTTTGTGTTAGCTGGTAACATCAGCTTACCTGAGCCGCTTAAGCCGTTAATAACAAAAGCGCTAAATTAATTGTAAAACAAGGATGTACTATGCTCTGCCCGCGTACTAAAACAGCCCTTGAAGCTGTGAGCATTGGCGATGTTAACGTGTATTTATCAAAAAGTGGTGGGATATTTTTTGATAACCGACAAATATTTCACTTTAGCGATCCGAGTTTAAAGCCAGCGCAAGTGCTGGTGGCTCATTTACAAACCTTGCCAATAGAACAGGTTGATTTAGAAAAGCGAATTAATTGCCCTAAATGCCCTGACGTGGTGATGATGCGACGCTTTTTCACGCCTTTAAAAGTGGTTGAAATAGACGAATGTCCAAACTGTGCGGCTATTTGGCTTGATCATGGCGAGCTTGAAAAGATCCATGAAAATCATTTAACCCCAAAAGAGCGTGAAATGCTGCGTATTGATATGGCCAATAATCAGGGTTTTATTCAAGTTAAAATTCCCAAAAGGCGTTACTCAGTACATGCTGAAAAGCCTGAGTCTAATGCAACGTCATCATTAGAAAAACTAGCAGAACTTGCGTATTTATCGATTTTGAATGACTGATAACTTATATAAAACACCTGAAGCTGAACTTATTCGCGGATCTGTCTATCTTTCTAAACCTCGCGATTTAAAAGTGTTTACAGAGTTGTGATTTATAGGCGATGACATAAACTTTAAACTAATTAAATAAATTGAACAGGTAACCTATGCTAATAACAATAATATTGGTTTCAGTGTGGGCGCTGTTAATGCTTTATGCTGCTAGTGCTGAATATAAATACTATCAATCGGTTAAATCTTTAGAGCCTGAACTGTGGCAACAACTGGGTGCACCGCGATTTTTAAAAGTACCTATGGTGTTTGTGTCTACAAAGGGTTTAGCACTTTTAAATTCCACAGAAAACGAAACAGTGCGAGCGAATGCAAGAAAACATCGCCAAGCTGGGATTTTATTTCTTTCCTATGTGGGGTTGGTGCTTGTATCGGCAATCGTATTTTTTAAACTAGCTTAATAAGAAGCCTGTACCAACTAAGATACAGGCTTTATTTGCATGTTAGGTGTTAAAGCTTAACTAGCATTTTTCCTTTATTTTTACCTTCGAACAGGCCAAGAAATGCATCAACGGCATTTTCAATGCCATGGTATACCGTTTCTTCAGATTTAATTTTACCTTCGCCGATCCACGCGCCCATTTGTTCAATAAACTCAGGGAACTGATCAAAGTAATCAATCACGATAAAGCCTTGCATGGTGAGCTTTTTCGAGTTGATATAAAACAGGTTGCTTGGCCCTGGCTGTGCGGTGTCATTGTTGTAACCTGAGATCATGCCACATACAGGAATACGGCCGTAATCGTTCATTACATTGAGTGCAGCTTCAAGGTGATCGCCACCTACGTTTTCAAAGTACACATCAATGCCTTGTGGTGCCGCTTGTTCAAGGGCTTCTGTTAGATTTGCTACCGTTTTATAGTTAATTACAGCATCAACACCCAACGCTTTAACCATGTGTGCTTTTTCGTCAGAACCAACCGAAGCAATCACTTTACAGCCTTTTAGCTTAGCAATTTGGCAAACAACGCTACCTACAGCGCCTGATGCAGCTGAAACAAACACGGTATCGGTTTCTTTAAGATTAATTACCTTTGTTAAACCTGCCCATGCAGTTAACCCAGTCATACCCATAATACTTAAAAATAGTTGGTCTGGTAGTGGCACGTTAGGTAGTAACGTTAAGTCGCTACCATCGCTAATGTGCATGGTACGCCAGCCACTAATATGACTTACTTTGCTTCCTACAGGAAAGTCGTTATTGCGTGATTCAATCACCTCGCCGATAGCACCGGCTTCCATCACTTCGTTTAAGTTAAATGGCGCGATATATGATTTACGATCGATCATGCGTGGGCGCATATAGGGGTCAACTGACATCCAGGTATTTTTAATTAATACTTCGCCGTCGTTTAAATTAGGAAGTGATACTTCGACCTGCGCAAAATTAGCTTGTGTTGGTACACCCGTTGGGCGTGAAACTAAATGAATTTGTTGACTTGTCGCCATATAAACCTCGAGCCTGCTAGATTGGGATTAATTAATATGTTACGCAAAATGTTTGTGCGCAAACTATTTGCGATCAATTTAATGATCTTTACAGTAAAAGGCAATAGATAGTAGGAAAATAATTTGCGCGCAAACTAAATTACGGCAATAATAGGGCTGTATTTCAGTTTAGGGTAATAGCATGAGCAATAACTTATCAGACAATGTGTGTTTCACTTTATACAGTGCAACAAATGCGTTGATCAGAGCGTTTCGGCCAATTCTCGAGGCTTATGACTTAACCTATCCGCAATATATTGTGATGCATTCGCTTTGGTATAATAACCAAGTGAGTTTAAAAGAGCTTTCTAATGATACGCACCTCGATTCAGGTACCCTAACACCGATAGTTAAACGCCTAGAAACGAAAGGTTTATTAACACGCCAGGTATCAAGTGAAGATGAGCGTAAAAAAGTAATCTCGTTAACTGAGCAGGGCATGCAACTTAAAGTTGATGCCGAAGAACTAACGGCTAAGTTAATGGCGCGCTCAAACATGAGCTTAGAGCGCATAGAATTACTACGTGAATTAACCCTTGAACTTCACACTGACCTTACCAAAGACTAATCTTCTAATAAACACACTAAGGTGCCCTCAATAGCGCGAACATACGCATAATGCTGGGCATCTTTTTTAGTTGGTGGGCACAATGGTTCAGCACCAGCAAGCACGGCTTTATCATAACTTTCGACTAAATTATGGCAGCTGAATCTTAGCTCAAAACCAAGGGCGGGTTGCTTAGGATGGGCGCGAATATACCCTTGCTTGAAATATGATTGCGCATGCGGGTGGGTCGCAAAAGCAAGTTTAACAGACCCTGTGACAAGTTCACCGTATTCGGCATCGTCACTGATATGGTTGGTATTTAAACCAAATGCTTGATAGTAAAAGTCGAGTACTTCTTCTACGTTATCGACGTAAATAACCTGACTTAAAAATACCATTTATGCTGCTCTATTTATTGTTCGTTTATTAAATAAAGCATAGTTTTAGCAATAAAAAAACCTTGAAAGTCATACTCACAAGGTTTTTTTAATACTTAAAGCTTAGCTGTAGTAGCTACGACTTGTTGCGGTTTTCTTTCGCAAATGCACGAATCTTACGTTTTTGCGATAAGGTCACTTTGTTGGTACGGCCCGCGTATGGGTTGTCGCCTTCTCTAAATTCAATTTTGATTGGCGTGCCCATAATACCTAATGCTTTACGGTAATAGTTCATTAGGTAGCGTTTGTAACTATCTGGTAAGTCATGAACTTGGTTACCGTGGATCACGATACGTGGTGGGTTATAGCCACCTGCGTGTGCATATTTAAGTTTCACACGACGACCGCGAACAAGTGGCGGTTGGTGATCGGCTTGTGCCATATCCATGATACGACGCAGCATCGCTGTGCTAATACGCTTAGTTGCTGACTCGTACGCTTCATCTACTGACTCAAATAAGTGACCTACACCTGTGCCATGTAAAGCAGAGATAAAGTGTAAACGTGCGAAATCGATAAAACCTAAACGGCGGTCAAGCTCTGACTTAATACGTTCTTTAACGTAATCATCAAGGCCATCCCATTTGTTAACAGCAACAACCAATGAACGTCCTGCGTTTAAGGCGAAACCTAATAAGCTTAAGTCTTGATCAGAAATACCTTCGCGAGCATCAACCACTAGTAATACAACGTTAGCGTCTTCAATTGCTTTAAGGGTTTTGATCACAGAGAACTTTTCTACAACATCGCTTACTTTCTTTCGCTTACGAACACCCGCGGTATCAATAAGAATGTATTCTTTGTCATTACGTGTCATCGGTATATAGATAGAGTCACGAGTTGTACCCGGCATATCGTAAACGATTACACGTTCTTCACCTAAGATACGGTTGGTAAGTGTTGACTTACCAACGTTAGGGCGGCCGATAATTGCAAGTTTTACTGGCTTGTCGGCAAAGGCTTGTTGATTGTCTTCAGCGTCTTCATCTTCGCTGTAAAGATCAACCAATTCGTCATCACTTTCTTCAAGCTCTTCAGCTTCGCCTGCAAGTTCCGCAATAACTGGCTGTAAGGTCGTTTCGAGTAGTTGCGTGATACCACGGCCGTGAGCCGCAGCAATGTGATGCACGTCACCTAAGCTTAGCTGGTAGAACTCAGCACAGTATGAGTCAGCATCAATACCATCCACTTTGTTTGCCACAACAAAACATTTCTTCTGTTGTTTACGTAGGTGATTAGCAATTGCTTGGTCTGCGGCAGTCATACCTGCACGGGCATCAACTAGAAATAGCACGATATCCGCTTCTTCAATTGCCAGAAGCGATTGTTCAGCCATTTCGGTTTCGATACCTTGCTCAGAACCGTCAATACCACCCGTGTCTACCACGATAAATTCATAGCCATCGTAATCAGCTTGGCCATATTTTCTATCTCGTGTTAAGCCAGGGAAGTCGGCTACGAGGGCGTCACGAGTACGTGTTAAACGGTTAAATAATGTGGATTTGCCCACATTGGGTCGCCCAACAAGAGCGATCACGGGAAGCATAAACTACCTCTTAAAAAAACAACAAAAGGCTTCGCCAAGCGAAGCCTTAGAAAAATAACGTTTACTATTAGTAAGTTAGTTTGGAATTTTAACCGCGCTAACTTCACCATCTCGGGTGTATAAAATCAATTTGTCACCGGCAACAACTGGCTCAATGAAGAAACCTGAGCTGTCAAAATCTTCGCGCGATACAAGCTCGCCCGTTTCTTTGTCTAACCAGTGAAGGTTACCTTCTTGGTCACCCAATGCTAAATACTTACCAGCCACGGTAGGGCCTGTTAAGTACCAGCCGCGTAGAGCTGGTTGGCTCCAACGCTCAATGCCTGATGTTTTATCTAGGCCGTAAATAACGCCATCGCTATCAACAACATAAATAGATTGACCATCCATAGATAAGTCACGGTAGCTGCTGTATTCACGTTTCCAAACAACATTACCAGAACGAATATCTACGGCCGCTAAATTACCATTATAGGCGATTGCATAAGCATATGGGCCGCTAATCAATGCTTGTGTATCTACATCAACTAAACGTTCAAACTCAGACGCACCTTTTGGAGAAGCAATTTCAGCACTCCAAGCAGAGTAACCATTTTCAGAAATTAATACGCTTAGTTTACCAGTTTCAAGACCTAGTAATACACCACCATTTGCTACTGTAGGCGAGCTTTGACCACGTAAAGTTAGTGGTGGTACTTCTTGTTCAAAGCTCCAGCGCTCTTCACCGGTATCTGGATGTACAGCTAATAATTTACCTGAGCCTAAGTTTACAAAAATTAGGCCGTCGCCGGCAGCAGGTTTTGCAAGTACTTCGCCAGGCATTGTTTTACGCCAAACTACTTCACCTGTTTCACGGTCAAGCGCGGTTAAATAGCCATGCTCAGAACCAACAAAAATTTTGCCGTAAGCTTGTAAAATACCACCCGATAACTTGGCACTTTCTGTGGTTTCCCAAGGCCAGAAGGCAGGGTTTTCACGCACATCGGTTTCCCAGAGCGTATCGCCATTTTCAAGCGATAGGGCTTCAACTTCACCTTCGCGGTTTGCTACATACACAACATCGTTATGAATAGCCGGCGTTAAGCGCGAGAAATAATGCTGAACACCATCACCAATTGATTCTTGCCAAACCACTTCTGTCTCAAATTGATTAACAATTTCAGGCAGTACCAGCTCATCTTCGTCATCACTTGACGAACACCCAGTAAGGGTTGCGATACACAGAGCAAGTGTTGCCGCTGTTAACTTCTTCATCTTAACCCCTTACGCCGCTGGGCTAGTTTGTGCTAAGTCATCAAGTTTAATTTGTAATAACGGATTGTTTTCAAGGCCGCCATTATCAGCAGCAGCTTGGTATTGGCTACGTGCTTGGTCTTTGTCGCCCTGTGCAGCATAAACATCGCCTTTTAGTTCAGCAACTGCAGCAGAAAATGATGCTGGAAGCTGTGCATTTAGCGTTGTTAGTGCTTGATCATATTGCTTTTGAGCAAGGTGAACACGAGCAAGGCGAGTTGTAGCCGTTGCTTTTAGTTCAGGGTTTTGCTCGTTGGTGATGATCCAGTTAAGCTTTTCGCTTGCAGCATCAAGGTCATTTTTATCAACCGCTTCTTTCGCCGCTACAAATGCTGTTAGCGTGCTGTAGCTTGACTCGCTGTTGTTTTTAATAAACGTATCCGCTTTTTCTAGCACGGTACCGCTCTCAACAAGTTGTGTGAAAGAGTCAGATGCTTTCTCAGCTGTGGTGATTTGGTTTTGGTTATAAGCTTTCCAACCATATAAACCACCTAAACCTGCAACAATACCAATTGCAAGTGCTAAACCATTTTCACGGAAAAAGCGTTTGATCGCTTCTTCTTGTTGTTCTTCTGTTGAATAAATTTCCATGCTTACCTCTGTTGCTAGCTGAGCTTAAATAAGTTCAGCTAGTAGCGTTTTCGCTTCTTCTAGTTTTAAGGTGACTTGTTCTTTACGCTCACGTAAATACTTAATAGTCACAACGCCTTGTTCTAATTCATCTTCGCCGATAATAACAGCTACGAGAGCATCGCTTTTATCTGCGCGTTTTAATTGTTTTTTAAAGTTGCCGCCGCCTGCGTGAACCATTACACGTAAACCTGCAACATCTTTACGTAATTGAGCGGCAATAATTGGCGCTTGAATACTGGCTTTATCGCCCATGGCTGCCAAATATACATCAGCACTACGGCGGATGTCACCTACACATTCGAGTGCTTGAAGTAATAACACTAAACGTTCAAGGCCCATTGCAAAACCAACCGCAGGTGTTGCTTTACCGCCTAGTTGTTCAACTAGACCATCGTATCGACCACCGGCACAAACGGTTCCTTGGGCGCCAAGGCTATCGGTTACCCACTCAAAAACGGTACGGTTGTAATAGTCAAGACCACGTACAAGCTTTTCATTTACCGTGTATTCGACGCCCGCAGCGTCTAAACGTTCACATAAATTTTCAAAATGTTCTTTTGATTCAGCATCTAAGTGTTCAGATAATTTTGGTGCATCAGTTAAAATGGCTTGTACATCAGGGTTTTTGCTATCTAAAACACGTAAAGGGTTTGAATGCATACGACGCTTAGAGTCCTCGTCGAGTACATCAACATGTTGCTCTAAGTAAGCAACAAGCGCATCTCGGTAATCAGCACGGGCTTCATTTGAGCCCAGAGAGTTAAGTTCAAGACGAACGTGTTCGCTGATACCAAACTCTTTCCATAATTGGGCTGTCAGCAAAATTACTTCTGCATCAATATCAGCAGTGGCAATGCCGAATGTTTCTAAGCCAAATTGGTGGAATTGACGGTAACGGCCTTTTTGCGGGCGCTCGTGACGGAACATTGGACCCATATACCATAAACGTTGTTCTTGGTTATACAGTAAACCGTTTTGATTACCAGCACGAACACATACCGCAGTACCTTCAGGGCGAAGCGTTAAGTTATCGCCATTTCGGTCTGCAAAGGTGTACATTTCTTTTTCTACAATATCAGTTACTTCACCGATAGAGCGTTTGAAAAGGTCGGTAGATTCAACAATTGGAAAACGAATTTCTTGATAACCAAACGATGAAACTGTTTCACGTAAAATGTCTTCTACTTTCTGCCAAATTTGCGTATCGCCTGGCAGACAATCGTTCATACCACGAACTGCCTGAATTTGTTTTGCCACTGATAAATCCTAAATACTGTACTTGCGTTGAAAAAACACGCATCAAGAAAAACTAAAAATTGACCCGCTATTATAACGTCTAAGCGGTAAAGGTAAACGGCAAACCCGAGGGTTTACCGACTATAATTCGAATTATTCAACGATTTTGATGTCGATTGGCGTTTCTTTCTCTTTCTTAGCGATAAAGTCACGTACATAGCCTTCGAGTTGTTCGACTATATTATCGTTATCAATACGTGCTTTTTGACGTTCACCGTTGATATATAAGCCAGAGCGGCGATTTGCACCAGCAAGGCCGATATCGCTGACAAGAGCTTCGCCAGGGCCATTTACTACACACCCAATAACAGACACTGACATAGGTTCAACCACGTCTTCTAGGCGCTCTTCTAATTGGTTCATGGTGCTAACGACATCGAACTCTTGGCGTGAGCAACTGGGACATGCAATAAAGTTAATACCGCGTGAGCGAATGCGTAATGATTTTAAAATATCAAAGCCGACTTTAATCTCTTGTACTGGGTCAGCAGCAAGTGACACACGTAACGTATCACCAATGCCTTCGGCAAGTAGCATACCTAAGCCAACAGCTGATTTGACAGAACCTGAGCGCATACCACCTGCTTCGGTAATACCTAAATGCAGTGGCTGGTCGATTTCTTTCGCAAGTAATCGATATGCACCTACTGCTAAAAATACATCTGACGCTTTAACAGATACTTTAAATTGATCAAAGTCTAAACGTTGTAAGATCTCAACGTGGCGCATAGCTGATTCAAGGAGTGCCTCAGGTGTTGGCTCACCATATTTTTCCTGTAAATCTCGCTCTAATGAACCACCATTAACACCAATACGAATAGGAATGTTGTGCTCTCTTGCTGAGTCTACAACGGCACGAATACGTTCTTCGCTACCAATATTACCCGGGTTAATGCGTAAGCAATCAGCCCCGTATTGAGCTACTTTTAACGCAATACGGTAGTCAAAGTGAATATCAGTTACCAGCGGAATAGTGACTTGTTCTTTAATGCTTTTAAATGCTTCAGCTGCTTCCATAGTCGGCACTGAAACACGCACAATGTCAGCACCAGCATCTTGAATAGCTTGAATTTGTGCAACTGTAGCATCTATGTCTAAAGTATTAGTGTTCGTCATCGATTGAACGGCAATGGGGGCACCATCACCAATTGGCACATTACCTACGTTAATACGGGTCGATTTTCTTCGTTTAATAGGAGATTCTGAAAACATTGCGGTTACTCTGTTAACGGTAAAGTAAATTTAGCTAAGCGATTTTTGGCAAAATGTGAGGTATCGATGGTTTCGCCTTGAAACGTAATATCAACCACTTGATGTTTGCCTAATACAACATTAAATGGTTGGGGGCCGGTTACTTTCATGATGTAACCTGCTTTTTTAACGCCAAAAGCGATGCGATCGCCGTTGCCATCATGAATTTCTACCCAGCTATCTTCATTGAAGTGCATCACGACTTCACTGTGCTCAGGATCAGCCTTTTCAGTTTGTGGCTGAGCAGCAACTTGGCTTTGTGTTTCGTTGCTGGTTGTAGGCACATCTGCTTCAGGCTGAATGATTGTTTCTTCAGCAGGCGCTGCTACAGCTAAGTCAGGTGAAATATCACTGCTTTCAAGCTGGTTTGGCATCACCGTCGTTACCGGCTTCTCGATATTCTGGTTGCTATTTTGCCACCACCAAAACACAGATGAGCCAATGATCACCGCTAAGATAAAGTAGCTAAACAGCATTAAGCGGCTGTCATTAGCTTCTTTTTCAGTACGGCGAGAAAAGCTCTGCATTTTAGATTTCTTTGCAGGTTCAACGTGCTCTGGTAATAATTCGAGCATCGCTTGGCTATCGATTTTAAGCTCACGACAATAACTTTTGATATAGCCTTTCACAAAAGTTGCAGGGCCTAGTAGTTCATGCTCGTCATTCTCTAATCGTTGTAACTGTAAAACTGATAACTTTAATGCTCCAGCAAGTTGCTCAAGGCTCATGCCTGTGTCTTCGCGGCGCTTTTTTAGTGCTTGGCCGAGCGTTTCTTGCGGTTGTTCTAAATTGTTTTCTTCATTCATAATGCGTATGAGTCTGGATCTACCAATAAGAGTCTATGCCCAGGTTTTAGGGCTACATCTGGGCTCAATTTGTTCCAGCGCATTAACTGATCGATTAATACGCTATGCTGTGTGGCTATGCTATAAAGTGTGTCGCCATCACTGATATTGTGATAAATATTCGGATTGTTTAGAAAAATGCGAGTACCGTTTTGGACTCGGTCTGATTCTTTTAAGCCATTCCACTGCAAAATCTTCTGTAGTTTAACATTGTATCGCACCGAAATACTAAACAGGTTTTCACCATTTTCAATAATATGATACGGGATATTCAGCGCCGGTACATTTGCGTTTAGCATTGGTAAATTAAGCGGCTGATCCGTCACGCTAAAGTCAGTGTTATCTGCTGAAGAACTGCTATATTGACTGCCACTAAATACGTTTGCGTCTTTTTCTGCCTCATAAAACACCACAGTACCAGCATTTTTATTAGTGCTTGGTGTGCTTGCTGGCGTTTGTTGAACGTTAGGCGTTTGCGGCGCACCAAATGACACGATGGTCACTTCATCTGTTGTTTGTTTTTGTTGCTTTGCATTAACAGGGGATTGTTTAACTTTACGAGAGGTAACTGTTTGGAAGCCTTCGTCAGTTTGTTCAGTGAGCGTCTTAGGCGTTGTATTGAGCGGTTGTGTTGAGGCTAATGCTTTGGTTGCTGGCTTTTCTGCGCTGTCTGAGTTTACCTCAGCTGCTACCTGTTCATTGCTTCTGGCTACGATTTGTGACTCTTGCTCAGCAGCACCCACTGACGCCTCAGCAACAAGGGTTTGATTATCAGGAGCTTTTCTTTTCACTATGCGAATTTTTGGCTGATCTTTACTGACTATGCTGCTGTCGCTAGAAATTTTAAGCTCTTCTAACAGCGTTTGACGATATTTTTCACGTAGTATTTCAAATTCAGAACGTTTAGTTTGCCCAGAAGAAATGGCCTTTGCTTCTACTGAACCTGGGTAGGTTTGTAAAATGATTGCTGCGGTTGTTTCGGCTTTTTCAATATGGCCCATACGTTGCTGAATAAGGTAGCTGAGCATGAGTGCACGAGGGGTAACTCGACCAGTTGATTCGTATTTTTCAATCACCTCTTCAGCTTTATGAAGGTCGCTTTTAGCGTAATATAAACCGGCTAGGCTAATCATTGAAGAAGGGCGCTGCGAGCTGTGGTTTAGCGCTGATTTTAGGTATTTTTCTGCATTTTCAAAGTCATCAAATTCAATCGCACATAAGGCTAAGTTTTCGTAACTTTCAGCTACACGGATATAGCTAGGAACTGCGATCGCCTTAAGAAGTTCTTCTGCTGCACGGTCGTATTTGCCAATGCCACATAAAAAGACACCATAGTTATTTAAGGTGTTTGGATCATTTGGGGCGATTTTTAAAGCGCGTTGATAGGCTTTATCTGCTAGATCTGGTTCATCAACTTGTTGATAGTAATAGGCTAAAGAGTAGTGAACTTCAGGAAGGTCAGGTGCAAAGTCTGCGGCACGTTCTAGATTATATTTTGCTTGCGAGTTGTTGCCTGTTTTTAAGTACTGTAACGCAAGAGCGATACGAGTACGAGCAGCACCGGTATTATTAATCTTTTTTTCTACAACGGGTCTGTCGCTTCCGTCGTAGCTGTTTTCTGTAACACACCCTGTTAATGCGAATGCACTAACAGTAATGGCAAGTATAGAACGCATTACCTAATCTCTTCTTTGATTCCGTATGCCTATCTTACCGAAAAGCCTTTGTGTTGCATCTATTATTTTAAAATAACGTGTTTATCACAAAGGCTTATCTTTAAATATTCTGTTTATGCTTGATGAATATTTACCGCAATTGCGTTATCTTCGCGCATTTTCTTTTTCGCTAAACGCTTAGTACGGTCGACAACATCACCCACTAATTGACCACAAGCAGCATCAATATCATCACCTCGCGTACGACGAACAATACAGGTAATACCCGCTGCTTGTAATACTTTAGAGAAGCGGTCGATACGGCTATTGCTAGAACGGCCATATTCGTTACCCGGGAATGGGTTAAACGGTATCAGGTTTACTTTTGAAGGTGTCCCTTTCAAAGTTTTAACCAATTCATGAGCTTGATCTGTGCTGTCGTTAACACCTTGCAACATAACGTATTCGATAGTCACATCTTTGTTTGCTTTAGAGCCATCAATATAACGACGACACGCCGCTAAAAACTCTTCGATTGGGTACTTTTTATTAATAGGTACAAGTACGTCACGCAGCTCATTGTTTGGCGCATGTAATGAAATAGCGAGTGCTACGTCGATTTTCTCTTTTAATAAATCAAGAGCAGGTACCACACCTGATGTACTCAATGTCACGCGACGCTTTGATAAGCCAAAACCCCAATCATCCATCATTAGTTCCATCGCTGGCACTACATTTTTAAGATTAAGCAGAGGCTCACCCATACCCATCATTACCACGTTAGTAACTGGGCGTTTAGTGCTGTCGCCGTTTAAACCAATGTCTTTTGCAACACGCCAAACCTGACCGATGATCTCAGACACAGATAAGTTACGGTTAAAGCCTTGTTGTGCTGTTGAGCAGAAGGTACATTCAAGTGCACAACCTACTTGAGAAGATACACATAAAGTTGCACGGTCTTTTTCTGGGATCCAAACAGCTTCTACTTCTTGGCCACCTTGCAGCATGAGGGCGTATTTGATAGTGCCATCGCTTGCTTTTTGTCTAACTGAGATCTCAGGAGCAACAATTTCACATTCCGCTTTTAGCTTTTCTTTAAGCTTTTTGTTGACGTTCGTCATGTCGTCAAAATTGTCTACACCAAAATGATAAATCCATTTCATCACCTGATCACCACGGAATGGCTTTTCACCGAATGATACAAAAAGCTCTCGCATTGCATCTCGGTTTAAATCTAATAAATTAATCTTTTTTTCAGTGGTCATGAAACAACCTCAATCAGTGACGGTGGTAAAGTAGTTTGGGTGCGCGATTGTACATTATTTAATCGACTTAGTCATTAGCTAAACAGATTTACAATAGGCTTAGCTAATGACTAAAAAAGGGCTCGAAAGCCCTTTTTCTTCTGCATCACAGACTTAGCTGTGAACTCGAAATTAACGAGTACGTGGGCAGATTTCTTCGTCAGCGAAGAAGTATGCGATTTCACGTGCAGCTGATTCAACAGCGTCAGAACCGTGAACAGCATTTTCATCGATGCTGTCTGCGTAGTCAGCACGTAAAGTACCAGCTAGTGCTTCAGCAGGGTTAGTAGCACCCATGATTTCACGGTTTTTAAGTACTGCGTTCTCACCTTCAAGAACAGTAACCATTACTGGACCAGATGTCATGAACTCAACTAAAGCACCGAAGAAAGGACGCTCGCTGTGCTCAGCGTAGAAACCTTCAGCTTTTTCTTTTGAAAGGTGAACCATTTTAGCTGCAACGATTTTAAGACCAGCCGTTTCGAAACGGTTGTAGATAGCACCGATGTGGTTTTTTGCAACTGCATCAGGTTTTACGATTGAAAAAGTACGCTCTAAAGCCATCTTTATGCTCCAATAATTTTAAATTTAAAGGTTAAATATTAACGGGCGCGAATTATACGCGCTTTACATGAAAATTCCTAATTTTATTAAATAGTCATTTGGTGGCATTTTCATGAACCCTAAACACGCATAGCAACATGGGTATAAAATATGAGCGAATATTAGCAGCTAAGCACTTGTTATTGTTTATTTTATAGGTAATTATTAACTCAGGAAATTACAAAACTAATAAGGACAATAATTATGAAAAAGCTTTTACTAGTCAGTTTATTCGCAAGCTGTTTAGCGGGTTGTAATTCAGACTCAAACGATGAGCTTGAGTGCTCTCCTTACCCCATTGCAATCGATATTAATAATTATGTTGTAACCCCAGAGCAAAACGAGGTTAACACAGCACTCGCTTATGATGCCTATACCATAAAATTAGGCGGTGTTGGCGAAGGTGTTTATAGTGAAGGAAATGAGCCTGACCCTAATAAAGAGTACGCAGAGTGTGCTATCCCGGCAGTAGTGCTAGGGAGCGCAAATAGCATTACATCTATTAATATTTACTCAAGCGCTGATTACAACAGTGAATTCACCGCGGGGATGAGTTTAAATAGCGTGTTTGATATCACTGAGATGTTTGTGAATGATTTTAATTATTACAGTGATGGCAACTATGCCAATGTTGAAGACTTCACAAGCGTCGTACCCACTACTGCACCTATTTTTATTGAGCTAAAACCTAACCAAGCCCCTGAAGTTGAAAGTAGTCATATTTTTTATATCGATATTAGTTTTGCAAACGGCAAAACCTTTGCGCTTGAAACTGAAGAAGTACAGCTGTTTTAGCTTTTGTAATTAATAAGTCACATTTAGCATATAATATAACTATTTAATTATTAAAGAATATATGTTGTAGCTTTTTGTGCTGCTAACATTAGCAAATTCGAACCAATTACCCTGGATAGTTAATTGAGTTTGATCTTAAAAGGTGGCCATAGGATTGGTCACCTTTTTTCTTTTCTCTATAAGTCCATACTTAGTTCAATATTAATAATACTAAAATACTAGATGATGCTTGGTTTTTTAATATCTAAGTGCATGATTACATTTTGGTACAGATTGATACATTCTTCACTTTTGTAAATAAATATTTAACAGGTTGTTAATTAAGGCGTTTTTTTACAGTTAATTTAATCGTTATTCTCTGCGTGGTTTTTACCTTTTTTAGTGTATTGAATTCTCATTTTACTTCCTCTATTACTTATTTTTGTCACTCATAACTAATTGTATAAACTAAATATATTTTATTTTTGAGTGGTTTTAGCTGTTTTTATAAAAGCAAACAACAAGGAATTAATATGAAAAAAACGCAGTTAGGTTTGTTAATCACATCGTTCGCTATTATGGGTGGATGTGCCAAGTTAGACGCTCAAGTTAATGCTGGTGGTACTCTAAATTCAAAGGGTGGGGCAGGAAAAGCTGTGTTTGTAGCACATGCAGCTCGTTGTGATGGAGATGTAAGCGGAAAAGTAAATTACAAAGATATAACTGCATTAGATTGGCAGCAATCAGGAGGAGTATCATTCAACGCAAAAGTTTATGGTGCAGGTTTATGTAGTGAAGATCCTGTATCACCGGATGGGGCTGAATCTGGCGATGAGCGATTATTCTGTAAACAAGATATTTGTACTGAGGGGATGTATCAGGTTGAGTTTAATTATAACTCGACAAACCCTAGCTTGCCTGGGGAGGGGGTTGGCTTTGCGTGCATGATGGATATTTCTGAAGGTATTAAATCTGGATTTGGTGCAAATGGATTATTGAATGTGATGTTACTCGAGTCTGGACCATACCAAGGCTATAACAATGCCGGAACAATAAGTGGCAATGTACAGGTGAAAGATTGCCCAAACAGCAAAAATGACGACAACGCAGAGTAAAGAAGGACTTTAGTGATGATAAATAAAAAAACAGTTTTAGCAGCAAGCATTGCTCTTACTTTTAGCTTTCCTTCTTTAGCAGAGCAATCAATGCGAATTGTTCTAGAGGCGAATAGTAACAAAGCCTCAGCGCTTAAATCTGAGTTGATATCAAATAACATTAAAATAGAAAAAGAACTTAGATCACTAGAAAGTTTTGCAATTTCAATTGATAAAACTCAGTTAGCCAATGTTACAGGGCTTACAAACGTAAAGACTTTTTATCCGGATGTACCAAGAGAGTTAATGTCTGAAGGCGCTTCGCAATATATTCCGTATGGTTTAGCTATGGTTCAAGCTGATCAAGTTCAATATCAAGGCGGACAAAAAGTGTGTGTAATCGATAGCGGTTATGCCTTAGAGCACCCTGATTTGCCGAGTGCAGGTATTACTGGCTCAGACGATGGCGGTGCTGGTGTGTGGTATCAAGATCCATTTGGTCATGGAACTCATGTTGCAGGCACTATTGTCGCAATCGACAATGAGTTTGGTACGACAGGAATTGTCGATGATCATTCTTTAGATATGCACATTGTGCGTGTCTTTGCTGGTAATGGTAGCTGGGCTTACGCTTCCGATTTAGCAGGTGCGATTGATGAATGTCAGCAAGCCGGTTCAACGGTTATTTCTATGAGCCTTGGTGGGATGTACTCAAGCCCTATTGAAGAAAAAGCGTTAGATAAAGTTGCTCGTGCGAATATATTAATGGTTGCGGCAGCAGGAAATTCTGGTGAAGCTTCACATAGCTACCCTGCATCTTATGACAGTGTAATTTCAGTTGCAGCGGTTGATAGCACTAAAAGTCATGCAAGCTTTTCACAGCGAAGCAGTCAAATTGAAATAGCAGCGCCAGGCGTTAATGTTTTCTCAACTGTGCCTGTTGACCGCGCGCGCTTTTCAAAATTTAATGTCACGCAAGATAATGTTAATTTCCAATATTATGGTATGGATGGCTCGCGTTTTGGTACTGTTACAGGGGAGCTCGTTGATTGTGGTTTAGGTACTCAGAGCTGTGGAGATGTAACAGGAAAAATTTGTCTAATCGAACGAGGGGAAATTCCGTTCTATAAAAAAGTAGAACAGTGTGAAGCGGATGGCGGAGTGGGAGTTATTATTCGTAATAACAACCAAAGCCAGCTTATTGGCAATATTAACCCTACTACTATGATTGCTGGCTCTGTGACAAGAAATGAGGGCCTTAGTTTAATGGAAAACCTCGGTAATGAAACCACAATTACCGTAGCTGAATTTTCAGATCATGACTTTAAATCAGGTACGTCGATGGCAACTCCCCATGTTTCCGGTGTAGCTGCATTGGTATGGAGTAATTATCCTGAGTGTTCTGCAAATGGCATTCGTTTAGCATTAAGGGCATCTGCCGATGATCAGGGTGATATGGGTTATGACCATGCTTATGGCTGGGGCATAGTGCAAGCCAAAGCGGCTGTTGACTATATAGCTGAAAATGGATGTAAAGCACCTAGTAACGTATTACGTGGCGGGGATGGTTCAGCTCATTAACTTTTCCCCTATATTGTTGTTATGAACAAAGCGCTCATGGCGCTTTTTTCGTTTATCTCCTACTCATCAATAAGCTCTTGAAGCAATCATGATCTAGATCAATAAAATTACTGGGCAGATTATTATACTGCCGCGCTTCATTCTTGTATTAATTCATGCAACCGACTTGTACTCGGTTCGATGTGTGGAGCTTTCATGTCGTCACCTATTTTGACCCCTCGTCCTTTTACGCCTGAGTTGTTATCACCTGCGGGTAGTTTAAAGAATATGCGTTATGCCTTTGCTTATGGTGCAGATGCTGTTTACGCTGGCCAACCTCGTTATAGCCTTCGTGTTCGTAACAATGAGTTTGACCTAGATAACCTGCAGATTGGTATCAACGAAGCGCACGCGCAAAATAAAAAATTGTATGTGGTGTCGAATATTGCTCCTCACAATGCCAAAGTAAAATCGTACTTACGAGATATTGAGCCAGTCATTGCTATGCAGCCTGATGCGCTGATCATGTCTGACCCTGGGCTAATCATGCTAGTTCGTGAAAAGTGGCCAGATATGCCGATTCACTTATCGGTGCAGGCCAATGCGGTTAACTATGCCACGGTGAACTTTTGGGCTCAGCAAGGTATCGAGCGAGTTATTTTATCGCGTGAGTTATCGCTAGAGGAAATCGCTGAAATTCGCGAATTATGCCCAAATACAGAGCTTGAAGTATTTGTTCACGGTGCACTTTGCATGGCGTATTCAGGTCGTTGTTTGCTATCAGGTTATATCAATAAGCGTGATCCAAACCAAGGTACTTGCACTAACGCATGTCGCTGGAATTACGATGTGAAACCAGGCACCGAGAATGAAACTGGTGAAATGGTGCATAAAATCGACCCTAAAGCGGTGATCCCAACTCTCGGTGATGGTGCACCAAGTAACGAAGTGTTCATGCTTGAAGAGCAGGGCCGCCCTGGTGAGTACATGCCAGCTTTTGAGGACGAACATGGTACTTACATCATGAACTCAAAAGACTTACGCGCAGTTCAATATGTTGATCAGCTTACTAAAATGGGCGTTCACAGTTTAAAAATTGAGGGCCGTACTAAGTCTTTCTATTATGTTGCTCGTACTGCACAAGTGTATCGTAAAGCCATTGATGATGCTGTTGCAGGCCGTCCATTTGATGCCAACTTATTTAAAACCCTAGAAAACTTAGCTCACCGCGGTTATACCGAAGGGTTTTTAAAGCGCCATGCGCATCAAGACTATCAAAATTATGAGTATGGTCATTCTGTATCAGATAAGCAGCAGTTTGTTGGTGAAGTATTAGGGCGCACTAGTAATGGCTTGGTTGAAATTGATGTGAAAAATAAATTTTGTACCGGTCATTCACTTGAGCTTATGACACCTAAAGGCAACATCAACTTCAAGCTAGATTTTATGGAAAATAAAAAAGGTGAAGCCATTAGTGATGCGAAAGGCTCAGGACATATTGTGAAAATTCCTTTGCCAGAAGACCTCGATTTAGAGCATGCTATTTTGATGCGTAACCTAGATGCAGATCAAGACACCCGTAATCCATTCAATAAAGCTTAACTGAAAGGTGCGCTAAGTCACTCTTAGCGCATTTACTTCATCTTTTTTTAGTAATTCTCTGTCGTTACTGGTTATTTTTACTATCCTTTTTTCTAGGGTATTAATAAAACATAATCAAAAACTATAGTGAAATACGTCGTTCATCCATCACATCAAAGAGAGCTTTTACATACAGTACCTTTTATTGCGGTAGGTGTATTGCTGCTCGCCATTGTCTTGCTATTGGAGCAATTAGGTCTTATTGCTGCTATTCCTTTTTATATAGCGATGCATACCTGTGTCGAATTGTTCTCAGTTGTGATCTCGTTTTTAATTTTTGCTATTGGCTGGAATACTTGGCATTTCACTAATAACTACAAACTGTTACTGCTTTCTTGCACCATGCTTTGCGTAGCTATTTTCGACTCATTGCACTTTTTAGCATTTGACAGCATGCATGAAGGCGATGCTGATATGAATCTAGTCATTAGCCTTTGGTTAGTTGCACGGCTCTTTAATGGAGCTGCATTTTTAATTATTGCAGCAGGTATTTGGATCAAATATAAGCCGTTAAATGCGCGTGCTTTACTTACTTCTTTGCTGCTATTTAGTTTATTCATTGCGAGCTCACTTTTTTATTTTCCAGAGCTACTGCCAGAAATATATATTGAAGGAGTGGGTGGTAGCCATATTAAGTTTTTAATTGATTTGCTTGTTTTTGCGCTTTATGGTGCAGCCGCTGTAATGTTTGCAATACAGCTTCGCGAGCCTAGAAAAAACTTAAATATTGCTGGTAAAACAATCGTTTGTTTATTAGCTATTTTAAGTGAGGTCTGTTTTTTGGTTTTAAATGATGCGTCGCACACTACCAACACCTTTAATTTTTTTGGTCATGTTTATAAAGGGCTAACTTATTTTTTATTGTATAAGGTCCTCTTTGTTGAGACTGTAACAAAGCCTTATACAGCTCTAGATAACTTTTCTAAACAGTTAAAAGCAACACTCACGGCACTGCCTGATTCTGTTTTTGAACTTGAAAGAGACGGTACGTTCCGTGAAGTCTTCAGCGATAACTCAGATGGTCATATATTTACTAAAGGTATGGTCGGTCAAAATATTAGCAGTATGTTTGAGCAATCAGATGCAGATGACTTTATGCGTATGCTTATGGAGACTAAAAAGTCCGGTGTGTGTTTGGTAAATACCTTACCGATCACCATAAATGACAGATGTATTCATTTTGAGTTTTCGATAACTTTGTTCGATCATGAAAGTGATGGGCCAACATATCTGATTAATGCTCGCGATGTATCAGATAAAGTAGGCCGTATGGCAGCACTTGCACAGCAAAGTAAATTTAATCGAGGATTGTTACGGCTTACCGAAATTTCGTTTCAAGACGATCAAGATATTTTATTGAATTTTGCGGTAAATCAATCGCTTGAAATCACTAATTGCGATGGCGCAGCTTTGTTTCTTTGTAACGAACAAAAGCAACATTCCTATCGAGCAGAGCCAGGCACTATCTTTGATGTATGCACTGAGAAATTACAAGCTAAAATAGCGGCAGGTGAAGCTGTTATTGTTAACTATAAACATGCTAAAGAGTATGGCTTACCAAGCGACTCAAGCTCATTATTGGTGGTGCCGGTGATGCGCCATAGTCAATGCCATATGGCGATAATTCTTCAGCACCAAACGAAGGTTTTTAGCGAGCATGATAGGCGAATGCTGACTGTATGGGCCGAGTCTGTATGGCAGTGGTTTCATAAAATTAATCTAAATAAACGCATGCATTTATTGTCTCAAGCGGTTGAGCAAAATCCACACCCAATTATGTTTACAGATACAGATGCAAAAATTGAGTACATGAACCGCGCTTACCTAGAGATGTGCCAGTACGACTATGATGAACTAATAGGCCAAAGGCCCGATAAAATCAGTGCAGGGCAAACTGATTCCAGTGTTTACGAAAATATGTGGGAGCATTTAAAAAAACGAGAAGCGTGGGTTGGTGCATTGGTTAATAAGACTAAGCATGGCAAAGTGATTGTTGAGCAAACCACCATTTACCCATTGATGGATAAGCAAGGTTCGGTAACAAACTACATTTCATTTCAGCATGATGTAACGAAAGAAGTCGAAAGTGAAACGCTTATACATCAATTGTCTTATTATGATCAGCTAACAGGGCTTGCAAACCAAAACAAGCTGCAGATTGAATTTGAACAAACAATTAAACTTCAAGAAGATGTAAAAGCAGCTTTTATTTTAGTTGGTTTAGATAATTTTAAAATTCTAAATAAAGCACTAGGAATGGCTAACTGTAACCTTGTGCTGCAGAACTTGAGTGCACGAATTTGTAATTTTATGGGTGAGCATATTATAGTTGCTCGCTTGCAAGGAGACCGCTTTGCATTTATCACGCCTTATACTTCAACAGGTGCAATAAATAAGAGCTGTCACCACTTATTAAAGGTGATCAGTGAACCTCTTACGATTAATGATGATTTAATTGTTGTTACAGCTTCTGTTGGTGTTGCCTTGTATCCAATTGATGGGCAAAATTTTGAGCCTCTATTACAGATGGCTGAGTCAGCGATGTTTGAGGTTAAGCGACTAGGTCGTAATAATGCCTTATTTTACGCCGAAGAAATGAATAAATCTGGGCTCAGACAATTACAAATCATTAATGCACTTAATTTCGCTCTTGAAAATAATGAGTTTTATTTGGTATTTCAACCGCAAATTGATATTGCATCTGGCCATGCGGTGGCTGTTGAAGTATTACTACGCTGGCACTCAGCAACACTAGGTAATGTATCTCCTGCTGAGTTTATACCCCTTGCTGAAAGCAGTGGCCGCATTAGTGAAATTGATGACTGGGTATTCGAACATACCGTTAAAACAATTCGTCAATGGCGAGATGACAGCATGCCGCGTCTCACTTTTGCAATAAACTTGTCTGCAACTAAGTTTGTTAATAAACACTTACTCGGTGATTTAATATCGGTATTACAAACTTACTCCATTGAGCCTGAATGTATTGAGCTTGAGTTAACTGAAACAATAGCAGTAGGGAACCCCAAATTTGCATTAAACACTATAACAAAATTGCGTGAGGCAGGTTTTAAAATGTCGATTGATGATTTTGGTACGGGCTATTCGTCGATGAATTATTTAAAAGATTTTTCCCTTGATAAGCTAAAAATCGACAAATCGTTTATTGATGATTTAGAAACCCCCAGCGATGCAGACACTGCAATCGTTAAAGCTATGATTGATTTAGCCAGCGCATTAAGTATGGAGTCAATTGCAGAAGGAGTCGAGACAGAGCAACAGCTGAAAATACTTAAACAGCTTGAGTGTTCACAAGTACAAGGTTATTACTTCAGTAAACCGTTGCCAATAACTGAGTTGTACGAGTTTGTGAAATCGCCAAATACTCTAAAGCAGGATTATTGAAATTGACTGGCAAGCTCTGCAAGAGAAACTTCAGCAAATCGTTTTAATAATAGCGATTCTGCGTCATCCATCGCGTTTTGTATGGCGCTATTTACTGCATGTTCGATAGGGCAATTGCTGTGCTCATCGGTTAGACCTATAACAAATAGGTTCTTTTCGCCAAGTGCTTGGTGAATATCAAATAAGGTGATCTCAGTTAAGGGAGTTGCAAGTAGCCAGCCGCCATTGTGACCTTTAATAGCTGATACATAACCTGCTTGACGTAGTAATGCCATAGTACGGCGCACGACCACAGGATTGGTCATTAACATGTTTGCTAATGTCTCTGATGTGACAGGTTGGCTGTAACTGTCTAAATGGATCAGCACATGTAAAACCCGCGATAGTCGGCTGTCTTTTCTCATGTTAAATCGTCAAAATGCGTTTTTTGCAGTGTACCACGAACTGCTTAATATTGACCGTTTGAATTACCAAACTAATGCTCACTAAGCCAATCCCAAGCCAGCCAATTTGCTGAAATTGTTCATGTAAAATCACAATAGCAAGTATGGTGGCGATGATAGGCTCAAGCAAAGTAATGAGTACGGCTTGGCTGGCAGCGATGGTTTTTAAGCCAATACTAAATAGCCAATAACCTAAAAACATCGGCACAATGGCCATGTATAGCGCCACGCTGGTATTGGTAATTGTGGCAAACAGCGTATCCCCTGTAATTAATAATGATGGCAGGAGTACACAGGCTGCGCCACCAAATAGGCTAGCCATGGTCGCTCTTGAATGAACGCCGTTGCTAATTAAACGCTTGGCAACCCATGAATAACCGGCATAGGTAAGCCCTGCAATTAAGCCAAGTAAAATGCCGATGTTTTGGCTAAACAACCCCTCTGCAGCAGAGTTTGACTCTTTACCTAACGCGATTAAGCCTATGCCTATAGCGCCAAAGCAAAAGCTGACTAGCCAGCGAGTTGCAACGGGCTTTTTCTCAATTAAGTATTCCAATAAGACGGTAAATAAAGGTGCGCTGGCAATCGAGACAACGGTGCCTATTGCCACACCGGCACTATTCATTGAGGTATAAAATGCCAGCGGATAAATAGCCACACAAGCTGAACCTAATAGGATTAGGCGGTAATGTTGACTCAGTTTATTAGCATCATCTATCAGTTGTTTTATTGCGGTTAGGCAAAGTAGTACGCCGCCAAACCCCATTGCAAAAGCACCAATTGCAAAAGGGCTAATGTCTGGCGCAAAACTTGCGGCAGTGCCTGTTGTGCCCCAAAACACACTGGCAACTAACACGGCAATTGTAGCGATAGCGTGGTTCATCGATGATTCGCTTTAAATTTAAGGTATCAAAAGCATAATCAAAATTGATGCACAATTTTTGACAAAAAGGACGGTTTTGTAGGCGTTAAAAACTAAAGTTACTTTTTGAATTTGCTTGGAGATAAGCCAAAGTACTTTGAAAAACTGCGGCTAAAAGAGGAAAGCTCATTGAAACCTACTAACTCACTAATACGCTGTAACGGGTAGTCGGTATGACTCAGCAAGGCTTGTGCTTTTTCCATTCGTTGTTTAGTTACATAGTTCATGACAGTCAATCTGGTTTGTTGCTTAAACAGCAGTTTGAATTGCGTTGGGCTTAAACAGGCAATGCTGGCAAGGTGTTTGATTTGAAGAGGAGTACCTAAGTGACTGTCAATATAAAGCAATGCCTCGCTAATACGGCTGTCGACCTTAGGCTGCATAATTTGCTCAGCTAACAGCAAATTGAAGGTGTTAAACATGGCAAGTTCTAACTCACGATTAACCGCTTGCTCAAGTTGCTTTGCCACAAACTGCAAAAATGCCCAAAGTGATTGATTAATAGCAAACACGCAGTGCTCAGCGGTGGCAAGGTTATCCGGTAGCTTTGGCATATCGGCCACAACAAATCGAGCCTCTGGCATGGCGGTAAAAGCACTTGCGTGGCTTTGACAACCACGCATTCACCCGGGGCGACTTTACCTTGAAAATCACCCACACTAATGGCTATCACTCCCTTTAAGGGCAGTACAAGTTGATGATAGTCATGGCTATGACTAACAGGCTTAGTACTGTATGAACGGATTGATAGGTTGCCTTGCATCGTTTTGTAATAACCATTTGGAGAATAACGCTATTATGCCTGTTTGCTAAGGATGATCAATTTTATGCCAATAAAGGTGTAAGTACATGCTCGTAGGCAATCATTAGTGCGACATAAACTAACAAAACAGCCATTAGTTTATTAAACACATTAAAAACACCCGTCCGTGATACTTGTTTGCCAAGCACTAAGCCCGCTAGCGAGTAACTTGTAGGAGCACCAAAGGCAAGGATGGCTAAAATAAAAGACCAAAATACGATTGCAGCTCCGGTAATATCCGCGCTTGGGAACTGAATCGTAGCAATTGGCAAAGTAGCTACCAGCGCTTTTGGATTTAAAAGTTGCATAAACAGGCCATCGAAAAAGCTAAGTGAGGCATCCGCTGAGGTATCACTCACCTGTACTTTTGCTTTTGCGACCTTCCAAGCAATATACAAAATATAGCCGCAACCAATTAAGCTCACATAAGGCAAAAACTGCGGATTTATCATTTGTAAGCCAAGGTAGCCAAGCAGTACAAATAAGATAAACATCGCGCTACCCACGCCGATAAAAAACCCAAGGTGTGAACGTGTTTGTTTATTTAAGCCACTGCTTAAACCGAGTAAATTGATTGGCCCAGGGGTGTACATAATGCCAATAGCATATGCAAAAATATCTGCCATAACAGCTCCAAATCAGTAGTTTAGCTCTATCTTCGAGCCCATTGCAGTTGAAATTGTTTTGGTGTCATACCGAATACTCGTTTGAAGTTACGATTGAGGTGACTTGCATCTGCAAAGCCTGATTCAACCGCTACGTTGGTGGCATCGCGGCCAACTTGTAACGCTCTACGGGCATAATTAATACGACAGTTCAAAACATATTGATGTGGAGTAATACCGAAGTGCTCGCGAAAGCGGCGGATAAAATGAAACTTCGACATAGTGGCTGCATGGGCAATGTCATCAATAGAAATGTCATTGTCGATATTTGCCAAAATATAGTCTTTTGCTCTCAGCAGTAAGCTATCAACTCGGGTGCTTAAAGTCGGTAAATCAAGGCTGCCGTTGAGCCTGACTAAAGACTGCGCCATTTGCAATAGTGCAGCTTCTCGCTCTATTTTGTTCGTGCTATTGGTTTGTAAAAGCCTAGATAAGTTAATCACTTGATTACGCAGTAATGGATCTGCATACAAGGTGTTTGCCATACGTAATGTACAATCTTGCTTATACCCTAGTGCTTTAAACAAAGGCTGAAATTCATCAGGATGAATGTACAGCATTAGATACTCTAGGTTTTGTTCTGTGCCAGAGTGGCCATCGTGAATATCTTCAGGGTTAAACAAAATAATATTGCCAGGTACGCTTTTATAAAACGCATTTCGACAAAAGAAATCTTGTCGTCCCTGTAGTGTAATGCCAATTGAATACTCTTCGTGAGCATGCTTTGCATATGTAAAATCACTCATAGTCGCAGTCAACATCGAGATGCTCTGATGCTGTTCGCTGTTGATGTACTTAAAGTGATTGTCTTTGCTCACAGATGCTCCTGAAGGTTGTGCGCTTCGTTATTATTCCTACGCCAATATAGCGAAGCAAGCAACCTTAAAACTTGAACAAAATTGCTGATATTGAATTAAAGAGATTTATTTTTGCCTAATTAACAGCAAATAACGGCAAATAGCAGTGATGCTTATATCGATTTTTCAATTGCTTATACAAATCTCTTCTCAGACTTTTCTTATATTTTATTTTAGTGTGAATGTTTTTATCCCTAACTATGGTCTTTTAAACAATCAGTAGAAAGGGGTTTGTATGAATTTACGTACATCAAATAATTTAGTGATTGCACTTATCACCATCAGTTTTTCGCTATTGGGTTTGTCATTTATCTTGGGAGCAAACCCCAATGCCATTGGCAGTATCTTTTCGTTTTATAAATTAGACTCTCAGGTGCCAGCTCACATCATGAGTATGATCGCAGGCTTTGCATTTTGCTTTGTTGGCATTACCAGCCTTCATTCTCATTTAGGGTTTATTAATAGGGCACTTCCGACCATCACTGCATTTGCTATATCACTGATCTGTTTGATTACGTTGTTTGGCGCTAATCGTTGGCTTGCAAGTGAAGGGGGCTTTCCTGTGATTGGTTCAGGGCAGGGGATCATTAAGTATTTTGCTGTAATTCCGCTATTTTTATTTGTGTTTTACAAAGATGCTTTAAGTGATAAAGCGCATATTACCTTGAATTATGCTTCAGTGGCTTTAGTGCTGGTTTGGATAGGCGCAATGAAGTTTTTTGCTTTTGAGGCAAAGGGGATTGTAACGCTTGTTGAAACATCACCATTCATGTCGTGGTTGTATCAGGTTTTTAGTGTGCAGGGCGCATCGAATGCGATTGGCGTGTTTGACATTGTTAGTGTGCTGTTGCTTTGTGTTGGCTTATTACTCAAAAATAACAAGTTAATAGTGTTGGCAGGGCTTTCCTGTTGCGCTGTTTTTATTATGACGCAAACATTTTTAGTTACCGCGCCGAATGCGCTTAGCAGTACGACGGTTTTAGCTGGACTTGGTCAATTTGTGATTAAAGATCTGTGGTTTATTGCGAACTTAGTGATTATTTATCACCTAGCGGTAATCAATAATACAACTAATGAAATAGCACAATAATTTAGATAGGCCTCACTTTAACCATAGTTTAGGATTAATTACCAAGATCCCACTGTGGAGCAACTTCACGAGTTGTTTGTCTGCCACCCCATAAGATGCATCTATTAATTTTGCGATTGCAGAAAACTACTTAGAGAAACCTGATTAGGCCCAAGCGCTAAACTTTGCAAATACAGCTTTAACTTTCGCGGAACAAGCAGCAGATGATGAATTACAGTTAGAAATTAATGAACCTATTTTTAAAGCTAATTCCTTACCATGATATTAAAAATAAAAACGCCAGTGCAATGCACTGGCGTTTTTGAAATTACGGAAAAGAGTAGCGCACAATCCGTTTTACAACAGAAAAGTACTGGCGAAAGAAGCTGCCTGTATTGTAATTGATGCCGTGCTCTTTAAAGATAGCTTGCACCTTAGGAGCAATCTCACGATAACGTTTTGCAGGTAAATCAGGGAACAAGTGATGTTCTATTTGATAGCTCAAATGTCCTGTCATTACATGAAACAGGTTACCCCCTTTGATATTTGATGAGCCTAACGCTTGGCGGTAATACCACTGGCCTTGCGATTCATTTTCGCAGTCTTGCTGTTTAAATGTTTCAACTTCACCGGTGAAATGCCCGCAAAAGATAATCGTAGAGGTCCAGAGGTTACGTAATAAATTTGCGGCTAGGTTACCCGTTAAAACCCACAAAAATAAAGGGCCGGCAATCAGAGGGAAAAGCAGGTAGTCTTTCACTAACTGGCGTGCTCCTTTACTAAAAAAGCGTTTTTTGAGTTCGCTATGCGATACCGTGTAATCACGGTTATCTTTTTTCTTACCGAAAAATACCCGCTCGGCAGCCATTTCATGGTACGACACACCCCATTGGAACAGCACGCTTAGCAAAAGGTAAGTGATAAATTGCCACAGGTTTTTTACCCGCCAACGAAAGTCATTAGATAAACGCAGTAATCCATAGCCGAAGTCACGATCTTTACCAATAATATTTGTATAGGTGTGGTGCTCGTAGTTGTGAACGCGGTTCCAACTTGAACCATCGCACGCTATATCCCACTCGTAAGACTTTGAATTTATGTGTTTATCATTCATCCAGTCATATTGGCCGTGCATCACATTATGGCCAATTTCCATGTTATCGAGAATTTTTGCAGTGGCTAAACTAAGCACACCGACTATCCATAAAGCAGGCTGAATAAAGCCTAGCATTAAGAGAATACGGCCACTCCATTCAAACACACGCTGGCAAACAATAACGCGGCGAATGTATTTCGCATCTTGCTCACCCAGTTTCGATTTTATATCTGCTTTAACGCTATCGAGTTGAGCTGCTAATTTTTCAAAATTGACTGTTTTTGTTGTCTTCATGCTGATAACTCCACGTCACTGACCGGTTGCGATATACAAAGTTGAATTAACTGCTCTGAGCTATCAGAGAGCTCGCCGGTGCGAATATCACGCACGATGCCTTGCTTTTTAACGCATTGGCATTGATGGCAAATTCCCATACCACAGCCAACTGTCACAGGTTGCTTATTCGCTTGTAAGTGAGTAAGTAAGGTTTGTTGGTTATCAATAGTGAATGTTTTGCCCTGATGAGTGAGTGTTAGTTCGTGCTTATCAGGGGTTGCTAAAACAGCAGGGACTGCACTGAAATGCTCACTGTCGATAGGCGTATTTAATTGCTTAGCTAAAGCGGCAGCTTGCTTATATAAAGCAGCTGGGCCGCAGACTAACCAGTGTTTATGCGCGTTTGTTGTCAGCCATGTCGTCGCATCGCCGTCTTTGCTGCGCTCAAGTAAGTGATAATCAAAATTGCTCAGTGATTGTTTTAGTTGTTCAAGCTCATCTTTAAGCCAGTGGCTGTTCGACTTTGCGTAATAAAGCAGGGAAATGGTTTGTTTGCTATCAGCCGGTAAAGACTTAAGCATGGCTATAAATGGCGTAATGCCAGAGCCACCGGCAAGCATAATTATAGAGCGCGCGGTATTTGGCATAACAAACTGGCCTTTAGGCTCAGAGATATTAAGCCATTGTCCAGGCTTCAAATTTGCTAGCTTTGACGTAAATGCGCCAATCTCTTGGCTGCGGATCAATAAACGAATTTGTCGCTCTTGCTTTGCCAATTTTGGTTCGCTTGCGATGGTAAACACGCGAGTCAGTAGTCGCCCGTTCGTTTGTATTGTTAACGCAATATGCTGGCCTGCTTGATGATTTGGCCATGCTTTTTCTGGCTCAATAATCAGCTCGATGCTTTGTTCAGCAAACACGTGTACATGTTTTAGTTGTGCGCGAAAATACCCATCGCGCCAGCCAGGTTTAAAGCACTGGAGCACAGGTTCCCAGTATCCTGACCAAGATTGATGATGCAATAAATGTTTTGATAATGAATTTAATAACATTCTTTTTTTTGCCTTTAGCTTACAAGTGTACGCTCACTAGGCGTACGAGTGTAAGCTGAAAAAAGATAATTTCAAGTCTAATTTGAGTGTTAGCTCTAAATTGGCGGGGAAATCCAACTTTTGAGAATTTAAACTTAATAAAAAGAGCTGAGAAAATTGCTGGTTTTTCATTTAAATTCATTGCTATATGCTTGATAAAGCTAACCCGAGTTGGCATGTATCTAGAAAAGAAGCCTTGAGTTCTTTTACAAAGAAGTATTTTCGGCTATTAATTGAGAAAGACTTTAACCGTTTTAGTTTGTAGCTCTGCCACCGACGTTGGGGCAAAGCTTAATTTACAGATTGAGGTGTAAGATGAGGGGGTTCATTGTATTGGGAGTCAATCCAACCTAGTTAATAGCTAGGCAAACATTATCTCATCTGGGTTTCGTTTGAAGCCATCCTTACCTTCTAGATTACGCCAAACCTTTTCGTGAAAGTAAAACGCAACCGTATTGACTGCAGGCTCAACAATGGCGACCAGGCCACCAATTAAAAAACTACCTGTTAAAAAGTAGGTCACTGTAAAAGCGATTGTGAAGTGCATCATTGCAAAAGTAACTGTCTTAACCATTTTGAATACCCCAACTCTCATAATTTGATGAGTTTAGTATTGCTCATCATTTATAATCTTTAAAATGGAATAATAAGATTGTAGTGATTTATTAAATAGAATGGTTGTGCCCAGTGTTGCTTGTTAATTTTCAAGTCAATATGCGCACATTGATGAAGAAGTTTTGAGCTTTTCGTCAATTTACTTTTCTATTGCGATAGTTCTAATGCATTGTTTGTAAATATATTTATGGATTTTTGATGGCTGTGAGTGAGTTGTGTGCTACTTGTTTTTTGAAGGGGGCGTTCAACGTTCTAGAGGGCCCAGACTTTTTGAAAGTCTAGACCCACAGCGGTTTGCTTGAGTGCAACTAGCTAATTTAAAAACTACTCTGCTGCATGGGGTAAAATAAATGAAAGTGTTGCTAAGTGCTCGGTCTTATCAAATACAGCGAGATTTGTACTTTTTTCATCATATATAGCGGCGACTACGTTTAAGCCTTGATTGCGTAGTGGCAATGTCACGATGCCTTCATCATTGCTTATTAGGGGCTTTTGATCTGGGTCATTCACAATATCATTAATCACTTTAGCGCCTTGAACTGCCTTACCATTAAATAGTATGCGATAACTAACTAATGCACCTTTCTGATCTGAAAAGCTTTTTCCTATTGGGATAATTTGTAACTGTTGTTCTTTAAGTTGAGGAATTTTAGTAAGAGGCCCACGCAAATGTACAGCATGTTTTTTTGTATGTTCGCTTAAAACTGCATCAGGGATTTGGTCGCGGCCACTTGCAAACCATTTACCATCTTTAGTTTTGCTCCATAAACCGTTATCGAGCATTCCTGTAACAGCATAAACCGTGTTATCGCTCAGTATCATCATATGCCCTGACTCAACAAGTTTTACACTTTGTTCTTGCCAATTTTTGTTATAACCAGTAACTCTTTTAACTTTGTCTTGGCGCTTAACGGTGTCTAAATCTTGTGCACCTTCACCATATATCAGTGCTAATTGTGATGAGCGCTCAGCAAACCATATTGCATGTGCTTGTGTTTTTGCGCTGTAAATGCTGGAAATTGATATGGCTAATGTAATGCAGGCTAAAGTAACTTTGTTCATTCTTCTCTCTAAGTGTTTATTAATTAAGCGTTAATTTGAGTTTTTTAATTTCTGTTGTTTGCGAGGGTAGTTCTCAGTGGTTTAATTGTTTATCATACTGCAAATGATAAGTATTGTTAATTGCATGTTCAAATGATGGATAATGTAAATCTTTACCTAATAACTACAAGCTTTATTGAATAACTACAATTCATACCTGAGAGATAGAATGAACAGATATCAAAAATCAGCCCTTTCAATCATGATTAGCGCAATTTTTACATCTTCCGTATATGCCACTACAGAGCCATCAGAGATAGAAAAAATATCAGTGTCGGGTGTAAGGCAAGCTTTTCGTGGGGATGTTCCTTTAAATGAGCAACCACAATCTGTCGAGTTTATTTCATCAGACACACTCAATGAGGCTGGTGTAACCACCTTAAGTGACATTTTCGATTTAACCCCAAGTATTTCAGAACAAAATGACTTTGGTGGTTTATGGGAAAGCTTTGCAATACGAGGTTTAGTGGGTGATGAGAATATTCCATCAGGCTTTTTAATTAACGGTTTTTCATCTGGGCGAAGCTTTAGCGGTGTTCGTGATACGAGTAATATTGATTATGTAGAAATCATGAAAGGAACAGGCTCTGCACTCTATGGACGCTCTGAGCCTGGCGGTACGATAAATATCATTACAAAAAAACCGCAGTTTGCACAACAAGGCTATGTAAAAGTCACTGCCGGTAGCTGGCAAAGTTATCGCACTGAAGGCGACTACACGAACGCAATTACGGACCAAGTGGCTTTTAGAATTAATGGTGCTGTGGAAGATAGTGAAGGTTTTAGAGATTATCATGAATCAGAAAAAACTGTATTAACGCCTTCAATTTTATGGCTAATTTCAGATAAAACGAAGTTGAATTATGAGCTAGAGTACGTTGATCAAAGTTTAACTTTCGATCGAGGTATTGTTGCTGTAGATGGTAAAATTGATGCGCTACCCATTGAAACTTTTTTAGGTGAGCCAAGTGATAAACCTACAGAAGTTAAGGCTATTTCTCATCAGCTTACCCTTGAGCATCAATTAGGAGAATGGTCGCTTCTAACAGGTATTAGTTATAGCGATTCAGAGTTTTTAAGCGAATCAAGTGATGCTGAGCTTGCTCCAAGCCGACAAGTATATTTCATTGATGGCGTGACACTGAGCAGACAACATAACCAGCGTGACTTTCAAACTAACTATATATCTGCACGCTCAGAGCTTAGCGGTAGTATAAAAGCTGCAGGTTTCACTCATCACCTTTTAATTGGTGCTGATGCCAGTAAGTTTGATTTTGATAAAGTTTGGTACAGATATCGCCCGACTCTTGATGACACGAGTTACGCTATAAATATGTATGAGCCTGAGTACGGTAAAACGGCGCCTGAAGGTTCTCTGTTATTCGACACCACAGAAGTACAGAATAGCTATGGTATTTATATTCAAGACCAAGTCGACATCACTGAAAAATGGAAAATGCAAATTGGTGGTCGTTACGATTGGTTTGATCAAAGAATTGATAACCATAAAAACTTAACGCGTTCAGAGGCTGACAAAAGCACCTTCAGCCCTCGAGCAGGTTTAGTATATGCTCACTCTGAAGATCTACAATTTTATAGCAGTTATTCTGAAGGTTTTAGACCTAATAGTGGTTTCGATGCTGATGGAGAAGCATTTGAGCCTGAGGAAACAACCTCTATTGAAGTTGGAGTTAAATTTAATACAGACATTGTCAGTGGTAGCTTTACAGTATTTAATGCGCAAAAGAGCAACATGTTAAGCACTGACGTACAAGCAGGTGTATCTAGGGCTCTAGGCGAGGTTACGAGTGAAGGTGTTGAGCTAGACTTACACGGTAATATTACTAGCCAAACTTCGTTTGATCTTGCATATACTTACACCGATGCTAAAACAGCAAAAGATACTGTTAATACCGATTGGTGGGTTAGTTTGCCAAAAGGCACCCCTTTATTAAACATTCCAAAACATAGTGCCAATGTGCGTATTAAGAGAGAGCTAAGTGATTTAATCGATTCGAACTCAACAGTTGGTGTGTCGGTTCAATATGTTGGGGAGCGGCTAGGTGAAGCGATTGACCCTAGCTATTATTTGCCTTCATATACTTTGGTAAATCTGTTTGCAAACTACTATGTTAATGATGATTTGAGCTTACAGTTTGTTGTAAATAACGTATTGGATAAAACCTATTACGCTAATTCATACTCTGCAATTTGGACCCAACCAGGTGAGCCATTAAATTATAAGGTTAGCTTACAATATAATTTTTAACGTAGGTTTAATTGCAACTTGCTTAGACTCCAAAGTCATTGCCTGCATTCTTGAGCGAAAGTTTTGCAGAACATTCTTTGACTTAAATACAAAAACGAACCTTTGGGTTCGTTTTTTCTTATCATCGAATACATAGTGCTTCTTATAGTTATAGAAATAAAAGCTTCTGTATAATTATATTACTATTTGTTTATCACTTTAATTATAATATATTTTTATGTCTTAATTTAGGGATATAGTGCAATGGTGAAATTTAGGATATTCGGTAGTTTTATTTTCTTTCTTTTAATATATAGCTTTCAGGTTTCAGCGCAAGAAAACAGGCCAAATCAGGTTTCTATAACCCAGTTAGCTGATGGGGTATGGCTGCATACATCATATTATACTTACCCAAATGGTACAGAATTTCCCTCAAATGGCTTAATTGTGAAAGAAGGAGATAGTTTAACCCTTATCGACACAGCGTGGGGGGAATTACTCACTTTAGATTTACTCGAAGCAATTAGCTTAGAAATAAAACTGCCAGTAAGCAAAGCATTTGTTACGCATGCGCACGGTGACCGAGCTGCTGGTGTCGATGTACTTGAGTCTAAGGGAATCAATGTTTTTGCTCATCCATTAACTGCTCAGTTAACCATAGAGCAAGGCGCGGCAGTACCTAACAATATTATCAAAGAACTTAGAGTAGCAGATTCAGTTGTTAAATTTGGCTCTCTTGAACTATTTTTTCCAGGCCCTGGGCATGCAATGGACAATGTTATGGCGTGGTTACCTGAAAAAAGAATCTTATTTGGTGGCTGCGCAGTTCGGTCACTTCAGTCATCATCTGTAGGTAACCTAGTTCATGGTGACATACACTCTTGGCTTAATATAACAAAGCAATTAAAAAGGAAATTTAAAAGTGCAGTGATTGTCGTCCCTGGACATGGCGCTGTTGGTGGATATGATTTACTCTCACATACAGAAAAATTAATAACCGATCATCTCAAATAGGTATAGGTTATGGCGGCTTTAGGCTCACATTGAACATTCTAAGGCCGCTTTCTCCCTTGTGCTTTGCGCGCCAAAAAAGTACGTAGAATCTCGCTTGAAAGTAACTTTAAATTCGCTTTGTATTATTTGAAACTCGCCTTGCCGAATTTGGCTGGTAATGAAAAATGAACCTGCAGATACTGTTAATTAAAAGTAAATTCTTTTAAATCTGAACACACATCTAAAGGTTAAATATGCACACAATAAATAAAAAGGCATTAGCAGCTGCTGTCGCTTTAGCTTGCTCATTACCTGTACATGCACAAAACGAAAATCAGCTGGATACAGATAATAAAATAGCAAAAGAGCCGCAAAGTGGCTTAGAAATCATTTCTGTTACGGCAACAAAGCGTAAAACAAAGTTGATGGAAACACCCGTAGCAATTACGGCGCTAACAGAAGCTGAGCTTAAAAAGAATGGTGTTAATAATATTAAAGATATTGCGAACCTTGTTCCTAGCCTTGATATCTCAACAGCAACAGATCAATCAGCACCTGTTATTTCAATGCGTGGGGTCCGATCTACCAACCTTACAGAACTTGGTGACCCAGCAGTTGGTGTGCATTTAGACGGTGTGTATTCACCTAGAATGCAAGGTGCACTTGCACTTATGTATGATATTGACCGTGTTGAGGCATTGCGAGGTCCGCAAGGTACCTTATTCGGCCGAAACTCTACGGTGGGTAGTATCAATGTCATATCTGCAAAGCCACAATTTGAAAACTTCTTTGGCAATGTGAATGTTGAAGCAGGTAAGTACAACAGTAAAAACATTGATGGCATGATTAATATTCCAATTAATGAGGAGTTTGCAGTTCGTTTCGCTGCAAAAGGTTTGAAGCGTGACTCCTACTTAGAAGGCTACTACGATCCTAACCAATACGATACTCGCAGGCTCTCTGATGATGTATTAAATGCCCCAGTAATATCTGAAGACTCATATCAAGGCGTGGGTCAAACTGTCACTCAAAGAGAAAACTGGTGGATTGATGGTGCTGGTACAGACCCTGAAGCACAAAAAGTTCGCGCATTAACACCAGCGGATAAAAGTGATTTTTATAATAATGCCGATGAGTATTCATTTCGTATCAGTACACTTTGGGAGCCATTAAATGGTAATTTCTCAAACCACACGGTTTTCCAAAAGTACGTAAACAACAGCAGCAATAATCTTGATTTAGTTAACTGTGATAAGTTAAGAGGGCGCCCAGCTGAAATGGGAGGTGATTGCTCAAACTTTTTGCCAAGTGATAACACATATCAGGCTGTCGTGAATGTCCCAGGACAATTAGATTTAGATATCACATATCTTCGCAACACGTTAAATTATAACCTAAATGATGAATACAATATTGTGTGGTTGATGGGTTATGAAGACATGGAAAGAGAGTCAGCACAAGACAGTGAAGTGGGACTTGACCCTTGGGATGGTGCCACTTACTTCCTAGACGGCACTGGGGCTGAATCGTTTTCAACAGAATTACAACTTCAATCCGATGAGTACGGTGACTTTATATGGATTGTGGGGGCAAATTACTTCCACGAAAAAACAACAACAGTGGGTTATTATGATAATCCAATGGATGATAAAGCGTTTTGGGACCAACCGGATCGCTCAACAGATGCATTTGCCATTTTTGGTCAAGGAACATACAAACTAACTGAGAAGTTACATGCAACTTTAGGCTATCGTTTTAGTGATGAAACAAAGCAAGACAAAGGCGGCAGAACGTATCGATGCTCAAATGCAGATGGGTGTGCTGTAGGTTGGTTAAATAGAACAGAACTAAATAATCTTCCAGTCGACTATTACGAAGACCCATCTATCTATGCGTCTTACTTTGAAAATGACAACAAAGGAAGCTGGCAGCATCATGACTTCCGTGTTGGCTTAGATTATGACATTTCATCAGAAACCATGCTTTATGCATACTTAGCGAGTGGCTTTAAAGCGGGCGGTATTGGTGATGTATACGAAGTAGTTAACGATAGAACCGGTGATGTTACACGATTCGAAACGAAGTTTGACCCAGAAGAAGTATTAACGTGGGAGCTAGGTGCTAAATCAAGCTTTTTTGATAACTCACTTAACTTAAAAGCTGCTTTTTTCTATACAGATTATACCGATATGCAGTACGCATCGGTAGGTTCGATTGGTAATGTTGAACGCTTATCAGTTGTGGAAGATGACAACGGAACACCGATTTTAGGTGATGATGGCGAGCCTCTTCTTGATTATCAAAATCAACCCGTGATTGCATATTACACGCAGAATGTTCCAGCATCGACGATTAAAGGTATTGAATTCGAATTTGACTGGAAACCATATCCAAATGGTCGTATCACAGGTTACGTAACCTGGACTGATGCTAAAATTACGGAAGATTGGAATACCAAGTGGGACTATGATTCTGAGTATCTATTCGATATCTCTTATGAAGAATCAAAAGATCCTGAAAACACATTGTTAACCACTAACCTCAAGGGTAACAATCTAGCAATGACACCTAAATACACTGCGAATATTAGTTATACGCATACGTTCAATTTAGGTGAATATGGCTTTATTCATGGCTGGTTTAACGCAAGCTGGAAAGATAAATCGTATTCAACGGTGTGGAACCTTGATAAGCATTTAGATGATATGGATTTTGCTGTTTCAGACGAAGCGACACAGTATATCGATGATAGCCGAGATGCATTCGCGGTTTATAACGCTTCTTTGAAATATGAGCCGCAAAGTCAAAAATGGTATGCAGAGCTGTTCATCAATAACGCATCTGATGAGACTATTCAATATTGGAACAACACAAGCAAAGGTGTACCAAAAGGTAGTTTCGGTATGCCGAGATATTATGGTGTTAGAGCCGGTTTCTCATTTTAACCCTACTACTAAGCGCTCTCATATTGCTCAGCAATATGAGAGCTAAACAGATTATGAGGCAAAAAAATGAAAAAGTTTTGGCTACGTATATCAATTTTCTGTATCGCATTTTTATCCCCTTGTCTAAGTGCTAACTACTTTAAAGATAACTTTTCTTGGGGTTACGACACCAGTATTTGGACTGCACGACAAGGCAATAATGGCACGCCATTTGGGTGTACTTTTCAACCTAATATGCAAAGCCCCAGTGAACATGGTTTAACGCTGTCATTATCGCAGGGCACATGCTCAGAGTTACAAAGTAATCAGTTTTATAGCTATGGCAAAATACAAGGTCGTTTAAAATCAGGAAATGTTGCGGGTACAGTTTCATCGATATTTACTTACACATCATGGTGGGATAGCCCAGGTCGAGCATGGCAAGAAATTGATATTGAACTGCTGCCTTCTCTTGGCAATGTTGTACACACAAATATTATTTATCAGCCGCAAGGTGGGGTATATCAGAGCTGGGAGCAAGACATCGACCTAAGTCAATATGGGCTCGATTATCGTGAAAACTTGCTGATGATAGGTTTCGATTGGTCCAGTCGTGTTATTCGTTGGTATCTTTATGATGCCAATGGCCAAGAGCAAACTATTCGTATCGTTTATAAAGATAATGGTGATGGTGTGCTCGCAAATAATGAGATACCAGCCTACGCTTGGCCAGTGGATAACACCAAGATTATGATCAATCACTGGCATGGCGATAACTCACAAGAAGCCAATTACTTTCCTGGTCAATACTATGGCACTTCATCATGGGTATATTATGACTTTATTGAATACATACCTAATTAATCATTTAATTTTCAACGTGTTGTTTTATAGGTTTTAAATGTCTAGATTTAAATTTTCACCGCTTGTATTAAGCCCATTAGCCTTGATTGGACTTGTTTATACTCAGTGTCCGCTTGCTGTCGAGGGAGGTCACGTAAAATGGCCTGATGTAAACACTAAACTTAAGCAAGACCCTGCTGTTGAGAAGCAGGTTGACGAGCTCATTCAGACGATGACAATTGAGCAAAAAGTAGCGCAAATGGTTCAACCTGAAATCGGTTATTTAAGTGTCGAGCAAATGCGCAAGTATGGCTTTGGATCGTACTTAAATGGAGGTAACACCGCGCCTTATGGTAATAAACGTGCCTCGATGAAGCAGTGGCTTCAATATGCAGATGAGATGTATCAGGCATCAGTAGATGCTTCATTAGATGGGGCTGCAATCCCGACGATTTGGGGCACAGATGCAATGCATGGACATAGTAATGTTTATGGAGCTACGTTATTTCCTCATAACATTGGTTTAGGTGCAACCAGAGATAAAGATCTAATTAAACGTATCGGTCAAGCTACAGCAAAAGAAGTTTCTGCAACTGGAATAGAATGGAGTTTTGCTCCCACTGTCGCAGTGGTCAGAGATGATCGTTGGGGCAGAACGTATGAGAGTTATTCTGAGAACCCTGATTTAGTTAAAGAGTATGCCGGTGAAATGGTTGTTGGTATTCAAGGTAGCATCAACAATAATTTCTTAAAAGCGACAAATCGTATTGCAACAGCAAAGCACTTTGTTGGTGATGGTGGAACCGAGCGAGGTATAGACCGTGGCAATACTATTATTGATGAAAAAGGGTTAAGAGACATTCATAGTCCAGGCTATTTTTCAGCGATAAATGAAGGGGTTCAGTCAGTTATGGCGTCCTTTAACAGCTGGAATGGCCAACGTGTGCATGGTGATAAATATTTACTAACTGATGTACTTAAGAAGCAAATGGGCTTTGATGGGTTTGTAGTTAGCGACTGGAATGCCCATAAATTTGTTGAAGGCTGTGATTTAGAGCAATGTGCTGCTGCTATTAATGCCGGTGTCGATGTTATCATGGTCCCTGAGCACTTTGAGGCCTTTTATCATAACACGGTTGCGCAAGTGAAAGATGGCACTATCTCTGAAGAAAGAATTAATGATGCTGTTCGACGCTTTTTGAGAGCGAAAATTAGATGGGGAGCTTTCTCAAGAGGTAAACCATCAAGCCGTTCTGAATCACAGCATCCTGAATGGTTAGGCGCTTCTGAGCACCGTGAGCTCGCTAGAGAAGCTGTTCGTAAGTCATTAGTGTTATTAAAAAATAATGACCAAATACTCCCTATTAAAGCAACAAGCAAGATATTAGTTGCTGGCGATGGTGCCGATAGTATTGCAAAGCAAGCGGGTGGGTGGAGTGTTTCATGGCAAGGCACAGACAACACTAATGACGATTTCCCAAATGCAACGTCAATTTATGCCGGTTTAAAGGAGCAAGTTGAAAGTGCTGGTGGTCAAATTGAACTAAACGAAGCGGGAAACTACTCCGTTAAGCCAGATGTAGCGATTGTTGTTATAGGCGAAGAACCTTACGCAGAATGGTTCGGTGATATCGAGTTTCTTGAATATCAATATAAAACAAAAGCTGATCTTGCATTACTGAAAAAATTAAAGGCTGATGGTATTGCAGTTGTCACCGTATTTTTAAGCGGTAGACCGCTTTGGGTAAATAAAGAGCTCAATGCGTCTGATGCATTTGTGGCTGCATGGTTACCGGGTTCAGAAGGTGAGGGGGTAGCAGATGTGTTATTGACAGATGCGAAGGGTAACACTCAGTTTGATTTCTCTGGTAAATTAAGCTTTTCATGGCCAAAGTATGATACGCAATACACATTAAACCTAGGTGACAAAACTTATGATCCATTATTTGCTTATGATTATGGATTAACTTATCAAGACACGGTTAATGTGCCTTTATTAAGTGAAGATACAACACCTAAAAAGGTGGCAAATGATGACGCTAAGCCTTTATTTGTAAGAGGACTTTCAGAGAACTTAGTGTGGGAACTGAAAGATTCAAAAACAGCAGCCATTGAAACAACGGGCTCTTCGGCAACCAGTGGTGATGGTACCAGCTTGTTAATGCAGTCTGTTAATTTGTCTTATCAGGAAGATGCAAGACAGTTCATTTGGCGAGCTGGGGCAAAAAAAGCAACCTTGAGCTTAAGCTATCAGCTGCCTGAAGTACTGAGTGATGCGAGTAAATCTGGTTTTCTTGAACTTAAAATGAGAATTAACACTGCGCCAAGTAATCAGGCTCAATTGCAAGTAATGTGTAATGAAGGAAATTGCTTGCGCAACATTAAGTTTGAATCAATAGAAGCCTTGATGAATGATAAGAAATGGCATACGTTAGCCATACCGTTAAATTGTACATCTGCGTTAAATAATACGACAAAGGTGGCAGAGGTGTTAAATGTTTCAGCAAAGGCTGCCAGCTTAGCTGTTGCTGATATAGCACTGTCTAGTAAACCAAATGCAGATGCTTATTTACTCACATGCTCTGACTAAATCTTAGTAAGGCTGATGGGCAAGTAATGCCTATCAGCTTTACCTTATGGATTGAATAATTTGAATACTAGTAACCCTCGCGGCCATTTATTTTGGCTGTTTCAGATTTGTGGTTGGGTTGTTTACGCAATGCTAACCGAATTGATGATTAAAGTCCCAAGTGATGAGCCTTGGACTATCCATATCCCGCATTTGATTATTGATACAATTTGTGGGTTTATAATTACCCTCTCCCTTAGAAAAGTATTTACTTGCATCAACTTTATAGAGCTAAAGTTAAAGATTGCACTTCATATTTTCATTGTCATAACTGCAACGTTAATTTGGACACAAATTAAGTGGATAACACTGCAGTGGTTTTATGGAAACTTTTGGCAGCCAATGACATGGTTTGATTTTGGAACATGGACGTCGGCGTCATTAACAGTTCTTTCAACTTGGACCGCGTTTTATTATGGGATTAAGATTTATTTAGATAATTTAGAACAAACGCAAAAAGCAGCAGAAGCCACACACTTAGCTAAAGAATCACAATTAAAAATGCTGCGCTATCAGCTGAATCCCCACTTTATGTTCAATAGTATAAATGCGATTTGTACATTGATTTTGAAGAAAGAAAGTTTAGAAGCTGTAAAAATGCTCGAGAAACTGTGTGATCTATTGCGACATAGCTTATATACAGATCCGCTGGAAAAAGTAACAATTAAAGAAGAAATTGGCATTCTTAGCAATTATTTAGATATAGAAAAGTGCCGTTTCACAAATAAGCTTGTTGTTGATATTTCTGTTGCAGATGGCTGCAACGAGTTACTGATCCCATCTATGTTGATACAACCCCTTGTCGAAAATGCATTAAAACATGGCATGCGTTCAAACCAGCTAATGTGCATTACTATAGCCATAGAAAAAACTAAGAGTTATTTAAATATAAAAGTGTCTGATACTGGCAAGGGATTTGGTGATGAAAGCACAAATAAAAGAGGGATAGGATTAGCAAATTGTGAGCAACGTTTGAAGCTAATGTACGGAAAGTCACACCGTATAGAAAAGGGCAACTTAAGTGAAGGTGGTGCTTGGGTATGTATAACATTACCTATGAGTGGTCATAATAAATGATAAAACTAAACACGATACTGGTTGATGATGAATACAGCGCCGTCGAAGGTTTACGTATTCGACTTGAACAATTTCCTGAAATTAATATTGTTGGTAGTGCATGCAGTGTTGACGATGCTATTGAGCTTATAAATAACAACGAAATTGATTTAATCTTCTTAGATATCGAAATGCCCACCAAGTCTGGCTTTGAATTGATAAAGTATTTTCAACCCGAAGCATGTCCAGCAGTCATTTTTGTCACTGCTTTTCATCAACATGCAGTACAAGCTTTTGAAGTTAGAGCTATCGATTATTTATTAAAACCAGTCAAACTAGACAGGCTTGCAGAAGCTATAGAAAGAGTTGTAAGTAACGTAAAGTTATTCCAAAAAAGTGAGTTGATAGCGCTACAACAAGAAGTGAGTAACAAGGCTGAGCAAAACAAACACTCAGCCAATCAGTCAGACTATAATTTTGATAGTGATCACTTGGTTATCCGGGATGCTAAAAACCCGATTCAAATAATTTCATTCACCGATATTCTTTGGATTGATGCAGCTGGTGATTATATGTGTGTGCATACTGCAACCGAAACCCATGTTATGAGAGCTAGATTAAAAGAACTTGAGAATAATATGCTGCCTGAGGCCTTTTTGCGGATCCATAAGTCTACCATTGTCAATTTAACTTATGTAAGACAGCTTGAGCCATTGCGCAACTCAGAGTACATGGCAACCTTAACTACTGGTAAAACCTTAAAAGTAAGTCGAACATACAGTAAGCAATTAAAAAAGCTGATTTAAATAAATCGGTGCTGTTTGCAATACGTCGTTATAAACAGCACCTTACTATGCAGTAGTATTTACGGCTGTTTTGACCAAACTGATTTTAGAATGTTAAACCCAATCGCACCTAGAACGATACCTGTTACTTTATCAATATAAAATGCGGCTCTAATGAATTTTTGTCTGATAGTCGTTTTTGACAACATATAAATAATAGCTACATCCCAAAAAAAGACGACTAATGTCATCCATACTCCTAAAAGTACTTTAAAGCTAATACTGACTTCGGGGGTTAGTGCAACAGTAAACAAGCTTAAATAAAATAATAAATTTTTAGGGTTTAAAATACCTGAGAGAAACCCAGTTACAAACTCTTTGCAAAAGCATGATAATGAAAATTCTCTTGCAGTCTTAGTGCTTGTAGAAAAGTTAGCGTAGGCATTTTTAGGTGCTTTTAATGCATGATAGGCAATATACATTAAAAATAAGCCTCCAATAACTTTGAGCGTTACCATCAAACCAATTGAGGTGGATAATATGGCGCCAACTCCAATTAAGCATAAGGTAATATACACAGCATTAGCAGTTGCAATACCTAACGCAACGCCAATGGCGTTTTTTTGGTTACCTTTCAGCGCACTTTTAACAACGAGTACAAAATCAGGTCCTGGACTCAGTAATGCCAGAAAGTGTGCAGCTGCCACTGAAATAAAAATACTTATTAAGCTAATATCCATAAATTCCTCAAAGTGTAAATATGAAAAATGAAGAGCGGGCTAAATTACGCGTTCTTCCTTGCTTTAATTGAGAAAACAAGAGGAGCTTGTTGTCTTTATAAAGTAATTGATACGCCTTACCAGAGACATACTCTAAGCCTAAAAAACAGTCATATGGGCTAAGAGGGTGCTTATCAGCAGACTCTATTGTTAAACCGGCCTGAATGAGCGAGTTTATAATGTCACTGTTTTCGACTTAGTGCCGTCACAATTTTTGGTATTGGTGATTAGGGGAAGATCAAGGTTATAAAAAGTAGACTGAGTATGGAGCTCAGTTCTTTTATTCCATGTACCTCTATTTACTTAAATATAATCCATTTCCCTTCATCTAATTATTTTCTATTGGGCATTATCTAAAAGTCAGAATAACACCCAATAAAAATTATAAATATTATATTTTTAGTTAAAATAAGCCTTTAGTCACATAGAGAACCTAGCTCAGCAACTGTTGTTTTCCAGTTCGATTTTTGATTATCATCTGAGAGAATAACAGAGCCAAAAAAGTTAACTTTCGGCTTTTCAAAACCACAATATTCGAGAGTATAGCGGCATAACTGTTCTACTACGGGCTTTGCTAGTTCCTGAGCGAGCTCTTGGGGTGTATCCATGGTTAAGATCACTCTCGCAGTTTTGTCAGTTAGCAGTGGCGTCGGCAATAAGCTGTTTTGTTCGAATTTAAAGGTAACCCCAGGCAAAAAAACGCGATCAAACAGCCCTTTTAATTTAGCGGGTAGGCTACCCCACCAAACTGGCGAAATAAGCACGAGATGATCGGCCCAAAGGAGTGCATTTGTAAATGCTTCTAAGCATGACTCTAACGGCTGTACCTGATCATAACCAAAGCTGAGATCTGGGTTAAAGTCCATTTCAGACAGTCTAAAAGTACGTATATTTGCCGTTTCTTTAGCAGTGCATTCATATGCATCCACTAAAGAGTCAGCAAAGCTATTGGGTTTAGGGTTTCCGTTTAAAATGAGTATATTTTTCACAATTACTACCTCTATGTATTAGGAAATAATTGCAAGTCTAAAGCCTCCCCTTAACGGGAGAGTCAATCATTTTTTGAAAAACAAATAAATACGGTACATTAAATATATAGAATGTTATATGTAACGAAGCTGGTTTTTTCTTTTAACTCTTAGTAAGCCAGCGGAAGGATTTATGCAAAAAATCCACAGCGTTTTTCTCAATTAGCTCGCCATGGGCCATAACCAAAATTTCAGGCTGCCAGGCTAGCATCTGTTCAAAATGTTTTCTGGTCTTGGCTTTGTTAAACATAAAACTTAGACGCCAATCGATAGGTGTTTTTCCATCAGGGGCGATGATCCCAACGCCCTTGGCTATCCATTTTTGCAAAGGGTTAAAATTATCACCCGAAAAGTTTTCTACCAAATCAGTAACAATGAGTGTTTTAGAGCTTTTATGGAAAAACACACACTCTTCCATAAGAGGGGAGCCTGTAACTAAGACTTGGTTAATTTCATTTTGCCACTGCCACGCTAAATCGTCATTTAGGGACGCATCAAATGAGATATCGCTACGCTTTTTGATGACTTCATCAGTGCCATAGATTTGCGCATCTGGATATTTTGTTATCCATTGGGGTAAAAACAGGTGATGTAAATGATTTGGTGCAATAAGGTATTTGACAGAGCCTAACTGGTCTATTTGGGTTTTTAACGCATCACTTAGATAGATAGGACTATGAACCCACAGATCGCCATTTGCGAGTTTAATGACTGTCATTCGAGTTGTAAAAGGTAAAAAGAAGAACCTTACTGCTTCACCATCAAAAATCCAAATGTCGTTTGCTAACTTTTCCATATTATTCCTTAATTAGAATTTAAGTTATCAAAAAAAAGATTAGTTTATTGAAAATGTTAATTTAGATTGTACTGCTTGTTCTAGGTCTACATGAGATACTATAAACCCTCCACTAAAGGGGAGAGTCAACTAATTATTTAGCGTTAATAATCCCAACACATGAATCGATTTTGGCTATTTTCTGTTTTGTTTGCTCAATTTGAGCTTGCAAACGGGCTTTTAAGTGTACTAAAAACTCGCTTATCTCAGCCCAGTTTGCTTCCCCGTTTTCATATTTTATAAACCCTTTTAGCTCAGCTAGTGTAACCCCCAACAGTTTTGCTTCTGCGATTAACCTCAATACTTCAATGTGCTCATTGGTGTAAACACGGTATTTTCCTTGGCGTTTTGGGGGGACAATAAGCTCTTTTTCTTCGTAAAACCGAATAGCTTTAACAGATAAATTCGTTTTTCTTGCTACTTCACCGATAAACACCTGTTACTCCATCTATACATCGATATTATTCATTATATTTAAATAAGCGGTTAGTTTCGCCTTTTTCAAGCTCTCAAGTTAAATGTGTTGTTGAGTCGCGTATCAGTAATTCAGGTGTGAAAATATGCTCTATATTCGAGAGACTTTGTTTATATACTTGTTTTAAAACCAAGTTGGCGGCCATGATCCCCATTTTCTCTACCGGGTTATCAATGGTAGTCAAAGTTGGGTACAAGTAATTTGTAAAATGAACATTATCGAATCCGACGATAGCTAAGTCTTTTGGTAGATCAAGCTGATGCTCTCGAGCATATTTCATTACACCAGATGCCATTTCATCATTTGCACAAACAACAGCAGTAAATTTTATGTTGTTGTTAAAGAAATGCTTTAAGCCGTTATACCCACCTGTTTCTTTAAAGTCACCGACAAATAGAGTTTGCTCATTAAAAGTAATACCGTATTCTTTAAGTGCTTTTTTGTGACCTTCTAGTCGATCAAATGCATCGGGTTTAAATAACGGGCCCGCAATGTATGTTATATCTTTATGGCCTTGAGCAAGTAAGTGCTTAGTTGCTAAATATCCGCCCATCACGTTATCCAGACTAATGCAGTTTTCTTTCATTTTATCTACATAGCGGCTGATTAAATAAATAGGGGTTTTACCTTTGTTTAATTTTACTAGATACTCATCACTAACAGCTTCAACATGAGCAATGATTGCATCGCAATTACGTGAAATTAAAAATTCTAAGCCATTCTTTTCTTTGTCTTCTTCACTGTGTCCCGGCGTAATAATGACATGTTTTCCGGCAGCTCTTAATTGAGCTTCGATAGCAGACATCATCTCACCAAAAAACGCGCCATCTAATTCAGACACTAAAATACCCACACTATTAGTGCAATTTGAAGCGAGAGAGCGAGCTATTGAATTTGGTTTGTAACCAAGCTGCTCCATCGCATCGAGGACTTTTTGTTTGGTTTTTTTGCTGACGTAGTCATTTTCATTTAACACCCGAGATACGGTTGATAAAGAAACGCCAGCGAGCTCTGATACCTGATAAATAGTTGCCATAATTACTGTTTTATATAAATCTTAACTGTTTAATTTACAGACTTGCACGCCTAATTGCCAAGTCTTCTGTTATTTTTTCTGTCATTTCAGATGTTAATGGATAAAAGGCCATCAGTGCTGCGGCTATTAGAGCAAACGCTGCTGGTAGCCAACTCATTAGTAGTATCATGCCATCGAGTGAGTGTGCAATGGTGGTTTCGTCCATTCCGTCATAGCCATAACTTGCAAGTACAACAAGCACTAAGGCTCCGGCAAATCCACCCCCCGTTTTTTGCACGAAAGTTCCTGCTGAGTATATGAGGCCAGTGGCACGGCGCTTATTTTTCCACTCAGAATAGTCAGCACTATCCCCAAGCATCGTAAAAAACAGGGTAGGCATCATGGCTGCGAAGAATTCAGACAGACAACCCATAACAAAGATCAGGCTGAGGTTATCATTTGGCAGCCAAAAGAAACAAATGGTAAAGAAGGCACTTAGTAATAATGAAGCGATAAACAAAGTACGTTTACCCAGAATCTCAGCTAATTTTCCTGTACTTAACGCGCCGAAAATTGAGACGATTAATAAAGCTATAAAGTATTGGCCAGTTAAAAGCTCATTACCTACGTAATATTTAAAATAATAAGCAATGACACCATATTTAATGCCATTAAACATCATTGTTAAAAAGCCCATACCTAATAAGATCAGCCATGGTTTATTTGTAAGTAAATCAACCATATCTCGTTGAGTGCCACTTAGCTTACTATGATCGCTTGCAAGTAAGCGACGAATTACGACAGTCATAAAAATCATTGTTGCCGCAAAAAACAAACCGGAGTAGAGCTCGCGATAATAGAAAAATAATGTGATCGCCAATAAAGGAAGAATGATAAAAGGTAAGCTTTTACTTAAATCAGTTAGCTCAGTTTTTAGTGAAACTTGCGTTTTTGTTGCAGGTTGAACGCGCTCCTTTGTACTTACAAACGTGATTAACATGAGTACAGTGAGTAAGGCTGCAAATACATACATAGTGTATTGGTAACCTTGTGCGCTATTTCCTTCCCCAAAGTATGCAACTAAATCAGGTAAAAAGCCCATAACTAATAAGCCACCTGCAAATGCTCCGGCAAAGCGAAAGCCAGACAGTTTAGTTCGCTCTAGATCATCACCAGTCATAACCCCCATTAAAGCAGAGTAGGGTACGTTACTTACCGTATAAGCTAGAGTGAGCCCTATATAAGTGAAATAAGCATAAAATAGCTTAGCTGCTGGGCTTATGTCAGGTGTTGTGAAGCACAACACCATAAACAAGGCTAGAAAAGGAGTTGACCACAATATCCAAGGACGAAATTTACCGAAACGTGTTTGCGTTCTATCTGCAATCATCCCCATTATTATATCTGTCACGCCATCTGATAAGCGCACAACTAAAAAAAGTAACGCAGCAGCGGCGGCAGAAATACCAAATGTGTCTGTATAAAAAACGGCTAAATAAGCCAAAGCACCACGCCAAACTAAATTAGCGCCGGCATCGCCCATCGCGTAGCCTATTTTTTCGTAGATGGGAAGAGTGTGTTTTATCATTATTGTTGTCTTATTATCGGCGCGTGATTAACTGACTATATGCTTTACCACTTAGCTTTACTGTTCGTACTTGTGTATCGTAATCAACATGAACAATTCCGAAGCGTTTTGAATAACCCTCTGCCCACTCAAAATTATCCATTAAGCTCCATGCGAAGTAGCCAGCTACATTAACACCTTGTGATATGGCATCATTCACTGCATTTAAATGGGCATTATAATAGTCGATACGATCTTGATCGTTCACCTCTCCATTCTCCATTTTGTCCGCCATAGCAGCTCCATTCTCTGTAATATAAATTGGCGGCAAATCATATTTTTGATGCAAGGAGTCTAATAATTCGGTCAATGCAGATGGGTAAATTTCCCAACCAATATCGGTCATCGGCGCTTGGTGAGGCAGTTCATGGTAATAATCTGTATCACTTGCTTCATAGCGCAGTCTGGTATAAAAATTTACGCCTAAGAAATCTAAAGGTTGGCAAATAATCTCCATGTCGCCATCTAGAATGTCAGGTCTGTGAGCGGGTGGCAACTGCTCTATGATGTCAGGGTAAGCTCCTTGCATTATAGGTTTCATATACCATTGGTTTATGTAGTCATCAGCAAAAGCTGTTGCAGCAATGTCTGCTTCGCTTGATGATACGGAATAACATGGAGTAAAGTTAAGCACGATACCGTTTAACGACTCTGGGCTATTTTTAGTTAGCACCTTCATTGCTAAACCATGGGCAAGTAATAAATGATGAGCGGCTTTTCGGCCAAATTCACGGCCTTTGATCCCTGGAGCATGAACACCAATTTCATAGCCTAAATACGAGCTGCAGAAAGGTTCATTCAACGTTGCATATGAATATACTTTTCCAGATAGCTCTTTACTAACTAGATCAACATAATGAGCAAACTCATACGCTGTTTCACGATTTAACCAGCCTCCCTTATCTTCTAAGTGCTGTGGCAAATCCCAATGGTATAAGGTAACAAATGCTTTGATATTCCGACGCATTAATTCGTCTAAAATATTAATGTAAAAGTTAATACCTTCTTGATTTAAGGTACCGTCTAACTTTATGACTCTTGGCCAAGAAATTGATAGGCGATAGGCATCTACACCTAAAGAGTCGATTAGCTCAATATCGTCTTTCCATTTTTTTACATGCTCACAGGCGAAATTACCGTTTGAGTTATCAGCTATTTTTCCTGGGGTCGCACAGAAAGTATCCCAAATACAAGGGAGGCGCTTATCAGCAGCTCCTTCTATTTGAAACGAAGCCGTTGCAACGCCATAGATAAAGTCTTTGCTAAGCATTGTTGAGTTTTTTGGTAACGTGAGCTGAGTCATGTAAAGAAACCTTTGATAAACAAATGCAAGTAAATCTTGCAGCTAAATTTAAGTTGTTATGGTAGCGCTTCCATCTTTATGTGTATTGCATGGATTGAAAGTTATTGCGTTGTTTATGGTAGCGCTTCCATATTTAGGTTAGAGGCTATTGTCCAAACGGTCAACCGTTTATTTTGTTTAGCCTGAAAACAACCTAGGTAAGTCATTTTAATATTTAATAATTAATGAGTTAGTGTTAGGCTTTTTTTTAGTTATAGTGACAATTTAAGAGCTGAAAGTTGAGTGGTTAGATTATTTTCTCAGTTGAGTCATGGTTTTTACTTTTTAGCATTTTTACGCTAAGTGTTTTTAGTTATCACTAACCCTTGTCGGCTAAAATCATCATTAAGAGAGGCCTAATTCAGTTTGTAATTACTGTAAAGCGAACGCTTAAAAGCGGCTTTACAGTAAATTTTATTATGTATATTTTAACAATAATCGTATCGGCTTTACTGTGGGCTTAGTCATTTATTCGACAGTACTTGTTAATAAACTCTTTATGAGTTGGCAATTGCGCTAACCGATGGGCAATTTGTTGTTTAATGCCTTGCATAAAGCGACCTAACTCTTGGTCATTCATTAAAGAAGCAACATAATGATATTGTTTTGGTTTAACACCTTGCCCAAGCATGACTTGAACCCAAGAGTCGACACGGAAAATATCGCCATCATCTAAAAATACTCGGCCAGTTTCTTTAAATAATGCGATTTTATGAGCAAGTGACTCAGGAATTTCCATAGCTTGGCAATGACGCCAAAATTCACTGTCTTGCCTATCTGTAACTTTATAATGCAAAACAATAAAGTCACGAATACTTTCGAGCTCTGACTTCAATTGCTTATTATATTCATCGATAGCTTGTTGTGTTACACCAGCAAAAGGATACAGGCGCATAAACCGAATGATACCGGTCATAATCAAGTGGATACTTGTTGATTCAAGAGGTTCTAAAAAGCCACTGGCAAGACCTAGCGCTAAACAGTTTTTGTTCCACCCTTTACGCCTACGACCAGTTTTAAATTTAATGATTTTTGGTTCGGTTAGGGTGTCTCCAATAAGGTTATCTAATAGTAATTTAGTTGCATCATGGTCATTTAAATAGCGGCTGCAATAAACTAAGCCATTGCCAACTCTGTTTTGCAAAGGAATTTGCCATTGCCATCCTGATTGATGCGCAATAGAACGCGTGTAAGGGAGAGGGTCTGATGTTCCTTTTGTTTGTACCGCAACGGCACTGTCGCAAGGTAATAAATGAGACCAATCTTCAAACCCTGTATGTAAGGCTTGCTCGATAAGTATGCCTTTGAAACCAGTGCAATCAATAAAAAAATCACCCGCTATTTCAGTGTTATTATCCAGCGATAAGCTTTTAATAAAGCCATTATCAGAATGTTTATTTACCCGTTCAATTTTACCTTCTATACGTTTGACACCGAGGTTTTCTGAAAATGCTCTTAAAAATGTAGCATAACGACTGGCATCCATATGAAATGCGTAATTAATTGGGTTTTGAGGGCTAATCCCAAATTTACCTTGCTTAGCTGCCTGTAGTTCATAGCAGTAATCTGCGAAATCATCGGTATTGCCCATTTTTTGCCAATGCAACCAAAAATGGTGGAACTCTCCAGCCCAACATTCTTTACCTGTCATACCGAAAGAGTGAATGTAATCACTGTTTGACTGATGCCAATTCTCAAAGCTAATTCCCAGTTTGAATGTGGCTTGTGTGGCCCTCATAAATTCTTGTTCATCGATACCTAGCAATTTATGAAAGGTACGAATAGGTGGAATTGTTGCCTCTCCAACACCGACAGTGCCGATATCATCTGATTCAATTAAGCAGATTTTAATATCTTTATTTAGTAATTTAGCTAACGCGGCAGCTGTCATCCAGCCTGCGGTACCACCGCCAGCTATGACTACTTGTTTAATTTGTTGTTGTCTCATTTTGCCACCTTACTCCCTTTGTAATTGTTCTAATAACAGTCGATTAGTGGGTAGTTTTTGTAAGTATTGCGCAATCTTCTTGCGATTGAGTTGGTAGAGTTTTTGTGCCATCTGATATGTATGGTTATCAAGCTTTTTTGTTTGCTTGGTTTTGAAGCCCATGCCATAAAGCACGTATTGATAACTCGCAGAAGAAAAAATTTCTTCATTTTCTATAAAGTCAAATCGGCTGGGAGCTTGATATTGCCATAGTTCTAGCAAGCTCTGTAATTCACTTGGGATACTTTTATGGTGGTGGTTATCGGACCAATAGCTACTATCATCGCGACTACTCAATACATAATGTAGCTTTAGAAAATTGATGACTTGCTTCCAGCGGTACCTAAAACGTTTATTAAAACGTTTTCTCAACAACTGCATGTGTACTTGGTCTACAGGCATTTGTTCACTTAGCATGCTAATACTTAATTCAACCATTGCTAACGCCGAAGCTTCTAGTGGCTCTATAAATCCTTGCGACATTCCTATTGCAACACAGTTTTTATGCCAGAATACTTCTCTGTAACCAGGCGTAAAGCGTAATGTTCTTGTTTCAATATTGTTAGCTTGTTGAATGCCAACAGATTGTGCAGCATAACTTTTTAGTGTTTCAACAGCAGTTTCAACGTCACAATATTTATCACTAAATGTATAGCCAATACCGCGTCTAGTAGGTAATCCTATATCCCAAATCCAGCCAGCGGATTGTGCGGTGGATAAAGTCGCTGATGCAATATCTTGAGAAGGGCTTTCGTAAGGTAAGTGCGCTGCAACAGCAGTATTATTAAAAAGAATGTGACTTTGATCTAAAAATGGGATCTGGTAGTGCTTGGCTATTAACAGTCCTTGACTACCAGAGCAATCAATAAACAAATCACCGTTAATCACACCATTATTCTGTGTAGTGACACTTTCAATGTAGCCTTGAGCATTATTATTGGCGTGGAGGACATTATCGAGAATGCGTTTTACATTGAGTGTGTTTACACAATGTTTTGTGAGAAATTGTGCGAATTTATGGGCATCTAGGTGATAACCGTAATTTGTAACACCCGCATATTCAGGTGTATTCAGTTGTTTAGGCGCAAGGGTAGCTTGACAAACAAAGCTTTGCACGTTCATTGCATCGGCGTATTTTTGTTCAGAAAACAACTGCTGCCATGCTGCATGAACATCATACTCATTGTAGCCTTCAGGAACCATGAAAGGGTGATAATAGTTATCTGCCTGTTCTTTTCCCCGCCAGTTTATGAATTTTGAACCTTGCTTAAAAGAGGCATCACATTGCTGTAAAAAGTCAGTTTCTTTTATGCCAATTCGTTGCAATGTATGTCGCATCGATGGCCACGTCCCTTCACCGACACCGGAAATACCGATATCAGCAGATTCAATTAAAGTGATACTTTTATCTGGGTGTTCTTTGGATAGTAACCCAGCTGTAAGCCAACCAGCAGCTCCACCGCCAATGATCACAATATTATTAATTTTTTTGCTCATATGCTTACTTTAAATGTTAAAGCCGCTTCAATTAAGCGGCTTTATACCTATTCGCAATAATTGTTCATCTTTTAGGAAGTAAACTTATCGTAATTAGTCTACAAAAGAGACTCATTTAAACTAATTTAACAGTACTTTTGCCTTCTTACGAAATAGTTTCTAGCCCCAGTTGTTCACTCAAATATGCGAATAGGCATTTGGCTGTATATACAAAACGTAATATACATTTTCTACAGTAATAGGTTAGAAGTTATAACGTACACCTAAATTGTAGCGAGCCCCATTTTTGTCTAAATTCCATAACTGGGCTTTATATCGACCATGTTGACGGTTGTCTTGCTCAGTAATATTAATTCCCTCTAAGAAGAAAGACAGTTGTTCACTGTAGTTATAAGCCACATTAAAATCGATTTGATAATATTCTTCAGTAAATGCGGGCTCATTTACATAACGCGCAGCATTATTTAAGAATTTATCACGCCAGTTATAGGCTATACGAGCTTGAAATTTATCATTCTCATACATTGCAATGAAGTTCGCAGTATCACTCAAACCAACTAATGCAAATTGCGTTGTTGTTGGGTCTGCTGCGACATTGAAGTCAACATCACCATTTACAATCGTATAGTTTGCCTGAAAACCAAAACCTGAATCACCAAAGAAATGCTGTATTGCAAGTTCATAACCATCTATCTTGGCGTCTTTGTTATTGGTAGGGACTTGAGCTGTAAAGTCCATTAACGGGTCATCGCTATTAGGTAAAATATCGTATGCGGCTTCAAACTCTTCATAAGACATTGAATCAAAAGCGACCCCATTTTCCATTGCAGCAACCATTTGGAATAGGTTTGAATCAGTGACAGCTAGACCTCTTGCTTCAAGTTCAGCTTTTGCTGCTTGTGCGCGAGGACCTGCAGATACATCTCGTAAGCCATAGTAATTTTGAGTCATAGGTGTTAAGCCTATGAAGTTATCAACTTTTTTATTGTAATAACCGACAGAAACATAGCTAACATCGCTGTAATACCACTCGGCTGAAACATCGATATTATCTGATTCAAGCGGCACTAAGCCTGGGTTACCAGTCGACGCAGGTGCATTGGTTGTACCTGGAATTAAACTTGGTCCAGTAGGCACTCCCACTGTCGCAGCAGAGCTTAAATTATCATAAGTAGGTCGTGCGATTGTTGTGCTATATGATGCTCGAATTTTCACATCTTCAACTACGTTAATATCAAAATCTACGCTAGGTAAGAAGTGGTCATAATCAGAGCTTAGAGAATAATCTTGCTTATCAGTACCATATCGCACATTAAAGTCGTTGTTACCTTCCCAAGCAACCGCATTTGGTAAATCAATATTTGCTGTTGATGTGATATCAGTCGTTTCGTATCGAGCACCAACTAAGAGGTTAAATGGCATATCGCCAATCTCACCTTGATGTTTATATTGTACAAAGGCGGCTTGGATATCTTCTTTTATTGTACGATTTGTTGCAAAAGCGCCGTCAGCAGCAAAATTAAAGCCGTACTGGCTTGCTGCCCAATAACCAATTTCAGATGCGCTACCTGTGAATCCTTGATCAAACGAACCTGAGGTATTGTAGCCATCTAGTTCACTTAAGAAGTTTGTAGGATCAAGGTAACCGTCTGGTAACTCTCCAGGGTTTTCAATCCCCCAGTTACCCATCGTATTACGTGTAAGAGATTGTAATGAATGACTTTCCATTGAACGTGATTCAATACCAAAATCAATCACGCCTGATTCGATTTCATATTTACCGAGCAAACGAAATTCATCAACGGTTGATTCTTGGCGTGCGAAGTTAGAGTCAAGAATAGAAGTACCTACATCATCTTGGTCTAATACACCATTACAGTTTAAATTAGCACGGCTGCAATCATCAAAATCAATCACCATTGATGGTAATTTGCGGCTAAAGTCAACTTCTTGAGAGGCAACAACATTTGCACCTAATCCTGCATTTACCCAACTGCCGTAAGGCGCATCAGGTTCACTCGTTGCCTTTGAGCTGTGCGCATCAAATACAAAACTAAGTCGATCATTAACAAAGTATTCAAGGTTTAAACCAATCGAATCATTTTTATTAAGCTGATTTAGCTCTTGTAAAGCTAAACCGAGATCTCGTGTGGATAAATCTCTGCGCTCTTCTTTATAGTAAATTGGAGTTTTAACTGCATTATCATCAAAAATTAAATGCGTTTTATAGTTATCCATCCAGATAGATTGCTCAGCTCGCGACTCAAAGAGCTCTTGTTGTGAGTATGTATAATCAAGAGTTGCTGTTAATGATTCAACAGGGCTGTATTGCAACGTTAATTGCGCATTTGTACGTGTTCTTTCACGATCCGCAATTGTATATCGAAGGTCTGAGGGCATTGAATAATACTGTCCCATAGCAGGTGCGTTTTCGATAACAATATCATCTGCAGATTGAGGGATCGTGCCGTCGTAAGCTGTTGTTCGCCACTCGTTTACAAAAGCTCCTGCAGCCGAACTATCTCTTTTTTGAACGCTTGCAGTAAGCGAAACCCCAAACTTAGCTTCTTCGTCTGTCCAACTAAAAATGCCTGAAATTTCGGGTGTAATATCATCACCTACACGATTTGTTGTGTCGTGCATCGCCTTAACACCAATATTCGTGATCAAACCTGGATTGTCTAAAGGACGAGCAGTATTGATATTGATTGTGGCACCAATACCGCCTGATGCGATATTTGCTTTTCCTGTTTTATATACTTCAACAGATTTAACACTTTCTGATGCCAGATTAGCAAAATCATAGGCACGAGAGTTTGGTGAGCCCCCGCCAGCAGGAAGTGAGGCGGCAGGCATGGTACGTCCGTTTAGGGTTACCATATTATAATCTGGACCAAAACCACGTACTGTAACTTTAGAGCCCTCACCATTACTGCGGTCTATCGATACACCTGTGATACGTTGTAAAGACTCTGCTAAGTTAGTATCAGGGAATTTACCAATATCTTCTGATGAAATCGCATCAACAACACCCGAAGAATAGCGTTTTAGTTGTGTTGATTCTTTGATACTACCTTTAAACCCTGTTACTTGAATTACTTCAATGTCGTCGTTGTGTTCAGACTGCTCAGCATAAGCTGATAAGCAGGTGCTAGCACCTAAAAGCAAAGATAAGCTGGAAGCTAACTTTGTTCTTTTAAAGTTATGGCTTGGCATCAGGTTTCCCTCGTTCTTTATCGTTGTTATTCATGCTATTAGAGCATGATATTGTTGTCGAAATTGATTATTTTTCAAATCTGGAAGCGCTACCATAAAGAGGTTGAAAACCGCCCTTATGAAAGCGCTTCCAGAAAAGAGTAGTGTGATTTGCAGTTTACGTCAACAGCTATATCAACAAATTGTTAAAAAAGTTGCGTGAAAATCGAACGGATATTGATTGTTATATTTAACGGGTAGTAGGGGATATTGATAATTTTAATGGGAGTCATATACAACTCCCATTAACTTAGTCATTTTTAATAAGCAGCCTATTCTCTAAAAAATGATAGTGAGGCTGAGATAAATATGTAAACGGCCAGTATTTTACTTAGTTATGCTAAAGCTACCTTGCATTATTGCCGAATGTCCCGGGGATGCGCAGAAAAAGATATATTCTTCTTTTGTATTTATAAGCGACGTTTTGAAAGATATTGAGGTTGATTCACCTCCCCCTATAACTTTAGAAACAGCGATTGCTCTAGAGTCATTTGGCTTTACATAGTTATTCTCGAAGCCGGCTTCATAGCTATCATTTGTTAATCCAACTAAATCCTCTTTTTTTGAGATAACCAAATTATGTCCCATTAAAGTTGCTGGTAGCTTGCCAGAGTTTTTTAGGTTTATAGTAACGGAAGTACAACTAGCAGATACGTTTATTTCACTTTTAGAAAAGTGCATTTCGTTTGTGGCTTCTATATTCACAATGCAATTATCTTGAGCCAAAGCAGGAAAAATAAAGCTTGCAAAGAAAAGAACTAATAAGGTGCTGCGGATAGACATTGAGCCTCCAGTTAAATGTTAAGTTATTTAGGTTTGAACTTATCAAGTAACGCTTTAACTCTCTAACGAGTAAATTAAATCTAATCAATTGATAAAACAGATGATTTAAAGCTATTTTTAAAAATTAAATGCTCAATAAAAGTTGGTTTCACATTATGAAACTATAAGTCAGTAAGGTAATTCATTAAATAACAAGTGCTTAGCTTTTAATAAGCCATATAATTCACCAAAGACGGCGCGTGTCTTAATTTGTTTCCTCACTACTCTATGCTTTGCTGGATCAAGGTCGCTCTAGATATGAATGTAAGGCGAGGCTTGGGGGAAGGAGTAGCGTGCAATTGATTTTTGATTATTAAAGCTACGAAACATATAAAAAGTGATCTTTTATAGCGTAAGAGCAGTATAAAGATTCTTTGATCAATATTTGAATCTCAGAATTAATTTATCTGCCTTCTAATTAATCGTTCAACCTAATGTACTTCTAATCACCATTTTTATTTGTACGATGATACAAATATCTTCATGAGTTAAGTTCTTAATTTAAGGAACATATTAAATGTGGTTTACTAATCGTAACCTGTTATCCGAAAATACTTACTTAAAAGAGCAAGCAGCGGAATATGAAAATATACAGAAAGATCTCAAAAAAGAGATGCTGTACTTTTTACTGAGTAAAAATAGCACCATCATTGAAGTTAATGAGCTATTTGCAGCTGCATTAGACTCTAAAGTTGATGAGTTAATAGGGAAAAACTTTAATGATTTGATTCTTAAAAAATCAATTAATAAGCCACATACACAAAAACTACTTTTGGCAATAAATAACTTAAACCACTGGCATGGCGCCTTACAATTAAAAACTAAAACAGATCGTGAATTGTGGCTAAGAAGCATTGCACAACCAATTAATGGTGAGCTAGCCGTTTACTCTGCAGAACTCACAAGAACAATTTCTCAATCAAGAGAAAAAGAAGACATGCTTGCTGCTCTAAGTCGCTCTTCCGCAGTTATTGAGTTTAGCTTAGAAGGCATAATACTCAATGCAAACGACAATTTTTTAAATGCTATGGGTTACTCTCAAAGTCAAATTCTAGGAAAACACCACAGTATGTTTTGTGACCCAAATGAAGTTGAGTCGAGTGCATATAAGCAGCTTTGGTCTGAGTTGAAGCAAGGGCGCTTTATTTCAGACCGTTTTAAAAGGATTGATAGTCGTGGTAATGAGGTATGGCTTGAAGCCTCATATAACCCGATTCATGACGACAATGGTGATTTATATAAAGTTGCTAAGTTCGCGACTGTCATTACTGAGCAAATGAGAAGAGAGCAAGCTATTTCTCAGACTGCAGAGATTGCTTTCGATATCTCAAAACAAACAGACGCAGATGCTGAAAATGGTTTAGAGGTTGTAAAGCAAACAATATCAACTATGAACGCTCTTTCTAAGAAACTCGAAATAGCGAGTGAAAGCATCAATAAGTTAGATGTACAGTCAGCTAAAGTAGCCGAACTGGTTGATAGCATTAAAAGCATTGCAGACCAAACGAATCTATTAGCACTTAATGCTGCAATAGAAGCAGCAAGAGCAGGGGAGCAAGGGCGCGGTTTTTCAGTTGTGGCTGATGAAGTAAGGCTATTAGCATCAAGAACAAGTACCGCCACTGAACAGATAATAGGCGTTGTGACTGAGAATAAAGTACTAACACAAGATGCGGTAACTCAAATTAAGTCTAGCTTAGTAGAAGCAAAAGATGCATTAGAGTTATCTAATAGTGCAGGCAGTGTAATCGATGATATTCAAAAAGGTGCAAAAGAAGTGGTTGAGGCCGTAGGGCAATTTAAAACGAACCTTTAGCTAAAGGGATATAGAATAAGGGAGTAGTGTGCTACTCATTTTTATTTGAAGTAGGCTTGGTAAAAGCCTTGCTAGTATTTCAACTCGTTTTTGGACATAAATGAGTTGGAGTATTTATTCTGTAACGCCCGAATAATGGGTGGATTTTGCTTGGTTACACTTAGCGAAGAATGAGCGCCAGCCAAGCTTTAAGCGTCCCATCCATTATTGCCTTGTTATATGCCGAGTTTTTTGTGGCCGTATATTTTTATGCCACGTTCAGTTTGCTCAAGTTCAAACTCTCCAATTGACTCAAGTATTAAAATAACTCGATCTACGTCCTGTTCAAAATTCATATGAGGTATATTTTCATAACGGGGATCGACACCAACTCTTGGAATTTCGATCCATTCAATTCTTCGGTAAGCAAGTGGCGCGCCTGCTAGCCCACAATCACCAATAAACCTATCCATTAAATCACTTTCGTCGACGAAGCAACTGCGCAATTCATAATCTAAATCGACATACTTCCAGTACGCTTGTTTCAAGGGGATAACACAAAGAGCTGTAAATATCTTCCGCCATTTTGTATTGGACATAAACGAAGCATCAAACTTACGTTTGATTAATTTTTTAAGTGCTTCTTCCATTCTCGCGGGCATGACATTCCTTAGGCATATAACATTTTAGTATTTATGCGACACGCAGTCTGTGCTGCATAATCGCTTGTTGGACTGAGCCGCTACCTGCTCGGTGTGTCAGAGTTGGTGTTGTTTATGCTATGGGAATTTGCTTTTTGGTGGCTCTCTCTTTCCTAGCTAATTTAATCAGCTTAGCGAGTGTTATGTAAGCTTTCCCTGCATTGCTCAGCGCTTATTATGTACTCATTACACCTAAATTTGCCTTAATAAGCAATTATATTTTTTACACGTTTAGAAGCCGCTTACCTGAGCTATTATTAATTGATTATAAGCATTTTCGTTAGCTCATTTTGGGCGCAAAACCAATTTGCAAAATATGCAATTTGCTAACTCGAAAAGGGGCAGAAACGTATTGCACTCTTATGACTGCTGCGGACGCCTACAATCAACTAAGTCACCATAAAACATCTCACTTATCTCATCACATCACTTGCTTCGGTAGATAACCGCTAATGCATTAATTACGTAGCAACTACCAAAAAGAATTCAAACTAATTTCAAGCTTGACCTAGATCAAAGAAAGGTTAAGTGAAGCAATCTATATTACGCGGCTGCAATTTTCGCTGCTTTTTGAAATCTAGATTAGCTTTTAAAGGCAATACTCCATCAGCGTGCTTAAAGGTTTGTCATGGCATTACTCATCAATAACAAATGTATTAACTGTGATATGTGTGATCCTGAGTGTCCGAATGAGGCTATCTATATGGGCGCGAAGATATATCAAATCGACCCTAACAAATGCACCGAGTGTGTTGGGCATTACGATAACCCTACTTGCGTGAGTGTGTGTCCTATCGATTGTATTAAGCCAGATCCAAATCATCGCGAAACGTTAGATGAACTGGCAGAGAAATACGTTAAATTGACCTCTCAAGCTTCTTAGTTAAATCACTTTTCTTAATTCTTTTTACTTATTTTAAAGTGGCGCCCCGTGTTAATTGTTCTACAATTTTATGAACAACAACACGTTAATAAGAAATCAGGGCGTTTTATGTGGTTTAGCAAATCATTACAGGCTGAAATTGATGCGTTAAAGGCGGAACTTTATCCTTTAAAAGATCTTACTTCAGGCATTGATGAAGAGATGCTGGTGCTTAGACTACGTGCTGATGGCACAATGGCCTATATTAACCAGAACTTTTTAGATGAATTAGGCTACTCGCACAATCAGCTAATTGACTCGCCCTTTCAGGATATTATTACTGAACAATGTCAAAATACTGACCAGTTTAAAGATTTAAAAAACACCATTGAAAATCAACAGCATGGAGTTGGGCACTTACAAATAACCCGTTATGACGGCAAACTTGAGTGGCTGCGATTAATTGCTCATCCTGTTCACACAGAGCAAGGGGAGCTTAATTACTTTGCTATTTACGGCACTGTACTTACTGATGCAATTTCTACCTCTCGTGAACAGCGCGACACTATTAATGCTATTTATCGTTCTATGGCGGTTATAGAGTTTGACCTTGAAGGCAAGGTTATTAACGCAAATGAACCGTTTTTAGAGAGTATGGGTTATAAAAAAGAAGAGATTGTCGGTAAGCATCATCGCATGTTTTGTGAGCCAGAACTTACAGAATCTGCTGAGTACGAAAAGTTTTGGCAGCGTTTAAGGCGCGGTGAGTTTGTTGTTGATCGCTTTAAACGTGTTGATCGTCATGGCAATGAAGTTTGGCTTGAAGCTTCATATAACCCAATTTCTAATGATTTCGGTGAGCTTTATAAAGTAATGAAGTTTGCAACCGTGATCACTGAGCAAGTTAATCGTGAGAATGCAATCTCCCAAGCTGCCGAAATTGCATATGGCACATCAACAGAAACCGATAAACTGGCTCAACAAGGGGCTGAGGTGTTACAAAACACCATGACGGTGATGAATGAATTAGCTCAGCAGATGGAACAAGCCGCACAAGAAATTTCTGCGCTTGATAAACAGTCACAACAAATTGCTGCTATTGTGCAAAGTATTAGTAGTATTGCAGAGCAAACAAATTTGCTGGCACTCAATGCCGCGATCGAAGCTGCCCGAGCGGGTGAGCAAGGTAGAGGCTTTGCTGTGGTTGCTGACGAAGTTCGACAGCTTGCATCGAGAACTTCAAAAGCCACAGAAGAAATTGTTGAAGTAGTTAACGATAATCAGTCTCTTACACAAAATACAGTTAAGGTTATAGAGCAAGGAAAGGTAAAAGCCGAGCAAGGTGTCTCATTATCAAATGAGTCAGGTCAAATGATGGAGGATATACAACGTGGCGCTCAACAAGTGGTAGATGCGGTTGGACAATTCGCTAACCAACTTAACCACTGACAAAAAGCCTACACAGCTAGGCTTTTTTAATGCTATTTAATTAAATCATTTCTTATTTTCCCTCAAGAAACTTCCTATTGTCTTGAAAGTTGATATTTACCCAACTTTTTTACGCTAAAATCATCGAACGGTACAGATTAAGTAGTCCTTATAAAGCTACTCTGTGATGATTTAAGTATTTAAGGTGGGATGCTTTATGTTTTTTACCCAGCCATTGAAAAAAAGGATAGCTCAGTTAGAGGATGAATTGTTTAGTGTATCTCAAGTCATAGATACATTAGACAATAGAATGTTTACACTGGAATTAGATAAGGAAGGTCGTATAACATTTGCTAATACACAAGTATTAGCTGAACTTGGTTATACAGAAATACAGCTAATAGGAAAACCTATTCTTGATTTGGTGCCTAATAATGCCAAAACCACAAGGCATTACCTTCATTTAAAACGAGCTATTTTAGACAAATCAGCCTGGGTTGGGGCCGTACAGCTTTTAAATTCACAGGATCAACAAGTTTGGTTAAGAGCATTTTTCCATCCGATTGTGAGCAAGCAACGAGGCTTTGAAAAGTTTTCACTTCACGCCAGTGTACTAACTCGCACAATTGAAACATCGCGAGAAAATAAAGACTTAGTTCAAGCGATAAATCGCTCTATGGCGGTCATTGAGTTTGATTTAGATGGCTATGTTTTAAAAGTGAATGATCAATTTTTAGCAGGTGTTGGTTATACGAAGAACGAAGTTATCGGTAAGCATCACCGCATGTTTTGTGAACCAGCTGAAGCTAATTCAACAGATTATGCCGAGTTTTGGCTTAAATTAAAAAAAGGCCTCTTTATTTCGACACGATTTAAACGTGTAGATAAATTAGGAAAACCAGTTTGGTTAGAAGCGACTTATAACCCTGTTTTTAATGAGCAAGGCGTGCTCTATAAAGTCGTTAAGTTTGCTACTGTGCTCAGTAAGCAAGTAAATCGAGAAATAGCTGAGCTTCAAGCGGTTGATAATGCTTACAATATATCAGCTGAAAACGATAATGCAGCGCAGCAAGATGCTACAGGTTTAGATGAAATGGTCCGCGTGATGAATGATTTAGCAAGACAAATAAAACAAGCAGCAGCTGAAATGACTGAGCTCGATAAGCAATCTCAACAAATGACTGCCATTGTACGAAGTATTAGTAGTATTGCAGATCAAACAAACGGACTAGCACTTAATGCTGCAGTTGAAGCGGCTCGTGCGGCGGCACGAGGTCGCAGTTTAGCTGTTGGTCAGTTTTCACAAAAGATAAAGTGAATTTATCTATGCTTATACTGTGTTTTGCAATAACCACGAGATATATCAGGGTGGCGTAATTTTAAGTGTTTGGTTTGTCGGCCCGCCGCGCGTTTTCGCCAAAGTTTAAAACTAGAGCTTGTTAACTGCTCACGCATTAATGCGATTACGCTTTTTTCATTTAAGCCAAATTGCTGGTTGATTGCTTCAAACGGGGTTCTGTCTTCCCATGCCATTTCGATGATACGAGATATTTCATGTTCTAAGTGCTGCATTACGACTCCTTTTTGTTGCTTATACGTACCTGCAGCAGATTTAGATTATAAGATATCCTGTTGCCAGTGCTCTGCTAAAAAGTCGATGAACGCTCTCACCACATTTTGTTGGAAGTTACGCGACAAATACACCGCCCATAAGTGAGAGCCCATAGTTGTATGCTCTGGCAGTACTTTAACAAGCTCACCTGATGTCAAATAGTCATTGGCGAGATCGCAAGGCAGATGAGCAACCCCCATTCCTTGTTTGGCAGCTTTTAGAAGTACGCCCATATCGTTGGCAACTATGTTGCCCTTAACAGTCACTTTTTGTGTGTTGTCGTCGCGTTGAAATTGCCAAACATTCTGTTTGTTATGAATAAGGCAATTGTGTGCTGTTAAGTCACTTGGCTCATTAATCGTTTGATTTGCTAATAAATAATCGTTAGATGCACACACTGCGGTTGCGATATACATTAGCTTGCGTGCAATGAGTCCTTCATCGGGCTGGTGGATGTAACGCAAGGCTATATCAACGCGGTCATCAACAAGCTGCGATAAACTATCCGAAAGTAAAAGTTCAAATCGAGTCTGTGGATGGCGTTTGGTGAACTCTTCAATGGCATCAAACAGCTTATGTTGTCCAAGCCCAATGGGGGAGGCAACTCTTATGGTACCTACCAATTCGTTGTTATGGCTGTGTGCTCGGCTTTGTAAATCAGACACTTGGTTCAATATTTGCTGGCAATAGCTAAGGGCTTCTTCGCCTTGAAGGGTTAAACTCACTTTGCGTGTTGTGCGATGAAATAACCTTAAATTTAGCCATTTTTCAATATCTTGAATATGCCTAGAAACTTGTAATCGGCTTAAACCTAAATGCTCAGCAGCTTGAGTAAAGCTGCCTGTGCGGGCAACTTCGACAAAGCTAGTAATAGAATTGAGTTTATCCATTGGTATCTTAATATGAAACAATGTGTGTCTATATAGTGTATTTATCAGTAATTAGTGAACAAGTAAACTGCAATCATTGAAACAAACAACGGAGCATTCCTCATGAAATTAGCAGTTATTGGCACAACAGGTTGGATTGGCAGCCACATTACATCAGAAGCACTCGCACGTGGTCATCAAGTCAATGCATTAGTAAGAGACGCAAGTAAAGTAACTCAAGAAAACATCACTGTAACTGAATTTGATTTAACAAAAGACGATATCGCAATTGCAGCTGCAGGTAGTGATGTTGTTATTGCTGCAATTGGTGGTCGTGCTTTAGGTAACCATGACATTGTTGCAAACACAGCAAAGCAATTACTAAACGCGCTTGCAGGTACTGGCACACGCATTTTATGGGTGGGCGGCGCAGGTAGCTTAGAAGTCGCACCCGGTGTAACCCTTGTATCAAGTCCTGACTTTCCTGCTGAATACAAAGCAGAAGCAATTGCTCAAGGCGAGGCGCTTGATGTATTTAGAGCATCAACAACAGATACACCATGGACGTTTGTATCACCCGCAGCGGTTATTTACCCTGGTAATTCAGAAGGCCCATACCGTGTCGGTGGCGATAGCTTCTTTACTGATGCAAACGGCGAAAGCAAAATATCAGTTACTGATTATGCTAAAGCGATGCTTGATGAAGCGAAGTCGGCGGCACATTTAAATCAACGTATTAGTATTGCTTACTAATAGCGAGCCTTTTTTCAGGCTCATAAAATGGTATTCTTTAGCGATGTGTTTAGCTATTTATTTAATTTATGAGCCTGTTATTTTCTATTGCACTTGCAACCATTCCCGCCTTACCTGAAGCCGTCGCTAACAACGCTGTAGCGAAAGTTGTTATTGATGAACAAGCCTACTTCTTAAGTTTTATGGGCTTGAGCTCAGGCAAAGCACATACCGATGTTCACAATAAAGTGTGGGTACTCAAAGTTGGCGATAACGCATGGCAAGCGGCTAAAGCAGTGCCGAGTACATTGCCACTTACTGGTCGCTTGGCGAGTACTGCAGTGGGCGTTGGTAAACATGCCTATGTATTTGGTGGTTATACGGTGAGTGCAGAGCATCAAGAAATCTCTTCACCTGATGTATATCGCTATGATGTGCTCTCTAATTCATATACGCAACTTGCCAATATGCCCGTGCCTGTGGATGACAGTGTGGCGCTCTCATACCAGCAGCGTTATATCTATTTAGTCAGTGGTTGGCATAATGATGGGAATGTTAACCTGGTACAAGTTTATGATACGCAAACAGATACTTGGCAACAGGCTTCGCCGTTTTTAGGTCAACCAGTGTTTGGCCAAGCGGCTGCGATCAGTGGTAATACTATTTTAGTGTGTGATGGTGTAAAAACACAGGCAAATACTGATAAACGTCGTTCTTTTGCTGCAGTTGCACAGTGCTTAAAAGGCACTATTGATGCTGATAATCCTTTAAAAATAGATTGGCGTACCGTGCCACATCCAACAGGGGTTGCCCATTATCGTATGGCTGCAACCAGTTTTAATGGTGACATCTATATGATGGGCGGCTCTGATAATCCATATAACTATAATGGTATGGGGTACGATGGCAAACCAGCGCTAGCGAGTGATCATGTTTGGCGCTTTGATATTGATAAAAACACGTGGCAAGTGATGCCAAAAGCCGATACTGCGAGCATGGATCACCGAGGTTTATTAGAGCACCAAGGAAGTTTGTATCGTCTTGGTGGTATGGACAATAATCAACAAGTGACGGCCGATGCACTTGGTTACAAGGTAAAGTTATCTTTATGAATATACTCTATATTACTGGGGCGGGAGTGAGTGCCGCTAGCGGTATACCGACCTTTCGTGGCGAAGATGGCTTTTGGACCATTGGTAGCAAAAATTACACGCCAATGGAAATGGCAACACGTGCTATGTACGAAACTAATCCACGAGAATTTTTAGCTTGGTATTATCATCGCTTTGCAACGTATCGCCATCACGGTCCCAATGAGGTGCATCATTGGTTGAGTGATAAAAATCTCATTACGCAAAATATCGACGGTCTTGATGGCAAAGCTGGTAACACTGATTTTATTGCTATTCATGGTCGTTTAGATCAAATGACACTGTTTCACCATCAAGGTGACGATGTGATGGCTTTTAATGCGCCGTGGGAAAAGGTCAACGAAGACAACCTACACAACTCGTTGCTTGAGGTGTTTAATATCAATAATGAAAGCCCGATGATTAACGAATCGTTTAAGCCTTACGTGTTGTTATTTGATGAATACTACACTGAACTTTATCGTATTTCACAGGCGCAACAGCGTATGCTCGATGCCGATAAAATCGTCTTTATAGGCACTTCTTTTAGCGTTAATATTACGCAAATGGCACTCGATATTGCACGCAGTCAAGGCATACCGATTGAAGTTGTTGACCCTGATCCTACTCATGTATTTCATCCGAATGTGACATACCACAAGATGACTGCGCTTGAGTATGTTCAGCAGCAAGGGTAAAAATAAGGCGCTTTTATTAAGCACCTTATTTAATTATTACTACTGTTCAGCTTTTGTTGCTGTGATGTTTAACCGGGCTTGTAAGGGATCTGGTAAAAATTCTGCAGTCCCCGACTTATTCATTTGCAGTATAAAAGATTCATCATTTTTATATGCTTGCCATGTCGGTAAGCCTGGGCCATTTGGTGTGCCTAATTTAATAAAATTAGTGACATAACGGTGCATTATTTTAGCAGCTTGCTTATCTTGCTCAGTGGCCACATGCCCATATTTAGCCGCCACAGTGTTAAAAAAGTACGGAATTTCGCTGGCGTGCTCTGCACCGGGTTTATCTAAAGTTTGCGCTACATAACCAAAACGATATAGAAAGGCATCATTACCCATATCTGTCACACGTTTTGCAACGAACCTTGCTGGCTCTTGCATTAAAGCATCTTGACCAACTTGATAATTGAGTAACGGTAACGGAGTGTCGCCATTTGCATCGTAAGTCATTTTGGCTTGTGTGCTGTGAGGGGCAAAGCTTGCGAATAGTGCTTCTTTTGAAGCAAAATTTGCAAAGCCTAAGTCCATATCTGTTGTGCCAACCATTGTTGCAACATGGCTAAATGTACCTTTGTTCAAGCGCGCTTCAGTCGTGGTATTGATAATGGTGCCATCAATAATTGGCCCGCCAACGTAAGTTGAATCATCATTGATTTGTCGGTTCAATGTGCTTAAGTTTAGATTATCAATCACTTCTTCAGCAGATAATTCCCTTAGCGCTGCAAGGGCATTTTCATCACTGCCTAAAATGGTGTGTTGCTTGGCAAAGTTTTTGCCAATTTTTTCAGCGCTTAAGACTGTGTCCTCGTCACTATTAAGTGGCAATTGCTTAAATAGCTCTCGCCCGCCAGCTGACATAATAACCGCTTGTTGGAATAAGCCATTTGCAGCAGGAGTTTGCATCATGGCATGAACCGATGCACCACCTGCAGATTCACCCATGAGTGTCACTTTTGAAGCATCACCACCAAATTGAGCTATATTTTGTTTCACCCACTCAAGTGCTGCAATTTGATCCATTAATGCGTAGTTACCCAATGCGTCATTCTCAAAACGAGTAAGTGCAGGGTGTGCAAAAAAGCCAAATCGGCCTAGTCGATAATTAAAGTTAACAAATATAACCCCTTGTTTAGCAAAGTTCTCACCTGAGTAAACCGCGGGCGATGCACCCCCATTTACAAAGCCACCACCGTGGACCCATACTACAACAGGGTATTGAGTATCACTGTGCTTAGTCGGTGTAAATACATTTAAATAAAGGCAGTCTTCCGAGGGCGTTGTTGTAAGCGGCGCAGCATCTGCTGCAAATGGCTTTTGCATACAGTCAGGCGCGTAATCGTTAAGTACTTTAACACCTTGCCATTTTGGCACTGGCTGTGGTGCTCGCCAGCGTAAGTCTCCCACAGGAGCTGCAGCATACGGAATACCTTTATAAGTAATAAAACGCCCTTGCTGCTGTCCTTGGATGAGCCCACCAGTCACAGCGATATGATCAGATTGAGGCTGTTCTTGGCAGCCTTGCAAAAATACGGCAGAGCCTAATAGTAAAGATGAGTAAAAAATCGATTTTAGAATACGCGATGTCATAACAAAGCCTAGGCTATTTGGATAAGGCTTATAATATTAACATATTCAGATAGTAACAACGAAAAAACCAGCATAGCTACAAGGGGAGGCTATGCTGGTTTTAGTATTTGGCTAAACCACGCGATGCGTTGTTCATTAAAAAGGCCAAACAGACCTTTTATCACTTGGGCAGAAGTGAGCCAAATTAGATTAACCTTAGAAGCGTGTACGAATACCTAGTGTAATACGGCGCTCAAAGATATTTTGAGTGATCACATTATCTGACCACTGTGCGTAAATATCTTCTTTTTCCTCGGTTAAATTACTGACAGATGTATAGATACTGGTATCTTCAGCTAACTCATAGCCAGCATATAAGTCGTAATACAAGGTACTTTTAGTCCAAAATGGCATCACACCATCACCCATTGCTGAGCTTAAGCTATCTAAGCGGTCGCTACGATAGTTTGCTGCTAAACGAAGTTGTAATGGGCCTTTTTCATACCACAGTACAGCATTTGCTGATTTTTCTGAGTTGTCTTGGATTGGTAAGCTTTTGCCATACACATCAACGTTAGCGCTATCACTTGGTGCGTAAGTAAAGTTAAGTGATGTACCTAAACCATCAAATGGCTCTGGTAAGAAATCAAATGCTTGTTGATACGTTAATTCGAAGCCTTTAATTTCACCACCTTTACCATTGATTTCGGTAGTCACAGGTACTTCACGACGAATTACACCGTCAATATCAGGTAAGCCCATCATTACGGTGCCATTTTCAACAAAAGACTCAATATCCATTAAGAACGCAGAGATACTTAATAAACCACTTTCATTGAAATACCATTCGGCTGATAAGTTATAGTTTGTAGCGCGCCAAGGCTCTAGATCAGGGTTACCATTTTGGCGACCTTGAACCGCAACTAGTAAATCAGGACTTACTCCAAGTTCAGCGGCAAGAACATCACCAGCGCGAGTACGTCCAACACTGATACCCCCTGCGAGTTTACCAATGTCCAGCGTTGTCATTGTTTTGCCGTAACCAGCACGTAAAATGAAATCCTCAGTCAGGTTTAAGTTAAAGTTCATCGATGGTAAGAAATCAGAGTAATCACGATTTAGCCATTTTTCTCCTGTTTTTTCACTAGCCGTACATAGTGAACATGGACGCGCTGAACCTAGTTGGTTTTGTAGCATGTCGAGTTCCGTTTTAATGTATTGAGCACCAATATTAGCTGTATAGCTCATATCACCAAGCTCACCAGCAAAGTTGAATTTAAAATAAGCTGATTGAGTTTGCTCTTTTACTTGGTATGTACGAGATGGATTTGCTAAACGTTTATTACCTGGATAAATAGCATTTTGGAAAGCCATAGGATCGTCCATGACTTTTGGATCAATTAAGTAAAAGCTTTGATTAGAGCCACCGGGGCCAAAATTACTAACTTGGTTTACCCAGCCATCAGGTAAATCACTAAAGAAGTTAGTATGGCCAAGGGTTAAGTCACCACCTGCAACACTTTTTTCGCCATCACCATTGGTGTCACCTAATGAGGCACCTGAATCTTTCCACATAACGTCTGCGCTTATGTCGCCAGTTGTAAATGGTGCCACAAGAATATAAGTTTCTCGCTCAACATCGCGTTTTGATGCTCGAATACCAAAATCAACGTTAGTTAGATGCTCTGTTGAAAATTCGTAACGACCATCGATACGTGCTACATCAAGTGTCGCTTCTTCTTCAAAGTTATTTTCTGAATATGTAGATACTAGGTTGTATTGATTGATATCACTTCCAAAGCCTTCTTCAAAACCAAGGGTGATGTACTCACCTCCACGAGAAAAATCAACCGCAACAGAATCAGGACCAACACCGTTAGGATTTACAGGTGTCGCGCCTGTACCATCATTTTTCAGCAAACCATGTTGTGCGCCTGAGGTTAAATAACCGTGGGCAACATTCTCAGTATGACCTCGTTCAGCACTACCATGAATATAGCGAAACTCGCCTGAAAGTGGGCCATCACCTTGATATTCAAATTGCATACTTACGTTAGTTGATTCGCGATCATTCGTTAAGCTCTCTGAATAAGCACTTACCCGACGAGCCAAGAATGTTGCATCATTTACTGTATATATTTGACCACCTTGGTCATTATCTAAGCGAGGAATGAAGCTATCTGAATACGCCCAAATATCGCCACGAGCATTGTCGATCATCATGCCTTGTTTTCTATCAGCATCATCCATGTTGGTATAAAAAATATCACCGGTAAATGTCACTGCGTCTGAAATTCGATATTGAACTGTGGTGTTTAAGCCTAAACGTTCTCTCTCCGTTTCACGGTGCATCACACCATAAAATCGTTGGCTGTAGAAACTGTCATTTAGATCACCGTCACCGTTAAAATCGCGAGTAGTCTCATCTTTAACTTCGCTTGATGTCAAAATTGTACCGTTTCGGTAGTTAGCAAGCGTGCCTTCATCGTAAGCAGCAGTAAAAATAATCCCAAAGTCATCGTTGTTATAACCCGCAAAAGCAACCACTTTTGGATCAGTTTCTTCTGAAAGGCTGCCACGAGTGGCCTCTCCAGTGAATGAGAAGGTAGTACCTTGCTCTAAATCGAATGGTCTGCGTGTTTTTAGATCTAGAGTGCCAGAGATACCGCCTGCTAGCGTATCTGCTTGAGGTGATTTAAGTACATCAATACCTGAGAGTAGCGCTGCCGGTACGTCGGTAAAGTCAGGTTGTAACGTGGTAATTGAACCTGCACTTAAAAACTGTTCGCCATTTAACAGCGTTGTCACTTGCGGCATACCGCGAACATTGATGGTTGAACCTTCCCCCGCCGAGCGACGAATTTGAATACCTGGAATACGTTGTAAAGTATCTGCGATCGTTACATCGGGTAATTTACCAATGTCTTCAGCGGTGATTGAATCCATTACACCAGTACTAAAGCGTTTGTTATTTATATCTTGCTTGTTACTGGCTGCAATACCTCGGACTTCAATGGTTTCGATTTCTTCATTTGTTAAAGAGTTTTGATCTGCAGCAATCGCATTGAAGCTGGTATAACCGCAAATAACAGCAGCAACGGCATTAGCCGTGATACTGCGACTCAGTTTATGTTGGCGACGGGTTTGAGATTTCATTTTTAACGTTCCTCATCCTGTTTATTTTAGGGTAATTATTATTTTCTGTTAATTTGTAACACGTATTGACTGTGTGTGTGTTATTAATTAACATTAGATTTAACAAAATTGCAATAACAATTACATTAAAAGCGTTATATTTTTTGTTTGATTTTTAAACTATCGCCATTAACTGATTGATTTATAAACAGGCTTTTGAAATGGAAAAATTTAGTGTCGCAAACCTAGAAACAGTAAATCGAGCTAATAAAGGGCTTGGTAATTACCAAAAACTATCTTCATCAGGTTGGAATGTCGCTAAGCAAGATGTCAGTTTGCCTTGTTTATGCCTGTATGAATCACGCTTAATAAATAATATTCAGTGGATGGCTGACTATACAAAAAAAAGCCATGTTCTTTTTGCACCGCATGGTAAAACAACGATGACTCCTGCAATTTTTAAAAAGCAATTAGCTGCAGGGGCTTACGCGATAACGGTCGCAACAGTTGCCCAATCACATGCCGCTGTAAAGAGTGGTGCAAAAAGAGTGCTAATGGCAAATCAATTAGTTGGCCGTGCTAATTGCCAGCAATTAGATGAGTTGCTTGCTGCTAACGACATAACCTTTTATTGCTTGGTTGATAACCTAGATAATATACGCATGCTTGGCGAGTACTTTGCTAACACTAAGCATACGATTCATGTGTTGATCGAGCTTGGTGTGCCGGGAGGGCGCTGTGGCGTTGTTGATAGTAAAGAGCTGACATTATTGGTTGCTGAAATAGCTAACTATCAATCGCTTGCATTGGCTGGCATCGAAGTTTATGAGGGAGTGCTATCGCAAACTGAAGCGGTAAGTCAGTTCCTCGAATATGCAGTCGCAACGTGTAAGCAATTAATTGCTGATAACGCATTTGACACACAACAAGTGATGATTACAGCGGGGGGATCAGCTTACTACGACTTAGTGTGTGAGGCATTTCATCCCGAAAAACTGACTCAAAACATGGTCGCTGTGCTTCGTCCGGGCTGTTATGTCACTCATGATCAAGGTATTTACGAACAAGCACAGCAGCAAATTTTAGCGCGAAATGAATTGGCATGCTCTTTAGAAACTGAGCTTACCTCATGCTTAGAAATTTGGGCGTATGTGCAATCAATACCTGAACCGGGTCGAGTGATTATTGGTTTTGGTAAGCGAGATGCTGCATTTGATGCGGGATTTCCAATTCCTTCACTACTGGTTGATCAAAACGGGCAAGTAAGTAAAGCAGATCCCACTTGGAAGATAGAGAAAATGATGGATCAGCACGCAATGATGAAAGTACCACTCGATTGTACACTTCGAGTTGGCGATATTGTCGCATTTGCTACTTCACATCCGTGCTTAACATTTGATAAGTGGCGCTACATCAATGTGATTGATGATAGCTACAACGTAGTTGATGTGGTCGAAACTTATTTTTAGGAGATAGACGATTGGATATAGTTTCAAGAATAAAAGAGCGCTTAGGGCATTTGCGCCAATCAGAACAAGCCGTCGCTCAATTGATTTTGGCGGATCTGCAGTTTGCAGCTTCTGCAAGTATTAGTGATTTAGCAGATAAAGCGAATGTTAGTCATGCGTCAATTACCCGCTTAGCAAAAGCGCTAGGTTGTAGCAATGTACGTGATATGAAGTTACAACTTGCGCAATCTTTAGCAGTAGGTGAGCGATTTATAAATGAAAGTTCTACGCAGCGAGAAGATATCCCCGCTATTTACAAAGCAATTCACGATATTTTAGATATCAACGCAGGACTAATTAAACAAGCCGATGTAGAGCAAGCTGCCCTATATATTGCCAATAGCCGCCATAGCTTAATTTTTGGTGTTGGTGGGGGGAGTTCCGTAGTTGCACAGGAATGCCATAATCGTCTGTTTCGATTAGATATTTTAAGTAATGCCTACAGTGACCCTGTGATGATGCGCATGACGGCGGCAAGTGTTGATGTGAGCGACGTCGTTGTGATGCTATCTCTGACGGGTTGTGCTCGTGACTTGATTGATACTGCGCGTATTGCAAAAGAGTATGGCGCTAAGGTTATCGCAATCTGTCCGCAAAGTGAGTTAGCAGATTTAGCCACGATTCATTTGCCAATCAAAACTAACGAATCTGATTACATTTTTACGCCAAGCACCGCGCGATATGCGATGTTAGCTGCAGTTGATGTGTTAGCCAGTGAAGTCGCAATTTTGACGCAAAAGAAATCTCGCGAAAAATTACGCCGCATAAAGCATGAGCTTGATCAATATCGCCAAGGACCGGACCGTGCACCGATAGGAGATTAGCAATGCAGTACACCGTCTCACAACCTGTTGATACATTAATTCAAGGCGCTAAAGTATTTGATGGCCTTGGCAACGAAGCGCTTACTTGTGATGTAGCTATTAGCGGTGATCGTATTGTTGCCATTGGCAAATTAACGTCATTGTCAGCAAAAGAAGTCATTGATGCTAAAGGCCTATGCCTTGCTCCTGGGTTTATTGATGTTCACACGCACGATGACCTTGAAGTACTGCGCAATCCAAATATGGCTGCAAAAATCAGTCAAGGTGTCACAACCGTAATCACAGGGAATTGTGGGATCAGTGCAGCCCCTGCAATTGTTAAAGGATGCGCTCCTGATCCGATGAACCTACTCGGTGCAGCCAGTGAGTTTAAGTTTGCCAACATGGCTGATTACATAGCAGCAATTCAAAGCGCTCCTTCGAATGTCAATGTAGCCGCTTTGGTTGGTCACACAACGCTTCGTAATAATGTGATGGATGATTTATTGCGCACGGCGACTGAAAGCGAAGTTACTCAAATGTGTCGGCAGCTTGAAAGTGCATTGAATGCTGGCGCGCTAGGATTAAGTACCGGCCTTGCCTATAAAAATGCGAATTTTGCCACAACTGATGAAGTTCAAGCGTTTGGACCTGTGCTAAAAGCACATAATGCGCTGTACACAACACATTTGCGCACCGAATTTGATGCTGTGCTTGACGCTATGGATGAAGCATTTGCGATGGAAAAGCTGTTTGATATTAAGGTGATCATTTCTCACCTCAAGTGCGCTGGTAAAAATAACTGGGGACGCGCGCCTGAGTTAATCGAACGATTTTCAGTTCAGGGAGCGCATTCTCGTTGTAGTTGTGATGCTTATCCTTATGCCGCTAGTTCAAGTACATTAGATTTAAAACAAGTGACAAGTGACTTTGAAATTTTTATCACGTGGTCACAACCACATCCAGAAATGGCCGAGCGCTCACTACAAGAGATTGCTGATGATTGGCAGTTGTCATTAATTGATACCGCTAAAAAGCTGCAACCAGCCGGCGCTGTGTATCATGGTCTGAATGAAAAAGACGTAGCAATGATACTCGCTTTTGATAAAACCATGATTGGTTCAGATGGTCTCCCTTGTGACCCTCATCCGCATCCCCGTTTGTGGGGGTCTTTTCCACGTGTGTTAGGCAAATACGCTCGCGAAGACGGTATTTTTTCACTTGCGAAAGCGATCCATAAAATGACTGGGTTAAGCGCGAGTAATTATGGTTTAACCGATCGTGGTGAAATTGGCTTAGGTAAGTTTGCTGATCTGGTTCTTTTTGACAGCGATGCCATTTGCGATAACGCCACATTTATTAATTCCGAATTGCCGGCTTCAGGCGTCCATCGTGTATGGACCAACGGGCAGGCAACACTTCTTAATGACCAAGTTGTGCCAGCACACTCGGGCAAATTTTTAACATCAGTTGGAGAATAACATGATCAGACGTATTGGTATTGAAGGTGGTACAGGCACCGGTGGACAGCATTTACCTTTTGCTCGAGCGATAGAAGCAGGTGGTTGGTTAATGGTTTCGGGGCAAACACCAATGAAAGATGGTGAAGTTGTTGAAGGTGGCATTATTGAGCAGTCGCGTTTAGCGATTCAAAACTGCATCGATATTATGGATGAAGCTGGTTTTGGTCTTGAACATGTGGCGCATGTAAAAGTGATTTTGACCGACTCACGCTATTTTCAGTCGTTTAATAAGGTATTTAAAGAATTTTTTGGCGAACATCCGCCGGCACGTATTTGCGCAGTCGCAGATCTGGTTGTTGACTGTAAAGTCGAAGTTGATGTGACTTGTTATAAAGCACCTTAAAAAACGTTAAAGCGTTCAGCAGCAAAGGCTGTTGAACGTCAAAAGCACGAAACGAAATTATAACTATAAGCACCAAGCCAAACAGCAGGTAATCATAATAATGAGGCTTAGGTGAAGCAGGATGTCGTATGAAGTGGCAATTATTAATGGCCTTTTTAGGTTATCTGATTTTTATGATCTGGTTTGGCTGGTGGGTTAGTCGTAACAACAAAACGGGTGATGATTTTCTTCTAGGCGGACGAAACCTTCCTTTATTTTTAACCTTAGGTACTACTGTTGCAACTATGGTTGGAACTGGCTCATCCATGGGAGCCGTAGGTTTTGCCTACAGCAATGGTTGGGCTGGCATGATATATGGGCTCGGAGGTGCGTGCGGGATTTTATTGCTGGCTAAACTTTTTGCGCCGGTCAGAAAATACGAATTTATGACAATGAGCGAAGAAGTATCGTTTTATGTCGGTGCCAATCCGCTTGTTAAAAATACTATCGCTATTTTTATTTTTGTAGCCAGTATCGGTTGGCTTGGCGCACATATATTGGGTGGTGGTATGTATTTGGCTTGGTTAACAGGTCTGTCGCCGCTCAGTGCTAAATTATTTATTGCACTTGGTTTTAGTATTTATGTTGTTATTGGTGGTTATGTAGCCGTTGTATGGACAGACTCTATTCAAGCACTTGTGTTGTTTATAGGATTTTTCTTGATGGCGGGTGTCGCGTTGTATCAGGCAGATGGTTTAGTCGCAATAAACGAAGCACAACCTTTATTAAATCAAAGCTTTTTATCGTTAGATAAAATAGGTGTAGTGCATGGGGTTTCGTTATTTTTTGCAGTGTTGATTGGTGTTTTAGTCGCGCCTTCATTTCGTCAACGTATTTATTCTGGCAAGCATGTGAAAAGTATCCGGCAGTCGTTTTATTTATCAGGCGGCTTATATCTGCTTTTTGCGATCGTGCCAGCGATTATTGGTATGGCTGCATACAAACTAAACCCATCACTTGAAAACAGTGCATTTTCTTTCCCTTACATGGCCTTTGAGCTGCTTCCGTTTGGCTTAGCTGCGCTGGTTATTATTGCTGGACTTTCAGCTACTATTTCTAGTGCTAGCTCAGATGCTATTGCGGCTGTTAGTGTGCTTATACGTGATATTTATATACTGGTATTTAAACGGATGCCGCATGCAAGTGAAGTCATAATGCTTTCGCGAATTGGCCTGGTGCTAACTATTGGTATCGCGTTGTTATTGGCATTACTTACCAATGATGTGATTGGTTATATCACCAATATGATTGCCACTTTGATGTCGGGATTATGTGTATGTGTTCTACTCGGACATTTTTGGCCGCGCTTTAATTGGCAAGGAGCAATGACAGCCTTGTTTGTGTCATTTATTGTATCAATGGCGGTCATTTTAATACCGAGTTGGCAAGCTTATTGGAGTAATCCAATTATTCCAGCGACAACTGCATCAATGCTTCTATCGGTATTTGTAACGCTCATTACTCCAAAACAAACATGTGATAGTGAACAAGCATTAGCAATTTTAAATGCACAAAGAGAGGCGATGCATCATGATTAAAATCGCATTTTTTGGTGAAGCTATGCAGGAATTAAATGACGAGCACGTACTTCGTTTTGGTGGTGATGTTTATAACACTGCAGTGTACTTTAAACGCTTAGCACCACAGGCAGACGCGCAATTTGTTAGTGCTATCGGTATTGATGAAATAAGCCAAGCTGCCCAGACGCTTTGGCGACAGCAAGGGTTATCACTTTCGTTTGTGCAAACGTCAACGGATAAAACATTAGGACGTTATGGAATTACAACTGACAGTCATGGTGAGCGAAAATTTTGTTATGCACGAAGTGACAGCGCTGCCAAACAATTTTTTCAGTTAGATACACAACATAACTTTATAGAATCGTTAAGAACTACACACTTTAGTCATTGTTATTTATCGGCAATTAGTCTCGCTATTTTAGATACAGCTAATCGGCTGTTACTACTCGACGTATTAGATGACTTTAAGCGTGCAGGTGGCAAAGTGATTTTTGACAGCAACTACCGCTCGGTTCTTTGGCAATCTGAGCAAGCGACTCCGTTTTATTTAACCGCTTACAAGCTTGCCGATTATTTATTTGTGACTGACGATGATCATCATGGCGTTTTTGGTCAATGTAATGAGAAAGAATTAGTCAGCTTTTATCAACAATTTACCAATAAGCTGGTGATTATTAAGCAAGGTGTAGCTGATACTTTAGTGCTCAATAACAAGGAAATACAACGCTTTACTGTACAAAAGGCTGAGCATGTGGTGGATACCACTTCCGCTGGTGATGCCTTTAGTGCGGGTTTTTTAGCTACATATTTATACTCGCATAATACACAACAGGCTATAAGTACCGCACAACAAGTAGCGCTTCAGGTTATTGCTCAAAAAGGAGCGATAGTGCCAACAACAATCCAAATAGCGAATGAGGGTTAAGCAATGACTTATTTTTTACGTTTATTGATGTGTGCTTTATGCGTGACAGGCACTGCCGTCGCTAAACCGCCATTGTTGATGCCTATGCCTGTAAGTGTGACGAATCTTGATGGCCAGCTGCAACTGACATCGAGCCATCTATCAGTTTACCTTGATGAAAAGTACAGAAACTCAAGTAAGTTACTATTTGAAAATACGGCGTTTTTACAAAATTTTTCATCAGTTACTTGGCAAGATAAGCGCAGTGCTCAGTTAAAAATTGAGGTGGCTGCTTGGCTGGGTGATATCCCTCGATTAGATGTTGATGAAAGTTATCAACTGATTATTAGCACTAAGGCCATAACACTTAAAAGCCAAACACAATTTGGCATGTTGCGCGGTTTTGCAACGCTTAATCAATTGCTATTTTCAGCAAAGACACCTTATCAACTTAATGCAATGACAATCAACGATGCACCCACTTATCCATGGCGTGGATTGTTATTTGATAGCGTGAGGCATTTTTTACCTATTAGTGATGTAAAACGGACATTGCGAGGGCTAGCATCAGCAAAAATGAATGTATTTCATTGGCATTTAACCGATGATCAAGGCTGGCGTGTTGCCCTTAAAAGCTACCCGAAATTACACCAAGTTGCATCCGATGGGCTTTTTTATACCGCAGAAGAAATCAAAGATGTCGTGGCATATGCAGCAAATTTAGGAATTCGAGTTGTGCCTGAATTTGATGTGCCAGGCCATGCCAGTAGTATCGTGCTTGCTTACCCAGAGCTTGGCAGCGGAACAAAACTTGATGAGATAGAGCGTCGCTGGGGTGTATTCAGGCCTTTATTAGATCCAAGTAATCCTAAGGTTTATAGTTTTGTTGAAGAAGTTGTTAAAGAATTGACAGAGTTATTTCCTGATCATTATTTACATATTGGTGGTGATGAAATAGATGACAGAGATTGGCAAGAAAATACTCAAATACAATCATTTATGGCTAAGCATAAGCTTTCGGATACGCATGGCTTGCATGCTTATTTTAATCAGCGAGTTGCGGATATATTAGCAAAATATAATCGTAAGATGATAGGCTGGGATGAAGTGTTACACCCTAAGTTACCCGAGCAAACCTTAGTGCAATCTTGGCGCGGCCATCATTCCCTCGCGGCTATACAGGAAGCTGGGTTCGATGGGTTATTATCGAGTGGCTTTTATATTGATCAACCACAATGGACCAGTTATCACTATCGCAACCACCCAGATCCAATTAAACCTAAAAGGGTAACTGCTAAAGAGGTAATTAACCACTCAGTTTTTACTTTGAAACGATTAAAAGGAAGTTCAGTCAAAGGAAAAGTGACGGTATTTAGAGATACTCAATCCTTGTTAGCAGCATTGGTATACATAGAAGGAAAAGGGCATTTTATTACTGACCAAGTTGCGCAATCAGAGCACGGTTTTGAGTTATTGATAGACACTTGGATGGGGCCTACAAAGCTTTTTGTAGGAAACATTGAAAGTAATCAAACTGCATTTGTGGGTAACACTCCATACAAGATGAAAAGCAAGTCAGAAAATAAACCAAGCTTAACGGCACTTAATATTTCACTTCACGATGAACAAGGTAAAGATAAAAGTGGCAGGGTGTTGGGCGGTGAAGCAACTATCTGGGCCGAACTTATAACGACAGAGAGCTTAGATACTCGCTTATGGCCTCGTTTATATGCGATTGCAGAGCGATTTTGGTCGCCAAAAACGCAAGTAAATGAGCGAGATATGTATCGTCGTTTAGCAGTAATGGATGAGTTTGCATTGCAGCATGGAGGTCGGCATAAGCAGCAATTTAGTGCTCGATTGAAGGCATTGTTAGGCGACAATGTAACACAAGAGAAAATTGCTAATTTACTAAAATTTAGCGAGTTTTTAGAGCCTGCACATTATTACACCTTGCATCATTTAGCTTATTTGCGTGATGAATACCATCATGGGGCTCCCCTTGATAAGTTAGTTGATGTGCTGCCAGTTGAAAGCTTAATGCTGCGAGAGTTTGATTATAAAGTGGCTGACTACAAGCAGTCTTGTTCTAAAGCTCTTGAGAGCTCATTGCAATTACAAGTTGATGAATGGCATAAGTTTATTAAGCATAACAAGGTCTTAATTGAAGGAATTAAAGAGTGGCGAAAACCCTACCTGCAAATTAAACACGCGCTGCAGTCAAATGAGTCACAGTTCATTGTTAATAATAATGGCACGATTGCTCAGTTAGTGGCTTCATTAAATCAATATAAAAAAGTGTCTTCACTTTGTAAAAACAGTGGATAATGAGCAATTAAAAGGAGTGTTAGTTTCGGAATTTATTCTGGCCTAATGCTCTATTTGTAGGGCTAAAAGGTACTTTTTTATGTGAATCTATCACTTACTGAGATAAACTTTATTAAAGTACCTTCACAATTGGTTTTTCAATGTGGTTTAGTAACAATAAAGATCAACTCATTCATGAGTTGCAGCATGATGTTGATAAAGGTCAGCAGTATTTAGCTGGGATCAGAGAAAATATTGCTTATATCGAATTTACACCCGATGGAACTGTTCTTGAAGCCAATGATTTGTTTTGTAAAACAATGAAAGTGCAAGCAGGCGATATTATTGGTCAGCATCATAGTAAGTTTTGTGCGCCTGAATATAGTAGCTCAAAAGAATACCAAACCTTTTGGCAAGATATTGCTAGAGGCCAAGCAAAGTCAGGGGTTTTCTCTCGCATTAATGGTGCCGGCGAAGATATTTGGCTGCGTGCAACTTATTTTCCCGTTAGGGGTGATGATGGCCAGGTACGCTGTGCGATTAAGTTTGCTTCAGAAATTACCAGAGAAGTTGAAAAGCTTGATGAAATGTCGGCAATTTATGATGCCGTTAATAAAAGTACTGCGATGATCCGTTTTACTCCTGATGGTCATATTATTTCTGCAAATGATAATTTTCTTAATTTTGTGGGTTACAGTCTCGCTGAAATCCAAGGTCAGCATCATAAATTGTTTTGTTATGATGACTTTTATCAAAACAACCCCAACTTTTGGCAAGAGCTTGCGAACGGGCGCATTTTTTCTGGGCAATTTTCTCGTAAAAAACGTGATGGCAGCCCGCTTTATTTAGAGGCAACCTACAACCCTATTTTTAATAAACAGGGTAAAGTGACGCAGATTATTAAGTTTGCATCTGATGTCACCGCCAGAGTTAACAGCACCGAAGAAGTTAAACATGCAGCAGAAAATGCCGGCTGCACTTCGAAGGAAACCTCGCAAGTCGTGACGAATGGTCAACAGCGAATTTTGAACAGTGTTGAGTCATCAAAAAAAGTGAGCGAGCAGGTTCATCAAACTCGTGAATTGTCAGATGTATTAGCGCAGCAGTCATCACAAATAGGTGAAATTGTAACGACTATTAATAGCATCGCAGAGCAAACAAACTTACTAGCCTTAAATGCAGCGATTGAAGCCGCTCGAGCAGGGGAGCATGGTCGTGGTTTTGCGGTGGTCGCCGATGAGGTTAGAAATTTATCGCAACGTACTTCTGCGTCAACCAGTGAAATATCAGGTCTTATTGGGAAGACTCAAGAAATTGCAGCAAAAATGACAGCCCTTATCGAAGAAATAGAAGCGTTGTCTGGTGAGTCTCAACAAAATGTTGAAGAAGTCAGCATGATAATGGGAGACATTAAATCAGGTGCAGATAAAGTAGTGGATAAAATATCCGAAGTGATTACTCGCTACGATAAACTTTAAAACAAAAAGCCCGCATTGCGGGCTTTTTAGTGGGGTATTGATACTAATCTGCAATAATACATAATTATTTTGAGGGATTAAACCTGTCGCTATCTGCGTTAAAAATTTCTGATTTAGAACAACTAAATAACGAAATTTTTGCATTGTTACCAACAAGCTTTTATTGCCTCAAAATAGACCACTTAATTAAGTGAATTGATATTAAAGCCAATATTATTCAGAAACTGTGAAAGACACGTTTAAGTCTTCACCCGATGTTACTGTAATTGGTTTAACTTGATAAAGCGTAAATGCTTCGTCTTGAGTTTCTACGTCATCGATATGCGCTGCACAGGTGTAGGCAAGTTGGTAATCACCTGGTTGAATGAACGCAAGTTCAAATTCGTATTGGTTATCTTCGCTATCGAAAATAACATCAGCAGTTGCAAGTGGTGCATCTAGTGGTGTTTCATCTTCGTTAACTTCATAGTTATCCATTGGCATTTCAACATCGCTGCTGTATAGGTAAACAGCATGACTGAATGAGCCATCTTCTAATGCGATATCGATATTATCTGTTTCACAGTTAGCGATGAGTACGTCGCTAACAGTACCTTCGATATCTTCAGACTCGGCAAGGTTTTCTAAACGAACACCGCGTGGTTTTAAGAAGATCTCATCACTATTTTGTGGATCAACCAATGACTTTTTAAGGTCAAACTCAATAACAAAGTCGTTACCAGCTTGGTTAAGGGTAAAACCATCAAGTTGGATTTCACCTACACCATCGTTGCCTTTACGCTTAACAACCAGTGGTGCAATGCTGTCATCTTCGTAAACAACATGCGAAGTCATGGTTAAATCGTTTGTGTCACCATTGATCACATCTGCACGGATCCATTGATATTCGCCAGCAGGAACTTCTTCATCTTCTAGTAAAGAAAATACATCATCACCTGTGTAGTCTAACAAGTTAACCATTTCAGGCATGGTTTCATCATCATCTTTACGGGTCTCAAAAGTGAACTCTTCACCACCTTGGGTTTTCAATGTGATTGAATCAAATACAACATTAACAGCTTTTAAACCTGTCACAGGTGCGTCAGACACACCTAACGTGAATTGTGCAGTTTGCGGCTGAGGATCAACCGAGTCGTTCTTGTCGTTATCTGAGCCACAACCAACCAGTGCAAATAGAACGGCGCCGCTAAGTAATGTAGTTTTAAAGTTCATCATTTCTTCCCTATATGTTCTAAAAATTTACTAATAGTGTAATAACTAAAACTTAATGTAACTTGAACTACTAATAGTAAGTTTCTGGTAACACCTTTGTACCTTTTTTGTAATGAGATGAAAGTTTTTAAAGGTTTAATTTCAAATAAGAGTGTTTTTGAGGTAAATCCATTTTTCATCCACATTTTGCTGACACCATAACGAAAAATAAAAACCTAGGAACAAAAATGAAAGTTATTGACTTAGAGAAGCGCTTTGAGCTTAGAACTTGGGTCTTGTTAAGTGTATTTAATATGCTCTTATTGGTAGGTTATATGCATAGTAAGTCGGAGTTAGGCAATTTATTTTTTAGTTTTTTACTGTGCAGTGTTTCGTTGTTATTGGCGCTACTTGTAGTGAACTCAAAACGCAATTTAACAGTGTGTCGCCATGGCGTGTATTACCGTAATATATTTGGACAATGCCGTCATATGCATGCAAGACAAGTTCAGTTTATTCATCATTACTCACTTTTTGGTCTGCGTTTAGTTCTTATTATGAGTGAGAAATATGCCTGCTTTGCGCCATTTTATAGTCTCAGTCATAAGCAGCAACAACGCCTTAAGCGCTACGATAATGATTTATTCGATTGGTTAAAGAACTTACAAAAGACCAATGATTTTTGTTAAGCAGGTATCTCTACCTGCTTAACAATTACGCTAAAATGTTAGGTTTTATAACGACTTACATTTTTTTCTAATTGCGTTGCCGTGTCTGACAGCTCATGCATGTATGATGTGGCTACATCGGTATCATTGGCGGTTTTGTTAGCAATATCAACAATGGTCGTCATGTTTTGATTAATCGCTTCAGACACTGATGTTTGCTCTTCAGCGGCTGTGGCAATTTGTGCATTTTGTGATGTTATGGTGTTAACCGAAAGCAGTACTTCATTAAGCGCTTTTTCGACTTCGCCCGCCTCATTAACACTGGTTGCACTGCCTGATTTAATTGACTGCATAATGCTATTTACAGTTGTTGTTCCTTGCTGTACTTGCTCAATCATTGCCTCTATTTCGTGAGTACTGTCTTGCGTGCGTTTTGCAAGCGTACGCACTTCATCAGCCACCACTGCAAAACCACGGCCCGCTTCGCCAGCACGTGCCGATTCAATTGCCGCGTTTAGTGCCAATAGATTCGTTTGCTCGGCAATGTTTCTGATCACATCAAGCACACTACCAATTTGACTCGATTGTTGATTAAGCTGATCGACCGCATTAGCTCCTTCATCAACTTGTTTGGCAAGGCCGTTAATTACTTTTATAGCGATAAGTAACTGGTTGTTAGCTTGTTTGACTAAATGATCGGCATGTTCAGCAGCGGTTGAGGCCTCTTGGGCACTGCGTGCCACTTCCATTGACGCCGCTGACATTTCGTTTATTGCCGTTGCAACTTGTTCACTTTCTTCATGTTGACGATTAATACCTGCGTGCATATTGGCAAGTAGCTCATTGAGCTTATGTGACGCTTGATTCATCGATTGCGATGATTGGCGTATATCAATAACCATTTTTCCGACGTCATCGGCAAAGCGGTTAAACGAGCTGCCAAGTTTGCCGAGTTCATCGTCTCGTTTCACCATTAAACGCTGGGTTAAATCGCCATCACCTTGTGATATATCGTTCATTGCTAGTACGGTTGTGTGAAGAGGGCTAGTAATACTGCGCGATACCACCACAGCAATCGCTGCGGTAATTGCAACTGCAAATACTGAAGCGATAATAGTATTAATAAAGGCATTATCAATACCTTCATTAACTCGTTGCTCTGTTACTGCAACTTGTTGCTCAAGGCCGCTGATCCAAAAACCTGTACCTAGTACCCAATTCCATTTTGGTACCAAAGCGGCATAACCGAGCTTAGGATTTACACTGCCATTGGTATTTTTCCAAGAATACTGCACATAGCCACCGCCTTTCTTCGCCGCATCAATGAGCTCTCGTATCAGATAAACCCCATTAGGATCTTTAAAATCATAAAGGTTTTTACCCTCAAGAGAGGCGTTAACGCCATGGGCAATGTTGATACCTTTAACATCATAAACAAACACATAGCCGGTATCGCCAGCATCATCAAAACGCAAATTACGTAAGATACTTTTTGCTTGGTTTTGCAGCTGTTCAGTATTAGAGCCATCATCTTGCGCGATCAGGTGAGCAATCGAGCTCATGGCAATTTTTTGATAGTTACTGACTTCGGCCTTTCGGTCGTTTTCCATTTGTGTGGCAAAACTTTCAACGGTTTGTGCACCACTGTGTTTTGACTGCACATAGTTGTAGAGTGTCAGCATAATTGCAATGAGTAGGGGGGGAAGTAGGGCTAGAAAGAGTACCCGTTGCTGTATTGATAGCGCCATTTATCGCTCCTAATAAAAATCCGCAGTACTAGTTTAGTACGTTTAAAGATTTTTATTAGTCGACTTTATGGTTATATCAATTGGCTATAAAAAGCAGATCTAGGCGACTTGCTTATAAAAATACACCGTTGCGTCAAATTCACCGGAGGAACTTTTCGCAAAACCAGGAATAGTGCCAGCTTCAATATAATCGAGTTTGCGATACAAATATGAGGCAGTATCACCTTGGCGGGTATCAAGTACCAGTAATTGAATACCTAATGTACGGGCGTCGGTCTCTAGACTATTCATCAATTGTTTTGCTATTCCTTTGCCTTGATATTCGCTGTGTACCATGAGCTTTTCTACCTCGCCGCGGTGAGCGCCATTGGCCTTGGCGCACAAAGAAAGCTGCACTGAGCCAATCACCGTATCACCATCAAGGGCAAGATAAAGCCTACGGTAAGGAGTTGCTAAATCTCCATCGACCCCTTGCCAGTAGTCATGTGCTGACTGTAATGATAAAGGGGCAATAAAGCCGATTGATGCGCCACTGGCAACGCTATCAATCAGTAAAGTATTGAGTGATTTAGACACCCCTTTAATAGAGTGTACTGCTTTAAGTTTCATTATTTATTCTTGTTGAAATGGATACACAGAGCCTAAATTAAGTAAGCTGGTTAACTCATCAAGTGCCTGATAGCTTTCGGTTAAAAGCAGTGGGTCGGCAAAGTCGTCACTACTTAAAGAGTCACGGTAATGCTTATTCGCCCAACTCACTAGTTGAGTATATTTTTCTTCGCTGAAGCGCACACCCGGATTGATCGCTGCCAGTTCGTCAGTATTGAGTGCAACACGTAAGCGTAAACAAGCAGGGCCACCACCATTTTGCATGCTTTGGCGCAAGTCAAAAAAGCGTACTTGTTGAACTGGGTTATCTGCCAAAATCATTTCTTGAATGTAATCGTGAACGGCTTGATTGCGCTGACACTCTTTAGGAGCAACCAGCATCATGCTGTCATCATTTAAGGTAATTAATTGGCTATTAAATAAATAGCTGCTTACGGCATCTTTAATGTTCACTTTATTGGTTGGTACTTCAATAATATGCAGTGGCTTGTTGCCAAGGTAGGCTTGTTTAATTTGTTTTAAAGTATCAGCTTGATGCAAAAACGCTTGTTCGTGGCATAAAAGTACATTGCCATTGGCCACAGCAATTACATCGTTGTGGAAGACACCTTGATCTATTACATCAGGATTTTGTTGAATAAATAACTGATTTTCTGGCTTTAGCTGATGTAAACGGGCAATTGCTTGCGATGCTTCTAGAGATTGTCTTGCAGGAAATTTAACGGGTTTTGGTAGGGCGCTATTAAAACTACTTGCACCATAAACAAAGATCTCAAGCCCTGCATCTGCATGGCTGTCGCATAATCGATTATGATTTGCGGCACCTTCATCACCAAAAAAGCCTTGATCAGGTAAGTGTGTATGATGGCTAAAGTAACGCTCATCGTTAAACATGGCTTTTAGTAATGCCGTTGTTGTGACAGGTTCTAACGAGCGGTGAAATTTGTTATTTAAGTTAGCAGCCGTAAAGTGCACTTTGCCATCAAGAGTATCGACTGAAGGCGAAATAGTGCCAGCATTGGCTGTCCACATTGCCGATGCACTGTAACAAGCTCGCAGTAAAACAGGGTCGGCTTTAAATGCTTTTTCAATAATTTGGCTATCGCTGCCTGTAAAGCCTAAACGCCTTAGCACATTAATGTCAGGGCGAGCATGAGGTGCAAAAATACCTTGTTCTAGGCCTAATTCGTGCATTGCCTTCATTTTTTCAAGGCCTTGTAACACAGCCTCTTTGGGGTTGGAATGCGAAGAGGCGTGACTTAGTGAAGCGACATTGCCATACGATAATCCCGCGTAATTGTGAGTAGGCCCCACTAAGCCATCAAAGTTTACTTCTACTGCGTGCATACTTAATCCATCATTATTGTGCGTGTATTTTAACCATACAGAAGTTATTTAGCTGAAGCTAGCTAACTCCATTTCTACATTACGTAGACTTTGTTGAAGGCGCTTCTGAGTGGCAATTAAATACGCTTTTTGTTTGTTCTGTTTAACTTGTTGCTGTCGTGCAGCTTTATATAACACACGCTTAGGAATGTCGTACTGCTCAGACGCTTCGGTGATTGTAAGTTGATGAACCGAAATTTTTTTAAGCGCTTCAATAAATGCGGGGTCATTATTTAACATAGCGACGCTCCAAATCAGCAACATTATGCGGATCGTTTGCTTCATGCATATGCCATGTGCTGATGTCTAATCGCCAAAGTAGATAAAGAGTGTGAAAGAAGTTAGTCACGTTAGTCTCCTTGTTAGTGCCTGTTCATACTCACTATAGGAAGATCTGTGCCAAACCTTTATTAAATTTAAAAGCATTAAAAATCAATTGGTTAATATTTTTTGGCTGGGGAGTCCCTAAAATCAGGCACTAAAATAGTGAAAGGTAATTGCTGTAATGCACTTTAATGATGCGTGCTTGTATTGCCTATGAAACTGTTATTGTTGATTTGTGATGTTAACTATATGATGTTTGTGACTGATAATCGTAATTGAAGTTTTGCTCCAATATTTAAAGTATGCACAAGGAATTGGTATGAGTAGATGGGATGATGATAAGGTAAAAGTTAAAGATATTTTTGATACTATCAGGAATTTTGGTCTCTGTGGATTAGTCTTTTTCTTAGCTACTAAAAGTTTGTTCTATGTTAGCTCTGTCGAATATTTTAATGTAATTCATAGAGCTACTTCAGCCTGCTTGTACGGTCTTTCGCTATATCTTTTTTATATTAATACTCGGTTGTTCAATAAAATTATAAAAGAAGAGTTTGATGGCGGGAAAGTTGGTGTATTTTTATACATGGTAATTCCAGCTTTGTTTTTCATTTTAGGGATTAACATTTTCTTCCAATCAGCACTATCGTTTCAACTTGACACAAATCAAACGGTAGGTGAGCTATCAATTAAAGAACTTATCGAGAATATACCTGAAAATAATTAGCAAATTAGCGCTAAACTCTCAGCGCTAATTTGATTTTAGACTAATACTGACCAGCAACTAGCAACTTTACTCTCTCTAACTTTCCCCTCGCAACTCGTATCTTTCCCTTTGTAACTCGTACCTTGTTACTCAAACCCTTCCAATACCAGCTTTCCGCGAGCCTTATGAGACTCTAAAACCCTATGGGCTTTAATAAGGTTTGCTACGTTTATCTTACCTAAATGTTCACCCAATGTTGTTTTGATTGTGCCGTTATCAACTAAGGTGGCTAGCTCTGAAAGAAGCTGATGCTGGGCAATCATATCATCGGTTTGGAACATTGAGCGGGTATACATAAACTCCCAATGCAACGAAATACTTTTACGCTTTAACTTTAAAATATCAAAGCTTGCAGGGTCGTCGATCAGTGCCAATTTACCTTGTGGCTTGATCACTTCCATAATGCTATCAAGGTGTTGGTCGGTGTGCGTTAAGCTAATTACGTAATCAAATTCACTAAGTTCAGCTTCAAGGCGTTGCTGGTTAAGGTTTTTGCTATGATCAAGCACATGATCAACACCTAAATCTTTAAGCCAGTTGGCGCTTTCTTCTCGTGCGGCGGTACCAACAACTGTTAAATTGGTAAGCTGTTTGGCAAGTTGCACTAAAATTGAGCCTACACCACCTGCGGCACCGATCACTAATACAGAGGCTGGTTTATTGTTCTTAGATTTTTCAATCTGTAAGCGATCAAACAATAACTCCCATGCCGTGATACTGGTTAATGGCAGGGCGGCTGCTTCACTATTGCTGAGGCTTGTTGGTGCAAGACCGACAATGCGCTCATCAACAAGTTGCAGCTCAGCATTACTGCCTTGGCGCGTTAAGTCGCCAGCATAAAACACACGGTCACCCACATTAAATAACGATACTTTGTCGCCAATAGCTTTAATCGTACCCACAGCGTCCCAGCCAATAACCTTATAGCCACTCTCGGGTGACACATTAGCGCGAATTTTAGTATCAACTGGGTTTACTGAAATTGCTTCTACGGTTACAAGAATATCGTGACCTGTGGCAACTGGATCAGGTAATTCAATCGCTTGTAGTGATGAGTCAGATAACGTTGGGGTTGCTGTGGTGTATCCAAATGCTTTCATGATGGTGTCCATATTGATGAGTTTTGAACACTATAGCGCATAGAATTATATTAAAAAGAGTTGTAATCCAAATTCACTTTCAAATAATTTTTGTTAATTAAGGTCACCATTTACTAAATCGAGTAACTCAATCAGTTGCAACGCTTGTTGATCGTTAATGCTTGGGAAGCGACAACGAATTTTCGACGGTATCTCAGCGGCTTGATCTTGCATCGCTTTGCCTTTGGCTTCGAGCTGAACGAGTCGTTTGCGTTTATCTTGGCTATCTTTGATGATCGATAATAATGCTTTGTCGCTCATTTTTTTTAAAATTTGCGTCATCGCACCGCCATCAATGGCGGTTTTTTCAAGTAGTTCAGCAATGCTGATCTGATCTTTTTCCCACAGCGCCATCATCACTACGTATTGCGGGTAGGTTAAATCTAATTGATTGAGAGAATCTCGATACGCACGGGCAATTCCATTCGATGCCATATATAAGCGATGGCATAGCTGGTTATCTAATTTTAGTTGTGGGTATTTCATACTCGATCCTCAAAATTTAATAAGAGTATTTTAATTTGCATGCAAAATATTTGCAATCCCGAAAAAGCTGAACTAATATACTTTGCATGCAAAATATATTTCCACTTAATTAGGAGAGTAACCATGAAAGAACTACAAAGCGTCGCATACACAGCAAAAGCAACAGCTACGGGTGGTCGTGAAGGTACAGCAAAATCAGATGATGGCCGTTTAGATGTGGCACTATCAACACCTAAAGGGTTAGGTGGTGATGATGGTCAAGGTACAAACCCTGAGCAATTATTTGCAGCAGGTTATGCGGCGTGTTTTATCGGCGCATTAAAACTAGTTGCTGGCCAAGCAAAAATTAAATTACCAGCAGATACTCACATAAACTCAGAAGTATCAATTGGTCCTATCGAAGGCGGTTTTGGTATTGCCGTTAAGCTTGCGGTATCAGTGGGTGATCTTGATAAAGACACAGCCCTTGCTCTAGTTAATAAAGCACACGAAGTATGCCCATACTCAAACGCAACGCGCGGTAATATTGCTGTAGAACTATCAGTGATCTAATCATTGTGATCAAATTAAGCCGTGCTTTAAGTGCGGCTTTTTTGTTTTTCAGCAATCGATTTTGCTAAATCGCCTGAGTCAGTGAGCGCTGATACTAAGCCTTCGCGCGGCTCACTAAATTCTATTGGCTTAATCTTACTTGCTCGCTCTTTATCGAATATTGGTATTTGGCTCATCGCGTATTCAGATAAGGCGGTAATGGTTAATGATGGGTTTACCCCTAAATTACCCGGTATGATTGAACCGTCGATAACACGCAGGTTTTGATAGCCAAATACTTCCCCCGAGCTATCAACTACGCCGTTGGAAGCATCAGTACCCATAGCGACCCCACTCATGATATGTGCCGTCATCGGTACACCAAATAGCACTTCAGATAAGGCTGAGCCTGGCACACCGCCAAGTTTTTCGGCGTATAGTTTGGTCGCTTCTTCTGCTTTTGGAAAACTAACGCTAAGCGGCGTATCATTTTCTTTTTGCACTGCAGTTATGCTCTTTTTAAAGAAGCGATACCATTTGCGTCGCCACTCAAGGTGAATAAACGCCTCTGATTTTTGCATTACTAAAAATAGAATGGAGCTGCGGGCTTTGCCTTTTGGGCGCAGAACTCTGGCTGTTTTTATTGGATGGCGCAGTGTGTTAACTAAAAACTTAGTAATACGCTTTAGACCTTTTCCTGTCACCATGGGAACGTAAGGTAAATATAGCCATGTGCCATCGGCACCTTCTCTAAACCGGCAAATTTCAATGTTAGTGTCTTTGTCGACCGAAATAAATGAGCTGATGGCAACACCATCATCAACTTTTTTAGTGGTGTTGTTAGCGGTGGTGAGGGTTTCTGAGTTAGTGCGAATTTGCTTCCCAAGCCAAGCTGAAATATTGGGCAATGTTTTGTTTTTATCACGCATTTTTAAAAGCAACGGAACGGTGCCCATTACTCCTGCACTTAGCACAACCCCCCGTGTTGTCAGGGTATAAATATGGCTATTGCGATGACTGGTATCTTTAATTTTGATTTTGTATCCGGCGCTACCATCTGCACTGAGCGGGGTGATTTTTATTACTTCAGAGCTTGGTCTTATTTCTACGCCGTTGCGCTCGGCAAAGTAAAGATAGTTTTTCATTAAAGTGTTTTTAGCATTATGGCGACAACCAATCATACAGCTACCACAGTAATGACAGGTATTTCGCCTTGGACCATCACCGTTAAAGTAAGGATCCGGTAGCTCTTTGTTATAGGCTTCGCCGGGTTTTGCAAAAAGCACACCTGTGTTCACGGTTTTGAAGGAGTCACCTTGACCCATTTGCTCAGCAATGTCTTTAAGCGCGTGATCGGCAACATTGGTGTAAGTATTTTTGGCACTGCCTAACATGCGTTGTGCAAGACCATAGTAGGGCATTAGGGTTTCTTTCCAGTCTGATTTTATTCGTGTCCAAGCTGGAGATTGAAAGACTTCATCATCAGGAATAAGGTGCACATTGGCATAAACTTGTGAGCCACCCCCAACACCGACGCCATGCAGCACTGTGACTTTGCTGGTAAACGAAAATTGAATGCAGCCTTTTAGGCCAATTTCTGGCTGCCACATATAGTTTTTGATATCTAAATTGGTTTTTGGAAACTCTTTATCGTCGCGGCGCAGGCCTTTTTCGAGTACTAATACCCGGTTACCTTTCTCGCTTAGGCGTAGCGCACTAACAGAGCCACCAAATCCGGAGCCTATAATAATTTGGTCAAAATCGAATGTGTGTTGCTGCATTATTGTAACCTGTTGGTGTTACCTACTATTAAAGACTTGGATTAGTAGTGGTGGCATGTTTAATTTCTATACCTGCAATGCTTTTTATTATTAGTACTTTTTTTGCAATTAATCTAATGTGATCAAACAAATGGTCTAAACTATTAGTTAATCAATGATAATAATAGCAGGAAGAATCAATGCGGCAGTTAGCATTAGCGAAAAAGTTGTTATGGCTCACCGTAGGCAGTATTTTTATTACGGTGTTTGTTTTATCAAGCATTTTATGGTGGCAGCTTTCAAGTAGTAATCAAGAGTTAGCTAAACAATCTGAAAAGCTGATTGTTGCTGAAGTGGAAGAGAAACTTTCCTCAAATGCAACAGCATATGGTGAACAAGTCGCCGGCTTTATCAATGAAGCATATCGAGTACCTTACTCATTCGCTGCTATTTTAGGCGACCCTGATGCTGCAGCGACTCTAACGCGCGATGCTGTGGTTGAACTTAATCGCTCTATACTGAATAAAAACACAATACTCTCATCTATTTACTCGCAATTCGAAGCAAATGCATTTGATGGTCGTGATGCTAACTTTATCAGTGGCTATGACCACTCTGTAGCCGGTGCTGGTACATTAGAAATCTATTTCACGCGCAATCGAGATGGTGTCATTGAGCAACAAGTTGTTGACGATGTCGCAGAAAAATATGTAGACACGTTAAATGAATTTGGACAGCGTGAAGCTGAGTGGTACTTGTGTGTAAAAGACACGAAAGTGCCATGCATTATGGAACCTTATCTATACGAAATCACCCCTGGTTACTCTGAAATGATGACGTCTTTAACGGTGCCAATTCTTCGAGGTAGCGAATTTATTGGTGTTGCTGGTGTTGATTTAACCTTACCTGTGTTTCAAAGCATGACCGAAAAACTGTCAAAAGAGCTGTATAACGGTAAAGCTCGAGTCACTTTATTAAGCTCACTTGACTTAGTGGTAGGTAGCAGCCATTACAAAGATAAGCTTGGCAGGCCGCTAAAAGAGGCGGTGACTAAAAGCACTTTAGACAATTACGTAAAAGCGAAAAATCAAAGTGGCGTATTTAAAGTCGGCGATCAGTACTTAGTTAATTATCCAATTACAATTAAGCTTGCTAAAACACAGTGGAACTTGTTGATTGAAGTGCCTGCTGAGCTTGCTCTTGAAGGCCCTCAAGCACTTGCAAATAGCATGAGTGAAAATGCTAATACCTTAGGTGGTTTAATCTTGGTTACAGGTATTATTATTGCTGGTGCAGCCTTTGTTATTATGACTTTAGTGATCCGCACTATCGTGGCTCCATTACAACAAATTCAACAGCGTGTTGATAACCTTGCCAGTGCTGAGGGTGACCTAACACAAACTCTACATGTTGATACACATGCTGAATTAATCGCATTGGCAACAGGCTTTAATGCGTTTCTTACTAAATTACGCGACTTAATTGGTGAGCTTAAAAATGTATCGACACAAACTAAAGAGCAGGCTCATTTGGCGACAAGTGTTGCAGTTGATACTAAACATAACGTTCAAGCTCAGTTCCAAGAAATAGAGAGCGTAGTGACGGCAATGAACGAAATGAGCGCAACAGCTCTTGAGGTGGCAAGAGCCTCAGAGCAGTCAGCGCAACAAGCCGATGAAATAAACAGCCTAGTTGTGAGCAGTGAATCTAGCTTGTCGTCTGCGGTTACTCAAGTTAAAACCATGTCGGATGAAATCAAGGAGGCTAATCAAGCGGTTGAAAAAGTGGCGGCACGCAGTAACGACATCACCCAAATTCTTGATGTGATCAGAACGATTGCAGAGCAAACTAACTTGCTTGCACTTAATGCGGCAATTGAAGCGGCAAGAGCCGGTGAGCAAGGCCGTGGTTTTGCGGTGGTTGCTGATGAGGTCAGGGCACTTGCTTCAAAAACCCGCTCATCAACAGATGATATTAGTGGCCTTATAGATAGCTTACAGCTAGAAGTTGGTAATGCTTCTAAAGTTATTGAGCAAGGTGTAGTGCGCGCACAAACAGCGGTGGATGAAACCTCAGTTGCCTTCGATGCATTGCATGAAGTCGTGGTAAAAGTAGACGAAATAACGCAACAGATTACCCATATTGCAACGGCGGCGGAAGAGCAAAGTTCTGTCACAGAAGAAATAAACCGTAACTTGACGTTAATTTCAGATGCCGCATCGCAATTAGCTGAGCTATCGACACAGGCCGGAGATGGTAGCCAAACTCTCAGTGCACTCGTCGCGCAACAGGATGATGAGTTGAACAAGTTAAAGACGAAATAACTTTAAGCTGCTAGTTGCAAGAGTAAAGGGACTAGTTGTGAGATACGAGGTTCGAGAAAAAACGCGATGTAAAATCGCTGCTACATACTCGTACCTTTTTCTCGTAACTTTACTCTCGTAACTAGCAACTCGTAACTCTAACTACACTGCGCCTGATTGCGGCCTCGGTTTTTGGCTTGGTACAATGCTTTATCTGCGCGTTTTAACATCGACTCTATGTGCTGATCGTTTGCTTGCAAGGTGCTTACGCCAATACTCACAGTGAATTTAACGTGATTGTTGTCGACGATGATGTCTTGTTGTTCAATATCGACCCGGATCTTTTCTGCAATAACAAAAGCAGTGTGGTTATTTGCCATGGGTAAAAATAAGACAAATTCTTCTCCACCAATACGCCCCGCAATATCTGATGCTCTGCTATGTTGGATGAGCTTATGCGCTGTGGTTCGTATTACTTCATCGCCAGTAGCGTGGCCATATTTGTCGTTTATAGCTTTAAATTGGTCTAAATCTAACAGTAACAGGGAGCAGGTACATTGCGCGTCATGATATTTTGCAAACTGCTGATTAACCTTTTCGAAGAAGCCGCGGCGATTATAAAGTTGTGTTAAATGATCTGTTACAGATAAGGCTAATGCTTCATGCTTAGCACGTTCTAGCTCATAGGTTCTCTCTTCTACTTTTTGTTCGAGCATGGTGGTCAGCTTTTGTTGTTCTTTCTTGCGCTGAATAAACACGGCTTGAATAAGTAATACCGCTGAAAGAGTAAATAAAAAGAAAAACTGCATGGTCACTTCTGCTGACTTTGGGTGATGATAATAAAAATAGCCCCAGCCTTGATTACTTCCGACCCAAGCAGCAAAAAACACCAACATATTCATGCAGCTGGTGGCGGTTGGTGATAACCTCGTGGCTGCATAAAGCAGCGGAAACAGCAGTAATGCAGGTTGTAAAAATGGTAATGTCATCGCTGTGTATGCAGGGCCAAAAATAAAATAACACAACAAAACCACGGTCAAAGTAAGTAAAAGAAGCTTAGAAAATTCACTAAGGGTGACCGGATGCGGCCAATTTCGCCATAAAAAGTAAAGGGCAGGGGTGAATACAATCGCCGCTAGGGCATTGCTAATGCTCCAATTTAATATGCCTACATATAAGCCATCAAACCACTCGATACCAACTAGTGAGTATATGCCCACACCGAAAAATGCAGAAATCACACCAATCGCTATGCAAGCAACAATAAACACTCTGGCTAAACTGGTGACGCTCGTCAGCAGCGTGTGTTGTTTAAGTTTTCGGTTAATTAGCCAAAATGCAGTTAAAGCAGCGAAAGTATTTCCTGTCGTTGTCGCGGCATTTATTGCTATGTGTTTAAAAGTGAGTGGATTTAAGCCGCTGAGATAAAAGTAGAAAAGCACGACTAAATAGGTGCCTGATGCAACGCCCAACCAGGCTTTGCGACCAAATAACATCAAGCCAGCCAATGCGACTCCTGCAGGTGGCCATACCGCCAGTGTTTTTAACACTTGCATGGTAAACAAGCCAAACAGCAGATAAACAGAGCAAACAATGATATTAAATTGCCAAGGTTTGAGCTGTGTGTTCATACATCCCTTTAAGTGCTTTTGTAATAACCCCATGAGAAAGGCGAGTTAGCATTATTTAAAGTACTAATAAATTAGTATATTAGCAGTTGGGAAATAGGCAAATTCGATTAATCTAAAAGTGGTTTTACATAGCTGTTTGCTATTCATACAATTTATTAGACTAATAGTTAATGTGCTCAAAAAGCAAGCAAGTCTTACTCTTTATTGGCCTTTTTATTTTTAAAAAACATTAAATATCAAAGTGTTAAAATATTTTTTGAGAGCCACTTTTTATTAAAAACCCCATTTTTATAAATTCATACCCTACCTTTTGCCTAATCGTGTTTTGCAGTTGGCTGCTTTACCCTAACTGCATAATAAAAACTCACATAATTTTTCAAGATAGGTAGTAGGAGAACTCATGAATACGAGGCAGCAATCAGCGTCTGCTGAACAAGGATCGGATGCTCATGCCGACCAGCAAAGCTATCAAGCTCTTCATAAACCCAGCAGTGAATTTTCGAGTCGTGACGAATACCTTGAACACGAATTACAAATTATGCAGCCTAAGCGCTGGCGTCCTAACTTACCATTTCGTGATTATCGGTTTGAATTAGAAGACTCTATCCCAGCCATGGCAGGCACCATAGGCAAGGTGGTAATGGTGGGTGCTATTGCTGCAACATTTGCAGCGCCACTGGGCCTAGGTGAAGGTTTTATTTTAGAAAACGTGCGTTATGAGCTGTTAATTGTATCGATCTTCATTTTATTATTTTCAGGCTTCTTTTTACCAACAGCAAACTTAGCGGGTACGCATGGGCCGCTTATTCCTTTGATCCCGATTGTTGTTGCTGCGGGTGGTCACCCAATGGCCTTCGGTTTACTGATAGGGGCGTTTGGTCTGTTACTGGCACTTAGTAAAGGGGGGAGTTTACTGGCGGGATTAACTAGCCGAGGCGTGTGTGGCGGTTTATTGCTCTACCTTGGTTTTATTGGCACGATTTCGCAGGTTAAAAAGCTGTTTGCATGGGCTGAAGGCATTGATATGACCCATATCGCTTTTATTGTGATTTTATCGACAATCGTGTTGTATGCCTTACTTGAGCACTACAAAAAACGTTGGTTAGCTGTGCCATTAAGTTGCTTACTTGGCGGGTTAATCGCATTTTTACTGGGAGCACCGTTTGAGTTTAAAACAGCACCGGGCTTACCAAATATGAACCCGATGTATTGGTGGGGTGAAAATACTGGTTGGATGTTGGGTTTGCCTACACTTGAGAGCTTTGTGGTGGTATTACCATTTGCGGTGCTTGCGGTTGCGATGTGGTCACCCGACTTTTTAGGGCATCAAGTATTCCAAAAAATTAGTTACCCTGAGCGCACTGAAAAAGTACAAATGAACATTGACGATACTATGTTTAGCGCTTCAATCCGCCAGACTTTTGGTTCATTGTTAGGTGGCTCTAACTTTACCTCGTCATGGGGAACCTACATTGTACCTGCAGCCATTGCTAAGCGCCCAATTCCTGCAGGGGCGGTGTTAACTGCATTATTTTGTATCATTGCCAGTATTTGGGGCTACCCAATGGATTTAGCAATTTGGCAACCCGTATTATGTGTAGCCTTGATTGTTGGTGTGTTTATCCCACTTCTTGAAGCTGGCATGGAAATGACCCGCGAAGGTAAAACCACGCAATCGGCCGCTATTGTGGTATTTTCATCGACTTTAGTGAATCCTGCATTTGGTTGGTCATTAACTATGTTGCTAGACAATCTGGGCTTAATTGGTTGTAAAGAGCGAAGCTCTGAATTATCCCCAATGAGTCGTTGGATCATTCCATTAATAATGTTTATTATTTTAACAAGCGTGATGGCAATGGTAGGTATGCTGCCAGGTATCCCTGCGTTAATGGCAGACTTTAGGCATTAATATAGATTAGGGTAAGGTGATAAACACCTTACCCTTTTTTAAAGCTCTTATTTAAACTTAACTGTTTTTTCGCTGCGGGTGTAAGTACGGGTATCGGGTTTTGTCCATTGACCCTTTTTAAGGTAAGAGGTCGATACCACAAAGCTATTGTTTTTAAACTCGCTTGTCGATTTTACTTTAGTGATCCCTTCTTTGCTGCCTGTCACATTTTCATAAGCAACAAACCGAGTAGGGCTAAGTACATTCATTGTGCCTTGGGTATAAAAGCCTGCTGTAGTGAAGTAATAAAACACCAAAGACTGCTTTTTATTGTCCCAAAAAATCATCGATTCACCACCATATTCACCTTCATTGATAGAGTGAATGGTTTTAATGGCGGTGCCATTGAGCGCACGTTGCCACATACTCACATCCTGTACCGCAGGTTTACCAGCTGCGACATTAAAGTCTGACTGCCACGTGCCTAAATAAGGCTCAAACACTTTTAGCTTGTCATCAAGTTGTTGCTCTGCAGCCAAAACAGAAAGTGAACACAGGCAGATTGATAGTAAAAGTGATTTGAGGTATGCCATAATAACGCCCCGATATAATTTAATTTATTTTGCAAAGTATAGGTGATAATTCGTTGATTAAGAAAACATTAGTTACATTTTCATTGTTGTTTTTAGCGTTATTATGGCTGATATCGTGGCAACTTAATATTACCTACTTTATTGCAGGCACTTACAGCGTAGCGAGCTTAATAAGCTTTTTGGTATATGGCTGGGATAAACGGTTAGCGATGCAACATGGCGAGCATGTGATAAGAGTGCCTGAGCGTACACTGCATATTTTAGGGTTAATCGGCGGCTGGCCAGGTTCATTAATTGCGCAGCAATGGCTAAGACACAAATCTAAAAAACGCAGTTTTATTGCTGTACTTTGGTTAACAGTTATTGTTAATTGCAGTGCACTGTCGTCACTGTATTACTTGCAACTGATATAAAGTATCAGCAGAAGTGTATTAATCTCTTTCTAAAAGCACTGCGCCATTTTGCTCTTCACCTAAATAATCGTCTTTATTGTAAATAGGGCATTTGGCCATTGATAAGCAGCCGCAGCCAATGCAACCGTTAACGCGCTCGCGCAATCGCTGCATGTATTGAATGCGTTCATCTAATTGGGTTTGCCAGCGCTTCGAAAGTTCTGCCCAATCTTGTTTAGTGGGTGTGCGCTGCTCAGGTAGAGTGCTTAAAGTTTGTTTAATGTCCTCAAGGGTTATGCCCATGGTTTGCGCGGCTTTTATTACGGCAATTCGGCGTAATACATCGGGTTTATAGCGGCGCTGATTACCGTTATTTCGCCAGCTGCGAATAAGTCCTTTCGACTCATAAAAATGCAAGGTTGAAACTTTTACGCCACTGCGTTTTGCCACAAAGCCAACCGATAGGTTTGCATCAATAAGTTTCTTATCTGACATAATTTGCTCCAAGGTGTTGACCTAAAGTTAGCTTGAGGTTTTACGCTGCGCACATCATAAAAAAGGAGTGATAGTCATGCAACAAAAACCAATAACAAATACGGTAATTATTTATTCAAGTGCGCGAAAACAAGGTAATACGAGTTTACAAGTTAATGATTATAAAACGCAATATGGTGGTGATGTGGTATGTCTAGATGACTATGTTATCTCGCCTTATTGCTACGATAAGCAATATAAAAATGATGATTTTTATGCGGTATTTGAAGCGCTGTTGAATTATCAACATTGGGTAGTTGCATCTCCGGTGTATTGGTATAACACCACACCGCAGTTTAAAGCATTTTTAGACCGGATCACTGATTACATGGATGATGAAACACTCAGGCCTAAACTGAGAACACTTCGTGAAAAGCAGTTTTCATTGCTCTCAAACGCAGGATCTTCACACGCACCTAACGCGTTTATCGAGATGTTTAAAAACACCTTTAATTACTTAGGCATGACCTTTAAAGCGCATCAACATATTGATGCTAGTTAAACGCGTTTAAACAAGGTAGGCTAGAGTAAAAAACAACAGGAACTTTTATGAAATCAACACTGTTAGGTTTATCTTTAGCCTTATTATCTTCGTTTAGTCATGCAGAGCAAGCTGAGCCTGCTATTAAAGGTTTTGGTTTTTACTATGATGTGCCAAACCATGCGCCAATCTCTGATCAAACGGTTTTCAAAGTGGCATTTGATGTAGCTGATGCAGCAGAAAAAGGGGGGCAGAATAACAAAATGAACTCATTAGCACGATTCATTAATATGCACATAGCTCATGGTGTGAAACCTGAGAACATTCAACTTGCTTTAGTTGTGCATGGCGGCGCAAGTGTTGATGTACTAGAAAACAGTTTTTATAAAAAGCGCTTTGACAGCGACAATAAAAATCAGCAATTGATCTCACAATTGTTAGCACAGAACACTGTTGTGTATTTGTGCGGGCAGTCTGCAACGCACATGAAGGTAAAGCAACAGCAGCTTATACCGGGTGTACAAATGGCTTTGTCGGCAATGACCGCACACGCACAATTGCAACAACAAGGTTACACACTGAATCCATTCTAATGAATATCTTATGTTTTGGTGATTCAAACACCTATGGTATTTCGCCCGTTGATGGTAAACGCTTGGCTGCTTATGAGCGCTGGCCAAGTTTGCTTGGTATTAAATTAGGTGCTGGCTATGAAGTGATTGAAGCCGGACAGCCAAACCGTACGCTGGTGAACGACCCGCCTTTTAGTGGCGATAAACTGGGTATTAAATACCTCGAACCCTACCTCGCGGCTTATCATTTAGATGTGATTATTATTCAGCTTGGCACTAATGATTTAAAGCGCCGTTTTGCACTGTCGCCTGCTGATATTGCCAATGCCCTCGAAACACTCATTTTAGATATAAAAAACTACTATCTGCACCGCAAATTGCCCAAAATAATGATACTAAGCCCGCCTGCGGTGTATGAAGTTGGCGCGTATCAATCTATTTATGCAGGAGCAGAGCTAAAAGCAAAACTCTTAGTGGAAGAATTTAGAAATGTTGCTGACAGTAACAACTGCTGTTTTGTTAATTGCTTTGAACTTATAACGACATGTCCTTCGGAAGGAATTCATTTGCCAATCTCACAGCATGAGGTTCTTGTAGAACACCTGATAAGTATTCTCTAAAGTAAAACTTTGCAGTGCTCTTTAAAAGATTTGCCAATTTTTATCTTATCACCATTATCTAGCTCTACATGCTCGTTTGTAATAGCTATGACTCTGTTGTTATTCACTATGTATGATTTATGGATTTGAGTGAATGAACCTATTAACTGCTCTAAAAGCTGTTTTAGAGTTGTTGTTGCGAGGATCGTTTGGTCGTCTTGGTGTACTTTTACATAATTACCATATGCCTCAATATATTTAATTGTATCTAAACTAAGCTTGCGTTTTTCGCGATCTATTTTTAAGGTGATTGATTTGCTTTTAGGAGCCAGGTAAATGCGCTCGCGCACTTTATTTATTGCTTGCTGAACACGTTTTGCAGATACAGGCTTGAGTAAATAATCAGTAACATTAAGTTCAAAGCCCGTGATTGCATATTCTTCATAAGCACTCACAATGATAATTTGAGGTGGATTAGCGAGTGCTTGAATGAGCTCTAATCCTGACAATTCTGGCATGTTTATATCTAAAAACACGACATCTATAGTTGATTTTGCTAATTCGTACAAAGCATCTTTAGCGCTGAAATGCTGAGAAACTACTTTGATATCTGAGTACGACTCTAAATGATGAAGAATTACTTGATGAGCAAGTGGTTCATCATCAACAATAATTGCCTTAATCACTTGATAGCTCCAAAGAGAGGTTGGTTTGCCAAAGTCCATTGTGATTGTGCACCAATAAAGTATGTTTTTCGGGATAAAGCAGCTCTAAACGGCGCTTTAAATTTTTTAGTCCCATACCTGAATCATCGTTATCGCTTTTGCGAGGAATACTATTTTCGCAATATAAAGTTAAAACGTTGTCGTTTAATGTTAGTTTTATCGTTACTTCAGCGTTTTCTTGTGCGTGTTCAACACCGTACTTTATGGTGTTTTCAATTAAAATGATCAGAAGCAGTGGTGCTATAGAAAGAGATTGAGTAGTTTCAGGCCATGCTAGGTTGAATCTACAGTTATTTGCATGCCTTATCTTGTGCAGTTCAAGAAAGTTTTTAATGTAACTTAGCTCTTTTTCGAGTGGAACGAATGGTTTTTGCCCTTCATAGACGGTATATCTCAGTAAGTCAGCCAACTGTAATACCAAATCAGGTGTCTTTTCTGATTTTGTTAATGCAAGTGCATATAAGTTATTTAAAGTATTAAATAAAAAGTGCGGATTAATTTGCTGCTGCAGTAGCTTTAGTTCTGTTTTTATTTGCTGTTTGGCGACTTCTTCTAATTTATGGTGGTGCTGTTGGCGTTCAAACGCCAAGATAATGGGTGTAGAGATACTTAAAAATAAAAACATAAACTGATAATTGTACTTATTGATAATGTTTTGGCTGCCTCCCGGAGTTAGATTGGCGACATATGAGGGTAAGTCATTAACAGGTAATGTGAGCACAATAGCGACAAGTAATGGTGTAAAAATAACCATGCTAATTAAGCATGCAGATACAAAAATGAGCACTCCATGTCTGGCTAATAATTGACGTATTAAAATGTAACGATTAAATAAAAAAATGCCGTGAACGATAATTGCGTAGACCAGAAGCTGAGAAAAATACCAAATAAATTGATAATAGTTTGTAAGTAGCTTTTGAGTATCAAATATCAATGCGAATGGTTGATTTAGCAGGGGTGATTCATGGCTATTAAGTATGCCAGCCATGATAAACGCCCAGGCAAAACATATAAAAAAAACAACTTTATTTAATGTAAACAATGAGCTAATCCAACTGGTAAATTTAGATTTTTGGTTCTTCTTAAAACGTTGGGATGAAAGCCAAAATAAACTTGCTAGGCTGCAAAGTAACCAACATTGTTCTTGTAAGTAATGCCATTTATCATAAGTTGGCAAGCCGTTGCTTAATAGATAAGTGATTATTGGATAACCAATAAACCCTGACAACCACCACAATGAAGCTTGCTTTAAAGAGTGTTGAGATGCTATCCAGTGAGCGATTAAGAAGGGGATACACTCAAAAATTAGCTGTAAATTTACTGTTAGATAAGTACCTGGTGAATCAATTCTCAGGGAAAGATAACGAATATGGCTTTCAAGTAGTATCGCAGCGATTAATGGTAGTAAAGCAACCATGCTTTTTGTGTTTTTAGTTGATGATAAATAGCTAATAGCTGCCAGCAAAATCTACTCCGTTCATTTTTTATTTTTGCAACTTTACATTGTTGTTTTTTCGAACATTTATATATTACCCTAATTTCTAAATAATGTGGAAACTGAGGGCGTAACATACTGATAAAGGGTTACTAATAGATTTAGCTTAACGTTTTTATTGCTTTATTCATCCACATTTTGATGAAAGTTCTTTTTTTGATGACGAAAGCAGAATATTTGCTTTCATCATCAAACTTGACTCATTGATCATTACTTCATAGTAGCGAGCTTTGCCATTCCTTAATCTAGATTTGTGCTAATTAAGGAGCCAATAAATGCTAACACTTGAACATATTTCGAAAACATACCCTGATGGAACTCAAGCACTTAACGATATAACCATTGAGTTACCCAGCGGCATGGTAGGTTTATTGGGGCCAAATGGCGCTGGTAAGTCTAGTTTGATGAGAACCCTTGCATGCCTGCAAACTATTAATTCTGGCCGTATACAGTTTAGTGGCTTAGATATATTAAAAGACCCTGAAAAGTTACGTAAGCAACTTGGTTATCTACCACAACAATTTGGTGTTTACCCACATATAGGGTGTAGAGCACTACTTGAACACATAGCCATATTAAAAGGGCTTGAAATTAAAAAGACAAAGCAACAGATTGATGACCTGCTTACTGCGTTAAACTTAACTCAACATGCAAATAAAAGAGTCAGTCACTTTTCTGGGGGAATGAAACAACGCTTTGGTATTGCTCAAGCATTGCTGGGGGATCCTAGATTAATTATTTTAGATGAGCCTACAGCAGGGCTTGATCCGGCTGAGCGAGAGAGCCTCAATAACTTATTAGTATCAATGAGTAAGAATCGACTGATCTTGCTTTCAACACACATTGTGGAAGACATAGAAAACCAATGTCACTTTGTGGCGATGATTAAAGGAGGTCAACTGATACAAAGTGGCCATATCGATACCTTAGTAAGTCACCTCAAAGGTAAAGTATGGACATTAAAAACTTTGCCAAACGAACTGCCCAAAGGTGCTTTAGTACTGAGCCAAAGTTATCGATATGGCAGGCCTGTCTTTCGAGTTTATGCCGCAGAACGCCCAACTATAGGAGCTGTTTTGGCGACAGAATCATTACAAGATAAGTACTTCTTTGAACTAAAATCTCAAAGAGGCGAATTATGTTAATAATTAATGAGTTAAAGTATCTTTTTCGTCAACCAATAGTTTGGGTGTGCTTGCTTATTGCGCCAAGTTTTGCATTTTCACTTTCTTCAGGGCTTGCAACAAGTAATGTTGACCCGTTACAGCAGTATCAATTGCATTTAGTGTCATTACACATGATGCAATTGGTTTTATTGGTTGGAGCATTATCGCCAGCAATTTTCTTACGTGATCACCTCTTTCATATGGACGAAATTATTGCTGTTGCATCAGTAAGTTCAAGACAAAAAAACTATGTTCGAATAGGTGGTTTTGTAAGTCTATTAATGATGGTTTCATTAAGCAGTACGTTGGTTATGAGTTTCGTAGATTTTCAAAATAATGGATTTAGTTGGCAAATACTTGGTTATACAATTTTTTATAGTGGTTTTGTTTTACTCATAAACTGTTTTTTACTTATTGCTTTGGCATTTTGGCTTTGTCAAAGGTTTCGAAGCTCAATGATTATCTATGCCGTTTTTGCAAGCATTTGGATAGCTTATTTGTTCGCTGCGAGTATAACGGGTAATCCAATTTTGGCAGGAAGTAATGTACTAAACGAAACGTTCTATCAACTATTTATCTGGTTAGATCCATTTGCTTATACAACGGTAATAGCAAGTTTTAGCGAGTCACAAAATACGCCCTTTTATACTAATCGTTTTATTTGTTTTAGTCTGGCATTTGTTATTTTTACTTTCGCTGTTGGTTTGTACCCCCAAGCACATGCACGGGCAAAAAAAGCGGAGGAAAGGCATCTTGAGTCCGATTTTAGGCCTAACACTCACTATCAAACGGTAAAGCCTACATTTCGTCAAAGCTCGATTCTATTTGAGCTATATAAAGCTGCAATTTTAAATATCTTAAAACAACCAATAACAATCATTCTATTATTTTTATGGCTAGGGTTGGTGTTTAATAGTGTTGCATCCTCCTCTCAGTATGCAGAGCCAATGAGTGTTATAAAAGCAACTAGCATTGATGCTGTTAATCAATATGCCTTTGATATGTATATATTGCTCGGGTGTTTACTGAGCGCTCTATGGAGTTGGCAACTTAGTTGTAATGCTAGGCACTATAAAGTAGCAGAGATAATTGCGGCAGCGCCTATTAAGACCGCTTCAATTTTACATAGCCAATTATTGGCAATAATGAGTTTGGTGTTTGTTTATTCGTTAATTGGCTTAGTTGGCGCATCTCTAGCTGAACTTTTTATTGGCAGTGACTTTGACTTCTATCAACATATTTATATTTTAGCTTTAATGGGGCTGCCGCTGGCTATTATTGCTTCAGTATTTGTATGTATTTTCAATTTAATGCGCTCAGAGCTCGTTGCATCTTTAGTGGTTTTGGCCATTTTGTTACTTAAATTTACTCCAGTAATGACTTATTTAGGGCTAACACACACGTTTTGGAGTGTAGCTTGGACACCATTGCAGCCGGCTAATGAATTTTGGGGCTATCGCGCAAGTTTAAGTAGTTACTGGCCTTATATTCGCGCATGGCTAGTGTTATTACTTAGTGTTGTGCTTGTTAGTCAGGCTTTTAATCATCGTGGTACAGGGTTGGGCCGCAGGGCTTTTAAAAGTAAAGATGCTTGGCTGTTAACACCTGCAGTTTTAGCTATCAGTTTATTTTGGCAGCTGCATGCTAATTTAATTTCAGAAAAGCCACTAAGTAACTCTCATAAACGAGAAAGATTTAAAGCAAACTATGAAAGAATGTTTACTGGTTGGAAATATAAAGCTCAGCCTAAAATCAGTCATATTGATGCAGAAATAGATTTTTACCCCTATAAGCAATCAGCACAATTTAACTTAACCTACTCATTTACTAACCCTCACACAAAACCAATAAAACAGGTATTGATAGGTCGCGCAGGTTTTTATCAATGGGCAGATATTAAGATAGAAGGAGCTGAGCAAGTCGCGTTTTATCCATCAATGAATCAAGCTATTTACGAGTTTAAACCTGCACTCAAGCCATTTGAAACAAGGCAACTTAAAACACAATTTGAAGTTAAGCAAGCCAAATTATGGCCCACACAAGGGCATCAAATCATTACGCCTGAATTTAGTTATATTCGTTCTGTTCCACTTTTACCGACGCTTGGATATCAAAGAAACTATGAGCTAGGTGATGAGAAGTTAAGATTAGATTATGGCCTTCCACTCTATGTTAAAACACCACCTTCAAAGCTTTTTAATACTACATACCAAGTACCGGATAGCTATGAACGTATTACTATGAAAAGCAAGGTTACCACCGCAGTAGGTTATCAGGTCGTTTCACAAGGTAAAAATACAGAGCATATTATTGAAGGACAAAGAGCCGTTTTTAAATTTCAGACGACAGTGCCAATTAACAACTTACCTGCTTGGATGTCGTTTCCATTTGGAGCAACTGAGTTAATTTATGAGGGGGTGAAGTTACAGGTTTTTACTAAATCAAGTGCAACAGAAACTGTTCAAGATGCTGTAAAAGTTAACTTACAAGCTATGAGTGATACGCTTTCTTGGTTTAAGAGTAATCTTAATGCGTACAAAGGTTCAAAGCTCAGTTTGATTGACTCAACAGGTTTTGGTGGGACTGGGTATGCATTACCTGAAATTATTTTGATTGATAATAAAGTCGGTTTTAGAGCAAAACCAAGTGAGGGAGCAGGTTTTGATCAACGTTATCGACGTGCAGTACATGAAACGGCTCATCAATGGTTTGGTCATGATATTGGCAATAGTGTTCCTGAAGATAGCGCTTTTTTGATTGAATCATTAGCTAAATATATAGAGCTTGTGGTGATTGAAAAGCGTTACGGAAAAAAGGCTGTCGATGCATTAGTCAAATATGAAACTCAACGATATCAACAAGCTTCTAGGCTAGATATTTCGACAAAGCAAGCATTGGTAGATTCATCAAAAAGTTACGATCAGTATTCCAAAGCCACTCTTGTATTTGCAAAGCTTAGGAATGAATTTGGGGATGCATTGATTGTGACAGCTTTAAAATCAGTATGGCAAAAATACGCATTTCCTAATCGACCTGCAACGTCAATGGATTTTATTAGAGCTTTACAAGAACAGCTTAATGAACAAGATAAAGACTTAATTAATAAACTTTTTTTGGAAGTATAAAAACAAAAAAGCCACAGGTTTTAAAACACTGTGGCTTGGGTATTGATTGCATAACAACCAAGGGAGTTAGGTGAGTTTAAAACTCATAGCTAATGCTTAAGCGTGTAGTACGAGGCATAATATATCGTCCATTCGGTGCGTCAGCATTACGAGGATCACCTTCAGTGATACCTTGCTCGTCAGTTAAGTTATCAACCGCTAACTGCACTTTAATACCTTCCATAGGTTCAACAATTAAACCAATGTCTACTTTTTCGTAACCTTCTAAAACAACCGTATTTTCGTTGTCGCCGAAGCGATCATCAACCGCTGAGATTGTGCCGTATAAGGTGGCATACATGTCGCTTACTTCAAAGTCATAGCTTGGTGTTACACGTACTTGCCATTTTGGCTGACGTTGGCTTTCGTTGCCTTCGTTGCTCGGGCTTTCTGTTATCTCGGTTTCTTGAAGCGTTGAGTTTAAGTTAACTGAGAAACCAGATTCGTGGTTGTAGTTATAATCAAGCTCAATACCGTATGCTTCGTTTGTTAAGATTTCAGCGGGTACACCAGGGCGGCGAACAAAGGTATCACCTTTTACTTCATTAGTGAATAAAGTTGCGTAGAAATCGGTGCTATCGGTAAGTAACTTATAACCAAACTCGGCTTGTGTTACTTCTTTAATTAACTTTTCGCCACCTTCGTATGCACCAAAGTTATCACGAAAATCATCGAAGTAAGGCATTTTATAACCGCGGTTTACACGAGCAAATACACCCATGTCATCGTTAATTGAGTAGTTAATACCTGTTGTCCACGATGTTTTACTTTCGTCATATTGAACTGACTTGTCGATTACGCCATCAAGACCTTCATCAACTGAGTATTCAACTTCGTGGCTTTCAAAACGAACACCCGCATCAAGTGTAAAGTCATCGTTGAATTTATACTGAGCGGTTGTATAAAACGCATTGGTGCGTGCATCACCTGTCGAATTGATATCGTAGTTAAAACCACAACCCTCAACACTTGCATTACACTCGATGCCGTCTAGCATTTCGCCGCCTGCTTCAAGTACGTGATACGCAGTGTTACCTAAGCTCCACCAGTCATTTGCTGATGTGCTTGCTGTGTAATAACCAAATGCTAGTGATAAGTTATCTAGCTTTTTAGCGAATGCTAAATCATTGGTGAATGCGCTAATTTCTTTTAAAACCACCCAACGGCCAAGTTGTTGAACCGCAGTGCCTGCATCGTATTCTGTGCCAGTTACTGCACCTGTTGCTGTTTCACCGTTATCAGCCACTGCACCAACCGTTGTTGCAGAGCCTGCCGGTACTAAGCCGTAAGTGTTTGCATCACCCTTGGTGATGTTGAAGCGATCTGTGAAGCTCCAACCGTTATCGAATTCAAGCTTAATGCTACCGCCTGAAACATGACCTTTCCAACCACGGCCTTCACCTAAATCGATTTGTTGCTCATCATTATTTGCGCCTGTGTAAATTATCGCTTGGCGATTTAAAGTACCCAGTTGCGTGTAGCTTGCATCAACACCATCAACATTTAGTGGCGTAGGTAAGTACCAAGCACCGTGGTCGTCTGTTTGACGGGTGTATAAATTAATGGTGCCGTTTTCTAATTCTTTAGTGATATTAATTGTGAACTGGCTGCCTTTTTCTGATGTAAAACCAGCATCACGGATACCTGGAGAGCTTTTAACATAACCTCCCACCATGAAATATAAATCATCAGAAATCTCACCACTAACCATAGCGTCAAGGCGTTGTAAGTCATAATCTGAGGTTGTGTATTTGAATACACCTTCGGTATCTTCACTACCACGCTTAAGGCGGAAGTTAGTTGTTAAACCAGGTTGGCCATTTGAAACAACAGGGTTTGGACCACCACGTAATGCTTCCATTGTTTCAATGGTTTCGTCTAAACGGAATAACGACGAGTTTTCTAAAAATGACAAAGTAGGCGCAGGGTAAATTGGCGAACCTTCAAGGCTTAAGGTTAAAAATGGTGCATCACCACCGCCAGGAAAACCACGTACAAATACGTTAGCACCAGATTCACCACCCGAGCTTTCTACCCACACACCCGGTACGGCTTTGAATAAATCAGCAGTACTTTTTGGCGATAATTTAACAATTTGATCTGCATCGATATTGGTAACGGCATAGCCTGCATCAATTTTACGTACGCCAATACCCGCTGGCGTACCAGATACAATAATTCGTTCAACTTTTTCTTTAGCTGGTTGCTCAGTTTGCTCTTCAGCCATAACTGTCTGGCCACTCAAAGCTAGCAAAATTGCAGAGGCTAGCGCACTGCGTGTGTATGTAGTTGTCATTGTGTGTTCCCATTTTTTATGTTGTTAAAAGCAATGTATTAGCGAATATTTTGAATTGTTAACACCTTGCTTTTATAAACCATAGAGATTTATGCAATCGTTTGCAATTTGTTTTTTCAGTTTTTTGTCCTTTTTTTACTCTCAGAATGAGTTTGCCTGTTTATGCTTACTGAAAAAATATTATGCTTAATGGCGCAGCGATTTAGACAAAATGGTGGTATATTGCCAGCCTATGTTTTAAAGGAAGGCAGTGTTTCAGTTTCATGAACGATAGAAAATTAAAGTTAGCCGATCTTGCTAAGTTAGCAGGTGTTTCTACGTCGACAGTATCCCGCGCGCTCAATGATAACCCATTGATAAAACAGGAAACTCGTGACAAGCTTCAACAGTTGGCAAAAAAACATAACTTTAGTTTAAACACAGCTGCTAGCCGCCTTCGCACCCAAAAAACCAATGTTGTTGCGGTTATTATTAACCTTGATGGTGATACAGAGCAGTCTATTAATGATCCTTTCTTACTTAAAATTGTCGGTGAAATAAATTTAGCGTTAAACAAATTTGGCTTAGAGTTATTACTTTCTAACTCATTTATGGCCAGTGATGATTGGGCTAATTACTTTATCAATAGCCGCCGCGCAGATGGCATTATTGTGGTCGGCCAAGGTAAAAGCCAAGCAAATATTGAAGCTGCAGCGAATGCTGGTGTTCCTTTAGTTGTGTGGGGCGATCCAAAAACACCCAGCAGTTACCCAATTGTTGGCAGCGATAATTATTTAGGCGGTCGCCTAGCGACTGAGCACTTATTGAAAAATGGCGCTAAAAACATTTTGTTTTTAGGCGACCCTGGGCATGCTGAAATTAGTGAAAGGCATTGTGGTTATTTAGATGCCATTTCTGCAGCAAAAGCGACACCTCACGTACTCTCTATCGATATCACCAGTAGCGCTGCTTACAAAGGAATTAACCAATTATTGGTAGAAAAAGGGCTTTGTTTTGATGGCATTATGGCATGTAGTGATATGGTGGCTTTCGGTGCGATGAAAGCCCTGAAAGAGCGTTACATTAGCATTCCAAATGACGTTGCCCTTGTGGGCTTTGATGATATTGCTATGGCGGATATCAGTCATCCTTCGTTGTCGAGTATCAAGCAAAACACTCAACGTGCCTCAGTCATTCTTGTTGAAAAGTTGTTAGCTCAGTTAGCAGGGCAGTCGGTAGAGTCTCAAGTTGTTGAAATAGAACTAGTAAATAGGCAATCTAGTCAGCGCTAAACCTATTGAATGTTAGCGACATGTGTAATTTTAAATGCAAACGTTTGCATTTTATTTTTCGCTAAACTAGACTGAGTAAAAATAATCATAGGTTGAAGTGAATGAATCCTATAAGAATAACCATCGCGCTGGCATGCAGCTATTTTGTCTTTGCTTTAATGCTCAATAGTGTAGGCACTGTTATTTTACAAGCAATAAATAGCTTAGATGTAAGCAAAACACAGGCGTCTGTTCTTGAAGGATTTAAGGATTTAAGTATTGCTATTGTGTCATTTTTAGTGGCGTCATTTATTCCTCGCTTGGGCTATAAAATTGCCATGCTCGGTGCTTTATTACTGGTTGCAATTATGTGCTTAGTTGTACCGAGTATTGCTGAGTTTTGGGTATTAAAAGCACTATTTGCCGCAATTGGTTGCAGCTTTGCTGTGATGAAAATCTCTGTTTACTCTGTCATTGGTCAAGTGACTGATAATGCAAATAAGCACTCTGCTTTATTAAACACTATAGAAGGAGTGTTTATGCTAGGGGTGTTATCGGGCTATTGGATTTTTGCGTTATTTATAGATGCTGATAACCCGCAAAGTAGTCACTGGCTGAATGTATATTACTTGCTTGCAGTGATTGTTGCTGTAGCGTTTGTTTCAGTCATTGCGGCTCCAATAAAATCACCAGAACTAAAAACAAATCAGCAATCTCAGCTGCATGACTTTATTGATATGCTAAAGCTGGCCTATCAACCATTGGTGCTCATTTTCGTTGTAAGTGCATTTATGTATGTACTTATAGAGCAGGGAGTAGGCACTTGGTTACCTACTTTTAATAATCAAGTTTTAAAATTACCCGTAGATGTAAGTATTCAACTTGCTAGCTTGTTTGCTGCGGCACTGGCGCTGGGCCGTTTAGTGGCAGGGCAAGTACTTAGGTTTATTAGTTGGTTTAGTTTATTAATGGGCTGTTTGGTCGCTATGGGTGTACTTGTAGTGTTGGTGCTGCCTTTAACTCATGATGTTGATGGTAGCCAAGTGAAAAGTGTTTTTGATGTGCCTTTTGCTGCATATATGTTGCCGTTGATTGGCTTTTTTATGGCACCGATTTACCCATTACTTAATTCTGTGATGCTTAGTTCTTTAGCGAAATACAAGCACGCCGCTATGACTGGCTTAATCGTCGTTTTCTCTGCATTAGGTGGCACAACGGGCTCAATTATTACGGGCTTTGTATTTGATAAGTTCAGTGGTCAACACGCGTTTTATCTGACATTAGTGCCAATAGCCTTGCTATTAATTACTGTTTCCGTATTTAAAAGAATCACCTTACAGCCACAGTATTTAGAAGCATCAAACGTAAAATAAGGGATTATCATGAATTTCGTTAATAGCCAACTATTTAAAGACGTACAGTTAGCAGAAGTGTTTGCTGATTCAAAAATGTTTGCCGATGCAGTGCCAAAATTGTCTTGGCAAAGTGCGTGCGAGTTATATCAACTTGCTGGGCCTTTAAAAGGCGATGAACTACGAGAATTTGTGATGTCGAATTTTATATTTGCTGATCAATCTATTCCTAGTGCCACATTAGATTCCACATCAGTGAAGCAATATATTCTTGATTTATGGCCACACCTACATAGAAATGCCGATACTGATTTAGCAAGCTCACTTATGCCACTGCAATTTGATTACATTGTACCAGGTGGCCGTTTTCAGGAAATTTATTACTGGGACAGTTACTTTACCGCACTTGGTTTAGAAGATATTGAAGACTTAGCAACTATTGAAGCAATGGTAAATAACTTTATTGACCTGCAAAAGCGTAATGGCTGTATTCCGAATGGTAATCGTGTTTATTATAGCTCACGCTCACAGCCTCCTGTTTTAGCGTTGATGTTAGCGATGCTGTGGGATGCTAAATATAAATTTGAGGCTGATTTAACTTGGCTGGCAAACGCTGTAAAAGCACTTGAAGCAGAGTATCAGTTTTGGATGACTGGCTGTAACGACCTTAGCATTGAAACGCCTGCCATTAGGCGTGTTGTTAAAATGCCTAATAAGGCTATTTTAAACCGCTACTGGGATAGTGCGGCAACACCTCGCCCAGAGTCATTAAAAGAAGATTTACATGACGCTGAAGGGCTAACAACTGAGCAGCAGCAAAGCTATTTCCAGCATATTCGTGCTGCATGCGAGTCTGGCTGGGATTTTAGTAGCCGTTGGCTACGCGATCATAGTGAGCTCAAAAGTATTGAAACAACCAATATCATACCGATTGATTTAAATAGCTTATTGTATAATGCAGAACACACTTTAGCTCGCTTCTACCGTTTACTTGGTGCAGAGCAACAGAGTCAGTCCTTTGCTGAGCTGGCTACACTTCGCCTAGATACTATCAATACCTATTGTTGGAATTCTGAGGCAGGTGTTTACCGTGATTACAACATTCGACTCAATCAGCAAAGCAGCGTTGATTCAATGGCAATGGCCGTTCCTTTGTTTGTTGGTGCTGCATCTGTACAACAAGCCCAGCAAGTAAAACAAAAGCTGATGAGTGAGTTTTTAAAACCAGGTGGTTTAGTTACAACATTATGTAGTACTCCACAACAATGGGATAGCCCTAATGGCTGGGCGCCGCTGCAATGGTTTGCTGTAAAAGGTTTAACTGATTATGGTTTTGTCAGCGAAGCACAAGCGATTATGAAAAATTGGTTGAGCATGATTGAAATGCGTTTTGCAGAGGATAAATGCCTGCTTGAAAAGTACAATGTGTGTGAATTAGTCAGCCGTGCAGGTGGTGGTGAGTACACAGTGCAACAGGGGTTTGGTTGGACAAATGGCGTAACATCACGTTTTTATAAACTACTTGATGACAACCTTTGAGCTGTTTGTTCAGATCACGATTTGAAATTTATAGTAAGTGTGTCTGAAGGCATACTTACTATTAGATAAAATTTTTGATTTATTTCGTTCATTGAGACTGTTTTGTATATTTATTCATAAAGTACAATGGAATACATAGTATTAATAGTCCCAGCCATTGCCATAATGGAGCAAAAACAAACACCAACGCTGATTGTGCGTCATGAGAAAAATAAATTGAACCTAAGGTCACAATACCAAATAAGACACAAATGATAGTGACAATAAATGAGGCAATCTGTGTCATTCTTGTTTTACTGTGTTCAACCATCCACGCCATTAACAGGTAAGGTGAAATCCCCCATAGAACGAAGCCAATTGGAAGGCTTTGTGAACTGTCAAAATTATCAATGGTTATGAGTACAGTAATAATTATGGCTAAAACAGTGAGGGAATAAGCGCATTTGGAGAAAGTAATCCATTTCATAAATAAACTTAATTGACTGAATGCTATAGGTATTTACCTCTGATGGAGAATTAAGCAGAAAGTTCAATACATGGCCTTTTATTGTTTTGCTTTATTGACCTGCTAGCTCAAACAGAGCGGCAATGATTAAGTTTTCGAGATTTTTACTCGCAGCTACCCCTATGCATCCTTACCACGAGTATTAACCACACACTTAGGAATATATTTACATGCAAAGCGTTGCCGTTTTTGAATTACATGAACGTCTTCAAGTAATACGCTGCAACGAGGGGATGTTGTAAAAGAGTTTTGGGTATAACCCACAGCTACATCATTGTCTTTAGTGAATGTTGAAGCGCTGATTATAAGAGTAGGTGTGTAAATAAATTTCATATAAACCTATTCATAAGTCGTCAAGGCATTTGCATTTTATAGCAGTCTTTATGTGAAGTTTTTTTATTAGGTAATGCTGAGCGCTTTTATTAGTGTAATAGACTTTAACTATTAAATTCACGTGTACTTTAATTTGTATTACAAAATGAAGTTCTCATTAAAACTGTGTATAATTTGCGCCCTTTAAATTATCTATTCACTTGTTGTATTGATATGGGGTCGTTAGTGAAAGTATTGTTTAAACAGCATGGTGTAATATTTATTCTTCTAAGTATGCTAACAGGGTTAATGGGGGCATTCGTTAACCCTTTGATGAGCTTATTTATAGTTGAAGGGCTGCAAACACCGCCCATTTATTTGGGGGTTTATATGGTGTCGGTAACCATTACGGGTTTAGTTATCAGTCAGTGGCTGGGTGGCATGGCTGATAAAGGCACAAGTGCACGTAAGTTATTTATGGTGGCTGTAGCAGGCATGACGTGCGCGTTAGTGACCTTTGCAAATGCCACTGCATTTTGGCAAGTGCTACTCGCAGGTGTGTTATTTCTAGCGATGGGAAATGCGGCAATCCCACAAATGATGACGGTTGCACGACAATGGGCTGGACGTCAACAGAATATAGACATTACCAGCTTTAATTCGCGTTTACGTGCTGCTATCTCATTTGCTTGGGTGGGAGGCCCTCCGCTGGGCTATATGTTAGCTGCAGGGGGGAAGTTTAGTCACTCGTTTTACTTCGCTGCATTTTGCGCTTTGATTGCGCTAATCTTTGCATTTAAGTTTATTCCTGACTACAGCGCTAAAAAATCGCAAAACGGCTCAGAGCCTGCAGCCGCAGCGAGTTTATCATTTTGGTTGTTAGGCTTATCGATAATGCTTGGTTCAACGGGTAATATTATGTATTCATCGGCACTGCCACTTTATAGCATTACTGAACTTGGGTTTGCTGAACATACCCCAGGACTGTTTATGGGGGTCGTGGCACTGTTAGAAATTCCTATCATGCTGTATGGAGCAAAACTAGCTAAAAAATACAGTAAGGTCTCGATGCTTGCGGTGGCATTTTGTTGTGCCATTGTATTTTATTTAGGAGTGTTTTTTGCCACTCAAGTGTGGCATTTAATCGCGCTGCAAGTATTGAACGGCCTGTTTTACGGTATTTTTGCAGGCATTGGCTTAACCGTATTACAAGATCAGCTTCCTGAGCGAATAGGGTTTACCTCAGCGTTTTACACGAACGCCATTAAACTTGGTGTTATGTGCGGGGCAGGGGCAACAGGCGTTATTGCACAGTTTTATAGTTTTAGATTCGCCACTCTTGGCTCTATGCTAGCTGCAAGTTTAGCCCTTGGATGCTTAATGTTGTTTAGCTATGTGAAGCGCCAAGAACAACAAAGTGCTGTAATGCCGGTGCTGCAAGAAGGTTTAGTTGAGTAACTTGCTTAAATAGATCAAAAAACCGAGCATCTGAGCTCGGTTTTATTATTTTTAGTAATTAGCCGTTAGCGATTTGATCAAGTATATGCATGACACGCTCACTTGCTGCTTCCATTTTATTAATGTGATTAATAGCTGCGTCTTTATTGCCTGTTTGTAGCATCACTAACGCTTCAACACCATTACGGTGCACTTCACGGTGTGGCTCTTCTAATTGACGATAAGCATTGAGCTGTTTAAAGCCATTTGATTGTTCAGAGTTATACCATTTACCTAGTCTACACATGGTATGATCTGAAAAGTCATCAATCGACTTGTTACTTGTACCATTGGCAACCGCATATACTTCACCTTTCCATACAATATGGTCTAGTTTTACAGTTTGCACAAATGAGCGAGTAGCGGCATTAATAATAGTTTCTTTCATTGAATTGCAGTGATTCATGATCGAACTATAGTCGTTGTTCAAGGTATCAAAGCTTGTTGAAAGCTGGGTGTTATTTTGCTGAATATCTTCAACCGAGGTGACAGTTTCACCCGTTTTGTTAATGATTTCTTTTACTAAATCAGACACTTCTTGTGCTGATTTATTCGTGTTGGTAGCAAGCGTACGTACTTCATCAGCAACAACACTAAAGCCACGACCAGCCTCACCAGCACGAGCTGCTTCAATGGCGGCGTTAAGCGCGAGTAAGTTGGTTTGATCTGAAATTTTTGAAATGGTTGATACAAAGGTATTGATGCTATCAGCCATATCAGACAAGCCAGTAATGTTGCTGGTCATGCTCCCCATTTTGCCTGCCATACTCGCCATTTCACTGACGATATGCTGCAGCGCATTATTTGAGTCATTCAATAGTTGACTGATCTGTAAAGTGACTTGGCTTTCTTCTTCAATAACAAGGTATGAGTCGAGAACAGTTTGGCGTACGCCCTCAATTTGCGTGATACATTCAATCGAACTATTCAATAAATTAGCAATGAACAGTTGATCTGCATCATCAGCATGATGATGTAATTGAGCTTCTAAGCGCTCGTTTTCATCACGCAGAACGTGATTGTCGGCTTTGAGTGCCTCAACTTCAGCTAATAGCGCGTTGTATTGATCTTGGAGTAAAGAGTGGCTTTTGCGTGAGACAAACATGCATGTTCCTAATTCAAATGGTTAAACCAATTCGCAATAATACTTAATCATTTTAAGGGATTAATACTTGTGGCGCACGTTGATTATAGAACAAAGTGATAATTTATTATCTGTTTTTTTACTAGAAAGGGAGTAATTACGACTATTTGCTCAATTGAGGCTGGAAAGTTGGTTATTAAAGCTGAAAAAGCCCAGTAAAAACTGGGCTAAAACAAGGGAGTTTAGTGATTAATAAAAAGAATATTTTAAAGTAAGTGACGTTGTACGGCCGTTAATAGTACGGGCACGGATAATGTCGTTATCTGGTACTGAGCCTTCTTCTGCTTCTGTGATACCTACGGTGTCAAACAGGTTGTTCACATTAAGCGATAGGCTTAAGTTTTCAGACAAGTTGTAACTTACAAAGCCATTTACTTGTGTGTAGCCATCGAACTGAAGATCATTACTATCTTGTGCGTAAGCATCTGTTGTACCAATAAAGCTCAGACCCGCTGCACCTTTGTCAAAGTTGTAAGTGGCCATTAGTGAGTAGATAAGGTCAGCTTGACGACGTGGTGTATTACCTACTAACTCCGGCGATAACGCATCTTTAGCTATTTCTGCATCTGTCCATGTAAAGTTACCACGGAAATCCCAATCGCCTACGTAGTAAGTTGATTCAACCTCAATACCTTTGGCTTCATATTCGCGGTCAAAGAATTTTTGCGATGTGGCTTCGAAGTTTTGTTCTTCAGTTTCTGCATAGAATGCTGTTGCAAATACTGATAGTGAATCAAAACGTTTTTTCACACCGAATTCGTATTGATTTACTTCATCAATCGCATCGGCTTCAGCAACTGAACCATCCGCTTCTACTTTACCGAATAGTAAGCGGTCTGCATTTGCACGGCCGCCTTTACTAATACGAGCAAATGTCGCAAAGCTTGGATCAATTTGGTAATTAGCACCAATTGAGTATGAGCTGTAGTGCCAGTCATAGTTAACAATGCTTGGGTTTGCGTTATCTATACCAACTACACTTTGCTCCGGAATTGAGATTGTACCGTCGCTATTCATATCAACAGTTGATGTTACGGCGCCTGCGTAGTTACCACGCGCTTCACCTGAATCGTAACGAGCACTTGCATCAATGCTTAGGTCACCAAATTTAGTTGCTAAGTTAATGTAAGGTGCACGTGTTTCGTACTCTGTATCGTAGTTGCGTTGACAGCAGTTACCCCAATAAGGAGTGCCATAGGCATATAAGCCATTATCAGAATAGCTATCACCATTAGCAGCGTACACATCGAGTAATGCTGCGTTATCGCCTTTTAACTCCATAACATATGAGTTCCAAAGCCATGACATATCAATTGATTGGCTTGATGCAAAGTAACCAAAGGTCATGCTTGTGTCATCAGAAAACGATTTAGTTAACTTAAGGTCGTTAACTATTGAACCCATGTCGTTTAGTGTTACATCGAATGTGTGGATGCGCATTGCTAAATCGTCATCGCCATAAGCTTGGCCTGCTGAGCCACCATTTGCATAAACAAGTGATGCGCCATCACCAGCAATGCTAGAGGCAATTGAGCTTGCACTTGCTACTTCAGCTGGAATAAGAGAAATAAAATTACCGCTTACAGATGATGTTCTAAAACGGTTTTCGATGCGCCAGTCGTTATCTAAATCAAAAGCAGCTTCAAAGCCAACAGATGTAACAACCGGATTCATACCATCAGTCATGTCACCAGTGCTAATTTGATTATCACCATTTAAACGCAGTGTTTGTGTGAAAAGTGCTGAATGTGGCGTATCTGATTGTGCATCAAAACCAGGGATTGAATCGCCATTTGAGTACATAGGCATAGGTAGGTAACCTACACTTTTATCATCAAGGTGCTTAAAGTAAACACGCACATAGCCGGCATCAAATTCTTTAGTAAGGTTCGCCTTAATCTGGCCCCCTTTATTTGATGTATATCCAGTTTCACGCGGGCCTTCGCCTTGGCGAACAAAACCACCTATGTGATAACGCACACTGTCGTTAAGATAAGTACCATACTCAAAGTCTGTGCGAATTGAGTCATAATCAAGGCCTACAGTGGTTGATACACTGCCAGACTCGTTCTCACCGGTTTTAGAAATAAAGTTGATGATACCGCCTGGTGCATCACTTGCTGCTGTAGATGCTGAGCCACCACGGATTGATTCAACACTTTGTACTGTTGAATCTAAGCGCATGAAGATATCTGCGTTACCAAAAGCAATATCGCCAAACTGCATCACAGGTAAGCCGTCTTCTTGTAGTTGTAAGAATTTGGCACCACCCGATGCAACAGGTAAGCCACGTACTGCGATGTTGGCGTTACCTTCACCGCCAGTTGATTCTGAACGTACACCCGGGATTGTTCTGAATGCTTCTGCGGTAGAGCGTGGTGTTGATACTTCAATTTCAGCTAATGTAACACTGCTAACTGAAGAACTTGATGCCATAATTGTCGTACGGCGCGGTACACCTGTTACAACAATCGTTTCAAGGCCGCTTTTTTTAGCCTCTGGTTGTGCTTGCTCTTCAGCGTGTAAGTTTTGACTTACTGCTAATGCAAGCGCGCTTAATGTATAAAGGGCATGTTTGTGTGTTGTCATAATGTGCCTCGTCTCAATCCCAGATGGTTTGTTGTCTAAATTGTTATCTTAATCGATTAAGTAAAGATAACAATAATTTTACATAATGCAAGTTTTTTAGCGAAAAATTTGCACAATTTATGTTCGATAATTGATTTTTAAGAGTTTTATTTAGTGGCTTAGCGCGCTGTGCTGCGCTAATGCTTGCTCAGCAGGGTCTCGTAAGTAGTTATATAGCATGGCTAAAAACAATAAACATGCGAAACCTGTTGCGAGATAAAAGCCGTAACGAATGTGACCAAAGTAGTCACTGATCACACCCATTAATAACGGCCCCGCTGCAGCCGAAAGGGCGGTAAAAAACAAAATAACCCCAGCGACCGCACCGTGTTGCTGCACCGCAAAGCAAGAAATACCTTTCGAGTTTAAAGTTGGGTAGATCATCGACATAAACAGCCCCGATAATGGTAATAAGAATACCGCCCAATCAACGCCACCAAAAATTAAGCCTAAATAACAAAGAGCAATGCCTAAGCTTAGATACAGCATTGCCGCTTGCCAACTTAAATGATTTAACAGCCATACCGCTAAGAAACGCCCTGCAGCACGTAAAATGAAAAATAGGGTTAGCGCATATGTAGCCAGTAATTGCCATGGGCCGTTGTAATCACTAAGTAAAGTGGGCATCCATACATATATAGCCACTTCGGTCGCAACATAAAGAGCAATTGCTAAGGAAAAGCCAAGTGCATAGGGGTTTTTCATCATACTCATTGTGGTTGCAAGTGATGCTGGTTTAGCATGCTTTTCAAGCTTTTTAGGTTTAGGGTATTCTGCACGCCAAGCGATTAAGGTCAAAATTAAGCATAAGACCCCAGCGATGACATAAAGATAAGTCCAGCTTACCTGTTGGGTGATTAAAAAGCTGACAAGTGCAGGGCCTACAATGGCTCCAACACCAAAGAAGCCTTCGACCAAGTTCATTGTTTTTGTATGCTCTAAATTGTTTTTAGAGATGTCACCTAGTAACGCCAATGCGCCGGTTTTGAACAAGCCAATAGCAAGGCCAATGCAGCTAAGTAGCACTACAAATATACTAAAACTGCTGCTAACGGCAAATAAGAAACAACTTATTGTAAATAAGCCTAGCCCCAGCATTATGGTTTGCTTGCGACCAAAACTATCAGCCAAAAAACCTAAAAATAGGCCGCTAAAGGCAATTAATGCCATTGGTGCATAATGAAAGGCACTGGCTTGAGTCATGCTTAAGTTAAATTCATTGATAAGCTCTGGAATGATCATACCAACCGCATCAGATGTCATAGCAAACATAAAAAACATCATGTATGTCAGCCATCTAATGGTTTGCAAAGGATCGTGTGTTCTATTCATTGTTGTATCCCCACCGAAAGGTCTGCACCTTTACTATATATATTAGTGTATAAAAATTGTAAAAACTGCTTGAATAATTTGCTGTCGTGGTTAAAGATATATCTTAATCGATTAAGTTTCAACTTGGTATTAACAATTATGATCAACAATAAAGTGCAATTAATCACCTATGCAGACCGAATTACAGGTCAAGGTATTGATGAATTAAGTAATTTATTAAATGGCCCACTTAACAATGTGTTTGCAGGTGTACATTTGTTGCCATTTTATAACCCGATTGATGGCAGTGATGCTGGCTTTGATCCCATTGATCATAGCGAAGTAGACTCGCGTCTTGGTAGCTGGGACGATATTAAAGTGCTTGGTGCCAACTATGATTTAATGGCTGACTTAATTGTTAACCATGTTTCAGCACAGTCTTTTCAATTTAAAGATGTATTAGCTAAAGGCAAGCAATCTGAGTTTTGGGATTTATTTCTAACCAAAGATGATGTATTCCCAAATGGTATGTCTGAGGCTGAACAACAAGCGATTTATCGTCCGCGTCCTGGTAGCTGCTTTACGCCTATTGCATGCGGCGATGGCCAAACCTATGATTTTTGGACTACATTTACCGATAATCAAATTGATATTAATGTGAAATCAACGGCGGGCATCGAGTACTTAAATACTGTACTTGGCAAATTTGCTGATAATAATGTTAACATTATTCGTTTAGATGCTGCTGGTTACGCTATCAAAGAAGCAGGCACAAACTGCTTTATGCTTGACGAAACATTTGAATATTTAAATAAGCTTTCTGCGCAAGCTAATGAAGCAGGTATGGAAACCATTGCTGAGATTCATAGCCACTTCCAAACTCAGGTTGAAGTCGCAAAGCGTGTAAATATGGTATATGACTTTGCCTTACCACCACTTATTTTACACAGTTTGTTTAGCAATGATGCGCAAGCTCTACTGAACTGGCTAACAATTTCGCCGCGTAACTGTTTAACGGTTCTCGATACCCATGATGGCATTGGTATCATTGATGCGGGCCCTATGGGTGATAAACCGGGCTTATTAAACGCCGCGCAAATTGATAACTTGGTAGAAACCATTCATGAAAAAAGTGAAGGGCAAAGTCGCCTTGCAACTGGTGCAGCTGCAAGTAACGTTGATTTATACCAAGTAAACTGTACATATTACAATGCATTGGGCGCAGATGACTTTGATTACCTACTAGCGCGTGCGATTCAATTCTTTGCACCAGGTATTCCACAAGTTTATTATGGCGGCCTGTTCGCTTGTGAAAATGATATGGAATTACTGGCTCGCACAAATGTTGGCCGTGATATTAATCGCCCATATTTAAATGCACAAGACATTGATGCAGCGCTTGCTAAACCTGTCGTTAAAGGCTTGATTAAACTCATTCAATTGCGTAATGAGCACTCAGCTTTTAATGGTGAATTTATTGCTAAAGGTGAAGGCAGTGTATGTCGTTTAAGCTGGCATGATGATAGCAGCTCAATCGAGTTAAAGGTCGACTTTGCAAGCCGTGAAGTGATGATTCTTGATCAGCGAGATGGCGGGCAAAGCATGACTAATTTAGCTGACTTATTAGCTTAACTGCTTTGACCCAATTGCAGCTGATAGTCGATTTCGGCTGTTTGCTGCTCTTTAGATATAAACAAGGTCGCAGCAATGCGGCCTTTTTCTTCGCTATTTTGATGGACAGTTGTGAGTTTTGGCACAAATCGCTGTCCTTCATCTATACCATCAAAGCCGACAATTCTGACATCCTCAGGAATTGATAACCCCATTTTTAATGCTTCGCGCATTGCGGCAAGGGCGATTAAATCACTCATACACAACAATACATTTGGTCGTGGGGTGCTGCTAAGTGCTTCTTTAGCAGCAATGCTAGCGAAGCGTTCGCTACTTTCTGGAATATTCCATGTTCTATCATCACCAAGGGTGACGCCAGCATCGCTGATTGCTTGCTGATAACCGCGCAGTCGTTGATGAGCGATAGACTGACCAGCCTCAAATTCATGATGTTCGTAAACTCGGCATAAAACGTCGTTATCGAGTAAGCGCAGGCCTAAAATAGCAACCCGATCATCATTATTTTGTAGTGCGTGTTTGGCAATATCAAAGCTGGCTTGTTGGTTGTTTACGTTTACAGAGGCATCGCGACCGATGTTAAAATCGACAGTTACCACATGTTTTGGTACTTGTTTCAATTGTTCAACAAGTTGCTTATTACGTGGGCGACCGTAGCAAATAAAACCATCAACAAAATCAACCACGCTATTTAGGTTATCGTTGTTACCTGAAAATAATAAAAGATTGATGCCGTTTTTTTCGAGTACTGCTGACACACCACGCATAAAGCTACTTGCAACCGGATCTGATACCATATATTCAACACTGTCTGGTAGCACTAGGGCAACAATATTAAAGGTGCCACGACGTAATGATTGCGCCGCTTTATTGGGACCAAAATAGCCTAGCTTTTTACATGCAGCTAAGATCTCTTCACGGCGCGCCTTAGATAATTGATCCGGACGGTTAAACGCATTTGATACGGTAGCATTTGAAACACCTAACTCTTTGGCGATACTTTTCAGCGTCCAACTTTTTGGCTTTGTCATTATAGCTTCTTAATCGATTTACTTAATTGTAAATTACCATATAAAGAGTCGAAAAAAAGTGTTTTTAGTCATAAAAATTAACGTACCATAAAAGAATGAGTAAGAGAGCAAAAAAAGGCGAGTAGCGAGTGATTTCTAAGTTACCAAAGTGGGTTGAGATTGGGGCATTTATTTTGGCGTTGGTAGCCGGTTGCGTGAATGCAGTTGGGTTACTTAGTTTTGAACATCAAGCTGTATCACATTTATCAGGAACTGCAACTTTGCTTGGCGCAGATCTAATGCATGGCAATAGCCTTGATGCTTTACATTTATTAGGCGTATTACTGTCATTTTTAGTAGGTTCTGGTATTGCAGGGTTTTTACTGCATAGCTCTGCACTTAAATTAGGTCGTCACTACGACACCGCATTATTAATCGAAGCAGGGCTTTTATTAGGCGCACTTTGGCTATTGTTTAATGGCTCTGGTTATGGGCACTTTTTGGCCTCTGCGGCATGTGGATTACAAAACGCATTGGCAACGACCTACAGTGGTGCAATCGTTCGTACCACTCATGTGACAGGGATCTTTACTGATTTAGGTATTATGTTTGGTCGTTTTTTCCGAGGTGAGGAGCTTGATAAGCGTAAGGCTAAGCTATTTGGCCTAATCATCTTCGGCTTTATTTTAGGTGGCTTATCAGGTGCATGGTTATTTGCAAAATTTAGCTTTTCGGCGCTTTATGTACCAAGTATTATATGTATTTTATTGGCATTGACCTATCGGGTTTATACTCGTTGCAATCCTAGGTTTAATGGTTAGCGATACTCTTTGGGGTTGCGCCAAAGGCTTGTTTAAACACACGACTAAAATGGCTCGGGTTATTAAAACCTAATTGATAACAAACCTGACTAATAGCCTCACCTTTTTCGAGCAGTTTGTATGCTTTTTGTAAGCGTAATTGCTGCTGCCAAAGAGCTGGGGTGACACCAAATGCTAGCTTAAATTGCTGATAAAACTTACTGCGGCTCATACACGCTATCTTACATAACACATCAATATCAATATTCTCTGCGAGATGTTGTTCTATATAGCTAATTACATGGCTCATTGGAGTTGCAAGTTTACCTTTCTTACAGCTTGCGATCATTAAATCTCGGCTTTGTTGCTGTAATAGGCGGGTTATTAACTCATTGAGTGATAGATCAATTAAGTAATCACGGTGTTGTTCATTTTCGCTAAACAGGGTAATCATCCGTTCAAGCAGTTGTTGGGTTTGCAGGTTATGCTGTGTATGGACTAGCTTCGTTTGATATTGGAAAAAGTCATCTTGTGTAATTTGCTGATTAAAATTAAGTATATCGACTACTTGGCTTATTTTGTCTGTACTAATTTCAATCGCTAAACAGGTTGTTGGTTGGTTGAGCGAAGCATTTGGAAAATCGATTAATACACCTTGCTCTGGGGCCAGTACAAATGACTGGTTTGGCAAGAACTCTTCATGATAATCACTGTCAGCAACATGCATGATTTTTTTGCCACTGATCATGCCGCAAAATAATAATTCAGTGGAATGCAGCGCTACTTTTTGCGCATCTAAATAGGTGTCGTAAATACTTAATTCTGCATGCTCTCCAGCAAAACTTACTTTATTTTCAATAAGCACATCAATAAGTTGCCGTTTCTTATCTAAACTTCTGCTGCTAACTGATGTGTTCATTGTTGCCTCGCTGTCGCCCTAAATTCTGGACAAATAGTCAAAAAGTCTGGACTAGGAATCAAGTGTACTTCTATTAACTAAGCTAACTTCAAAAGCTAGCGGTTCATTAAACAATAACCTACCGCGTAATTTAGTCAATGCTAAATAAAACACAACAATTTGAAGAGAGAACACATTATGATTTATGCAAACCCAGGTAGTGAAGGCGCAAAAGTTAATTTTAAAGCGCAATACGAGAATTATATTGGTGGCCAATGGGTTGCCCCTGTAAAAGGAGAATACTTTGAAAACATCAGCCCTGTGAACGGTAAAGTGTTTTGTAAAGTACCTCGTTCATCAAAAGAAGATATCGAGCTGGCACTTGATAAAGCCCATGATGCAAAAGCAGCGTGGGGAACAACGTCAGTCACAGAGCGCAGTAATATCTTATTAAAAATAGCCGATCGCATTGAACAAAATCTAGAGATGCTCGCGGTTGCAGAAACCTGGGATAATGGTAAAGCAATTCGTGAAACTCTGGCGGCAGACGTGCCATTAGCGGCCGATCACTTTCGCTATTTCGCAGGCTGTGTTCGCGCACAAGAAGGCTCAATTGGTGAGATTGACGAAACCACCGTTGCGTATCATTTCCATGAGCCTCTGGGTGTAGTAGGGCAAATTATTCCTTGGAATTTCCCATTGCTAATGGCTGCATGGAAGCTTGCTCCAGCTCTTGCTGCGGGCAACTGTGTTGTTTTAAAACCGGCTGAACAAACACCTGCATCAATTTTAGTGCTGCTTGAAGTCATCGGTGATTTGTTACCAGCAGGTGTTCTAAATATTGTGAACGGTTATGGTAAAGAAGCTGGCGAAGCCCTCGCAACCAGTACTCGAATTGCTAAAATTGCCTTTACAGGTTCAACGCCGGTAGGTTCACATATTTTAAAATGTGCTGCTGATAATATTATTCCATCAACGGTCGAACTAGGTGGTAAATCGCCAAATATCTTTTTTAATGATGTAATGGAAAAAGACGATGAGTTTTTGAGTAAAGCTATAGAAGGGGCTGTACTTGCATACTTTAATCAAGGCGAAGTTTGTACCTGTCCATCGCGTTTATTTATTCAAGAAGACATTTACGAGCAGTTTATTGAGCGTGTTCTTGCCCGCACTTTACAAATTAAACGTGGTAACCCACTTGATACAGAAACCATGGTCGGCGCACAAGCATCGCAAGCTCAGTTTGATAAGATCCTAAGTTACATCGAAATTGGTAAACAAGAAGGGGCTGAGGTACTCGCTGGCGGTGAAGTAGAGCAGCTGTCAGATGAGTTTAATGGTGGCTACTACATTCAACCAACACTGTTAAAAGGCACCAACGACATGCGTGTGTTCCAAGAAGAAATCTTTGGCCCCGTTATTTCAATGTCGACCTTTACAGATGAAGAGGAAGCATTAGCGCTTGCCAATAGCTCAGAGTTTGGCTTAGGGGCTGGTGTATGGAGCAGAAATATGAATCGTGCTTATCACTTTGGCCGTAAGATTGAAGCGGGCCGCGTTTGGACAAACTGCTATCACATGTATCCAGCGCACGCTGCGTTCGGCGGATATAAAAAATCAGGCATTGGCCGCGAAACACATAAACTCGCCCTTGATCATTACCAGCAAACTAAAAACCTATTAGTAAGTTACAGTGAAAATCCACTGGGCTTCTTTTAAAAGCAATTTCTTATTGTTGTCGAAACTACCCAAACGCCACGTCTAGTGGCGTTTTTATTTTGCGTAAATGTATTCCCAAATCTTCTTTTCTGTTATTAATAAATCATTGTTGAGTAAGGAATTTCAAACATGATTAGAAATACAACGGCTGATGATAGTAAAGCCATTGCTGCAATTTACAATCACTATGTTCTCAATAGTACGGTTACATTTGAAGTTGATGCTATCACAGACGTTGAAATAGCAAAGCGGATACAGGTTAATCTTGCCTCTGGCTTACCTTGGTTGGTTGCCGAAATTAATGGCAAGGTTATTGGATATTGTTATGCAACACCTTGGAAAGCACGTAAAGCTTACCAACACTCAGTGGAAATTTCGATTTATTTAGATGCTGGTAGTCATGCAAAAGGGGTTGGTACACAGCTCTACGCTGCACTGTTTGCTCAGCTAAAAGCGCAAAATGTACATGCTGTTATGGCAGGGATTGCATTACCTAATGTAGCAAGTATCGCCTTGCATGAAAAATATAATATGCAAAAGGTCGCGCATTTCCAGCAAGTTGGAAAAAAGTTCGCTCAGTGGGTTGATGTAGCTTATTGGCAAGTTATTTTATAACGGGCATAAAAAAGCCTGGCGAACACACAAGCCAGGCCTTTGACAACAATTTGGTTGAGTCACCGCAAGTGCCATGACTCGGAATAAAAAAGCTTAGAGAACACACAAACTAAGCTTTTGACAACAATTTGGTTGAGTCACCGCAAGTGCCATGACTCGGAATAAAAAAGCTTAGAGAACACACAAGCTAAGCTTTTGACAACAATTTGGTTGAGTCACCGCAAGTGCCATGACTCGATATATGAAAAAGCCCAGAGAACACACAAGCTAGACTTTTTGTGACAACAATTCCGTTATAAAGCTAAGTTTTTCTTAGCGCGGTTTAGGTTGTGATTGACTAAATCATTACCCGATATTTTTACCGCTTCATAAAAATCTGACAGTGCAGCTGTGTCGTTTTTCGACATGATGCGTGCGATACCTCGATTACTTAAAGCGAAAGAAGTTAGCTCTCGGCGTTTATATCCGCGTACTTCGCTTGTATTAAGAAGCTTGATAGCTTCAGTACAAAGTGATTCTGCATCGCTGAAGTTTTTAGACTTCACACTTGCTGCGCAACGATTGAATGCAAGTTCGTATTGGCTGTTTGAGTCAGTCGCTTGAGCTGTGCTATTTAACACTGCATCATATTGGCCTTGCATAATTGCTTGCGATGAATCTGAGTCGCTAATTACCATTAGTTTGTAGTCACTTTGATCAGCGATTGCAAAAGCTGAACATGTCAATAAAGAGCTAAGAGCAAGTCGTTTTAAAAGTGGTTTAAACATGATTGGTTTCCTCGTTAATCGCAGCATCGTTTGCTGATGAGTTAACTTTAGAGTAATCCATCTAAATCGACAAACGATTAAAATAAACCTGATAGATGAATTTTTTTAATCTATTCATATGTGAAGTACTTTTCATTGCCACAACAATGTCTTAGTGATTAAATAGGGTGTTTTTTGAACATAATGACTATTTAAAATGGATTTTTATGAAACGCTTGGCGCTTTACTCATCACTTATCTTTACAGCTCTTAACTTTAGCCCACTTAGTGTGGACATATGTCGCGCCAATGAGGCTAATACAGTAATTAACTCTGAAATTAATTGGTCTGAGCTTGCTATAAAAGATGTTGAAGCGGCTTATCAGTTATCGGTCATAAACCACCCTGGGATGCATGATGTGCGTAACCCTGGATTTGTAAAACAGCTCGAAAAAGCAAAGCAAGAAGGCTTAAAGCTGGCTGTAAAAGCGCATAGTTCACAAGGTTTTTCTGCAGCTATTGCACGTTTTAGAACCATACTACAAGATGGTCATGCGGGAGCGGTTGATACCTTACCAAGTGAACTAAAGCCACAAAGAAGTTGGCCGGGCTTTTCAACTGTTTGGCGCGGTGATGCGTTGAAAGTGTATTACAGCGAACTAGATACAGTTGCCAAAGGCGATAAGCTCGTGAGCTGTGATAATAAAGCAATTGATACTTTGCTAGTTGAGCGTGTTTTTCGCTATTACGGAGAAGTAGAACAACCCGGTAGTTGGTGGAACCATGGTTGGCGACTAGCGATTGATGATGGAAATCCATTTTTGTCGCCTCTTGAGCGCTGCACTTTCGAAAAAGCCGACGGCTCTGCTTACAGCTTAAAGTTAAACTGGCGTATTAGGCCTGATACTGTCAGTGAAAATCTTAAAAATGCTTACAACGGCGATAAGTTACCAATTGAGCTTAATTGGCCTTTAGAGGATATTGCTTGGATCAGCATGCCAACTTTTGCACCCAATGAGCAGCAGCAAGCGGATTATCAAGCGATGCTGAGCGCTATTGAACAGCAACATGATAAGTTAATGCAAGCTAAAGCTGTGGTGCTTGATCTTCGTCATAATCAAGGTGGCTCATCGATGTGGAGTGAGCAAATAGCCTCAGCACTTTGGGGCAGTGAACAGTTTAAATATGGCCGCTATGAGTTACACAAAAATACCCAAGTGTGGTGGCGAACTTCTAAAGGTAATACTGACTATTTAGGTGATGTAGTCGCAAGCTATGATAAGGCTAGCCCGTGGTATCAATGGCTAAAGACGACCCACGAAAGTATGCAGGCGGCTTATGAAAAGGGTGAACATTATTATGTCGAGATACCTGCAGCAGAGCGACAAGCAATGCCAAAAAATGCCAGCAAATTTACTACACCGGTTTATGTGATTGTGCCAGGGCAATGTGCTAGCGCCTGTTTAGATGCACTGGATAGTTTTAAGCTGTTTGCAAACACACAATTAGTAGGCGCACCAAGTAGTACAGACTCTACCTATATGGAAGTGAGGCTCGAAACCTTACCTTCAGGCTTTGCTAAAGTCATTCTGCCGATAAAGGTCTATGTAAATAGACCACGTGAAAAAGGCTTTTATTATCAACCTGATATTAAATTCAATGAGCTTGAATGGACAACACAAGCGCTTGTTAAAATGATAGCTGAGTTGTAATTAAACAAGTTCTCCTTGCTTTTTTATATAATATGAATACGATCTGTATATGTTTTATATATAGGTCATATGATGGGTATTGTTAAAATTAGCGATGAGCTACACGAAGAAATCCGTAAAGCAAGTACAGCGATGGTGCGCTCAATTAACTCGCAATCTGAGTATTGGATTAAAATAGGCATGCTTGCTGAGCTTAATCCTACCATGACCTACAGCGATATTATTAAAGAGCAACTTCGCCAAGCTGATGTGAAGGCTAAGGATGTAAGTGATGAGTAAGGTTGTGATTAAAGATGCAGATGAAATTGCTTTGATGCGAGAGTCTGGTCGATTACTTGCTGATGTATTTGCTTATCTTGACCCTTTAGTAAAAGAGGGCGTGACTACAATGGAAATAAACGATCTCGTTGAACGCTACATTGTTGAGCAGTTACAAGCAAGGCCATCAAGTAAAGGGCAGTACGACTACCCTTATGTATTAAATGCCTCTGTGAATGAGGTGGTATGTCATGGTTTTCCAAGCGACAAAGGCATTTTGAAAGCAGGCGATATTGTGAATATTGATATCACTCTCGAGAAAAATGGCTATTTAGCTGACTCTAGCAAAATGTACTTAATTGGTGATGTATCGCCTTTAGCAAAACGTTTGGTAGACACCACCCAGCAAGCCCTGTGGCACGCAATTAAAATGGTAAAACCAGGTGTGAGGCTGGGGGATATTGGTAATGCGATTGCAAATTTTGCTCATCAACATGGTTATAGTGTGGTTAAAGAGTACTGTGGTCATGGCATCGGCCAGCAAATGCACGAAGAGCCACAAGTATTACATTACGGCAAGAAAAATACGGGGCTTGTACTAAAAGAGGGGATGACCTTTACGATAGAGCCAATGATCAATCAAGGGGCAGCTAAGGTAAAAACTAAGCCAGATGGTTGGACTGTAGTTACAAAAGATAAAAAGCTTTCTGCGCAATGGGAGCATACTTTAGCGGTAACGGCTGAGGGGGTTGAAGTGTTGACCTTGCGTGAAGAAGAGCAACACTTTTTAAACTAAATTGTGTATTAACAGGCTAATTCAGTAACAGACTCTTCTGCTAACCAGTTTAGGGCCGCTGTTTTTGACTTAAACACATTCATTACCATGCCTGCTCGTTTATACAAATTGCAGTAGGTATCGGTAAGTAAGCTTCCGCCTTCAAGCCCCTCTTTGATGACAAAGGCTGTTTTTGCTGGTGCAATGCCTTTACGTCGCAGTTCTACAAAGTACACCATTAGCTTTTCGAGTGCCCCAGGAGTTGCCATGCATGAGTTTTCAAACTCAACCAATTCAAACCATTGGCCATAATCAGTGGTGAGTTTATTAATGTAATCTTTTTGCATAAAAGAGTGCGCGTCAATAATTTCTTCGTTGAAAGGCCCTATGGCAGTCGTTAAAAGAGTATGTTCATGTTGATAAAACTCGACAAGGCCATGTGGTTTAAAATCTTTGAATGGATAATGGTTGGTTGATACTTTTTTATGCATCCGTTCAATCCCTGAATGTTTATTGAGCTATTGATAATAGCAGTGAAACAAATTAATTCAATCTTTAGGTTTAATCAGTTATTAAAATAATAACAAAAGTATTAGTTTCGATTACCAAGTAGAACCCGCCTGAATGTAAATTGCGTTTTGTTCAGGGCCATGCGCAACATCTATGCCTATGCTAATACCGTAATGTTCATCAATTAAATAACGAAAGCCTGCGCCAACAGTATCAATGGTTTCAGCCTTAGATAAATCAGAAAAATTATCGGCAGCCCAGCCCATGCCAGTAAATAAATTAAGCTTTATTTTCTGCGTAACTTTATAACTTGCTTCTGCTTCGGCCACAAACACATCAAGGCCTTGATATCGAGTTGCAGATACACCCCGTAAGCTAATACTTGGTGGAATATAAACCGGTAAGCGTTTTTTACCACGGTTATTTACTGAGTCATATTGCATGCGCAGGGCAAAGTTAAATTTATCGGTGTAACGCCAGTAATTTAAGGCGGTAAGCTTTAGGCTGGTGTAATCAACCTTACTGCCAATAGCCTCATCATAATATAAATATTCGGCCTTATAGTTAAAGCCCCGCTCTGGGTTCAGCGGGTTATCTCGGCTATCGTATTCTAGTAACGGACCAATGCCTGAGGTATTTACATCAAGCGATAGATGTTCCTTGATAATATCATTTTCGAGCAGAAAATCTTCGATAGGGTTTTCGGCTAAGCTAATATCAACTTGACGATATATCTGCTTAAAGCCATAAAAGAAGTTACTGTCGTCATAACGTAACTTAAGGTTTTGAAACACCGCAGGGCCTTCAATATTCAACGATAAAGGTGTAAGCAGTTTAATCTCGTCAAAGGTGTAAAAATCAAGGTTTATACTCGCCCAGCCAACAATCCCTTGATAGCGAATTCGGTCTTCATCCCAAAACGTAATGTGGCCAACAGCGCCGCCTTTGGTACCATTTTTAGTGCCCATTAGGCCTACTAAACTGATGCTTTGTGGCAGGGTCGAGCCTTCTTTTTTCTTCTTTTTAGCTTTCTTTTCGTTGTCATGAAAAAATAAACCAACGACCCCAAGGCCTGGCCCTACAGCAGGCTCTGTAATAAAGGTTGGTATAGGAAGAAATGAAATAGGTTCATCAACTTTTTGTTGTTGATTACTTAATTGCTGCTCTGCGGGTTTTATTGCATATTGATCATAACTCGATGCAAAGCTTTGTGTGCTGAGCAAACTTGCTGTAAGCATATTTATTAGTACAACGTTTTTCACTTAATCCCTTACCTTGTTGTTTCTTTTTACTTCACATTTTAATTTATAGCTGATAGTTAAATTCGAGACGATGATCGCCATCTAAGAAGTCAAGGTTTTCGTTCCAGTTTGCGAAATAGCGTAGATTCATACGTGGGTTAATTTGATAACTGGCTGCAAATTCGTGAGTCAAAATATGGCTTTGGTTTAAACCATAATAGTGATCTTTATAGTTATCGCTTCCGCCGATAGTTGTTAGCCAAAATGGATTGTAGTTAAGCCAAATTTTATCGTTAATAGTAATTTTTGCGTACATACCCACTAAACCATATGCACCCATAATGGAATAACCACTGTCACGACTGCCGTCATCTTCTAGGGTATTTTCACCCAGCGATGCACCGACCCCAGCTAATGGGTAAAACGTAAAGCGTCCCATAGGTTTAAGGGCTTTAATGTAGCTATATGAGACATCCATGCTTTCGTCAGCAACAAGGTTGGCATTGAGGTTATAGTTAGCATCAATCTGTGTTGCACTCATTGAGCTTAAGTCAACCGAGAAATTACGAAAGCGAAATGAGTCAATAGAATCTGTCGTTCTGCTATCGCTTTCCCAACCAAGCACATCACCATAAATACCTTTGACTTCAATAACATTCATGCCAGCAGTTGTAGCTATACCTGTATCGTATGCTTGACCCACTTTAAAATTAAGGCCCTTGTTTGTCGCACCGGTACCGGCTTGTGTATAAACAGCCAGTGGATCAGACATGTCTTGTACTTCTTTTTGTTCAGTTGCAAAGCATGAAGCTGAGAAAATGAGGATAAGTGGAGTAAATTGAAGAGAAGTCATGTGCTGTCCTTACACAAAATATTAGAATAGATATACTTTCTTTCGCTACTTATAGCTTATTTATTAATCGAGTTCAATTGTCTAAAGCATATAATACTTGCTAAATTTAAAAAGCTTCTTTTAGCCTCTAACTATCAATTAATTGATGCTATTCATCATTTCTAGTTGCTTAACAAATTGCTGAACTTGTTGGTTGCCAGGTACTAAACGAGCGAGGTTTCTTGCATAAAACAGCGCTTGGCTGTAGTTCTCTTCTGCCACATACCACTGCGCCAAACTGTAGTTAATATCAGGGTTATTCGGTGTTAGATTAAAAGCACGCTCAAGGGCTGATATTGCTGCTGGCATATTACCTAAATCTTGTAGCAGCAGCGCATAAGTATACTGGTAGCTTGCATTATCTTCTGCGAACTGGGCAGCTTTTTTTAAATGTGTAAGTGCTATGTCTTTTTGTTTGGAGCGAATAAGGCTCATGGCGAGGGCATAATGAATATCGGCGCTTTCTATATTAACCGTTAAGCCTTGTTTTAAGATTTTTTGCGCTGCCTTCTCATCGCCTTGATTGCGGTATAGATCAGCTAAGTTAACATAAGCAGGAGCAAAAATAGGCTCAATACTGATTGCTTGTAAGTAATGTGCTTTGGCTTGCTCTGGTTCTTGTAATGTGAGCGCAAGATTACCTAAATTGGTATGTGAGTAGCCGCGCTCGGCTTGGTATTGTTGGAGGCCTTTGTATTCATCAAGCGCTGCATTTAACCGTTTACTGTCTTGCACATTAAGACCGGCCGGAAACGGTTGAATTAACATGGCCGACAGAGCTCTTGCGGCTTCGGTTCTGATTGGTAAATGCTCATCATCAAGCAATGGGTTTAACAGGCGCCAGCGCTGGTTTATATCAAGCGGCATCGCTGCTTCAATCGCAGCTTGACGCTTTAAGGGCTCGCTGTCTTTTACTGAGCGAGCAATCGCAACAACGGCATTATTATCGGGACTTGCTGCTAAACGGCTCAGTGCTGATGCACGGATAATCTCAGGGAAATTTTTATCTTGCACTATTTTAGTCAGCATAGTTGACGCATTAGGCAGGCGGTTATCTGCCGCATAAAACGCCTCAGAAAAATGCGCAGTGCCAAGATGTTTTGAATTTGGATGCCAGTCTTTCATTTTTGCGACGGCCCATTGTGGTGTTTTATCTTCATGGCAACTATTACACGCATTAGGGGCATTGGTTTTTAATGTTAAATCTGGGCGAGGTACTCTAAAACTGTGGTCACGTCTGGCGTCTACTTGCATATAGGTGGTCGCGGGCATATGACAATCGACACATTGGCTACCCATACTTGCCATTTTATGGCCGTGATGTTTTGGTGTATCGAACATCTCTTGACTATGACATTGCGTACAGGTTTGATTGCCCGGTAGCTTTAATTTACCCGAATGAGGGTTATGACAGTTACTACAGGTTACCCCCGCGTTGAACATTTTACTTTGTAAAAATGAACCCCATACATAGTCTTCATCCCATACTTGACCATCAACGTGGTAAAGCTCAGGAGTGAGTAATGAGCCTTGAAAGCTTTGTAAAAAACTATGCGGGTCTTTGCGGTCATCAAGCTGTGAGCGCCGAGCATGACAGGTTGCACAGACTTGCACTTGATCGCTTTTTACAAGTGGCTGTACGCTTTGCATCCTGCCATCGGCTTGTTGAGAAAAAAGCGGGGTTTGCTTTTTAATGTTATGAGTAAAGCCTTTATCGGCAATGCTGCTATCGCCATCAGCCCATTTCAAATGAGCTTGGGTATCACCATGACACGCTTTGCAGCTCACGTTAATACTTGAGTAACTTGAATCAAAGCTATTCGTTTTAAGGTCAAATTGTTTTTTGAAATCAGTTGAGTGGCAATCAGCACACATATGATTCCAGTTTTGGCCTTTTTGCGACCAATGAAATAGGTCATGCTTTTTCTGCTCAGGATGCAGTACAAACCAGCGCTGCCCGCCGTCTGTTTTACTGCGTGAGTCCCACGCAAAGGGAAATAGCTGTATGTGGCCTTTGCCCATATCAAACATGTATTGCTGCAATGGCTCATAGCCAAATGTGTATAAAACAAGGTAGTCAGTCTGCTTGCCATCTAGGTTTGGCATGCTTATAAAAAGTTGTTGGTCTTGTTGATAAAAGCGCGCTTGCTGGCCCTGGTAGTTAAGGGTTTGCTCATTGAAATTACCAAGCACCGAGGTGGGAGTGGCTTTTTCCATAGCATGAAAATGATGGGATGTTTGCCAGTCTTCAACTTGGCTTTGATGACAGTTAATACACTGGGGTTCTGCAAACGCATTAAAGGCGAAAAAGCTGCATAACAGCCAAGCCAATCTTATCACTGAATAAATCCTTTTTATATTTACCACATGCACTTAAGAGTTATATCAGTTTGTTGCTGATAAGCAAAGTCGGCTTATAAAAACGAGGGCGTAAAAAAGCCCGAGAAACTCGGGCTTAGTAAGTTATAAACTTTTCTTCGGTGGCAGCGCGACGTTAGCAAAGATAAGCCCCGCCACTAATGACATGAAAATCAAAAAGGTTTGCTGGCCAATATGGTCTGCATAAACGAAATCTTGGCCTTCTATCAATGAGTTTAAACCAATATAGGTTTTACTACCTGGTACCAATACGATCAGACCTTGCATAGCTACAATGGAGGCTGGAGCATTGACAACGCGGTTGAATAAGTTGCTAAAAACGCCCACGGCTAATGCGCCTACAAATGTGCCTAATGTGTAGTCTAGGTACATGGCTGAACCAATACTTGTACCATACGCTATAAAGCCAGATGCAATAGACCAAACAGCATGCTTTAGCTTGGTTCTAAAAATGACGATTAGGCTGCTACATAGCATGAAAATAGCTAGCCAAGCCGTCCATTTAGGTAAAGGCTCGGGTTGCACAAAGTCACTTTGGCCAAAAATAGCAAAACCAATACCGATACCAATAAAAGCACCAAAATACAGCTTAAACAGCAGCATGAATGAGTCCATAACCCGAGCTGTACCAGACACTAAATGCCTAGCTGCTAACTCTGCTAAACCGAGGGCTAATGCTAAGCCGGGTATAAACACAATGATGGCTGAAAGTACCACCAGTCGTATGTTAATTTGGGCATCAATATAGACACTAATAGCACAGGCTATAATCGCCGATACAATGGCAACTAATGGTTCAAGCATATGTGCAACACGCTTAGAACGCGTTGACCAAAGCACAAATAAATACACAACTAAGGTAATGAGTGCTGACCAAAAAACATCATTCCAACTGGTACCCATCAACATTGCAAACGCGCCACCCGAGGTTGCAAACGCAACGCCGGTCATAAATTTATTATATGGGTTCGGCATGGTGTAAATAATATCGAGCTGTTTATCGACTTCTTGTAACGTCAGCTCCCCATTTAGCATTTTGTTTACTAGGTCATCGGTATCTGCCAGCGAGCCTAAATCATGATCGCCTGGATCAACACGCGCAACATGGGTGTACTCTTCTTCATGGCCATCAGTCCAGATCACAAAAGTCACGGATGTTGGCGACATAACAAAAGATGATTTCAAACCGAGGTAAGTCGCAACTTCCATTAAGTGTGCTTCTAGTCGGTATGCAGGTGTACCGTATTTATGAAGCATTTTGCCAAGCTTCACGATAAATTTTCGTTTTTCAGTAAACGTTGCGGTTTTCAAAGGCGTTTTGAACCAAAGGTTAAATTGTTCAGTTAAGGATAGACCAAAATTCAATAAGATATAGTCTAATAGCTAGACTATATCGCTTAAATTGACCAGCGCGATTTTAGCGACAAAAGCCGCTATGTCTAGTGTTATTTACGGCAAAATTACTTATTTTTTGCTTCAATCCACTGCGCCATGTATTGGGTCGAACGCATGGTGTGATGTTTAAGCATTTGGCCGGTAAAATTTTGCTGTCTATGCTGCGCTAATGACTCACTAATGGCGGTGATTTTAGCGATTAACTGCGACTGAAGTTTTGATTTATCATAATATTTTTGCAATAACTGCTGGCCATTTTGCTGTGCCTCATTAAATAACGCTTCATCTTGATAAAGTGCTACTGCTGCATCTGCAAATTGCTGTGCATCTTCACAGATTGCGCCTGACCATGGCTCATCTTGATGCATGCCTTCACTACCAATAGGAGTTGTTACGCTCGGCGTATGCATGATCATCGCTTCGAGTAACTTACCCTTAATACCAGCCCCAAAACGCAGTGGCGATAAACACACACGGGCATCTTCCATTACTTTATAGGCATCATCTGCCCAGCCCTTAATTAAAAATCCGGTTTTTGGATTGTTAAGCGCTGTTGCCTTTGGTGGCGGGTAAGAGCCATAAATGTGGAGTTCGGTATCGGGTAATTGTTTGCGGATCAGCGGCCAAATCTGTTGTAAGTACAACACTGCATCCCAGTTTGGCGCATGACGAAAATTACCAATAGTCATGAAGTGTTTGCGCTCAGCAAATGTTTTGGTGCTAGTGGGAATATGCTGCAAATCAACCAAAAATGGTAAATGGTGAAGTAGGGCAGAATCGACTTTGAAAACGTCATTGAGTAACTGCATCTCGTAGTGCGAGATAATTAAGCTGATATCTGAGCGCAAAATTGCGGCGATTTCTCGTTTTGCAATATCGCTGTGTAAATCGCTTTGGCTGAACTCCCGGCCTGCTTTATGAGCTTCGTGACGGGCATTTCTTAGACACTGTAAATCTTCTGTATCAAGAATCTTAAGTGCGTTAGGGCAGTATTTATCGACTCGCCAACCGAACTGTTCTTCCATCATAAAGCGGTCAAACATCACAATATCAGGGTTATACGCTTGCACGTACTCATCAAAGCTAGAGCAATTTAATGCAATTACCTGAGTGGTAATGCCATCTTCGCTGAGTTCCACCATATGTTCGGTTTTTTGCGCAGGACTGGCAAATTCAACTTGCCAGTTTTCTGCACGAAAGGCGCGCAGGAGTGACATCATGTGGGTGCCGGCTGCCGACGAATTAGGCTCAGGCCATACATAGCCGATCACTAACACTTTTTTCATTGACTTGAGTCTCGTATTTTTAAGTTAACATCCACCAAGGTGCGAACTGGCGGTGTTGATTTATCTAATAGTTCTTTTAGCACCTGACAGGTGCGTTTACCGATTTCATCGGCATTAATGGCGATGGTTGAAAGAGAAGGCAACATTAAGCGCGAATCTTCTAAGTCATCAAAGCCAATAACCTTGATGTCTTTACCCGGCTCTAGGCCGTGTTGGCGCATAGCTTCAATCGCGCCGTAAGCAATCACATCATTAAAACAGACAATGGCCTTGGTATTCGGTGCTTGTTTTATAAGGGTATTAAAGGCTTCACGGCCACCTTGTCGGTTTGTCGGTGCCTTAATAACGGGTTTTTCGTCAGTGATATTAAATTGCTCAAGCGCAGCTAAAAAACCACTTAAACGTTCATGATAATCAGATATTTCTGCCGTGCCGCCTAAAAAGGCTACCTCTTCAATACCTTGCGATAAAATATGGCTGGTCGAAATATGTGTGCCTTTTTTGTTATCAGGCAAAATACAGGGTGCTGCTGAAAATGGAATTTCACGCATGATATTAATAACCGGAAAACCACTATTTATTAAATCATCTTGCCACTGTTGCTTAGTTCCCGGAGCCGGGCACATAATAAACGCCGATACGTTGTATTCTTTTAAGGTTTTCACCACTTGAGTTTGCCTTTCGACAGACTCCGCAATATTCACCAGCATTGGCAGCATGCCAAGCTCAAAGATGTGTTTTTCGAGTCCAACAGCAAGTTGAGCTGAATAAGGGTTGGTTAAGTCATTTATAACCAGCGCGACTAAGTTTGAGCGCTTGCTACGAAGTGCTGCAGCATCACGGTTATACACGTAGCCAAGCTTATCAATGGCAGCCAGTACTTTTTCTTTACTTTTTTTACTGACCTTATCACTGTTGGTAAGGACCAAAGACACCGTTGATTTTGAAACGTGTGCTTGTTCAGCAACATCCCAAATTGTGACTTTGCCTGTCGATTTTTTCATTTTTATTAGCAAAAAGTGGCGAATAGAGTGCTTTTATTTTAGCGTAATTTAGCTGTTTAAGTCACTGATTGGCTGCCAAAAGGGTCGAAACTCTTTATGAAATGCTGCAAACATGTTCTACTTGTTTACAGAATCGAAAATAAAAACGAAAAAGGAACGAACATGAAAGCATTTAAACTGCTTTTTGCGCTAGTTATTGGCGCAGCTGTTTGCACACCCAGTTTTGCTAATCAAGGTTATCAAACTCCATCGCCTGCGCTAGCTGCAGTGGTTGACGCTAAGCTTGCACCGAGTAGTTATTTATCAAATGATGGCGAGTGGCTGGCATTATTTGATAGAAAACGCATCGATACCTTACAAGATTTAGCCAAAGAAGAGCTAAAACTTGCGGGCATTAAGCTTAATCCTGCTAATTTTTCGCGCTCACGAGTACGAAATAAGTTTACGTCGTTAGTGCTTAAACATGTAGAAACCGGTTCTGAAATTGTTGTATCTGGTTTGCCAAATGGCATTTTACGCTCACCAAGCTGGTCAAGCGACAGTCAATACTTGGCGTTTGTCGTTGAGCAAGCATCGAGTGCTAATTTATGGGTTTATAATGTAAGTACTAAGCAAGCCCGCCAGCTAAGTGATACACCTCTTAATTCAGTGTTAACTCGCACACCTTATACTTGGTTGCCAGATAGCAGCGCAATTGTTGCTAATGCAGCGGTCAATATAGGTAAAGCTCGCTTAAGCAACGACAGCTCGCAGGTTGTGCCGGTTATTCAACAAAGTAGTGGTGAAAAAGCGCCTGCCCGTACATATCAAAACTTACTAACAAGCCCTTATGATGAAGCGCAATTTAAGTTCTTTGCCCAAAGCCAGCTGACTTATATTCCGCTCAGTGGTCAAGGTCAACCGATTGGTCAGCCAGGCTTAATTAAATCGTTTTCTGTCTCACCAGATTCAACCAATATTTTGGTTGGCATGATTGATGAGCCATTTTCGTATCAAGTGCCTTACAGTCGATTTGCAGCTACTTGGCAAATTTGGGGCATGCGTGGCTATACGTTAGCAGAGCTTGCTAAGCAGCCTTTAGCTGATAACATTCCACAAGGCTATGACAGTGTTCGCACTGGTCGCCGTGACTTTCAATGGCGAGCAGATCAAGGGGCTGAGGTAATTTGGGCTGAAGCACAAGACGGCGGCGATATGAAAACCGACGTGCCTTATCACGATCACCTTTATAGCCTAAGAGCACCTTTTAAACGTGATGCTAAGTTATTTGCTAAAGTTGAACGCCGATTTGATTCAATTACTTGGGGTAATGGCAATGTTGCTCTGTTATCTGAATGGCGCTTTAGCGACCGACAAGTTCGCACATTTGTTATTCAACCACGTAATGCAGATAAAAACCGAGTGCTATTTTCTGAGCGTAGCTATAACGATGCTTACAAAGATCCAGGTTACCCAATATATGAAAAGAATGATTTAGGCGCTGACGTATTAAAAGTCGTTGGCGGGCGTTATCTTTTCTTACGCGGTAACGGTGCATCTGAACAAGGCAATATTCCGTTTTTAGACCGTTATGATGTAAAGACCAATACCACAACACGCGTTTGGCAATCAGAAGCGCCATACTATGAACGTATACGTGCCATGCTTGATGACGAAGGCGAGCGTTTAATTACTATTCGCGAATCTAAAACTGAGCAACCTAACTTCTTTATTCGCGACCTAGACGATAAAACCCTGACTCAACTTACGACCTTTGAGCACCCTTACCCAGAATTTAAAGGAGTGACTAAAGAGTTAATTCGATACAAGCGTGATGATGGCGTTGAGCTTAGTGGTACGCTTTATTTGCCGCCGGGTTATGATTCAACTCAAGGCCCGTTACCGGTTCTAATGTGGGCTTATCCGCTTGAATATAAAGATAAAGCTGTTGCGTCACAAATGCGCGAGTCGCCGTATGAATTTACCTATATCGGTTATTGGGGGCCAATGCCTTATCTTGCAAAAGGTATTGCCGTATTTGACGACCCGAAAATGCCAATTGTGGGTGTTGACGGGAAAGAGCCAAATGACTTATTCCGTAAACAATTGGTAGCAAGTGCCAAGGCTGCGGTAGACGTGCTTGTAAAAAAAGGTGTCGCAGATAAAGACAAAATTGCCATTGCTGGTCACTCTTATGGTGCCTTTATGGTGGCGAACTTATTAGCCCATAGCGATTTATTTAAAACCGGTATTGCCCGCAGTGGTGCTTATAACCGCACCCTAACGCCATTTGGTTTCCAAGGTGAAGAGCGTGACTTTTGGCAAGCACAAGATGTGTATGCGGCTATGTCACCGTTTTTCCACGCTGATAAAATCAATGAACCTATGCTGATGATCCACGGTCAAGAAGATCCCAATTCGGGTACCTTTCCAATGCAAAGTGAGCGTATGTACGCTGCATTAAAAGGCTTAGGTAAAGAAGCCCGCTTAGTGATGTTACCTTATGAGGCGCATGGCTATCGTGCTCGTAAGAGCTTGCTGCATGTGCTTTGGGAGCAAGAGCAGTGGTTAGATAAGTACTTATTAAGTGACGAAAAACCAGCAGAGCCAGTTGCCGCTGAAGGCGTTACTCAGTAATTAGAAAATTACTCTTATAAAAAATCCCCGCCCTTTAAGCGGGGATTTTTGTATTGCCTACTTGCATATTCTTATTCGTAGATAAACGGTAAGCAAATAAGAGGAAATATTGTTCATGTGCGCACATTTAAAGTCATGAAGTGGACTAATAATCAGGCCAGTTACCAGCAAGCATTATTTTTGATAGTGTAACTAGTCTACGTACTTACATTGATGAACAAGCAGGTGAACAGCACTTGAAGGGAAGATACAAATCGCTAAGTTTTTATATACCCAGCTAATTTTAGCCAACTAAAACAGGCCTTTGATGAGGTCGTTACAAAACAAGGATGCTCATGAATAAGTTTATAATTCTAATATTGTTTTTAATATCGTCTTGCTCATTACATGCAAAACAAACTAAAAGTTTAGAATTTTCTAAAGTGCTAGATAAAGAGATCCCTTTAATTCTTGAAAAAAGCAAAGCGCGTGGTATTGCTATATCGATTGTTCAAGGGAAAGAGGTGGTTGGTTCATATTATTATGGCTATGCTGACGCTGAAAATAGAACTCCAATCACACACAAAACTTTATTCAATGTTGGCTCTATTTCTAAAGTGATTACAGCTTGGGGCGCAATGAAACTAGTTGAACAAGGTAAAGTTGAACTTGATAAACCAATTAATGATTACTTAAAAAGCTGGAAAATACCGAATTCTCAGTTTGATGCTAACAAGGTAACTTTACGTAATATTCTCTCTCATACTTCAGGGCTTTCATTAAGTGGGTACAATGGATGGAGCGCTGAAGATCCATTACCTACTCTTGTAGAGTCATTAGAAGGCAATAACACAGGGGGGGGAGCCGTTAAAATTATTCATGAGCCTGATACTAAATGGTCTTATTCAGGTGGTGGTTACACGATAGTTCAGCTGTTAATTGAAGATCTGACTAATCAATCTTTCAGTAATTTTATGACTGAAAACGTTCTTTTACCCCTCGGAATGACAAATTCTTCGTTTGATATCAACCGTGTTTCTTCAGCAATGCTGGCTAGTCCTTACGATGAGAATGGCAACAAAACAGCGATGGTGTATTTTACAGAAACTGCTGCCGCTGGCTTTATAACAACTGCAGATGATTTAGCTAAGTTTAATCAGGCAGTGCTAAAAAATGAGCAAGGTAATTACATTGGTTCAAATATTTTATCAAATCAGCTTATTGCAAATATGATTCAAGCTCAGCCTCATACCGGAGGGCGATGGAGTATGAGCTATGTCATAGACTCTGAGAATAATAGTTTAGGTTTTGCAGGGTTTAATAGAGGCTGGACATCATTAACTCGCTCTGTGACAGATAAAAATATTGGTTATGTAATTTTAAACAATAGTAGCGTTGGTGGAGTGAATAATGAAATTGATCAACTTCTGCTGTCTGTAATTAAAGGTAGTTAAACTGAAGCGCACATAGCAACCATCTTAGCTCTGCGTAATCGGTTTTAACTGCTCGCTTAACCAATCAATAAAAACGCGAGTGCGCCTTGGTAAGTGACGTCTATTTGAGTAGACGATATTCATAGGCATGGGCGGTATGTTTTTATAACCCTGTTAGCAATCGCGTGTTTGTTTGCTTATTTAAGTGAATGTGATTTAATCGCTTTCTCTTTTTTAGCTATAAACATGTGATTGCATTTATGCTCGATTTAGCAGTACTCGCGGTTTTTATTCCGACCTTTTTCTTTGTTTCAATTACACCTGGTATGTGTATGACGCTCGCCATGACGTTAGGGATGAGTGTGGGTATTCGGCGCACGCTTTGGATGATGGTCGGTGAGGTGTTAGGCGTTGCCACGGTGGCCATTGCAGCGGTGATTGGGGTTGCCAGTATTATGCTTAATTACCCTGAGTTATTTGCCTTTTTAAAATACCTAGGTGGCGCGTACTTAATATACTTAGGTGTTAATATGTGGCGCGCTAAAACCAGCTTCAAACCTAAGGATGATGCACAGCAACAAATTGGCCGTGGGCAATTGTTTTCGCAAGGTTATATTACTGCTATTGCAAACCCAAAAGGGTGGGCATTTATGATTTCTTTACTGCCTCCATTTATCAATGTTGATTTAGCAGTTGCCCCACAGCTTGCTGTGTTAGTGGGCATTATTATGTTGAGCGAATTTATCTGTATGTTGATTTACGCAACAGGCGGAAAGAGCTTAAGGCTGTTTTTAGATAAAGGCGACAATGTGAAGTGGTTAAACCGTATTGCTGGTGCGCTAATGATGTGCGTGGGCGTTTGGTTAGCGCTTGGATAATACTAATTTGGATAATACCCATCCGCATACTGCAAATTGGTATTATCCATGTTGAGTCTTAATCAACTAATTCGACTTGCTTTGACACATGGTTAAAGCACAGTTTCAGAGTATCAATGGCCGTTTTTGTTTTTGCCGCTAAGCTGTCTCTGGCTGGTGTTACCGCATAAACAGTGTAATTAGGCATTGCCCATTCCGGCGCTATTTCAACCAGTTCTTTCGATTTTAGTAAATGCCTTACTTCTGGCTCTGGTAACACGCCATAGCCAACACCATCACACACCAGTTTAATTAAGCTTTGCATATTATTTACGGTGATCTTCGCTTTCGGTAATGGCTTGCTTGCCAGCGTTAACGGGTTAAACGCATTACTGTCGGCGTTGCTATGTGCAATACGCGCAAACTTGCTTAGATCTTCCCAACTGGCTTCATCTAATTTGCTAATCGCATGGTCTTTATGGGCACAGAGCTTTAACGGCCAAGTTGCTAACTTACGAGCAACAAGGTTAGAGTCAGTTAACGGGCCAATGGCAATCGCTAAGTCAGCGCCGCATTTGATCATATCGATAGGCTCATCTGTTAGAATTAACTGAATACGTAAATCATCAAATTCATTGATTAAGCGCTCCAATGGTTCACTTAATAGCCCACCCCCAAACCCCACGGGAGCCACTAATTTTAACTCACCACTCGGTTTATTTTGTAAATTCTGTAATTGCGTACTGGCTTGATCAGCAAGTGCCAGCATTTTTAAACAGCTTTGATAATACAGCTGACCAGCCTCAGTTAAAGTGAGCTCACGCGGGCTGCGATTAAATAGACTTAGTCCGATTTCTTGTTCTAATTGCTTAATGTGTTGACTGACAGCCGATGTAGTCATCGATAATTCAGCAGCTGCGCTACTCATGTTGCCTGTTTCAACAGTACGAGAAAATACACGTAATGTTTTTATCAGCTTGGAATTCATAGTTCAGGCCTTCTTAATTCAGTTTTAAGAAATCGTAAATTGTGAAAATTGGGACTTCTCATTAATATGCGAACGCTAATTATTATCATTTATAAATAAAAAGTCACGGAGTATTATTATGACGAGGGTTGTTTCTTCTGTTTTACCACTCACCGCTGCTGTGTTAGCAGGTCTTTCCCATTTTGCATACGCTGATGACAAAAAACAAGACATGGAAGTAATAGTTGTATCGGCTTCCGGTTACGAGCAAATGCTTAAAGAGGCGCCAGCCAGTATCAGTGTTATTGACCGTGAGCAGCTTGAAAAGCGTTTTTACCGTGATTTAACCGATGCGATGACCGATGTGCCCGGTGTGGTGGTCACGGGCGGAGGCGACAGAAAAGATATCAGCCTTCGCGGTATGGCTAGTCAATATACTTTGATTTTAATAGATGGCCAGCGTCAATCCTCTCGTGAAACTCGGCCAAATAGTGATGGACCGGGTGTTGAAGGCGCATGGACTCCACCTATTTCAGCGATTGAGCGTATCGAGGTTATCCGTGGTCCTATGTCATCACTATATGGCTCAGATGCAATTGGTGGTGTTATCAATATTATTACCCGTAAAACACCAGAAACATGGTACGGTGAACTACGCTTAGACAGCACTATTCAAGAATCAAGTGACTCGGGTGATATCAATCAAGGCAGTTTCTTTACTGCAGGTGGTCTAATTCCTGAGTTATTAGGTATGCAGCTATCGGGTCAGTTTTCAAAGCGTGACGAAGACGATTTTGAAGCAGGCTTTCGTGGTAAAGAGCAGAGCAATATTAAAGCTAAGTTCATTTTAACGCCCTCTGATAACCATGAAATTATGCTCGAAGTAGGTTCTGCAAAACAAAAACTCGAGGAAACATTAGGTAAAACAGTTGCGCCTTTAGCTCAAGGTGAAAGTTGTGGCCGTAATGGTTGCCCAGAGTCATCAACCACAGAGTACGACCAAGAAAGCTACTCACTAAGTCATAATGGTTTTTATGATTTTGGCTCATCACGCAGTTACTTAAAGTACGATAAATTCGATAATACCTCTCGCGAAATGTATGTCGAAAATACCGATGCGCAAACAAGCTGGACTTTACCATTTAGCAATCATAATGCTGCATTTGGTGCGTCATATTTAAAAGAAGAGCTGGACGATTACACCAGTAACCGGATTAGTGACTTAACGCATGTTGAGAACGAGCAGTGGTCAGTATTTGCAGAAGATGAGTGGGCTGCAACGAAGCAGTTTAAACTCACTAGCGGTCTTCGTTATGATCATGATGGCAATTTTTCAGGTCATTTCAGCCCACGTTTATATGGTGTGTATACAGCAGCTAAGTCGTTGACGGTTAAAGGGGGTATCTCAACAGGCTTTAGAGCGCCGAATATTCGTCAATCTACCGCTGCGTGGGGGCAAGTGAGCCGAGGTGGCAATATTTATGGTAACCCTGATTTAAGCCCTGAAAAATCTGTAAACTACGAAATGGGTATATACTATGATGCTAGCCGTGATTTATCGCTTTCAAGCACGGTTTTTTACAACGAGTTTGAAGATAAAATTACCCGTATTTCGTGCCCACTCACTCAGTGTACTGATGGACCAAACCAGTTTGGTTCAATGCCAACGACCTATGTCAATGTGGATGAAGCCGTTACGCAAGGCTTTGAGTTATCAGTATCTTATGACATTACCAGTGAGCTTGATGTAAGTGCCAATTACACCTACACCGATTCTGAGCAAAAAACCGGTGCATACAAAGGCAGCCCACTTAACCAATTACCTAAGCATATTTTACAAACTTCAGTTAATTGGCGTCCGGTTGATAAACTAGGCACGTGGCTGCGTGTTCATTACCGCGGTGAAGAAAGCCAACCGACAACAGGCCCGTCACAAAGTAGCTTAATTGCGCCAGATTACACCTTGGCTGATATTGGTGGTAACTATGATTTAAGCCGCAGCATTAAGTTAGGTTTTGGTGTTTATAATCTATTTGATAAAGATATTACCGAAGGTGAATACGGCTATGTTGAAGATGGCCGCCGTTATTGGGTATCTCTAGGTTTTAATTTTTAACCGCATAACATAGTAAAAGCAAAGCCAACGTATTGCGTTGGCTTTGTTAATGGAATTGGGTTTAGTTTCGAAAAAAGCAATAAATGCAGGTGTGATATCTTAGGGTTGTATTTTAATTAACGTATAGCACTATAGTTATAGTTCGCTTTTTAGATAGTTCTACTACATTGGGTTAGTCATCAACTGACAGACAACAATGATAACGACTATAAAGGCGATATATGCAAAAAGTAACACAATCATGTAAACGAAAATCAGCGTCGTTTACTTCGCTCGCAGTGTTCTGTGCTGCTATTTTCTCACAACCAAGCTTTGCTGGTAGTTGGCAACAAAATGTCAGCATTGGCGGTTTTAATAATGTTCATATTTACACTCCTGATACGCAATCAAGCATAGGCACTGGTCATTCTTTGATGCTGGTGCTACATGGCTGTGTACAGCCTATCAATAACTACTTAACGGCTAACCTTGAAGATGCAGCTGAAGCTCATGGCATGGTGATAGCAGTCCCTGATGCAATGAATAAAGCAGGTTATAGCTGCTGGTCATATTGGCAAGGGACAATCAATCGCAGCTCTGGCGATTATAAGAATTTGATTAATTTAGCCAATGCATTAAGTGGTGATTCAGCCCGTAATATTGACCCTAAACAAGTGTATATTGCAGGTTTATCATCTGGGGCGGCAATGGCTGCACAAACAGCTTGTGTAGCGCCTGATGTATTTGCAGGGGTTGCTCCAAGCGCTGGGCCAACCATCGGCACAAGTTCAAGTGGGGCGATTTCAACCTGTGAAACGGTTTCTGAAAACACCTTTGTATCTCGCTGTGAAAGCTATGCTGGCAGTTATAAAGATCACTTTGCCACACAAATAGCGGTGATTGGCCACGGTACTGCCGATACCACAGTAAATACCTGTTATAACCAGCAAAACGCAGATGGTTTTGCTGCCCTTTATGGGGTTAATCAACTTTCAGGTACGACGACAATAAGTGATGATGCAACACGCACTGCCGAGCAATCACTTTGGCAAGATAATCGGGTTGCTATGCTGTGGTTTAATAATTTGGATCACTCGTGGTCGGGTGGGCAAGGCGCGTCTGGCGATTATGTTGCTGCAAACAGTATTAATTTTGCTACTTATCTAGGTGAGTACTTTGCGGCTAATAATAAACGAGTTGATCGTAATGCAGGCCCTGAAATTAGTAATTTAAATGCCTCAGACAGTAATAACCAGCTCACCATTACAGGAAGCGCAATCGACCAAGAAGGCAGTGTAACGAATGTTGATATTAACGTGTATAGCCTAGCTGGTGGTGTGCCAAGCTTAATTGAGTCACTCAATGTGCAAGTCGATGCGAATAATACCTTTAGTGGGGTGACAAGTGCACTCAGCGATGGACTTTATGAAGTGCGTGTCAGTGCCACAGATAACGAAGCGAAACAAGGTGATGAAGTTAATCTTACGGTACGCGTTGGGCCAGAGCCTGCGGCTACAGCACCGGTACTTAGTGATATTGCTGCTAGTGTAAACGGGCAGTGCGCTACAGTAACGGGCACGGTGATTGATGATAATCAAAACTTAAGTACCGTAGTGGTCAGTTTTAGTAATGGTGATGTGACAGCTACAGTGAATGGGCTTGAGTATTTTGCTGAGCAATGCAATCTAGCAGGTGGCAATAATACTGCAGTGATCACCGCAACTGATGATACTGCGCTTACATCAACAGATAGCATTAATTTTGTCATCGATGCCGGCGTGACAGGCGATTACAATCTTCATATCAACGAAGGCCATATTAGCTGGGGCGAGGGTTATTCTGCCTGTTATTTAGCGTTTGGGACCGCTGCTTTTACTATGCGTGAATATTCAGCGGGTACAAATCAATGTCAGTGGATAGCTGATGATGATTCAAGTTGTGCAGGGCCGTTACAGGCATGTAAAACCACCACAGAACCTAATAATGACGCAGACAACGACGGTGTGCTCGACGGTATAGATAATTGCCCAAATGTAGCGAATGCTGATCAAGCCGATAACGATAATGACGGTATCGGAAATGTGTGTGACAGTACACCTGATGGTGAAACAAGTGACTCCGACAGCGATGGTGTCAGTGATAGCCTAGATAACTGCCCGCTGGTGGCCAATAGTGAACAGTTAGATAATGATGCAGATGGTGTGGGTGATACGTGTGACTCAACACCGAATGGTGATTACCAATGCACTGAAACTACCTCAAGCAACTATGCGCATGTGCAAGCAAACCGCGCAACCACGAATGGCTCTTACGCCTTTGCGGTGGGCTCGGGCGATAACCTAGGTCTTTATAACACCTTTTATACCAGTACTTTAGCGCAAACTAGTGCGGGGTATTACGAGTTAGGTAATTGCCCTAATTAATAGATGTGTGTCGCCCATACGGGCGACACTTCTTCTAATCAGCGTTTAGAACTTATAAGTCAGAGTTAGGCTACCGTTTGTTGGCGCGCCATAATAACCCACGGTTTGTAAGCTATTGATGTACTGCTCATCAGTAATATTATTAACGTTAGCTTGTACTGCAACTTGGTCATTAATATTCCAACGCGCGAAGGCGTTTAGCAGAGCGTAACTACCTTGCTTAACATTGTAATCAGTGCTTTCAATTTTAGATTGCCAACGACCATTTAAGCCAACAACTGCTGCGTCTGTTAATGCATAATCTACTGTTACACCGACAACATCGCGAGGCGCCCATTTGTTGGTGTCATCACCATTCTCATCAGTTACATCAATATGCGTGTAAGATGCGACGATATTCATAGCGTCGGTGATTTTACCTGTGACTTCAAATTCATAGCCTTTTGACTCAATAGACACGCCTTCATAGTAGTAGATACCATCTTCAGTCAGGCCTGCGTATTGTGCAAAGTTATCTTGTTCAGCAGTAAAGTAGGCAAACGTTGTCATCAGGGCATCATCAAGCCAAGAAGCCTTAACCCCCGTTTCAAAGTTAGTGCCTTTAGTTGGTGCTAAGTATTGGCCATTGAAATCAGTTTGCTCTTGTGGCTGATAAATATCTGAGTAACTTGCATATAGGTTTAAATCGTCGTTTAACTTATAGGTAAAACCGACATATGGGCTAGTCTCGCTCTCGTCATTATCAATCGATGCACCTGCATTCATGCCTGAGCGCTCAAATTCAATAGTGTTAAAACCAACTACGGTGAATAGTTTTTCAGTAATATTTAACTGAGCAGAGCCGAAGTAACGGGTTAGCTTTTGTTCAATATCTGAATACAGAACTGGCGTTAACCAATCAGGCTCTGGGATCGCATCTAAATCGTATGGGAACGCAGGAGTTGCTCCATAAGCCGGTGTATTTGCAAAATCAAACGGGTGTTGATACATCACATCATCACTTTTTGCATGGCTTATCCCAAAACTTGCTTGATGCTCTTTACCAAACATTTCAAAGGCACCAAATGCTTTAATTTCAAATAAATCAGCATCTACTTCGCTGTCGTAACGACCAGGAGAACCTACTAAGCCAAGGTTAGTATCTTTATCAATAGTGCCATAGGCATAAAAAAGTTTGTCTTGCTCTTCAAAGCCACGGAAGTTGTAGCTTGCTTGAAGCTGCCATGCGTTTGCAAAAACATAGTTGTATTCAACAAATGCAGAGGTGTTAATGGTGTCCCACATTGTCCAGTCTTGGGTGGTTGTGTCGCTGACATCCCATTTAGCTTGCGAACCATCTGTGTAGTTATAAACTAGACCGCCCCAGGTGTTGCCATCGGTATCTGCGTCTTGATATGAGTAACCTAAAGTAACAGTTGAGTTATCTGTAAGCTGACCATCTACCACCGCAGAGAAAAATTCGCGGTTGTTCTCAAGGCCATCAAGGTATGACTTTTTATCTTCTGCGGCAGCTACAAAGCGAGCAGCCCAACTACCAGACTCTGTCAGCAATAATGAGTAATCAGCCTGTAAACGTTTAAAATCCCATGAGCCAATAGAGACACCGAATTCGCAGCCGTTTTCGTTTTTAGGGCGCTTACGCACATAGTTTAAAGTACCCGATGCATTACCTACACCGGTAAGTAAGCCATTGGCACCACGAATAACTTCAATTTTTTCATAGCCGTATGCTTCCATTGCGCCGGTAACGATACCCCAGTCATTCGGTAAGCCAACGCCATCGATTTGTGTATTTTTAATTTCGAAACCACGTGATGTATAGTTAGTACGGTTGGTTTCCCATTCTTCAACATTGATACCTGGCGCTAAGCGTAAAGCATCATTGATATTAAATGCGGAATAATTTTTTAATTGCTCAGCAGAGATCACACTGATTGATTGCGGAGTTTCATCAATTTCTAGTGCTAAACCTGTAGCGCCTTCACTAATACGGTTTTGTCGTATACCCACAATTTCGATTTTTTCGAGATTAGCCCCTACGTCAGCCGTTTGTTCTGCAAAACTGATTTGAGGATTCAAGGCACAAAGAATAGCGGTTGCAATAGGCAATTGAGTGAATTTCATTTTATCTCCGCGTGTTATTTAGCAAATTTTTATAGGGTTATTGTTTTTAATAAGGAAACAATCGCGGGTAAGTTATCATAAATGATAATGGTTATCATCACTGTTTAAGAAAAAGGTGATATATTAATACAAATAAATGTAACAAATTATGTCAAAGAGTTTTGTGTATATGAAAAGGCAAGTTTACTAATTGGGTATGAAAAAAGCGCCCTGAGGCGCCTTGATAAATTTATTTATTATTCGACATTGAGCTGCCAACCGAGGCGGTAATCACTAATAAAATAGCTAGCCATTGCCACATGCTTAAAAACTCGCCTAGGATCATAAAGCCAGCCAATGCAGCAATGGCTGGCTCTAAACTCATCATGATGCTGAAACCTTGCGCTGGCATATTGCGAAGCGCAACCATTTCTAGCGTGTATGGTAGTGCACTAGACATGATGGCTACTAAAAGACCCAGTGGTAACACTTCCCAACTCAATAGTGCAGCCCCTTGTGAAACGCCGCCATAAGGCACAAGTACAATCGCGGCAACGCTCATACCCATGGCAACGGTCATCCCGCCTGAGCCTTGGTTTCCGGTCTTTTTGCCAAACAATATATAAAACGCCCAACACGCTCCCGCCGCAAGGGCTAAAATAACACCTATAGGGTCGAGGCTGTCTTCGCCTTTCATATCGGGTAGCAATAAAATAATGCCAGCAATGGCGCAGGCTACCCAAAATAGGTCGCGTTTTTTACGTGACGAAAGTAGAGCAACCGCAAGGGGGCCTGTAAACTCTAGCGCAACACCTATCCCTAAAGGAATACGTTCAATGGCATAATAGAACAGAATGTTCATGCCACCTAAACTTAAGCCATAAACGATAATCGGCATGCGCTGCCCGATAGGCGGAAATGCTCGCCAAGGCTTAAAAACAAGGCACAAAATAGCTGCTGAAAAACCTAAGCGCAGTGCGGTTGTGCCTTCAGGGCCAATTAAAGGAAATAATTGCTTTGCAACAGAGGCTCCAGATTGAATGGTAACCATTGCAAGAAGCACGCAAATAACAGCAATAAAAAACGGTGGAATGGTGCGCAGCATCACTGTCCTTATGAAAGTTAATAGCTCAAGTTTGCGGCGATTCTACTGATGTTTTATTGGAGAAGAAATGTTTTTCGTTAAACGTGCAAAGATTTTCGATAAAGCAAAATATGGGTATCAAATTGCTTTGATATCTAGATAAGCTAGCCTTGCTTATTTTAAGGTGAAAATGATGGTTTGTTTAGGCTGATTTTTGCTGATGACGTTTAGTCATAAACTCATTACAGCGTTTATAGAAGGCTTAAGATAACGAGCAAGGGTCGGTAAGCGTCTATATCAACGATGCCTTGGATGAAAAACGTATACCTCACAAGAGCCTGTCAGTGGTCGTCACCCACAAGGCTATATGGCCGTTGTTAATCCACGAACAATCGGTGCATCTGTTACTTTCCGATTTTAAGCTAATCGCTAATCGCTGGTATACTCAGCGACTAGCTTAATTTAAAGCGATTAATTTGCCCGTTTAAGTTATTTGCCAAGTTAGCCAATTTACTTGATGAATCTGAAATACTTTGCGTTTGTTGCTGTGACTTACGGCTTGTGTCTTGAACTTCGTTTAAGCGCCGGGCGATTTCTTCTGTCACTTGAGATTGCTGCTCAGATGCAGAAGCTATGGTCATATTGGCATCAGAAATAGCTTTTGCTTGAACGCTAATTTCATCGAGCATATGGCCAACTTTTTCTGAATTTACCACAGCCTCTTTTATTTGCGCATCACTTGAGCGGATCCTTTGTGTCACGGCATTGGTCGCCGATTGTAATGAGTCAATTTTCTCTTGGATCTCAAGGGTTGAGCTTTGTGTGCGACTAGCCAAGGTCCTTACTTCATCTGCGACAACCGCAAATCCTCGGCCTTGTTCACCAGCTCGTGCTGCTTCGATTGCTGCATTGAGTGCCAGTAAATTAGTTTGTTCAGCAATGTTACTTATAACACTTAAAATAACAGTTACTTCATTTACTGAGGCTTCCAGTTGATTAAGGTCCGTTAGTGATTTGGTTAAGGTGTCGGCCACTGATTCAACAGAATTAACACCTTGTTGCACTACCTGTAGACCATCTTGAGTTTTTTGATTTGCAGATGTCGCACTGCTTGCCGCTTCTGCACAGTTTTGTGATACTTCCTTAACGGCCGTTGAGTTTTCGTATACTGAGCTTGAAATAACCTCAATTGCTTGGCTTTGAATATCATTCAACGTTTTAGCTTGCTGCGAAATATCATCTAAGCTTCTCGCTGCCACTTGAGCTTGCTCTGATTGATCGTGTATTTCTCTAAGTAGTTGTGAGAGCTTATCGACCATAATGTTAAAGCTACTAGCAAGCTGACCTATTTCGTCATCGGCTTTGTGGTCTATATAACAAGATAAATCCCCCTCAGAGATACGCTTCGCTTCATCGATCAAGGCATGGGTGGCTTTAATCACTTTTTTTTCTAATTGCCAATAACACAATATTAAGGTGGCAATAATAGTGAGCACTAAAGCTGTACTTATTAAACTTAGGGTGACGACACTGTCATGATTGCTTTTTACATCCGCTGCACTTTTTTTCTTGATTGAGCTTAAAAAGGCTTGAACAGGCTGCTGAATTTTCTCAACTTCGGCCATGTATGCATCGTTGGTTAAAAGCTCGATAGCATGCACCCATTTTTTGTGCTCGGCTGGACTCAAATTATTAGTATCTTGACCAATCAAATTACTGACTAAACTAAATGCATTTTCTTCTGTTTCAATCAGTTTAAGTGATAAATCGTTTGATTTTTGTAAAAGGGCTAAGTCGTCAGCGGCAACATTATAAGCTTTTAAGCGCTGTTCATAACTTTTCTTTTCACCATTAAGCCAAGTTGTTTTTCCTTGAATTTGATCAACAAGCTTATAGTATTCGTCTTTATAGCGGTTATCTAAAGTCACAACATGTTGACGGGCAAGTTCAGTAAGGTGAATCGAATTTGAAGATGAAAGCTGTGCAAGATGGCTTAGTTCATAGCGCTGCTGGGCAGAGTATAAACTTTTATCTTGGCCTGCTTGCAACAATAAAATTATGACGAGTAGTCCTGCAGCAAGGGTAATGGTTGCTGCGAAAACGGCTCTTAATAAAAATCTTATAGACAAGGCTAAGTCTCACAAATTAAATAATGCATTATTTAAACATAGTGCAATAACCTACAACCGCAAAAATATTGTTACAAATGAACATTCATTAAGAAGGTTAATTCAAGGAAAGTTGAAAACTTTTAGTTACTAATAAAATGGTATGAGTTTTGCTTCGTCTAGTCTTTTTGCCAAGGAAGACAAAATGTTGACGATCAATTCGCCACGACTACGCACGCCAAGTTCACTGCAAAACACGCAATCTATTACCTCAACCTATGAGAAATTAGCTTCGGGGAAACGTATAAACTCTGCAAAAGACGACGCTGCTGGCCTACAGATAAGTCATCGATTAACAACACAATTAGCAGTGAAGCAACAAACACTTCGAAATTTACAAGATGGTATTAGCTATGGACAAGTTGCTGATGCTGGTTTATCAGAACTCACAGATACGCTTCAACGCATGCGAACTTTAGCTCTTCAAGCAGCAAATGGCTCAAATACAGATATAGATAGGGAAGCGTTAAATGAAGAGTTTTCACAATTACGAGATCATATAAATAGCGTTGTAGTAAATACAGAAATTTTTGGTAAAAAACCATTAATGTCTAAGCCTGAACTAGAGACGAATTTAGATAATGTTCCGGTATTAGATGAAGTGTTTTCTAATAATGTTCAGCAAGGGATGAGCTCAGGAGATATTTCTTTAGGCCTAATACCTGCGGGTTCAACGAACGTCAGGATTCAAATAAATGATAATGGTGCGAATGATGATTTAAATCTATTTACCCAAACTGGCGAGCATTTAGTTGGGCAAGATTTATCGTCTGTGCAATCTAGAATTGAGGCAAATTTATTTACTCCAGCAAATGGTTACCAAGGCACAGAAACATATAGCAATGGCAATTTATTTACGGGGGGAGGTTTTAATTTCCCAGCTGTAAATAGTCAAACTATTAATGGAATGAACTTTACCTACTCGGGGAATGGTAACCCAAGCTCAGGTAGTTCAAATGAAGAAATATTCATTGATAATGTAACCGAGCCGCTGCTTCTTACAGTGATTGGCTCGGGTATGTTTCGAATTACTGCCAGTTGGGACTCTCTAGGGAGTTTAAATTCATCATCTGCTGAATCAAGTGATGGTCCGATGATGGTAACATCAACAGACCAAGCAATTGGCGAAGATGGTTATATTATATTTGAAGATATTGATGCCAGTGCTGGTTCTTTAACAATTGAGGGCATTACTATAGGCCGCGAAGACTTGGCTCAAAATGCAATTGCTAGAATTGACACTGCATTGTCGCGTATCGGTGGGTTCAGAGCTGAAGTCGGGGCAAAAATGAATGCAATTGAGTCGACTATACGCAATGAATCTAATCAGTCGTCGATGCTAAGTTCAGCAAACCAGCGAATTGAAGATACCGATTTTGCCAAAGTAATGGCAGAAAAAGTATCACTAGATATTGTTCAACAAGCGGGTGTTAGTGTTGCTATGCAAGCGAGGGATATTACTAAGGATGGAATTTTGAGTTTGCTAGGGCAACTAGAATAGCTGCCCTAGGTCATTATTAGCTTTTGTCTGCAGGATAGACAACACCAAGCTGACTTCGCGCTTCATCAAGCACTGCCATGACTTGCTTTGAAAGTGCATGGGTATTAACTGACGACTCAATTTGTCCGGCATTCGCTGCTTGAATGAAATGGCTTACTTCATGACGCATAAAGTGTTCATCAAACTCCTCAGAGAGCTCTTCGACAGTACCATCGTTGCCGATAAACTGTATGCGTTTTAATAGTGATACTGCTTCGATACGAATACGGCCTTTTTCACCTTGAATTTCAGTAAAATTATCGCCTTGCGAGATTTTAGAGTAGCTTATTACTGCTTGTTTATCGGCATAATTTAATAATACGTCGCCAGCGCCATCAACACCGGTTTCAAGTAATACGCCACTGGCTTTTACTGTTTGTGGGGCACCCCAAATTGCAAGTAAGATATATAGCGGATAAATGCCTAAATCTACTAATGCGCCGTTAGCAAACTCTGGCAAGAAAGTATTTGGGCGCTCACCATTTTTATACTTATCGTAACGTGATGAGTACTGACTATATTGACCAATATATTTTCGTGGTGTGCCAATTTTTGTGATGGCATTTTTTAAACGTGCAAAGTTTGGTAAATGGGTGGTCATCATCGCTTCCATGTATAAGCGTTGATGCGTTTTTGCTGCTTGAATAATTGCCTCAAGTTCTGTGCTATTAGCAGCCGAAGGCTTTTCACCTAAAACGTGTTTACCGGCTTTTAAACACATTACAGCGTAGTCTTTGTGGAAGCTATTTGGTGCAGCAATGTAGACGGCATCGACTAATGGGTCTTGGCACACTTGCTCAATGTTGGTAAATACTTTTGCGTTTGCAATGTCGTGCTTTGCAAGGAAAGAGTCACCAGTTTGCTGCTCTCGAGAGCACACGCCATATAAGGAGAATTGTTCAATTTGTTTGGCTGCACTCAGTAGCGTGTCGCTTATAAAATTGGTACCTACAATCACAAATTTCATATTTACTCCTGGTTGTTTTGTGCAAGCCATGCTTGCCAATCCTGTTCAAATTTTTCCATCTGTTTATGTTTCTTGCTTAACAAATGTTTGTCTTCATCTTCTTGTGCCATATAAGGGCCAACGCGGCATAAAGCACAGTGTTTATCACCTAAATAAGCGGGTAAAGTCAGCTTAGAGGTAATGTCATGGTCAGTTTTTTCGCTAAATACATAGGTAATGCCGCTGGTGTCTTTAACGTGTTTATCGCGATCAACATTGCGAATTTTATAGCCCGGAAACACGCTAATATCGAATGGCATTTGGCCAAGATACTGGCAATTAAGTCCTAGATTTAACGTGCCTTCAATATTCCATTCGCGATACGGTTTTACATCTTTAGAGGTGATGTAACAAAGCATTGGGCCATTTTTATCTAATGCGAATTGGCTTGCGTAGTCTAAGTAGCGATGCAACAAAGCGCGGTTTAAAACATTCATACCACCTTGTTGGGTATTTGCTTTGAATGCTGCTTCACCTTTAAACGCAGGTATAAGTGGAAATTGAAAAATAACCAGATCGAAACGTGCCTCGCCTAAGCGCAGCCATGAATCGGGCTGTGTAACATCAAACTCAGTGAGTGTTGTTACATTTAGTTGTTGCAAAGCGCTTAGTGCATTGTCGGCATATTTTTGCTCTATAGTGTTTGCATCATCATAGGTCGAAGCAACAAGCTTAGCGGGGTTTATATGACGAGCAATGGAATGCGAAAATGACAAATCACCATCCCCTACCGTCAAAATGCGCCAACTAGGGTCTAAAAACATGTTGTTATTTGCCTTGTTTTTGCGCTTTTTCAACTGCGATTTCAGGACAAAGCGCTAAGCGAGTTTTAAGTCCTTCAATCGCTATTTGCTTAAATATTAAGTTAAAACTTATTAAAACGGCAATAACGATATGAATAGGACCGTGCGTAAAGCCTGCATCTGTGTCAAAGAGCATTAACCCGAATAATAAGAACATGGTAGCTAAAAATATTTCAATCAACTGATTGGAATATAACTTTAGAGTACCTTGGTTTTTGTGATCTTTTTTGATGTGGATAGCACAAAAAAAAGGAATCACTTTAATTTTAAAGTGAGCGCCTTTTTCAACGTAATTTTCGCCGAGGAGGTCTAGTTTGGCGCGCAATTGATCTATCATAGCAAGTCCTTAAGAAACTGAGCCGCGGATGTTACCGCAAACAGGGCTAAAGGGCTACTCAGGATAGATACTCATACCAATCACAAAAATGTGGCATACAAATACAACTGAGGTTAAAACAAATCGCATTTTTTGATAATCAACGTGATAGGTTTGCCACTGCGGCGAGCTTTTCTCGAATAATAATACAAGCCAAAAGCTTGCCGCTAGCCAAGCGAGAGTCCAGGTTGTTGGTAAAAAACTTAAAAAGCCAATAGGTAAGATAGGAATGATCGCTTTAATGGCATCAGCATGCGTTTGCTGGCCTGCATGCCATAAGTTACCAGCCATAAAGGCTAAAATAGCGATGCTATAAAAAGTGAAAAAGTCTAAGTTGACAGCATTACTGCCTGCGATGAGTGGCCAGCCAACGCAGCCTAAAAACGGCAGTAAACCTAAGTAACCGAGTTGAATGTGATTAATAAACTTTTCCATAATGACCTTAAAACCGCTTAAATTAAAAAGCATACCTAACGGTATGCTTTTATCTTTTAACTATTTTATACCAGTTAGGCGGCTAAAACGATCGCTTTATTGTTGGCGTAACTCTCGACGTAGAATTTTGCCAACCGTCGATTTAGGTAATTGTTCCATAAAAATGATTGATTTAGGCACTTTATAAGCACTTAAGTTTTCGCGGCAATAGTCACTCACTTGTTGCTCATCAATGTGCTCTTTTAAGGTAATGTAGGCACAAACACGCTCCCCTGTTTTTTCATCTTTTGCGCCAATTACGGCCGCTTCGCAGATTGCAGGGTGCTGACAAAGTACGTTTTCAACTTCATTAGGGTACACGTTAAAGCCAGAAACAATAATCATGTCTTTTAAACGGTCTACAATTTTGTAATTACCACTTGGAAGTTTCAGACCCACATCACCAGTTTTGAAAAAACCTCGTTTCATACATTTGTCTGTTTCGTCTTGACGCTGCCAATAACCCATCATCACCTGCGGGCCTTTAACAACTATCTCGCCAGACTCACCGTCAGCAACAGGCTCGTCGTTTTCATCCCAAATTTCCACGGTGGTGTTTGATAGTGGGCGGCCAATGCTGCCAATTTCTTCTTTTTTAAAGTCATTAAGTGTGGCAACGGGCGAGGTTTCTGACAAGCCATAGCCTTCTGTGATTGTGCAACCTGTGGTGCTCATCCACGCATCAGCTGCAGCATGTGTTAAAGCTGCGCCCCCTGAAACTGTCATTTTTAAGTTTGAAAAGTTCAGAGCCTTAAACCCCGGGTGCATGCACAAGCCAATAAAAAGGGTGTTAATACCTGAAAAGTAATTAATTTCAAACGGTTCTATTTGCTTCACTAAAGCATCGAGGTCACGAGGGTTTGGAATAAGTACATTAAATTGCCCCATGGCAAATAGGCCAACCATGTTCACAGTAAAAGCGTAAATATGATAAAGCGGAAGCGGGCAAATACCGGTTTCTTGACCTGGCTTTAAAATATCATCAAAGCGCTCATTCATTTGCTCGGCATTGGCTAAGATGTTGCCATGACTTAGCATTGCGGCCTTGGCAACCCCAGTTGTCCCGCCAGTGTATTGTAAAACAGCAATATCGTCACGACTTGCCTGATGAGCGCTAAGTGGTGTGAGTCTTTCACCTTGGCGAATGAGTTCATTTAATGAAAATTGACCCTCTTGCAATGTCGGCTCAGCAACCGCGGCTGCAACAATAACGGTTTTGATCGAGGTATCATTGATAATTGTTGCTAATTTATCGGTAAGGGCGTCAAGAATAACAATGGCTTTAACATCTGCATCATTAAACTGATGCAGCATTTCACGAGCAGTGTAAAGCGGGTTGGTATTTACAACGATTAATCCGGCTCGAAATGCTGCATAGGTAACGATAGGGTAGTCAACAATATTAGGCAGTTGAATAGCGATTCGATCCCCCGCAACAAGACCGCTTTGATGCTGAAACCACTGTGCTAAATAGCGAGATTGTTGTTCTACTTGAGAAAAAGTGAGCGTTTTACCTGCACTGTTATAGGCAGGAAGAGCGGCATACGTCTGACATGTATGCTCAATTAATTGCGTGAGGTTATCATGTGTGTCCATGGTTGTTCCTTAGCGTGTTGTTCTTATTAGTTGTTGTTTGATGAGGCGATCAATCACAGAACTCATTATCCAATTCGGTAAATAACGGCTCATGATATAGGTTAGTTTAGATTGTAAGCCTAAGATCACCATTAATTTTTGCTTATCTAAGCCTTGTAAAACTTGCTTAGAGGTTACGGTTGAGTTTTTAAGTAAAGTGTCAATTTTATAAGTACAAATTAAGCTGACTTTAATATTGCTTGGTTTTAACTTTTGACGTAGCTCCTTTGTAAGAAGTAAGAAGCTGGGGTCTGGTGAAAGTTTGTTTGCATTGGTGGTGGGAGTCGTTAAAGCTAGGTGACTATTCATATCAAGGTAAGGGCTTATTGCATTAGCAAAATTGTGACTGGCTAAACCAAGTTTGTGACAAGGTTGCTCACTGTTCTCAAAACAAAATTGTGAGCACTCTATTGCTAATTCGGGTTTGCCTATCGCTGAAATAGCATTGTTTACCTGGATTTGTAACGCTTCAAAATCGGCAATGTTGCTCGCAAAAAATTCAACGTACTGATCTGTATTTTTAAGCTCAATTAAGGCATGTCTGGTTTTATCGCTAAACTGAAAACCGAAGAGAGCTACATCGTCACCTCGGCGAATATAATGCTTTGCTAACTCGAACCCAACGCCACTGTTGGCACCTGTAATAAACACTCTTCTTAACATGCATGACCAATAATTAGCGAAACTAGCTAGTCAATATATATAAGTTGTTAACAGAAAACTTAGCTTTAAACGACTTATTTTTAACTTTTTACGCCATTAACAGGAGTGAGACTTACGATAATTTTTTGGTGGAATACCATACCAACGCTTGAAAGCTCGAGTAAATTCGCTGTAATTAGAAAAGCTTAATATATCTGAGATGTTTGATAAGCTGAGGCTAGATTCAGTTAAATACTGATGTGCTAAATTACAACGCACGTCATCGACTAATTCACGAAAGGTTGTGTCATGCTTTGTTAAGTGCCGCTGCAAGCTACGTGCACTCATTGATAGCTTTTCGGCGATCAGATTTACACCAAACTCTTCATGAAGTAGATATTGTTTGATCAGAACTTCAACGTGATCAGAGATGTTTTCTCGTTTCGTGTCTTGAAGGTGTCCGAGCTGTTGGCTAAGTATAGAAAATAACTGTTTATCTGAATTTTTAATAGTGAGCTTGAGATATTTTTTATCAAATACAACTGCGGTGTGTGCGCAGTTGAATGTTGGAATTTGCCCAAGGGCTTGACGATAAACACTAGGATTTTCATCGCAACTGTGGGGAAGCTCCAAACGATGCAGTTTTATTTGATCATCGGTTAATTGCTTTAACAAATTGACCCCAACACTTAAAGCTAAGTCGGCACCATGGTAAACACTCAATTTTAAGCTACTGCGCACTAAAAACGACAGTTTTACATAGTCTTGGTCTACTTCAAGGAGTAAGTCAGCGCTATTTTGATGCACATGATAGTACTTAGTTAAATTTTTTAACGCCATTTCAAGGGTGTCGCAATTCCCCATCAAATAACCCACTGACCCCAAAATGTTCAAGCTTTGCCAACGGCCTAACTCTAACCCGAAATAGGGCAGGTTTAATTCTTTCGCTGTGATTTCTAACAACTGGATGAGTTGCTGATACTGAACAAAGTTATTGGCATCTTGTAATTGCTTTCTGTCTAAACCAACGCGCGATAGTAGTGCGTCAGGGTTCACCAATTTACTTTCAATCAGTTCAATATAGCCGTGTAGAGCAGATACTCTAATTAGATCAGGTGCTTGTGTTAATCGGGGCATAGTGTGCTCTTTTTGAATGTGCTGGCGTAAAAAGTAAAAACAATTGCGCGAAAAGTAAAGTAATAGAGGTCATTAAAGTTTAACAATGTATTAACTGATTGGTCTGAGAACGGTGAATAGGGCCGCAATATACTTAAGAGGAACACACAATGCATTACTCAAAAGTTTTTATAAGTGGCGGCAATGGTTTCATTGGTCGAACACTTGCGCGCTACTTTAAAGCGCATGGAATCGATGTATGTGGGGTTGATTTAATTCCCTGTGAAGAGCTCAATATTATTGCAGGTAATTTAAATGAGCCAGCTAGCTGGCGCTCATTAATGAATGACTGCGATTTAGTTATTCATACAGCGGCAATTGTTTCAAACGCGTTTAGTTACAAGCAAACCTGGCAGGCGAATGTCGGTTGGACGAAAAATTTGCTTGATGCAGCTGTGGCAGCAAACACCGTAAAACGTTTTATTCATATTTCGTCGACCGCAGTCTATGGCAGTGATTTGCAAACTGACATTAAAGAAGATGCACCTTTGTTTCCTGATGGTCGAGCCTATAACGACTCGAAAATGATGAGCGAGCATTTATCGCTAAGCTATCACGCCAGTAAAAAACTCAATGTCACGATTATTCGTCCTGGCGATGTATACGGACCAGGATCACGACCTTGGATAGCCTACCCTTTACAAGAAATCGCAAAGGGGACATTTATGGTGCCCGAGGGCATGTTTGGACCTATTTATATTGATGATCTAGTCAAAGGCATTTACTTAAGCGCCATGAGCGATGATGCAAGCGGTGAGATTTTTAATCTATCAGGACCTGAGCAAGTGACTAATCAAACTTATTTTAATTACTTGGCTCAGGCGCAAAAGAAAAAGCAGGTCAAGGTTGTGAACTACGCCTTAGCAATAAAGTTAACAGGGTTTATCGAGTGGTGTTATCACTTGGTCGGTAAAACTACCGATATCAACCCATCAACAATGCGTATGCTAAGCCGTAAAAGTGCGGCATATAGTAATGAAAAAGCACATCGTATTTTGGGTTATAAGCCTGAATTTACCTTACAGCAAGGTATGCAACATGCATTGCAGTGGGCGTATGAGCAAGGGCTTTGCAAAGAAGAACTGCGGATAGATACCGCTCCAGTAAATTAAAGAAATATTAATAGTAAGTGAAAAGAGGGCACACTCATGGCATTACCAGATATTATTAACCATCAAGATTTTTTACTGACAATACATACCAACGATGAAAAGCTAATTAAAAACGCCTTACCTGGCGTACACATTTACCCATTGATGCTAGATTCTGAGAATGGGGTATGGGTACTACGTGTTTTATTTGAACCAGGCACGGTTTTACCAAGACATTTCCATACTGGAGTCGTGCACTTATATACGCTTGCAGGGAGTTGGCACTACACAGAATATCCAGATGATTTACAAGTGCCGGGTAGCTATTTGTTTGAGCCAGGCGGTTCGATTCATCAATTTCAAGTTCCAAAAGATAATACTGAAATGACCGATACCTTTATGGTGGTTATGGGCTCTAACATTAACTTTGACCCTGATGGTAACTATATGAATATTATGGATGCCGGTTGGATTGAGCAAGTGATGTTAGCTGCCGCAAAAGAGCAAGGAATTGAGCCTAACTATATTAAACCAAAGAGCTTATACGGCTTTAGTAAGTAATTTTATTCCTTTATGTGAAAGCCCTTTATCATGTAACTGGTTGAGGGCTTTATAGTTTTTATTACTTTTAGCTGTTTAATCTAAAAAACAAATCAATTTAATCTAAACAATCAATTTTATTTTAATCGCTCACACCTCTATTGTATTAATCAAGCAGACGCAAGACTGCGTTAATTAAACATTTTTAAAACATCAATGAGGAATACTATGAGCACTTCATTAATTAACACAAAACTACAACCATTCAATGCAACAGCTTACCACAACGGTGACTTTGTAGAGCTAACAGAAAAAGACGTGCTAGGTAAGTGGTCAATCTTCTTCTTTTACCCAGCAGATTTCACTTTTGTATGTCCTACAGAGCTTGGTGATGTTGCAGATTACTATGAGCAACTTCAAGAAATGGGTGTTGAAGTTTACTCAGTATCAACTGACACTCACTTCACTCACAAAGCATGGCACGATACGTCAGACACAATTAGTAAAATCAAATTTCCAATGATTGGTGACCCTACAGGTCGTATCACACGTAACTTCGGTGTGATGATCGAAGACGAAGGTCTTGCTCTTCGCGGTACATTCGTAATGAACCCTGAAGGCGAAATCAAAGTAATCGAAACTCATGACCTAGGCATCGGCCGTAGCGCGAAAGAGTTAGTACGTAAAGTACAAGCTGCTCAGTACATTGCTAACCACGACGGTGAAGTATGTCCTGCATCATGGCAGCCAGGTGAAGAGACACTTGCTCCTTCACTAGACCTAGTTGGCAAAATCTAATTTGCCATAGCATTAAACGATAGCAAAGCCTCGCTTTGCTATCCAAATGTAACTTTAACTGCCCATCACAACTCACATTAAGCACATTAGCGGGTGGTGGGTAGTTTCCTAAAATTTTTCTAGCTTATTTATTCTGAACTCAAGGGCTAAGCCATGTTAGATACGAATATCAAAAACCAATTAACAAGCCACTTTGCTTCTATTACCAGCCCTGTTGAGCTGCTTATCGCCTTGGATGACAGCAATAAATCAACAGAACTTAAAAACTTAGCAAACGATTTAGCATCGTTAAGCGAAAAATTCTCGGTGCGAGATAACCCAAACCAAGACGTACGTCGTCCGTCTATGGTGGTATCTTCACCTATTAACAATACGCAAATTACATTTGCGGGTGTGCCTATGGGCCACGAATTCACCAGCTTGATCCTTGCACTCCTTCATACAGGTGGTCATCCAAGTAAGGCATCAGAGAGTGAAATTGAACAAATTAAATCATTACCCGGGCCGCTTAACTTTGAAGTTTATATTTCATTAAGTTGTCAAACATGTCCACAAGTAGTGCAAGCACTAAACTTAATGGCAGCACACAATGAAAACATTAAGGCCACTATGATTGATGGCGCTTTGTTCCAAGACGAAGTGAATGAGCGTAATGTTTTAGCAGTGCCGGCTGTATATTTAAATGGTGAGCTATTTAGCCAAGGCGCAGTTAACCTTACCGACATACTAAACAAAGTAGATACTAAAGCAGCAGCACGCCAAGCTGAAGCATTAAGTGCTAAAGAGTTGTTTGATGTACTTGTTGTTGGAGGGGGGCCAGCTGGGGCTTCTGCGGCAATCTATTCGGCACGCAAAGGCTTGAACACGGGCGTGGTTGCAGAGCGTTTTGGTGGTCAGGTTTCAGATACTTTAGCAATTGAAAACTTTATCTCAGTTAAAGCGACCGAAGGCCCTAAATTAGTTGCTCAACTAGAAGAGCACGTAAAAGAATACGATGTTGATGTTATGCAAAACCAACGTGCGACATCACTTACTAAGCAAGGTAATTATCAAATCACACTAGAAAATGGCGCGGTTTTGAATGCTAAATCAGTGGTATTAGCAACCGGTGCACGCTGGCGTGAAATGAACGTACCAGGTGAGAAAGAGTATCGCGGTCATGGCGTTGCTTACTGTCCTCACTGTGATGGTCCGTTATTTAAAGGTAAAGCCGTTGCGGTTATCGGTGGTGGTAATTCAGGTATTGAAGCTGCAATCGACCTTGCTAACATTGTTGAGCATGTCACCGTGCTTGAATTTGCTGATACCCTACGTGCTGACGAAGTTCTTATTCGTAAAGCAAATAGCTTAAACAACATTACTATTATCAAAAACGCGCAAACGACAGAAGTTGTTGGCGATGGTAAACGAGTTACAGGCTTAAGCTATGTTGACCGCATCTCTGGTGATAAAAAATCGCTTGAGCTTGCAGGTATCTTTGTGCAAATAGGCTTGGTGCCAAACACTGAATGGTTAAAAGATTCAGAGTTATCACTGACTCGCTTTGGCGAAATCGAAATCGATAGCAAAGGTGCAACATCATTACCGGGTGTTTACGCGGCAGGTGATGCAACAACAACGCCGTTTAAGCAAATCATTATTGCAATGGGCAGTGGCGCTACAGCAAGTTTAGGTGCTTTTGATTACTTAATTCGCCACAGCGAAGAGACACAAAGCACCGAAGATGCAGCTTAATTAATGACTCTTGATTAGGCAGCTCACACCCATAGCTGCCGTCTTAAAGCCGCCCTCTCCAAAGGCGGCTTTGTTTTTACTGATACTGCGCTGCAGTAATAAACTCCGAGAAACTTTCACACCAAATAACCACTGTATTGTAATCGCTGACATCAATACCTTGTGGCACAGCTAATTTAAAACCATTGAATGAACGCACCCCTGCAACACGTTGCATTGTGCCTTTTTGTGCTAAAAAATCGGCTTCGTTATCGACAAAGTTGCGTGATAGGTAAAGTTGATAGTCAGGACCAGGAGATAAAGTGCCTTGCATAGAAATAGCATCATTTGTTAGGTACACCATGCCATCACCATAATGCAAGCGGTCTGAACCTTTAAGATTTGGTTTAAACTCAGCACTAAACTGAGCTCGACCTTGATGCTGCTTCAATATGCCAGCCTCAGGAGCAGGTTGCTCAGTTAAAATTGGTAAACTGTAAACCCCAGCCATAAAACCCGCAGCAAAAATTGCTGATGCCACGATAATGATGAGCAGTGCTTTTAGCATGATTACTCCTTATTATTTAGCGTTATTCTATGACGTTGCTTTAAAGAAAAATGTTTTTCAACATCACCAAAGTATTGCAAATAAAGTTTATCAAGCTCACCAGATTGCTGTAGCTTTTGCATGCCTTGTTCTAACATGTCTCTAATGTGTTGATTTTCTCTACTTAAATAAAAGTAATATTCACTGGGGTATTGCAACATGATGTTTGGTGCAATGACAAAATTGAACTGTTTTAGTCTATTTAGTTCACTGTCAATTGCTAGTACTGAGCGTGGAAAGTAATCACCAAGCCCTGTTTTGAGGGCTTTGATCATACCTGGATAATCAAGCTCTCCATTAACTGTTAAACCATTATTTTTCAGCACGGTATAATCAGACCAGCTCTGTTTTTGGAGGCCAACTAAGGGCGCTAATTCTGCAAGGGTTTTAATGGATCTAAACTTTTCTTGGTCTTCGTCGCGGATAATCAGTAAACGCTGGCCATGTAAGCCTTTGTAGAGTGGGATAGTTGTTTTTACTAGAGAGTCAGTTTGCTGGAGAGGCAAAGATAACCAAGCTAGGGTAATTGTTTTATTCTGACTCAGCTGCTCTACAATACGTTTATTATTCATTGGCTTAACGTTGTAAAGCAACACAACATTCGCATCCATTGCAGCAAAACTTTTGTTGAGAATATCGTGGATATATTGGTTTTTTACCGCTTCGATATAGTTTGGTTTTGCAAGCTGAATAACAATTTGCTTATGCGCAAAGCTTTGTAGACTCCACAGAACAAATGTTAATAGTAATATAAATGCTGCCCTGTTCATTAATGTAAGTCCCTGTTTTTTGAGCGCAGCTCTACATTATACTTTGAAAACATGCACCTGCTGTTGTAATTTCGAAGCCAATGAAGCCAATTCTTGGCTGGCTTGCGCATTTTGTTGCGAGCTTTCGCTAACCAGTGAAATGCTACTACTAAATTCATTAATATTACAACTTAGTTCGTTGGCAACAGTGGTCTGCTCATCTGTTGCAGTGGATACTTGGTTGTTCATATCGGCAATAAGAGCCATTTCTTGAGTAATTTCAGAGAGTAATTGTGATGAGCGCTCGGCGTATTCAACACTTTGTTTGGCACTTTCGTCGGCATTGCCCATGGCGGTAACTGCCTGCTGCGCCATTGCTTGTAGTTTACTAATCATTTCATTAATACTCGCTGTGGCTTTTTGCGTGTTGTGCGCAAGCTGCCTAACTTCATCAGCCACTACTGCGAAACCGCGACCTGACTCACCTGCACGGGCAGCTTCAATGGCGGCATTTAACGCAAGTAAGTTCGTTTGTTCTGCAATACCCTGGATCATCATCACCACTTGATTGATATCAGTTGATTGTGTGTTTAACTCATTGATTAGTTTTGTATTCGCATTAACGACATGTGATAAGCGGTTTATTGCATCAATATTTTCCTGCACAGATTGCTGACCCTGTTTGGCTGTTTTATCTGTGTGAGTTGCTTTTTCTGATGTTGATAATGCATTGGCAGCAACTTGCTCAATGGCACTACTCATTTGCGTAATGGCAGTAGCAATCATCGTCGATTGATGTTCTTGCTCTGTGGCTGTGCTGGCTACTTGGTCGCTAATTGAGTTCATTTGTTCAGCCGCAGATGAAAGTGTGAGTGTTGCGCTCGTTACATCATTTACTAAAGTATGAATGCGTTCCATCATGGCATTAAAGTGATGTGCTGCTTGGGCTATTTCGTCATTACCATGGGTTTTGGCGCGCAGACGTAAGTCGGCATTCTCAGAGATAGAACCTATTGTTTCACTCAGAGATAACAATGGGTTATGAATAGAGCGGTATATAATAAAGGCAATAGCCAGCAACAAAATAATTAAAACTGTGATAGATGCAGTCATAGCGATACTGACCTGAGCAAAATCTTTATCTGCGGCGTTTTTAAACTTGTTAGCCTCATTGATTTGTAAGTTTATCAGTCCTTGATAACTTTCACTGAGTGGGTCAAACACATCATAAAGACTTTTTACGAACACCTTGTTAGGTACTGCTTTAAGTTGGTCACTTTTAACTTGGGTTAAAAACGTGCTGAGTTCGCTTTCGACCACACTGAGGTTCATTTCAACTATATTAACTAAGCGCTGCTCTTCTGTGGTGAGCTTGGTTCCTAAGTAGCTTTTCCATTTGTTGTCAGCGACATTTTTTGCATTTTCAACGGCGGCTAGAAAGTCAGTTTTTGAAATTTGCTCAGCGCGGTATTTATGAAATAAATCAACAATGCTAACCGCGTAATTGTCCGATACTGTTTTTATCTGCTCAAGAGGTATGACTCTATCGTCATACAAACTGTCGATGCCTTTTATCAAGTTCGACATAATAGACATTGTAAAAATAGATGTGATCACAAAAACTGTAACCGGTAATAAAGCCAATACGGCTAATCGCGTACGAACGGTATAGTTATTTAACATGAGCGTGCAAATTTTTGTAAGGACTTAGTATTAAAATTAATAGAGAAATGGTTTTAAGCAAATTTTTGCAATTATTTTGAAGCTTTTTATCTAGGTAGGTATTTCATCTTTTAAATAGTTATGAAGCGTGCTTAACGCTAGTCAAGTTAACAAAGCCAGTATTTACACTGGCCTTGTTTTGTACCTACTTTTACATTAATGGCCTCGGTTAGGCAATTGTCTAGGCATTTGTCTTTGTGTATTGCGGCGCATTTGTTGGCGCTGCATACCTTGCTGACGTGCTCTATTTGCTTGATTTAATTGCTGCATACGATTTTGCTGTCTGTTTTGCGTATGCTGGCGTTGCTGCAATGTTTGCCTCGCTTTACTTTTATCTATGCTTTGTAATTTATTTTGCACTTGTTGGTGGTCAATGTTTTGTGACCGATCTTTGATTTGTTGCTGTTTATCTCTGGGTAATGTTTGCCATTTACCCTCTACACGTTGTTGCCATTTATCAGCATCATGTTTGAGCACGTTACCCTTTTGATCAGCGAAAACATTATTTGCCTTATCGCGTTGGCTAATAGCAGTTTTTAAATCGCGTTTAACCTGCTGTTTTGAGGCAAGACGAGATTTACTTTGATCGCGCTTATAAATATTAAGTCTTGGCTGTTTATTAAGATGCCCCGGTTTATGGCCGACATTAATTTTGTTGCCTATATTGATGTTGCCATTATTAATAATAACTGGGCCACGGTAACCACCACCATACCAGCCATTACAACAATGATAAGGTCGATAATGGGTTGGCCAACCTACATTCCAATTCATACCTAGATTTAAAAAACCATTGCTCCAACTTAAGCCAAAAGACCAGCCTGTCCAGTTGTTATAGCCAATATTAAAGCCCCAAGTCGGTGGGCGAGGGTAGTAGTAGCCACCGCCCCAGTATGGCGGGTAATACCAACCTGTTCCATACACTGGCACGCCATAATAAGGGTATGACCACATGTAACCTGGGTAATAACCGACGTAAACTACTTCAGGGGTTGACTCGTAAATATCAACATATGTCACGTTGTATACAGGAGAACTTGGAGGAATTTTTGCTATGTCGTCTTTTGGAATGCTATCAGCAACAAGCCAAGGCCCTTGTGCGGAGTCTGCCTTAAACCACACCGCATTATCGACAGCATAATATTTGCCTTTAATTTGCAGCACTTGTGCATCGGTATTAATGGCATAAGAAACCTGCGTGCCTGGGATCCGTTCAAACTTAGGCTTGCCATCATAATACACAGTCAAACTGGTGTCTTTACGGCTGATAGCCGCTGTTTGAGGCACTTTAGCATCTAATACAGCCTCGTCAGCTTCTTCAGTACCAGCAACCGAAACTCTGAGGCCACCTAAATCTGATTCAGGTGGAATATTGGCAAAGCTCTCTGGTAACTCATCACCACGTACAAATGTCCATGGGCCTGTTTGCTGTTTAGAGCGATACCAGCGCCCAGATAACAATACGTACATATTGTTAGTTTGCATATCACGCAGCCATGGGGTTTCTGTATTAAACACATACATGAGCTCGCCACCGGTTAGGCTTTTCCATTTAGCTGCGCCATCTGTTGCAATAAGCTCTGTGGGTTTAGTGGCTACAACAATGGCTGGTGGTGCACTTAGATCTGAGCTTTCGGTATCTTTAGGGAGCATTTTTATAAGTTCAGCCGGTGGCGACTGAGTATATTCATAAGGCCCTTTGGCTTGTTTTGCCTGATACCAAAATTGCCCATCGGTGAGATAACAAAGTTTGCTTTTGCTATCCTTAATCACTGTCATGGCGGTGTTTAAAGCGCGCTCATATTGGCTGTTTTCAATTTTACTAAACTTAGGTTCACCATCAAAACTAAGTAAAACTGACAACTGCTCTTTGAAAATAATCGCCGGAGGATCGGTTTTTAATTGCGTTAAACTTTGTTCTGCTGCTTCTGCACTTTCCAGGCTGGCGGTGAGTTGCGAAAGAGAGGTTTCGAATTGACTGGCTTTTATTGCTTCATTAACGACAGCAGTAAACTGTTGTTCTCCAGCATCTTTTGATTCAGGCCAGCGTACATCGGTGACATTCATATTGCGAACGGTGACGGTATCATTTTCGCGGTCAGTATCTAATTTAGCGGTAAACCAAAATACGCCAAACACAGCGTCATTGCCTGAAACCGAAAATGACATTGCTGCACGGGCTTTTAAAGTATTACCGTTTAGTTTCTCGGGTTGTGGTTGATAAACTATAAGTGTGCCTTGTGATGTTTGCACTTGTTGCGGCCACTCAATAGCTTGGCTATAAAATGAAAATAAGCAGCAAAAAGAGAGTATTAAAACCCTGAGGGCAGTAATAAAAGGCAGGAGGAGTTTCATGGTCAATCCTTGGCTAACATAACTATTTAAAGTATAGCCAATGACATCGAAAACGCTTGAAGATTGTTCCTTTTTTAGTGTATTAGTCTATATAGGGTATTAGGCAACTTGAGTTAAAAAATGTGCACCCGCATTTAAGCCCATTTCATAACCCGCACTGAGTTTTTCAAATGATTTTGTTGTTCGACCAACAGCAAAGTTAGGTGGCGGTGCAATAATATTAATTTTACAATCGCTTGGCGGGTTGGTAATAAAATCAATACTTTGATTGTAATTTTCTGCGCGTCTGAGGGTTGCTTCAGCTAATGCTGGGGTTCTCTTATAAAGACGCTTTACAAGCCAAGGCGCTTTAGCTGGCTTTTTCTTATAGCCAAGAGGTTGAGATAAAATAACGGTGATTTCTTTATTACCCATCTCGTATGCTTTGCGAATTGGAATAGAATCAGCGACGCCGCCATCAGTGAGTTGTAAATTGTCGATAATGGGAAATTCTCGATAAGCAATAGGGAGAGCACATGAGGCTTTTAATTGCTCTTCAAGATGAGCTGCACTAGCTTTTAAGTACTCTGCTTGTCCAGTTTGTATATTGGTTGTAACAATGTAAAACTCACTGGCTTGCTTTTTGAAGGTGTCGAGATCAAGGCGAATATCACGGATGGTTTCTTGCCACAGCCAGTCTAAATCAAACAGGTGGCCACCTTTAATAAAACGAACAAAATCAATAAATTCAGGTCGGCAAGAGTAATCGGTAATCACCGCATGGTTACGTTTGTATTGGGCGCACAAATAGGCGGCAATGTTTGTGGCTCCGGCAGAAACACCATAGCATTGATTAAAAGGTTGGTAATTGGCTTCAATAAAGGCATCCAATACGCCAGTGGCAAAAATACCACGCATTGCGCCACCTTCTACAACCAGTGCCTTGTTATTGTTCATTTTCGCAACCTTGCTTGTAACCGTGAGTGCTTCTAACCATAGCAAACACGGTTACAAAACTAAATAGAGTTTTGACTCTAACTAAGTTATACCGCTTCTACCCAAAGTACGCCAACTTGTTTGTCGGTCACTTTTACAGTACTACCCGCAGCAATGGGAGACTGACTTTTTAATTGCCATGTAATACCCGAATACTGATGCGTAGTTAACCCTTTATCATCAACATCAGCGTTCACGATAAAGGTAAGCTCAGCAAAATCGCTATGTATTGGCTTAGTATCGGTTTTATCTTGCATGCGTTTGAGTGGTTTCCAAAGCACTACAGCAAAGCCTAGAGTAAACACTATATTGCTCCAAAGCGCGGTGGTGTAACTCGTATCAAGTAAGCCTATATTCATTAATAAGCCACTGGCAAATAAAGATAAGCCTAAAAACAGTAGTACATAGGTACTCATACCCAGTACAGCAACTTCAACAATTAGCGCGATAACACCTATAATCATTAATGCTTCGGCTAAATGAGTATCTAAAAATGCCATCAGCTCACCTAACTTTGTTGCTTTTTATTCAAAGAGTTAATAATAGACATCCCTTGAGCAACCAATGAGCTTGCATCAGTACCACTTTCAGGAAGTAATACCACAGATGACTCACGAGCAATCGCTTCTTTAGCAGCAATAGCTTTAGTTGCTAAGTCGAGTTGAATTGCTTTTTGACCTTGCTCTGTATCCGCTGCTTCACCTACTTTACGCAGTGCATCTGCTTGCGCTTCAGCAACTGCGATAATCGCTTTTGCTTCACCTTCGGCGCGTAAAATTTGCTCTGCTTTTTCAGCTTCGGCAGCAAGGACTTGGGCTTGCTTTTTACCTTCTGCCACGTTGATAGCAGATTGACGATCACCTTCAGACTCTAAAATCTGCGCACGTTTTACACGCTCTGCTTTCATTTGTGCTTCCATGGCTTCCATTACAGAGTTTGGTGGCACAATGTCTTTAATTTCGTAACGTAAAACCTGAATTCCCCAAGGCTCAGAAGCTTGGTTAATCGCGGTAACTATGTTGGTGTTTAACATGTCGCGCTCTTCAAAGGTTTTATCGAGTTCCATTTTACCAAGTTCAGAACGCATCGTCGTTTGCGATAGCTGAGTAACCGCAAACACATAGTCATCAACACCATATGTGGCTTTATACGGGTCAAGCACGCGGAAATACAGCACACCGTCGACGATAAGCGAGATATTATCTTTCGTGATAGCAGACTGAGAAGGCACATCTTGCGCTTGTTCTTTTAAACTGCGATCAGCGGCAATACGGTCGATAAATGGCACAATAAAGTTTAAGCCCGCTTCTTTGGTTGAATGGTATTTACCGAAACGTTCGATTAACCAGGCACGATTTTGCGGCACAAATTTAACGCTACTTTTTAGTAGCACTAAAACAAAAATTAGAAGAAAGACTTCTACATTTAACAAAAGGTCTAAAATGCTAGAAATGGGATCCATGTACTTTCCTTAATACAGTTAATATTATTTTGCCACTCAGATTACCACCACAAAGCAAAGCAGGCTAATGATTTGTAATCGGTACTGGTTTTAGAGTTGCCTCATTTTGTTGAGTACAAACCTACGGCTCGTTTAATCGGTAAGTGTATGTTTTATCATATACATATGCTGATCAGCTTGCGCCACAATTTCATCGGCTGTTTCTTGTGTGCCTAAAAACATGGTGACGCCAACACTGGCAGAGCCTTTGTAGTTAATATCTTGATGAATAAATTTAATTTCGATAGCGGTTTGTAGTTTATCAGCAACGCGATGGGCGTTGTGTTTGGCTGTTTGCTCATCACGACCTAGGCCTTCAAGTAAGACTATAAATTCGTCGCCACCAATGCGGGCTAAACAGTCTTTCTCGCGCACAGCGGCTTTCATTCTATTGGCAATTTCAACAAGATAAGCGTCGCCTGTATTGTGGCCATATTGGTCGTTTAATTTTTTGAATTTATTGAGGTCAATAAATATCACAGCACCATAACTTTGGTCGCGCTTACTCATTTCTAACGCAAGTGATAAGCGAATATAAAAATAGCGGCGATTTAAAAGTTCAGTTAAGGGATCGGTAGAGGCAGCATAGAGGAGTTGTTGTTCATGGTATTTTCGTTCAGTAATGTCAGTTGCAATGCCTAAAATGCCAATTACTTTGTTTGGCTCTGAGTCACAAAAAATAGGGGTTTTTACTTCCCAAAAAATAAACGTGTGCCCACCTGGAAAAGTCAACTCAACTTCTTCTCGTGTTCGCTCTCCGCTGAGTACTCGTTTATCTATTTTTGCGAGTTTTTTGGCATCTGGGCGAGGGAAAAAGTCGGTATCGGTTTTATATTGTAATTCTTGAGCAGAACATGCAAATAAGTCTAGAGTCAGTTTATTTGCATAAACGTAATGTCCGAGTTCATTTTTTATATAAACGTATGCGGGTACGTTATCGAGTGCAAACTTTAACTCAGCAATATGCACAGGTAATTTAGTTGTATTAAATTCGGCCATAATATGTCCCTATATAACAAGCCATAAATTGATAGTGGACGAAAAAATCTTAATAAACAAGACTAACCACAAAGATAAAATTACAACTAATGATTTAGGTATGATTTTGAAAAGTAATTAAAAAAATAATAATGAAGATGGTTGATGAACTTTGTAATTAAGTTTGGTTAGCTTTTTTTAGTATCATTATTTTTTTAACTATTGTAGTGGTCACTTTTGGCTTTTGTACAGATGTTAGTAAGGCTGTTTTTGTATGCTGAGCGCTAAATAAATTACAAACATTGATAAACCGCTCCAGAATTGCCATGGCAGCATTATTGATTATTGTGCTAGCAATTAAAGTAGCGAGGGTGTCATTATGTAAACCAGCCTCCACTTAAAAGTTCATTTGTTTTTTGTCATATAAGCATGATTTTGGCAAAAGCAGCCCTATTATAGCCATGCTATTAATGTGTAGGGTGTTTCCTTACTCATCGTAACCGGGGCTTTTGCTATTTAATAAGCGTAACAAGGCAGGCCAAGCAATTGCTCCACCCAGTCCCTTAGTGGCAATTTCTGTTTGCCCTTTGATACCATCAATAATCGCGCTAGGTACTTGTACTAGTTGCTCGGTATTTTGTGAAGTACGAGTTTGTACAGCGCATGCAGCTTCAAAAACATACATAAACAAAAATGCATCAGCGACCGTTTTACCTACTGTTAATAGGCCATGATTACGTAGCATTAGAAAGTTATTCGTGCCTAGGTCATTCACTAAACGGTCTTGCTCAGCAGGGTTAAGGGCTATGCCTTCGTAGTCGTGATAACCCAAACCTGAGTGCACAACAACAGCTTGCTGAGAGATAGGCAATAAGCCGTCTTTGTTTGCAGACACCGCCGTGCCATTGAGTGAGTGGGTGTGAATAACGCAATGCGCATCATCACGCGCCATATGAATACAGCTATGGATATTAAACCCCGCAGGATTAACAGGGTATTCACTGTCATGCAGCTTATTACATTGCTGATCTACCTTGATGAGACTTGATGCCGTAATTTCGTGAAACATCATGCCATATGGATTTATCAAAAATTCGTTGTCTGTGCCGGGAACACGCATTGAAATATGGGTAAAAATTAAATCATCCCAGCCATATAAAGCAACTAGGCGATACGCGGCAGCTAGCTCAACACGAGCTTTCCATTCTTGCTCTGATACTGTGTGTTTTATAGTCATGGTTTTTTCTAAAATGGTACTTTGCGAACAATAATGTCTTTAAACATTACCCAATCACCAATAAAGCTATAAAAAGGGTGCGTAAACGTTGCTGGACGATTTTTCTCAAAGAAGAAATGACCAACCCAAGCAAAGCCATAGCCCACCACCGGGCATAAAATTATCCAGCTATATTGCTGCTGATAAATAGCGGCAAACAAAATTGCCAAAACAAACCAACTGCCAATGAAATGTAAGCGCCGACAGACTTTATTTTTGTGTTCTTGTAAGTAATAAGGGTAAAACTCTTTAAAACTCGCGAACTCGCGTTTACTTGCTACGGTGCCCATATTGCTGTCTCCGTTGATAATAACATGTTAACAATAGGCTTTTATTATTTTGTTTACTTGATAATATAGGTCATTAAATTGTTTATTTGGGACGCGAATGAGAACCTTATCAAGTTGGTGGCTACGCGCTATGGCTGAATCGTTTAAATGGCAGGGCTTACCAATCAATGAGTTGTTTGCAGGAGCAAATATTCCTTTAGCAGAATTAAGCAGTCAAACAGCCCGATACCCACAAGCCAGTGTTAGTTCGCTTTGGAAGCAGGCGCAAGCGATGTTACCAAACACTCATTTAGGTCTTTATGTTGGCAGTAACATGAATGTGCGCGCTATTCCGGTGGTTGGTATGGCTATTGTTCAAGCAACACAGTTACTGAGTGCTTTTCGGCTTATATTGCGTTATCAAAAATTAATGGGCGACACACATAATGTGTCACTCATTGATCATGGAAGTGAGTATGAACTTCGCTTTAACTTTAGTGATGGTGAGCGCGATATGTCGCTGCTAAGCTACGAAGCACCGATGGCGTTTTGTTTAAAAATAGCGCGTACTGTAAAGGGAAAAGAGTGGCACCCAACGCGAATTTGCCTAAAGCGTAAAGCGCCACACAGTGAAATTAATGAGCACTTTAACTGCAAAGTTGAATACGGCTCGCATACCCATAGCCTATTTTTTAGTGAAGAAACCGATAGTAAACCTGTGTTATCAGGTCAGATGAAACTGGTGACGCAAACCAATGTAACGCAGGTGCTGAGAATTTTACTCGAGGAGCATTTAATTCAAGGGCAAACCAACAGTAAAGCAATGGCAAAAGCACTTAATATGAGTGAAAAAACGTTGCAACGCCGACTTGCAAAAGAGGGCACAAGTTTTAGTAAAGAACTAGCAAGTTTAAGGCAGCAAAAAAGTGTTTCATTATTAAACGAAACTGATCTGTCAGTAACAGAAATTGCCTTTTTATGTGGCTATTCAGAGATTAGTGCATTTCATCATGCCTTTAATCGCTGGTATGGTATGTCGCCAAAAGTGTACAAGCAAAAAATGGCAATAATAGCTGAATCATAGTTAGTGCTACTTTGATCTAGTTGATGCCTGTCAGGTATTACTTTAATTATTAAATCGGTACAAATTGGTGTTTGTTCCGATAATATTTGAGTTTGATAACTATTTACCAAAAAACAATAATAAAAGCTTAACTAGCAATTGCTTAACACGAATTTGTTAACTAAAATTTCAAATAGGACGCAAGGATGATCTGAAACTAAACCCCCCATTAAGTATGAGGCTGCTGAATGCGAAACTTATCGCTGCGTACTATTTTTATTAGTTTTGTGTTAATTGCATTGTTTGTTGTCACTGTGGTTAGCGCTTTAATCAATACCAGCCAATTTTCTCGGCTTTATTACCAACAAACAGAAAAGCAATTATTGCCTGACGCTGTGGGTAAAGTGGCTGCGGAAGTTGATGCTCAAATGCGTTACCCCATCTCTGTGTCACAGTCGTTAGCCGAAAATCAAATTTTGCATACTTGGATGACCGAAGGCGAAAAAAGCTCGCCTATTCATCAACGTGTAATGGCGTATTTTGCAGACTTACAAAGAAAAAGCGGTGCCTCATCGGTGTTTTGGGTGAGTAAAAACTCAATGAGTTATTACACGCAAGAAGGCTTTTTTAAGTCTATCTCTAAAAATGAACCAAGAGACAGTTGGTTTTTTGACTTTATCAGTTCAGATAAACGCCAAGCGCTCGCATTAGATGTTAGTGAGCAGGGCGGACACCTCACTTTATACGTGAATACTTTAGTTGAAATAGCTGGGCAACGCCTAGGTGTTGCAGGGCTTGGTTATGATATTTCAGATATTTCTAGCATTGTTACGTCGCGTAAAATTGGCGAGCAAGGTTATTTATTTTTAATTGATGATAGCAAGCGAATTATTGCACACGCAAATGATGCTTATATTGGTAAACAAGTTACCAGTGTGGCTTCATTAAGCACATTACAAGATTTTCTGAGTAGTAAACACACTGGCTTTACACTATCGCAAGTCGAGCTCGCAGACGAAGATGTTTACGCTGGTGTTATGCCGATTGAAGGTACTGGCCTTACTCTTGTGGCGATTCAGCCACGCCAAGAGATATCAAGTGCAATTAATACTGTCGTTTGGATGTCGATTATTGTGAGTGTCGTGCTTGCGGGCATCTTCTTAGTGCTGACGCTTTATTTTGCGAATTGGCTCAGTAAGAAAATACGCAGTGTTGGTGACGAGCTACTTGGTATGGCGGGCCACGGTGGTGACTTAACAAAACGCTTAGATGACAGTGTTGATAATGAGTTAGGGCATCTTGCTAAGGGCTTTAATGCAATTATAGGTAAAGTAGCCGAGTTGGTAGATGAAATCAGTGTCACTGAGCAAGCAATGCGAGAGGGTATTGACGACCTTGCGAACTTTGCCAATAAAACGTTTGTTGCCACTGAAGATCAACGCGCGCAAACAGACCAAGTTGCCACTGCTATTACACAGATGGGACAAACAATTAATGAGGTGTCTGATATTGCTCATCGCACAGCAAGCGACACAGAAGAAGCGGTAAGAGAAACCGTACAAACCAATCAGAGTATGGCTGCCACAGCACAAACTATGAATGAACTAAATGATATTTTGAGTACGGTTGATCAAAGTATCGGTGAATTTGCAAATCAAGCTGCAGAGATCAACTCGGTTGTTGAAGTGATCAATGCGATTTCTGAGCAAACTAATTTATTGGCACTCAATGCTGCAATTGAAGCCGCTCGTGCTGGCGAGCAAGGCCGTGGTTTTGCGGTGGTAGCAGATGAAGTGCGCTCACTTGCGCAGCGCACGCAAACATCAACTTCTGAAATTAGAGAGCAAATTTCGCGCTTACAAAGCTCGTCATTGCAATCACAAGAAGCGATTGCTGAGGGCACGCAAAGTAGCCAAAAAGTCACTGAACTTACGCATGTTGCGGTGTCTGCACTTCAGTCTATACAGCAGAAGTTTGAAATTATCAGTCAAGGTAATCATCAGGTTGCTGCAGCCACAGAAGAGCAAGGTACGGTTGTTGAACATATTAATCAGTCAGCACATGATATTTCAGACAGTGCCATGCAAATCCATAATAATGCAGAACAGCAACAACGCGGTACGCAAAGTTTATTGTCCCGTGCCCAGCACCTTAAAGACTTAGTAAGTCAGTTTAAAGTTTAATTGACCGCTCTTTAAATCAGCCTCGATTAAAAGACGTTAACAACATGTGTTGTTAACGTCTTACTGTTTTTTAGCTTACAAGTGAGTTTTTAGTTTACTTGTTAACTGCTAATTCCTTTCTTTTTACTAACAAATTGCGCAAAAAACTTTCATAGAGAGACTATTAACTAAGTTTTTAGTGCGTTTAAGAGCGCTGCGTATTACAATTGAGACTTTATATCATTACCGCATTTCCAGCTAATAGGTATTTCACTTCTTCATGACAGATATTACAACACACCAAGCATCTAGACGCCGCTTGTTGATTGCTTTAGCTATAACGTGTTCGTTTATGGTTATACAGATTATTGGCGCCTATTATTCAAATTCGCTTGCTGTACTTGCTGATGCTGGGCATTTGTTTGTTCATAACAGTTCTTTATTTATTGCACTTATCGCTTCAAGCATGGCGATTTATTTTGCGAAAAACTTTAACGATGGCTACCAGCGGGCTGAACTTACCGGCGGTTTGATCAATGGTATTTTATATTTAAGTATTAGCTTAATTATTTTGTATGAGGGTGGTGAACGTTACCTTCATCATAACGATGGTCACGATTTACAAATTAATAGTTATTTGATGTCGGTAATTTCTGCTATCGGTTTTCTTTTTCATGGTGCTGCTGCATGGGTTTTATATAAGGGACGTAAAGCTAGTATCAATGTATATGCCGTCTTTTTGCACTCATTTTTTGATTTAATTTCAACTGTTTCAACCTTCTTTGCTGGTATTTTAATTTATCTTACTGGGTGGGCTGAAGTCGATATTATATCGAGTATGTTGATTGCGACCTTTGTGTTGTTTACAGGGGCTAAAGTAATTATTCGTTGCATTCAAGGTTTACTTGAAAACAGAAGTAAATTACCAGATGTGGCTGATATTGAGCAAAGCATAGCCTCTATTGAGCACGTTCAGAATGTACACAATGTAACTGTAATGCGCCAAGATAAAGACATCGTTGTTGGGGCTCATGTCGTGCTAAAACAGCATTGTACCGTTGAAAAGCACGATGAAGCGTGTCGCTTAAAAGTAGAAAAGCTATTACTTTCACGCTTTAAAATCAAAAAAAGTGTGCTGCAAATAGAAAGCCATGAGTGCCATTATGTTAATTAAAGTGGCAAAAAGTTTAATTTTCTTTTAATTTAAAGGTATCACTATGAAGTTAGGATACCTTTTTTGCTTCAAAATAAGTCTTCATATTTTAACTTTTTAGCTGCACTACTGCTTGGTTGTATTGCTGGAGTTGTTAATTTACTGCCAATTTGGTTTCTAGATAGCTCAGAATTTATTCTTGGCCAGTTTTTTGTGATCTTAAGCTTACTGCTGCTTGGCTGGCGGTTTGCAATAATCACTTTCATTTTAAGTACAGGGTTTATTTTTTACCGTTGGGGGCATGCGTGGCCTTCCATTGTATTTGCCTTAGAACTGATATGTTTGCAGTTGTTTTGCTTATCAAAATCGCGCCCAGTTTTTTTAAGAGGCATGCTGTTTTGGTTTGTGATTGGTCTGCCGCTACTTTGGAGCTTTGGGCATTTCTTTTTAGGTTTACCAATCTTAACTATTGCCATTGCGCTTGCTAAATACTGTTTAAATGCGGCTATCTACTTATCTGTTATTGATTTATTGAGCTTCTTTTTTAGCCGCTATTCATGGCACAAACACTATTCGTCTTTATACAAAATTCTTAACTATGTTGTGACCTTATTGGTAGTGTTGGTGGTTATTTTAACCTCAATAGTACTAACCAATAACCATTATTCACGTATTGAGTACGAGATAAATGAGCAGTTAAAAGAGAAAGCGAAGGAAATTGCACGGATGATTGATGCTCACCTCGATCATCATAAAAAAGGCTTGGTATTAACGGCTCGAAGTATTGCCAATGGTGTTCCTCGGCAGATTGCGCTTGAAAATATGGCTAACTTGTATCCTGACTTTCGAACGCAGATCATTGCTGATGCACTGGCCAATGTTACTCATTTTTACCCACAATCGTTAGCGATTAGTTTGCAGCAATCAAACATACGCCCCAATGTGGCTGATCGTGACTATTTTATAAATGCACCGAATAATAAACTTGGTTATATCTCAACAATTTTTAAAGGCCGTGGCTTTGGCTCTTTACCGATTGTTGCAGTATCAGCTCCGATTTATATTGAAGACACCTTTACAGGGGTTGTTGAAGGCTCACTGATGTTTGATTATTTTGCAGGCCTCAGACCAAGCCTATTTAGTTACCAGGGGGAGCTATTGATTTTAGATCCCACCAATAAAGTAGTATTTAGCACCCTGGATGATTTTAGAGAGTTACAACAATTAACTGACGATGAGATAGACTCGTTTGCTGATGAAGCGCGTTTTAAAATGTTTGATGCGGAAGATGAGCAACAGTATTACGCTAGGGAAGCTCGCTCTACTGAACATAATTGGATTGTGATGACCATGCTTAATCGCAAACACGCAAATAATGTTGCTGTGAGTGCATGGGGTCAGTCTTTAGTAATGGTTTTGTTCATTATTTTATTAACTAGTGTGTTTATCACTCAGTTAAGCCGCTGGTTAATTGCTCCAATTGAAAAGCTGGCTGAACAAATCGATAAATTTGAACCTGAACGTGCAATCACTGATACTGACTTACCAGAAACCTGGCTCGAGGTAAGTCGTTTGCAGTCTCAGTTTTCGAGTTTAGCAAACAAGCTTGTTCTTAATTTTAATCGCTTACATCAAGCGAACCATGAAAACGAATTATTAAATAATAAATTGACAGATTTTAATTCTCAGCTCGAGCAGCAGGTTAATGATAAAACAAACGAATTAGTCGAAGCTGTGCGTTTAGCGAATCAGGCTAACCGCACAAAATCTCAGTTTTTAGCAAATATGAGTCACGAAATTCGTACCCCACTAAATGGTATTTTGGGGATGACTCAACTATTGTTAGAAAATCCTAATCTGCCAGAAAGTGAGCGCGATGAGCTGGCAATGATACACCAAAGTGCAAATAACTTATTGTTGATTTTAAACGATATTTTAGATTTCTCTAAAATTGAAGCTGGTGCACTTAAACTTGAAAATCGCGCTGTTGAGGTTAAATCGTTACTTGCTCAGTTAGCTAAAATCTTTAGCACTACCAGCGTTAAGCCAGGGGTTCAATTTAACCTTAGTATTGCGGATGATATCCCTGATTATATCCGTTTAGATCCACTCAGATTTAGCCAAGTCGTCAACAATATCTTGAGTAACGCTGGCAAATTTACTGAGTTAGGTGAAATAAACATGCACTGCCAAATGGCAAATAATGCACTAGAAATAAAAATTCGCGATACAGGTATAGGTATTTCAGCGGATCAACAAGTAAAATTATTTACTGAATTTACCCAAGCCGATATATCCACCACCCGTAAATATGGAGGTACTGGGTTAGGACTAACCATTAGTAAGCGCATTATTGAGCTTATGGATGGAGAACTCTCTTTAGTGAGTCATGAAGGTGAGGGAAGTGAATTCACTATTGTCGTGCCTGTGACTGAAAGTGGTGCAGAGGAAAAGGCAGAGCAAAGTATAGACAAGCCAATTCTAAGTGGCATTAACGTATTAATTGTTGAAGATAACCCCGTAAATCAAATTGTGCTGGAAAAGATGATGCAGGACACCCAGTGTACTATTAAAAAGGCCAATGATGGTTTAGAGGCCCTTAAAGAGCTTAAAACCTTTACAGCAGACATTATTTTGATGGACTGCCAAATGCCGCACATGGATGGCTATCAATGTACACACGAAATCAAACAAAACCCTGCGCTTTATGGCGAAGCAATCATTATCGCTATTACGGCGAACGCCTTTGAAGATGATCAGAAACGTTGCCTTATGGCGGGCATGGATGACTTTATCTCTAAACCAATTAACAAAGATGAGCTATACCGATGCCTAAATAAATGGCTTAAAGCGCGTTTAGTCGATCAATAACTGCCTGAATCGTGCTTTCTGCTATTAGGTCATCGGCCAACATGGGTTTGGCAAAATAATAACCTTGTAAATCTTCGCAGCCCATTTCGGTTAAGAAGCTGATTTGCTCACTGGTCTCAACCCCTTCAGCTATACAATATAAACCTAAATTTGATGACAGCGCATGAATGGTTTTAATAATTGATTCATTACTCTTATCTTGGCCGATATTGCGCACAAAGCTTTGATCAATTTTGATCACATCAATCGGGAATTGGCTAAGGTATGTCAGTGACGAGTAACCTGTACCAAAGTCATCAAGTAATAGTTTGAAACCAGCATTTTTAAGTTTTTGCAGTTGCTTTGATGCTTTCTCTTTATCTTCTAAAAGCGTGTTTTCTGTAATTTCAAGGCGCAGCTGAACAGGTTTAACCATATGATTATTTAAAATCAGTAGTAAGCGCTCAGTTAAGTTCGATTTTAAAATATGCGTTGGCGACAGGTTTAATGACAAATAAAACTGTGGATTAGCACGAAGCATAGGCATCAGCTCAGTTAGTGCTCTATCAAGTGCTTGCTCAGTCAGCGCATCAATTAAGCCAATCTCCTCGGCAATAGGGATAAACTCGGCGGGTGATACAAAACCTTGCTCGTTTTTCCAGCGCATTAAAAGCTCTACACCGTTTATTTTTTTAGTTTTGGCATTAACGATAGGTTGATAATTATTAAATAACTCATCATCTTTAAAGGCATCTTTTAAGGCATTTTCAAGTAATAGCTTTTTGGTTAGCTGGTTATTCATTTGCTCCGTGAAATATTTAAAATTGTTCCGGCCAGATTGCTTTGCGTGCATCATGGCTATATCAGAATTTTTAATTAAATCATCTGCAGTTTTTGCATCAAATGGGTAAAGAGCCACACCAACACTTGCAGAAATATTAATTGAAAAATCGTCGATAATGACTTTGCTTGCTAGCTCGTCAGTTAACTTTTTAACCAGCTCACTGAGAGTTTGTGGCGAATGTAAGTCTTTAATAAGGACTAAGAATTCATCACCACTTTGGCGGCCTATAACCGCGTTTTCGGGTAAGATCAGGCTTACTCTTTGTGTTATATCACACAGTAATTGGTCGCCTACAGCATGACCGAATGAGTCATTAACCGGTTTGAATTTATCTAAATCTATAAACAGCAATGCTGCGAGTTTATTGTGCTTTTTAGCGTTACTTATGCATTGACTAATTTTTGAATGCATCAGAGTTCGATTTGGCAGCCCTGTGAGTGGGTCATAATTCGCTAAATAGCGTAAATCGTCTTCAGCGCGTTTTTGCTCTGTTAAGTCAGAAATAACAATCACATAATAGCTAATTGTGTGGTTTTCTTTGGCCACGGCAGTAACACTTATATGAACGGGATGTGCTGGGCTTTTTAGAGTGCGAATAACAGCTTCTGTTTTCCAGTTCTGTTTTGGTTTAAGTGTTTTTAATACGTTGATATATTCAATATATTTGCTTCGACCAATTGCAGCAATAAAGTCGCTGCTAGTTAGCTCTGCAATATTTTTTGGCGTAGCGAATGCTTCACCAAAGCTGGCATTAGCAGAAAATGGTTTAAGTTGATTGTCTAAAATTAATAACCAGTCATTTATTTGTCCGAACGCTTCTCCGAGCACACTCGCCTGCTGTGCATTAGCGCGCTGTTCAGTAATATTGGTATAGATACCGGTAATTTTTAGAGGACGATTAGTTTCATCAGTTGCAACAATGCGGCCAATATCTTCGTACCAAAGCCAACCCCCATTTTTATGTTTTAACCGGTAAGTAATGTTCCATTGTTCATTATTAGTTTGTTTACAAAAGATTTGCCACTGGTTAGTAACATAATTGTGATCATGTGGGTGAACTAACTTTATAAATTCTTTAAGGTTTATACCATCTTTGTACTCATCATAACCAAGTTCAGCAGAAAAACGTGTCGTTCTTAAAAATTGTTCTGCAAGGTTTATTTCCCAAACGCCACTTTTGGTGCTACTCAAGGCAAGTTCAGTTTGCTGCTGTGATTTTACGACTTCTGCGTGAGCGCGTCCTATCATTTGTTGACGAGCACGATATTGCCAAAAGATGAAAAATAAAATAACTAAGACGATAATAACATAGCTTGTAACGGCAATAGGAGATGACCAAGGTGCATGTGCAACATTAAACCTTAGTTGTCTAGTTGAAGATATTGCATCGTTTAATTCTGTTGACGATGTTACCGATAAAACATAATCACCTGGTGGCAATTTAGTAAAGAAAACTTCGTTGGTCGTTAGCTTGTTGTATTCAAGTGACGTTGGTCCATCAAGGGTCACTTTATACGATGTTTTATCTTTATTAATAGTATCAAAATTAGAAAAGGTAACAGCCAAGCCCATATCTTCAGAAGTGATCTGAAGAGGCGTGTTTACATATTTGTAGGGGTGATAGTTGAGCTCACGCGATAGTAACGACACATTGGTGATTTCGGTATTTATATTGCCAGCCTCAACAGGGGATGATAAAAAGTCCTCCGGTGAAAGTAAAAGTACGCCACGTGTTGTGCCAAATGCAAGTTGTCCATTATGTAATGTAGTGTCGGAATCAATGTTAAATTCATTTACGGTTAAACCATCACGAATAAAATAACTGTCAAGTTCTAAAGAGCTTAAATCAAGTCGGTAAAGGCCATTTTGTGTACCCAGCCATAAAAAGCCAAAACGATCTATTTGCAATCCAAAAACAGATTTAGCTTTCAACCCTGATTGCATATTAATGCGATGTTTAACCTCATAAGTTTTAGAATCAATGCCGATAAGCCCTTCATCTGATGAACCAAGCCAAAGAGTGTTATTATAATCTATCACCCAGTCATCAATAGTATAGAACGCTAATGGGTTATAGTTTTCTGTTTGGTATATAAGTGTCAACTTTTCAGTCTGCTCATTGTAGCGATACAACTTGCCCGACATACTGAGTACATACTCGTCGGGGTAATCGGGAAGTGGCTTTAAAAAACCATGAGCATTAACTATGTCGACTTGTTCTTTTAACCCTTTAATTGTGACAAGTTCACCTGTTTTTCCGTTATATTTATAAAAGTTTTGTTCATCCAAAAATGCAAATTGATCATTGCCCATTGCACTAAAGCCCCAGTTAGGGCCGTATTCTATAAGGTGTATGGTTTCTGCATTGCCTTTTAAGGGCGCTAATTTGCCAGTTTGTTTATCAAAAAGTACAAGGCCAATATATTTCATTAGCCATAAATAGCGGTCACTATCGTCAATATTTGCTTCAGCAATACCATAAATACCGTGTTGGCCGTGAAATGCTTTCTCATCGTTGCTCACTAAGAATGGTGTAATCTTTTTAGTTGGCTGGTTGTACTTCATTAGGCCATTATCAGTGCCAATCCAAATCGTATTTTTTTGATCTTGTAATACCGTCCAGATATTATTATTGAAGCTAGCTTGGTTGTTTTTTAATTCAATATGCTTGAAACGCCTTGCCAGTGTTGACCATGTAAATACCCCTTGAGAGCGCGATGCAAGCCAAAGCAGCCCAGTTTTATCAACCATCACATCTTGGATTGTATTGTCAGTCATTAAGTACTTACTCTGTTCAAAGTTTAAGATAAACTCAATAGACATAGTTTCGCGATTAAATTCGAACAAGCCTTTTTCAGTGACGATATACTCACCGAACGAGCTAACAGAATAGTCCCAAATATTTAAGTTAGGGATTAATAGTTTTACCTTATCAAACGTCAAACGATTGGCCTTTAGTGGGATATTGAACATTCCCTCTACTGTGCCTACAAGTAAGCCGAGCTCAGTATCGACCTTTAAAAATTTAACGTTTTTATTATCTTCTGTGGTATGTGTTTTATCTGTCAGTGGAATATGCGAGATATGTTCATCAGCAAGATTTTTTGAAAAAAGCCCATCCGAAGTGCCTATATATAAAAAGTTGTCGTGTAAGGTGAGAGCTCGCACGATATGCTCTTCCTTATTGATTGAAAATTCATGCAAAAACTTTTTAGATAGTTTGTTGTATGAATAAACATGCTGAGCAATTGCGAAGTAAAAAAAGTTGTCATCTTCAGTAACAGCTAAAATGGGCGAGAAGAAAACATCTTCTGGATCGAGTTTGCCAGAGTAAATTTTTTCAACTTTCAGGGTTTTAGGATCAATAAAAAAAGCACCTGAGAATTCGGTACTGACAAAAATGTTTCCGTCTTCAGTTTTGTGCATTGCGGTAATTTGCCGCTGATCAAGAATGAACTCTCCAGCAAAAGGCGATACCTGATAACCATCGTATCGATTTAACCCTTGGTAGGTGCCTATCCAAATGAAGCCTAAATCATCTTGTATAATTTTAGTTACACTGCCTTGTGTAAGGCCTTCATCAGTCGAAATTCGCTGCATTTGCAAAGCGTAATTTTGCGCAAACACAGTTGAAGTTAGCGTGAAGAAAAGCAGACTGAGAATCAAAAGAAAAAGTTTAGGCACTGACTGATTAACCCTAAATTATTATTTACGCATAATTTTTAACAAAATATAGCACAATTATGACCGTAAATAACGGTTCTGAAAAGTTAAATTAGTAATAAGGTCTACTTGGTATTGAAATTAAAACCTATGCTATAACTAGTTCAATTGTTATTTATCAGAGAAAGTGATGCGCCATTCATTTATAAGTCAAAAAAATCATGCTTTGTTATTGATTATTGACCTACAAGCAGGGCTTGAGCCGGTTATAAACGATTTTAATCAAGCTGTTAATTACACAGAAAAGTTGATTAAAGCAGCTAAGGCATTAGATATTCCCTATTTATTTACCGAACAAAATCCAACCAAGTTAGGTAAAAGTAGTGAACAGCTTTTACCCTTTATAAATGACAACAATTGCTATCACAAAATACATTTTAGCGCATGCCAAGAAGCGCAATTTAACAATCAATTGGCTGGCTTTAACCGTAAACAAGTGGTGGTAACGGGTACGGAGTCACATGTTTGTGTACTGCAAACTTGTTTAGACTTAATTGCCAATGGTTATCAAGTGTTTGTAGTGGAAGATGCCATCGCATCACGTAATGAAAAACATAAAGAGCTGGCGATTAAGCAACTATTGGCAGCAGGTGCTATTATTACATGTACAGAAAGTGTGATATTTCAATGGCTAGAAAAAGCAGGGACAGATCAATTTAGAGCACTATTGCAATTAATAAAGTGAACCATGATTCGCATCAAACCGTATTGGCTCGATTAATTGTGTTTTTGTAAATTATCTAATAATTAAGGCTTTATCTATGACGAGCGTGCGCCGCCTTTTTACTTATTTGTTCCTTCTCTTATTTATTGAGTCTTTGGTTTTAGGCTTCATCTATTCGACTTTGATAACGGGTGTGATAACCGGTTTATTACTGCTGTCTTTACCGCTTTGGATGCTCCATAAATACCCAACGAGCAAATTAACAGCCCATGTTGTTGCTGCCGGTTGCATGATGTTTTCGTTTTTACACATCCAACAAAGCTACGGCCTCATTGAAGTTCACTTTGAAATTTTTATTTTAATGGCCGTATTGATCATGTTTGTTGAATGGCGAGTGTTCATTACAGCACTTACTTTTGTGGCCGTTCACCATTTGAGCTTTTACTTTTTACAGATAAACGAAGTCGGTTTATACGTTTTTGACCCAGACAGATTGTATTTTAGCACCGTACTTATTCATGCCGTATATGCCATTGTTGAAGCAATTGTAGCGGGTTACATTGCTAAAACCCTCCATCTTGAACGCAGTTCAGGCTTATCGTTAAGTACAACGACAGAGCAGATAATGGCCGACGAAAACAGCATTAATATTAGTTTAAGAGCGGATGATAGACATAGTGAAGCTGTGGCGGGTTTTAACCGCTTACTGGGTTTTGTATCCACTGTGATAGGTGATGTTCAAAGTCAAAGTAGTGTTTTAAAAAATCAGTCTAAACAATTACTTGAAGTACATGACGAATTACATGAGCAAGCTGTTAAGCGTGAGCAGTTATCGACGGATATAGCGCAGTCGGGTGAACGAGTTTCTGAAGGCTTTGCTCATGTTGAACATGAAAGTAATGAGCTGCAAACACAGTTTGAGCAGCTCCATTTAAGTGCAACAGAAGCACTAAATGAAGTAGCGAATACAGACAGTAAAACAGCTGAACTTGCCAATAACCTTCAAGAAGCAGACCAAAACATTAGCCAACTTGTAAGTGCATGTTCGCATATCTCTGAATTACTTAATGAGATTTCGTCAATTGCTGAGCAAACGAATTTACTTGCGCTAAACGCCGCAATTGAAGCTGCTCGAGCTGGTGAGCAAGGCCGTGGCTTTGCGGTTGTTGCTGATGAAGTAAGAAATTTGGCAACACGAAGTAAAAATACTACAGATAAAATAACCAATACACTCGAAAGCTTGATGCAAAATAGCGCATCATCAACCAAGTCGATGCAAGGTAGTGTCGCACTTATCGAACAGTTATCAGCAATTAGCTCACAGATGAAGCTGCAAATTACAGAGATGACAGAGCAGGTTAATGTTGCCGCAAGTAGTTCACAATCGGTTGCACATGTAGTGCAAAATCAAGCGGGGAATACACGTGCCATTGCCGAGAATTCACAAGCCTTAATTGCTAACCAAGCCAACGACAACCTGATGATTGAAAAACTCACCGATCGCGTCCAGTTAATTGATGTAAGTATCGATGTGCTGGAGCAAGGTATTGCTAAATTCAAATAGTAAATGGGTAATAGTGGCAACCCTGGTTTGGGTTGCCTCTGTGGCATTGGCCTTGGTGTTTGCTTACTCTCAACAAGCTAGCACCTTTGATCCAGATAAAAAGCTAGCCACAGCCAACTGGCTACCTGCTTTTCAACAAAGAATGGGGCTTGGCATCACCAATACAGATACCTTGTACATTATTGATGAAAATACCTGTGTATGCTCAACGCGTTCACAACCGCACATAACAAGCCTTAGCAGCTATGCAGCAGAACAAGGTGTTAAAGTAATAAAACTTAAACCAACATCTGCGGTTGCTGAAATTTTACCCGCTCAACCTGCCGCAGTACTTGTTTCAGAAAATCAACAGCTTGTATATGCAGGGCCATTATCAAAAGGACTCGCGTGTTCAAGTCAGAATGGCTTTGTTGAGTTAGTAATCGCAAACTTACGAGCAGGTTTTAATAGTCGGTTTATTAATTCAGATGCTGAGGGGTGTTATTGTAAAATTAATTGAGCTAGAAAGGTAAGTTAAAGAGGCCAAGTATTTTGGCCTCTGACTCTATAAAATTATTGAATTTGGCCGCGTATCTCACCGTTTGGGTTGGCAGGCGTATGGACATTTACATAATGACCGCCTGAAGCTAAAACTGAGAAAATCTCAGCATTGATCATTAAGCCAGTGCTACTCATCCAGCGATTCATATCATCACTGTCTTGAACAAGAGGAGCTAACACAGGGCCATTTTCACCTGCTACGCCGGTATGAATATGGGCTGCACTTGCATCGCTTACACCCGATGTAAGTACTTGCAGCTCAACGCTATAATCGTTTGTATTAACAAGTGCATAACCATCGCCAGATGCATCTGTTGTAACCGCTGGTACTTCTTGTTCACCACTTAACGGGAAGGTTACAAACACATAGTTATCAGTAAGGATTTGACCGCGTAGTTCACCACTTGGGTTAGCAGGAGTATGCACATTTACGTAGTGGCCACCTGATGCAAGTACTGCAAAAATATCTGCATTAATCATGGTGTTTTCAGGTGTTTGCCATAGATTCATGTTATCGCTTGATTGTTCTAACGCGGCAAGTACGTCGCCATTGGTGCCTATACGACCTGTATGAATGTGCGCTGCAGTTGCATCACTCACACCCTCGGTTAAAGCTCTTAATTCTAGATGGTAATTATCCATATTAACTAATGCATAACCACTTCCTGATGCCATGGTATCGACCGCAGGTACTTCTTGCATACCACTAAGTGGGAAAGTAACAAGCTGATAGTTGTCTGTTAGTATCTGACCTCTAATTTCGCCACCAGTGTTAGCAGGTGTATGCACGTTAACGTAATGACCACCTGATGCAAGTACCTCAAAGATCTCAGCGTTGATCATGGTATTTGCTGGTGTCATCCACATGCCTGCGTTAGTTGTTGACTGCTCAAGTGCAACGAGCACATCGCCATTTGTGCCAATTCGGCCAGTGTGAATGTGCGCTCCTGTCGCGTCATCAACACCCATTGTGTTTACCACAAGTTCTAAAGCATAGTTATCCATGTTAATTAATGCATAACCTTCACCGCTTGCATCAGTTTCGACAGCAGGAACTTCTTGCTCGCCGCTTAGTTTAAAGCTCGTAAAGCCATAGTTACTAGTTAGGATTTGCCCGCGAAGCTCGCCGCCAGCATTATCAGGTGTATGAACATTGACATAGTGACCGCCAGAAGCAAGCACTGCAAAAATATCAGCATTGATTTGTGTATTACTTGGTGTCATCCAGACATTGCTATCATCCATTGATTGTTCAAGCGCCACTAATACATCGCCATTAGTCCCGATACGACCTGTGTGAATATGCGCAGCGCTCGCATCGTCCAAGCCTGACGTTACAACAGTAAGCTCTACGCTGTAGTCAGTAGTATCAACTAGGGCATAACCATCACCATCAGCCATGGTGCTCACCATGGGTACTTCTTGATTACCACTCAAGTCAAAGGTCGCAACTGCGTAGTTGTCTGTTAATATTTGGCCGCGAATTTCGCCACCGGTAAATTCCGGTGTGTGAACGTTAACATAGTGACCGCCGTCTAAAAGTACTGCCAGAGTGTCGCTGTCTATCATGGTGCCTTCTGGCACTACCCAGTCGGTCATTACTTCATCGTCTTGCTCTAAAGTCACGAATACATCACCATTTGAGCCTAATTTGCCGGTGTGGATGTGAGCAGCTGTTGCGTCATCAACACCCATTGTCACTGCGCGAAGTCGTAATTCTGTTGTGGCACTGTCATAAGATGCGTAGCCATAACCCATAGCATCACTGTCATTCATAGGAACTTGCTGATCGCCGTTTAAAACAAACGTGATGATGCTGGTTGTATCTGGCACAATTTGCGCACGAAGCTCACCGTTTGCATACTGTTCAGTATGAAGGTTAATGTACCAATCACCATCCATTAAATCAGCGATTAAACTTTCATCAAGGTCGGTGATTGCGACTTCATACATACCATCGGTAGTGGCTTCAAATGCAAAAGCAACATCGCCATTAGCGCCTAAATCGCCGTCGTGTATGTGTGCTGCGCTAAAACCTTCGACTGAGCTTGCATCAAGCGTTGCACGAAATTGCATTAAACTTTCGTCAAGCTCTACTGTTGCAGTCGCTGTTTGCATTGAGTCATTCATTGGCACTTCTTGTTTGCCACTTAAAGTTACAGCATAGGTTTTACTTGGAGTGAATTCTTGAACTGGAGGAGGTGGCGGTGGTGTGATGACTTCTTTGTTATCATCGTCATCGCTACAAGCAGTTACCAGGAGTAGGCTGCTTAATAAGAGTATGTATTTCATCGTTCTTCCTTATATCTTTGTATGTTCGGACGTTACGACGTGTCCATTTCAATAAGGCTTACGGAAGATGTTTAAAATGCGATCAAAAAAGGTTGCATAAAAGTTAATTTTTAATTCTTTAGTATTGGTTTTTGGTGAAATTAAGAATTTAAACTTTTTAGCAATTATTTGAAAATGAATATTTCTAGCAGTTTGAATTAGAGATGTTTGGCTTGTTAATGGGTACGAATTATGCATTAGATTTCTTTTCGAAAATTTCTTTGTTAAACGCCAATAAATAAACGATAGGAAAACTATGCAGCTAACTTCGTACACATCCTCATTTCTAAAAGAGCCATTATTAGATCAGCAAAATAAAAATGAGCTAAACCCAGCAAGTGAAAAAGCAACAAACCTTCAAGGCTCAAAACGTCAAGAAACTGATGTCGATTCTGATCCTGAAGTAGAGACTAAATCGAAAACATCACAAACACAACAAGAGCTAGTAGCTAAAATAAAGGAGTTACAAAATAAGATTAATAGTTTAAAAAGTAACGAAGAGCTAGCTCCAGAACAACGAGAAAGTGAGTTACTAGAGCTTAATAAACAACTTGATGAAGAAATAAATACAGTCCAGCTTGCCGTAAAAAGTAATGTTTCTACGATGATAAACTCTTTGTTTGCTCCTACTTCTAGTAATCACTCTGGTATGCTGTTTAACAATAAAGCGTAAGTTCAAGGCAAAGCGCTTGTTCGCAGTGACTTTGCCAATTGCATATTTATAAGTCCGCTAAATTACATATTTTATAAGTGAGTAGATGAAAATACACATAAAAGTAAATAGGAAGAACCATTTTATGTGAACTGTTATTGGTGACCCGCGTTTGGCTGTTCTTATCATAGTGACTGGGTAATCATACTCAACAAGTGTCTTGAAGAGTTCAGGATGTTCTAAGCTCCAGTCATTTAAAGGAATTGAATCACCATAGCGAGTTTTAAAAATCACAGAAAATAGATAGGCACGCCTAGGTTGTGGATCGTTAATATCGTAGCCGCTTTTGGTGCGTGTAAAATTCCATACGGCCTCAACATTTAGTAAATCTTCTCTTTTAATTGTTCGTGGTTTTCTGTCATCGAATAAAAGTGCGGGCAGGTAAACCTGTTCTTGGTTTATTTTTATTTCGCACAAGGGGGATTCACGGATGAAGTAACGCTTATTGGCGATAAACATCTGAATTAAATAGTAACTGAGGTAAGTAATGATCACAGCGGCAATTGCACCTGCACCGGATTGTGTTTTCCAAACAAGGAGGCATGCAATGATGAATATAGCACCAGTGATTAACTTTGCTTTGAATTTCTGCGCTTTAGGTAAAGGGACTGCGCATCTCAAGATAGGTATTTCAGGTTGCACTTTCGTTTTTATGAAAGTCTGAAAAAAGATGGAGTTAAAGTTCTCACGAGTTAATTCAACTGTAGGCGCTTCCATGTGTCCTCGGTTAAAGATTAAGTGTTGGATAAAAATAGTAAAAGCAGTGCTTTATTACCAACTAAAGGGTTCGTTTTGTTGTTTTATTAAAAATGACTTATTTATCAAAACTAATTACATGAAATCTAGCATGCATTTCAATCTAAAGAATAGCTTATAGCTAGAGCGAAACAATACCTAAAAAGTTAAAAATTTTTTCTTTACTCGCCTTGATCTAACTGCCCAAATCATAAGGGAAAATTTTAAGCTGTGTGCCATTTTGGAAATTTCGGTATAAAAGTTATGCAAATATTGCCTATAACACTATTGCGAACTATTACTGTTTAGATTAATATACTGACCATCAAGAGAAATGAGAGTGGTTTGCATTCATGTATATCTGTTTATGTCATGGTGTGACTGATAAAAAAATCGAACAAACAATTGATGATGGCGCAATGACAATGCGTGAGTTATCAAAAGAACTGCAAGTGGGTAGCCAGTGCGGCAAGTGTTGTGGTTGTTGTAAAAAAATTCTTAATCGCAAACTGATCGAGATTGCAGATATTACTGAGCAAGTAGCGTAATTACTTGCTCTTAAGCTTGCTTGCTTAACTATTTTTCCTTCGTTTAATTCTTCTAATTTATCCGCTTACTTACGAGTTTTTATTTGCTTTTAACCCCTTCATTTATTAGGGTTATAACAAAGCAGATACGTGTATCACACGGTCATTGGTAGGAAGCCATGATAACAGACTCTTCAAAATCACTTTTTTGTGTAGTACTTATTTTAATCACTGCGGGCTGTGCGCAGCTACCTTCACGAGAGTCCATTCAACCTAGCTATGCCATTGCAGCAGATACACCCAGCACCATAGGAGATGCAGTGGGTAATAATCATCCTGGGTTATCAGGGTTTTATCCTTTAGCAGATGGGGTCGATGCCTTTGTAGCTAGGTTAGCACTCATTGATTCTGCCGAGCACACCATTGATGTGCAGTACTATTTATATCACAGGCAGCAAACTACCATTTTATTTACGGCCTTTTTGTTAAAAGCCGCAGATAGAGGGGTAAGAATTCGCTTGCTGCTCGATGACTTGTCACAAGCTGACAGTGAGCTTGATTTAGCTGCACTGGCTGTTCACCCTAATATTGAAGTTCGATTATTTAATCCATTTCCTAACCGTCGTTTTAGAGCGCTTGGTTTTGTTACCAACTTTAGCCAGCTTTCTAGACGTATGCATAACAAGAGTTTTATTGTTGATAATCGAATTTTTATCACCGGTGGGCGCAACATAGGTAATGCGTATTTCTCGGCTGAAGATCACTCTGAATTTATTGATTTAGATGTGATGAGTGTTGGAGAAATAGTGCCTGAGGCATCAAAGGCATTTGATTTATATTGGAATCATCACCTGTCTTTCCCTGTTGAAGACTTGCACGGTGAGCGTGATGAGCAATCACTTATTGATATCACTAAAACCTTATCGACCTATGTTGAGCAAAATCAGCAGAGTAATTACGTTGAGCAATTACGCGAAAGCGCCTTTGTAAAACGCTTATTGCACGATGAAATAGAATTCGATTGGCAAAAGTCTGTGTTGTTTTATGATCATCCCGATAAGGTGATGAACGACGTCAGTGAAAAATCGGCCAATATGTCGCCAATGTTATTTAAAGAAATGGGCGAGCCAAAACAAAAAGCAATTATTGTGTCGCCGTATTTTATTCCCCGTGAGCAGGGCGTTAAATTGCTAACAAACTGGGCTCAGCAGGGCGTTGATGTCACTGTACTCACTAATTCTTTAGCTGCTACCGATGTATCTGCGGTGCATGCTGGTTACAAAAAGTACCGAGAAGATCTTATAAAGGGTGGGGTTAAGCTGTGGGAGTTAAAACCCAGTGACTTAATGGCCATTAAGCGCAAAGCGGGACGTAAAGTAACCGGGTCATCACAGGCAAGTTTGCACGCAAAAACCATGACCTTTGATGATGAAAAGATTTTTGTGGGTACCATGAACCTCGACCCCCGCTCAATTGATTTAAATACCGAGATGGGTGTATTAATCGAAAGCAAAAAGCTTAGCCGCTTTTTGGCCCATTGGGTTGATAATCAAATGCCCGAATATGCTTGGAAAGTCGAGCTTAAAGAGGATGATTTAGTTTGGCTCGACACAGTGAGTAATGAGCAGTTTGATGAAGAACCACAAACTTCTTCTTGGCGACGTTTTCAAGTGTGGTTTATTTCGTTATTCCCCATCGAAGATGAGCTCTAAGCCATTCCTTCAGCATTTATACCTAAGCCCAACTTTTTAGTTGGGCTTTTTGTTATCAGCCTTTAGTTGTTAACCATTTCGGGATAAAAAAAGTATTTGAGCGTACACGTGTAAACCCAATATATTCAAGTGCTTAGCATGCAAAGAAAAAATAAATATAAAAAAATGTTAAAAAAACTGGTTGGACCAATTGATCTATTGTTCATTTTATGACGTAATGTAGGTATTACTATCTGGTCGGATGAGTTTATTATGAGCTTACGTACAAAATTAAAAAAAGTATTACCTAGTATTTCAATTACAGAACAAGAAGCGTTAGATGCGGGTGATGTTTGGTTAGAAGGTTCAATCTACCAAGGTAAACCTGATTTCGATGCACTTCGTGACGTGCCAGCAGCTAAGCTAAGCACTGAAGAGCAAGCATTCTTAGATGGCCCAGTGAAAGAATTATTATCAATGATTGATGATTCTGAAATTCAAAATGGTGTTCATCTTCCTGACTACATTCTTGATTTCTTGAAAAAAGAGCGTTTTTTCTCGCTTATCATTCCTAAATCATTCGGCGGTTTAGAATTCAGCCCTTATGCAAACTCTACAATCGTTGCGACTATCGCGACGAAGAGTTCTGCGGTTGCGGTAACCGTGATGGTTCCTAACTCATTAGGCCCAGGTGAGTTATTGCTTCACTTTGGTACAAAAGAGCAACAAGATCACTACTTACCACGTCTTGCAAATGGTCGTGATATTCCTTGTTTCGCACTAACTAGCCCAGAAGCGGGTTCGGATGCGGGTGGCATTCCAGATATTGGTGTTGTTAAACGTGGTCAGTTCAATGGCGAAGAAGTGTTAGGTTTAGAAATTACCTGGGACAAACGTTACATCACACTTGCGCCAATTGCGACAGTACTAGGTTTAGCATTCAAAGTAGTTGACCCTGATGGTTTACTAGGTGGCAAAGAAAACCTAGGTATTACCTGTGCGCTTATCCCTAAAGATCACCCAGGTGTTGAACTTGGTAATCGTCATGATCCTATGGGTATCCGTTTTTATAATGGTACGACACGCGGTGAAAAAGTATTTGTACCAATGGACTTCATCATTGGTGGTCAAAAGAACATCGGTCGTGGCTGGCAAATGCTGGTTAGCTGTTTAGGTGCAGGTCGTGGTATTTCGTTACCGGCGCTTGGTGTTAGTTCATCACAAGTAGCATTTAAAGGTGCTTCAGAGTACGCAGCAGTACGTGAGCAGTTTGGTCTTGCGATTGGTCAATTCGAAGGCATCCAAGAAAAGCTAGCTGATATTGCGGGTAAAACTTACCTTCAAGAAGCAATGCGTGTATTAACCACAGAAGGTTTAGGCATGGGCTTAAAACCATCTGTAGTTACTGCGATTGCTAAATACCACATGACAGAAATTGGTCGTAACGTGCTTGATTCAGCAATGGATATACAAGCAGGTAAAGCGATTCAAAATGGTCCACAAAACACATTAGCAAGTGGTTATGTTGCACAACCAATCGCAATCACGGTTGAAGGTGCAAACATTCTTACTCGTAACTTAATGATTTTTGGTCAAGGTGTAATGCGTTGTCATCCTTATCTACAATCTATGGTTGAGTCTATCCACAGCGAAGACAAAAATGCAGATAAAGAATTCAATAGCATTTTACGTAAAACAGTAGGCTACAGCGTAGCTAACAGCTTACGAGCTTTCCGTTTAGGTGTATTACCGTTTACTGCGGGTGCTAAATCGTCACTACCCGAAGTACGTGAATACGAAAAAGCAGCGCACAAACTATCTGCAAAACTTGCAGTTTATGCTGACTTCTCGTTATTGGTACTTGGCGGCAAACTTAAACAAGCAGAAATGTTATCTGCACGTTTAGGTGACGTAATGAGCTTCTTATATGCTGCCATGGCATCGATTAAATACTACGAGCAAAAAGTAGCAAGCAGTGAACGTGAGCAAGCTGCGCCTTACTTCCACTATGCGACTCGCTTTGCACTACAAAGCGCTGAAGAAGCATTGCATAAGTTCTTAGATAACTTCCCTGCAAGTGGTACTCGTAAGTTTATGCGTTTCATTACTATGAACTATTCAATGAAGATGCCTAAGATCAGCGATGATTTAATTCGTGAACTTGCAACTCAAGCGCAAATGGATACCGCATTTAAAGCGCAAATCACTCACTTGGTTAATCCAATTGAAGGTGATGGTCATTACATTAATGAGCAAGCATATAAAGCGAAAATGGCGTGTCTTGATTTACTTAAGAAAGTTAAAAAAGCACTGCGTGCTAAAACTATCAAGCCGGGCGTTCGTTTTGCTGAAACACTTGATAATGCACTTGTTGCAAGTGTTATCAATGAAGAAGAATATGCAAAACTGATTGACTACAACAAGAAACGTGAAAAAGCGATTCGTGTTGATGAATTCGATTTTGATATGAACTTACTGGATGACAATGCAAAGCCAGTAAACCCACTTAAAAGTGTGGTAAACGAGTAATTCAACAATGCAAGTCCTTAGCAGTATTAGGACTTTATCTTCGAAAACCCGTGTTTAGCACGGGTTTTTTATTGCCTATAGGCCGTTGTGCCAGTAGCTAATTTCACCTACCATTGCCATCAGTTTATATAAATTACAGAGCGTTATGGATCTTAGGCAATTTGTTACATCTCACTTTTCAAACATTACAGGTTTGCAGCAAGCGGCATCAGTATGGAGCGGTTGCGGTGAGATTATTCGTTGCCAAATGGATGGCACTGCTGCGGTAATTAAAGCGATTGAAGTGCCTAGCCAGATCAATCATAGTCGTATAAAACAAAGTGATTTTGCGCTTGCCAGAAAGCGCCAATCTTACTTAGTCGAATTTAATTGGTATCGGCGTTACGCTAAGCAATTACCCCATGAAGCTGCGGCTATCCACTGCATCGAGGCAATACAAGAGGGCAGTAAGCAAGCGCTGTTATTTAGTGATTTCAGTGCACTTGGCTACCAGCAAGCAAGTGCTACACACAGTGACATTCAAGCAATTATAAACTGGCTTGCACATTTTCATGCTTTTCATTTAGCAAGCTCTGCTGGTGGACTTTGGCCGCGAGGTAGTTACTGGCATTTAGCAACACGACCCGATGAGCTACAGCGTATGAGCGATTTAAGCTTAAAAGCGCAGGCACACGCTATTGATACTGCGTTGAGTGAGTCACCTTACCAAACGTTAATTCATGGTGATGCTAAGCTTGCCAATTTTGCTATTTTGCCACAAAACCAGCACGTTCTTGGCTATGATTTTCAATACGTTGGCAAGGGAATTGGGGTGATTGATGTGATGTACTTTTTAGGTAGTTGTTTAGATGATGCAGCATTAAAATCAGTTGCAGATGACTATTTAAATCGCTATTTTGATACCTTCACACAAGCACTAAAGCGCTATCAACCGAGTGTCAATCCTGCGCATGTCGTTAGCAGTTGGCAAGCGCTTTGGTGTTACGCATGGAGCGATTTTTATCGCTTTTTAGCAGGTTGGAGCCCTGATCATGCAAAAATAAATGGCTACATGCAGCAGCAATTTGCAACGTACCTAACAAAAATAAAGGAATAACAATGAATAAGCCAATGCGATTTGCCATTATCGGCTGTGGTGCTGTAACCGAACTGAAAAGCGGCCCTGCTTATCAACAAGCAGAAGGTATTGCGCTTATTGGGGTGACACGTCGCGACCTAGAAAAAGCCCATGATTACGCTAAACGCCATAATGTCGCAAAGGTGTTCACATCGCCAAGCGAACTAATTAACGATAACAGTGTTGATGCAGTGTATATTGCCACGCCGCCAGATAGCCATAAAGCATTTGCTCTTGAGGTTGCAGCGGCAGGTAAACCTTGTTGTATTGAAAAGCCACTGGCACCGAGTTATCAAGACAGCCTTGACATTGTCGCAGCGTTTAAAGAGGCTAAACAGCCGCTATTTGTGGCTTATTATCGCCGTTCATTACCACGCTTTAATCACGTTAAACAATTACTTGAGCAAGGTGCCATTGGTAAGCCTCGTCATGTAAGTTGGCATTTAAGTAAAGCACCTAACGCCCTTGATTTATCGGGTGAGTATAACTGGCGCACAGATCAAAACGTGGCACGAGGTGGTTACTTTGACGATTTAGCCAGCCATGGTCTTGATTTACTTGCTTACCTTTTAGGTGATTTTAATAAGGTGCATGGTTTATGCGCTAATCAACAAGGCTTATATTCAGCATTCGATGCTATTACCGCGCACTGGCAGCATCAATCTGGTGTTACAGGCACCGGGAGTTGGAACTTTGCTTCAGCAAATCGTTTTGATGATGTGATGATTTATGGCAGTGAAGGCGAGCTTAGCTTTAGTGTTTTTGACGAAAAGCCGATTGTGCTTAACAATGCACAGGGTGCACAACAGCTCGTAATTGATAACCCTGCACATATTCAACAATATCATGTTGAAAACATGGCGAACTATTTTCATGCTCAGCAACCCCATCCATCAACTGGTGAAACTGCACTACACACAAGTTGGGTTATGGAGCAGATTTTATCGGCTTAGTGCTCAAACGCAGCATTGAAGGCATTTACTATTTGTGTGTTTTCACCTTCATGAAATAGCGCCATTAGGCGCTCACTAATTAAAGTGCGTACTTTTTCTGTTTTAAGCGCTTTGTCGAACAGCGCGATTGCTTGTTTGCCGACCTCTGTTGGTGAGCAAGCAATATAACCAAACACCGCGGCTTTTTCTGGTTTAAGGCTGATATAGCGAATACTACTTAGATCCTGTGCTCGTTTATAACGGTTACTAAATATAGTTTGATATTCTAAAACGGCATCAATTTTATTTTGAAATAACATTTGTCCGAGCCTTGGTGCATTTCTTGCCCCATCGAGTATGAAAAAATGCTCATCATTTAAACGTACAAACTGATCAATCTCTTCTGAGTATGACCGACCTTTAACTATGCCTATTGTTAAATCGTAATGAAAAATAGCTTGCACTAGTGTGATTGAGTCTGGAATGGTGGGCTTATTAAATACCACTAGCTTATTAGGGGGAAAAGCCATTATTGGGTATTGGCTGAACACAGCATGGGCCTCGCGCTCAGGGGTTTTTAATTTATTGTACAAGCAAGCATTATTCATTTTGCTTAATTGCTGCCATTCTCTTAACCGGCTTGCAGGTATAAAGCGCAGGCTGATTTCATCGCCTAGCTCAGTTGCAGCAGCAAGTAAGAACTTGGTGGCTTCATTTTTTGGATTACCATCATCTTGCGGAACAAAATCAGCCATAACTTGAATATCGAGTGTTTCACTGTGGGTAGGTAGGCAAAAGCTACAAAGTAGTATCGAAGTAAGGATAAACGTTTTCATTACTGCAGGGCCAAAAATAAATAAAGTGTTAAAGATTGCCGATACGTGTTGTTGCAAAAAAATTAATATTTGCAATGTCCTGTATGATTTTAGACCAGAACAAGAAATTAATGCAGTGAGTGTGCATTTTTTGCAGTCGAGAAGACTATTTTGCGCTAAAATAGGCGTAATTTATTTCATTTAGGTTCTACTTATGTCTATCCATGTAATTACTCATCCGTTAGTTCAACACAAACTTGGCCTTATGCGCGCACAAGGTATTAGCACAAAAAGTTTCCGTGAGCTTTCGTCTGAAGTAGGTACCTTGCTTACTTACGAAGCAACAAAAAACCTACCATTAGAAAGCGTGCAAATCACAGGGTGGGATGGTTCAACTTTAGATGTAGAGCATATTAAAGGAAAAAAAATTACTGTTGTGCCTATTCTTCGCGCCGGTCTTGGCATGATGGATGGCGTAATGCAATTATTACCTGCTGCAAAAGTAAGTGTGGTAGGTCTTCAGCGCAATGAAGAAACACTTGAACCAGTGCCTTATTTTGAAAAACTAGTTGGCAAAATTGATGAGCGTTTAAGTCTTGTTATTGACCCAATGCTGGCAACGGGCGGTTCAATGATCGCAACTATCGATATGCTGAAAAAAGCAGGCTGTAAAGATATTAAAGTGATTGTATTAGTGGCTGCACCAGAAGGCGTAGAAAAAACCCTTGCAGCGCACCCAGATGTTGAAATTTTCACAGCATCTTTAGACAGTCACTTAAACGAAAAAGGATATATTATTCCAGGCTTAGGAGATGCCGGTGATAAGATTTTTGGCACAGTGTAAGGCGCTCACGTGGAAAATCATCAAACATTTTCGTTAAAAACCATTCTAACAGGCGCGCAAATGCTGTTTGTAGCATTTGGTGCATTGGTACTTGTGCCGTTACTGACAGGCCTTGACCCAAATGTGGCTTTATTTACCGCAGGCTTAGGAACGTTACTGTTTCATGTGGTTACCAAAGGCCAAGTTCCTATCTTTTTAGCATCGTCTTTTGCTTTTATTGCACCCATTATCGCCTCAGTACAAATGTGGGGCATTCCTGCAACAATGGGCGGTTTAATGGTGGCAGGCTTTTGCTATTTTGCGCTTAGCTTGATTGTAAAGTTTAAAGGCGTAAATGCTCTGCATAAAGTGTTACCGCCTGTGGTTGTTGGCCCAGTTATTATGGTGATAGGTTTAGCCTTAGCGCCGGTTGCCGTGAATATGGCAATGGGTAAAGCTGGTGATGGCAGTGCGCAATTAGTTCCTTATGCGCAAGCTATTTGGGTTTCAGGTTTATCATTACTGGTTACGTTAATTTTTGCTGTTTGGGGCAAAGGTGTATTTAAACTTATCCCTATTCTCGCTGGCGTTATTGCAGGTTACCTTGCTTCGTTATTTATAGGTATTGTTGAATTTAGTGCGGTTACTCAAGCAAACTGGTTTGCTGTGCCGGCATTTACTTATCCTGAGTTTAAGTGGCAAGCTATTTTGTTTATGGTGCCTGTGGCAATTGCTCCGGCCATTGAACATATTGGTGACATGATGGCAATTAGCCAAGTAACAGGTAAAGACTATTTAAAGAAACCGGGTTTACATCGCACTTTACTCGGTGATGGCTTAGCAACCTCTGCGGCATCGGTTTTTGGTGGTCCACCTAATACTACTTACTCTGAAGTAACAGGTGCGGTTATGCTTACGCGTAACTTCAACCCTCGAGTGATGCTTTGGACTGCAATCATCGCAATTGTGCTCGCGTTTGTGGCAAAAATGGGCGCGGGATTACAAACTATTCCGGTTCCTGTGATGGGTGGCATCATGATTTTACTATTTGGTTCTATTGCTGTTGTTGGTTTAAATACCTTAGTAAAATCAGGTGAGGACCTTACTGCGCCTCGTAACCTGACTATAATCGCACTGATTTTAGTGTTTGGAATCGGTGGTATGCATATTGGTGGTGACGAGTTTAGTTTGCAGGGTGTGAGCTTATGCGCAATTTTGGGGATTATCTTAAATGCTGTCCTCCCCAAAGCAGTGCAACAAGCTGATTAGAACTGAATAACTGCTGGAATATTGCACCAAAAAAGCGCATTAAATATGCGCTTTTTTTGTAACTATATAAAAAATAAGGAATTATAAAACTGGTCTACTAACTGCATTTATCTCTATGTCATACTGGTAGGAGCGATTATGCAAGAGGCAAATGTTGTGGATATTACCCCGTTTTTAGCGAAGCATCAGTTACCACTCAAGTATCAATACTTAAGTGAGCAGTTTTTTATACCCCTCGCGCACGATATCTTGAGCGCAAAAATGACCGGCCAACCTATGTTGGTGGCTATCAACGGCTGCCAAGGTTCAGGTAAAACAACTCTCGCTGATTTTTTAGTGACTTGGGTTAATAGTAATACCGAATTTAATAGCGTGTCATTATCAATCGATGACTTTTATTTAAGCCGTGATGCACGCAATGAGCTTGCTAAAGATGTTCATCCTTTGTTTGCGAGTCGTGGGGTACCGGGTACGCATGATACGCAATTAATGGAACAAACCTTATCGGCTTTGTTGGCAGGTAAAATGGATGTGCCACTACCTCAATTTGACAAGCTAACCGATGATCCTGTGCCACAATCGCAGTGGCCTAGTAACCAAAAACCGATTGATATCGTGTTTTTTGAAGGCTGGTGTGTAGCCAGTACACCGCAGCAACCTTATCAACTACAAACTCCAGTTAATGAATTAGAGCAACTAGAAGATGCCGACGGCATTTGGCGTCGCTGCGTAAATAGTTGCTTAGCAAATGAATATCAAAATGTATTCGCAATGGCTGATTACACCATTATGTTAAAAGCGCCTTCATTTGAAGATGTGTATGCTTGGCGGTTAGAGCAGGAGCATAAGTTAATCGCCAAAAAAGGCGAAGGACAGGGTACTTTTGATGAACAGAGTTTAAAACGTTTTATCTCTCATTTTGAGCGTATTACGCGTGAAAATTTAGCAACCCTCGCGCAGAGTGTAGATGCTTTATTATTACTCGACACAGACCGTGACATCACTAAGATGGAACTACTCGCTGACCAAATTGCTCAGCCACTTATTTTTACCGACTTAGACGGCACATTGCTCGATCACGATAGCTACGAATGTGAGGTGATCAAACCATTTTTGGCAAAGTTGAATGATACCGGTGTCAATGTCATTTTTAATACCAGCAAAACCTTTGCTGAAGTCACTGATATTCAAAACGGTTTGGCTCATCATCAACCTTTTATTGTTGAAAATGGCGCGGCTGTTTACATCCCGAAAGACTATTTTAAAGTAAAGCCGATTGGCTGTGATGAATATCAAGGTTATTGGCGCTTTGCTATGACACAAAGTACCGATAAATTGCATGAAGATCTTAAACGATATGCGAGTGATTATAGTCATTGTGTACGCTTATTTAGTCAATTTAGTGCACAAGAAATAGCCAAATTAACAGGGCTACCTGTCGATAAAAGTGAACTGGCTTTACAAAGACAGTACTCAGATCCGGTTTGTTTCTCGGGCAGCGATGAAGAAAAACAAGGCCTGATAGATGCAATGAGCCAAGCTGGCTACGAAGTGCTTGTTGGCGGGCGTTTTATCCATTTAACCAAAGGTAACAACAAAGGGCTTGCACAAAAGTGGCTGTTAAATCAGTTTAAAAAAGCCTATCGCAATCCATTTACTGTGATTGCCCTTGGCGACAGTCAAAACGATGTAGCCATGCTAAAGGCGGCCGATACCGCCATATTAATCAATAACCCTGGCAGCCAAGTTCAATCACAAATACTACAAAAAGCCTGGCAGCTCAGCGAAAAACCAGCCCCTGCGGGTTGGGTTCAAGAAGTTTCTGCGTTAACTATCATCAAAGCGCGTTTTGCAGCAAAACAGGAGCAATCTCATGGCTGATTTCTATCAAAATGGCATTATCACTACGCTACACAATATTGCTGATCGCCCAGTAGAAGAACTAGAAAAAGAGTTGTTGGGCTTTTCTAAACAACGCCCAATGGGCCTTATATTACCCTCGCTTTACAGTGAGTTAGAAGGGCCAGCTTTGCAAAATATTATTGCTGAGCTGAAACATGTGCCTTACTTATCGCAAATAACCATTGGCCTTGATCGCGCCGACGAAAGCCAATATCGCCATGCACTGCAGTTTTTTGCAGAGCTTGATCAACACCATAAGGTACTTTGGAATGATGGCCCGCGTCTACAAGCCCTTGATAAAGAACTTCAAAAGTTAGGTGTTGCGCCACGAGAATTAGGTAAAGGCCGTAATGTTTGGTATTGCATGGGTTATAAACTCGCCACCTCAAAAGTGGAATCAATTGCATTACATGACTGTGATATATTGACATACGATAGAGCACTTTTAGCTCGCTTGATTTACCCTGTTGCTCATCCTCGTTTTAACTATGAGTTTTGTAAAGGGTTTTACCCTCGCACTGCAGAAGGCAAAATCAATGGCCGTGTATCTCGTTTATTAGTTACGCCATTACTGCGTTCATTTAAAACGATCTTGGGCAGTAGTGATTATCTAGAGTATATGGATTCGTTTCGATATCCATTAGCTGGAGAGTTTTCATTCCGTCGCGATGTACTCAACGATATCCGTATTCCAAGTGACTGGGGCTTAGAAATTGGCGTGTTATCAGAGATGTATCGCAATTACTCGCATAATCGTTTATGTCAGGTTGATATTGCTGATAACTATGACCATAAACATCAAGACTTATCACTAGGCAATCAAGCTGCGGGCTTGTCGAAAATGTCGATTGATATAACTAAAGCTCTATTCAGAAAGCTGGCTACTCAAGGGGTTACTTTTACGAGCGAAACAATTCGTTCATTAAAAGCAACGTATTATCGTATCGCCCTCGACTTTATTGAAACATATCACAATGATGCGCTTATGAATGGTTTAACATTGGATATTCACCAAGAAGAGAAAGCCGTTGAAATGTTTGCACAAAATATTATGAATGCGGGTCAGCATTTTCTAGAAAACCCAATGGAAGCACCATTTGTGCCGAGTTGGAACAGAGTAGCCTCGGCAATGCCAGATGTATTTGCTCGCTTAGAAGAAGCCGTAGAGCTTGATAACAAAGAATATATTTAACGGGGAAGGCACGTGACTTTAGAGCTACTCCAACAAAGGGTTATTCAGCATTTAACCTGCATCTACGGCGAGGTTGAACTATCAACAACGCTTGAACAACTCGCAGACAGATTAATCGATACCATGTTAGGTGATGATCCTGTTCGTGACCCAACGCCGCATAAAAACCGTTGGGATGAGCAAGATATGATTTTAATCGCCTATGGTGATTCGATTATTCGCCATGCTAACACGGATGAAGCGGTTGCTAAGCCTGAAGAGCCACCTTTGCATACCTTACATCGCTTTGTAAAAAACCAATGCTTGCCTGAACTTAATGCATTACACATTTTGCCATTTTACCCGTATAGCTCAGATGAAGGCTTCGCGGTAATGAACTATGTGCAAGTGAATGAAGCGTTAGGCAGTTGGCAGCATATCCGCGATATTTCGAAGGATGTCAGGTTGATGGCTGATTTAGTGATCAATCATTGCTCTAGCAGAAGTGTTTGGTTTGAAAACTTTATTCAAGGCAAAGAGCCTGGTAAGAGTTATTTTAAAACAGCAAGCCCGAGTGACGATCTTGTTCAAGTTGTTCGCCCGCGAACATCGCCTCTTTTACAAGCGGTTGAAACAAAAAACGGTTTGCAACATGTATGGTGTACGTTTAGCCACGATCAAGTCGACTTTGATTTTGCCAACCCAGATGTGCTCAATGAGTTTGTCAGCATTATTCGTCATTATTTAGATAATGGTGTACGAATTTTCCGCCTCGATGCGGTGGCATTTTTATGGAAAAAGCTGAATACCCGCTGCATTAACCTACCAGAAACTCACGAAGTGATCAGATTACTTCGCACCCTGATAGAGCATTTTGAGCCTAACGTGATTATTATCACTGAAACCAATATTCCAAACCGCGAAAACCTCTCTTATTTTGGTAATGCCAACGAAGCACATTGTATTTACAATTTCTCATTACCGCCTTTGCTATTACATACCTTACTGAGTGGCGATAGCACCGCATTAAAGCACTGGATGATGAGCATGCCACCCCCTCAAGAAGGGACTGCATACTTTAACTTTATAGCATCACATGATGGTATAGGTTTAAGGCCTGTCGAAGGGTTATTGGAGCAAAGTGAAATTGCCGAAATGGTCAGTACCACGGCTAAATATGGCGGTAAAGTATCATTACGTACCGCACCAGATGGCACCAACACCCCTTATGAGTTAAACATCGCATTGTTTGATGCGCTGCAAGGTACCCATAAAGGCCCAGATAAATGGGGGGTTGCACGCTTTTTATGTGCGCATGCCATTATGTTTGCACTTGAAGGTATTCCAGGTTTGTATATTCATAGCTTACTCGGTACTACCAATGATTATGAACGCTTTGAAAACAGCCAACATAACCGAGCGATTAACCGTCACCGCTGGCAAGAGTCAGATTTACTTGCCAAGTTGAGTAACGAAAATGCTCATCATCGTACTGTGTTTAAAGCGATGAAAAACCTAATGGCTATTCGTAAGGCACAAAGCGCTTTTCACCCTAATGCAACGCAATATACATTACATTTAAGCGAGGGGTTATTTGGTTTTTGGCGACAAAGTATCAACCGTTCGCAAAGTATGTTTTGTGTTTATAACATCAGTGACGAGACGCAAACTCTTACTCTTGCCGACTTAAATTTGATTGGTACTGAGCAGTGGCGTGATTTAATCAGCGGTGAGCAAATTACCGAGCAGACAAAAACCATGTCGCTAACCCCATACCAAGCTGTATGGCTCAGCAATAAATGAAGGCAGGCACTGTAAATGCCCTTTACAGTGCGCTTTTTGTTGCCTCTAAGAGAAGAGATTCAACACTAAAGGGGAGGGCATTTTTATGCGCATTACTGAAAACGCGAAAGTTAATTGCCAAGTTATCACTGTGAATTTGTTCAACGAGTTTAAGCGTTTGTTCGTTATGTTGACTGAAAATGGCCACTTTTTGATGAATAGGTCCAGAGGAGTGTTTATTCAGTAAGTCATGAATATTCACCACTGCTAAAGCCCCCAGCGTAACATGACCACCGATAGTGACGTCTATTTTTTCTGCTACAGCTCGAAGCGGCCAGTTAATTGCACCAACTAATACTTCTTTGCGTTTGTTTAATTCATCAAGCGCAGCAATCGCTCCTAAGGCCATAGCATCGTTGGCTGCCCAAACAATATTAATGGTTGGTTGATGGCTAAAAAAGCCAAGGCTATGACGATACGCTTGTGTTGCTGACCAGTTGGCAACAGTTTTCGCCGTGATGTGCGTATTATCATGCGTTAATATACTTTGTTTTAAACCTTGCTCCCTATCAAGAGCTGCATGAGTGGTGTAATCGCCATTTATCGCAAAAACATTAGCAGCTTGTTGACTATTTTCAATCAGCTTATTGGCAAGAAGTTGCCCCGCTTGTGTGTTATCGGGTACCACGCTACCTGTGATATTAATACCATGATCAATCAATCTTTTTAGTTCTTTTTCAGATGGGCGGTTAAGTAAAAAGTAGATCGGCGTAGAAGTGTGTTCTATGCTCAAAAGATGTTGGGTTAGCACGCTTTTCTCATCAACTAAAATCAGCATATCTGGCTTTGCTTTAATCGCTTTAGCCACTAATGACTTCATTTCAATATGATTTCGGTTGGCATAATGGATGGTTAAATCGAGATCAAAGTCTTTGGCAGCGTCACGCATCATCTGCGACACTTCAAACCAAAACGGGCCCGTGACATTAGTATCGGCATGGCCAGGATTTATAAAAATAACACTTTGCTTGGCAAATACACTCGGTAAGCAAAATAGGCAGATAGTGAAAAATACCGTTTTTAGCATGGGTAAGTTAAGTTAATTGACTGATTTGCCCTAGTATATAACTTGAATTGATAGGTTTTAAGTAATGGATTGGAATAAGATCGTTTTTGACTTCTTAAATGAAAAAGGGCTGCATAAAAGTGCAGCCCTAAGAGAATCAAATTTTTTACGATTAGAAGTCGTAAGAAAGTCTTAAGTAGCCGAAGCGGCCAATGTTGTCATAACTCGCACTTCCTGAGCCAGTACCTATCGTACCGAATGGAAGTTTGCGGTTAAAGATGTTATCAACTCCTAGCTTAACGCCAAAACCGTTTTCGAAGTTATACCCAACTGTTGCATCAGAGATAACATAGGTACCAAATTTAGTTAAGCTATTTGGATTCGGGTTATCTTCTAGATCTTGGTCTGTATAAAGGCTTACCTCATCAATATAACGAGTATCAAGCGTAGTGAAGAAACCATCACGCTTATATGAGATTGAAAGGTTTGCCTGCCACTTCGCTTCGCCAGTTGTACCTGCATATTCGATATAATCTTCAGGTTGATCTTGGAAAGGATAGTCTTTACGTTCAATTAAGTACGTACCAATTAAACGTGTAGAGAAGTTACCTTCTAATGCATCAAAGTCATAACCTAACTCAAAGTCAACACCCGATGCTTCTTGACCAGAAACGTTTAATACCGAGTTTTGAATCAATGTAATTTCACTTGATGCGCTATCACGCGTAATTAAATTACAGTATTGGTTATTGATACCGCCTTCAGCGTCAACACAGCGATCAAGAATTTCTTGAGATGCAATTGTTGAGATTGCGTCTTCAAGTTCAATTTTCCAATAGTCGATTGTAACAACTGAGTTTTCTAGGAATGAAGGTTGGTAAACTAAACCAATAGTCGTACTAGTTGACTCTTCACCTTTTACATCTCGGTTACCACTTACTAAACCTTCAAGGGTTTGTGCATCGTAATCTGATTCAAAATCTGCAGGCACACCAAGGGCTGCACAGTTCGCGCGGCGTACTTCTGAATTTTGTAAATCATTTAAGTTATCAGCTAAACAAGGATCGTCAACACTGTAGAAGGTTTGGCTAGGTGCACCGAAGATTTCGCCAATGTTTGGTGCACGAAGGGCTTCAGATTGTGTGGCACGAACACGTAATTGGTCGTTAACAGTCCAATCTAAACCAACTTTCCAGCTTGTTGCATCGCCAATTGTGCTGTAGTCAGCGTAACGTACCGCTGTATCTAGAACTAAGTCTTGTACAAGAGGTAAGTCGGCAAGAAGTGGGATTGATGCTTCGAAGTAAATTTCATTTACGTCAAACTCACCTTTGTCTTCACCCAGCGCGTTAAAGAACGTACCTACTGCGTTGTCTGGCTCTTCAGTTTCACTTTCTTCTTTACGGTATTCAACACCGGCAGCAAAACCAACATAGCCAGCTGGTAATTCATAAATTGCAGAGTTTGCGAGTGATGCTGTTACAACAGTTTGGGTGATTGTTGATGTACCTGTTGATACGGTATTGATATAGTCAATTGCTTCTTGGCTAGGTGCACCAAAGCCCATGATATTTACTGGTACACAGCCATCAGCACGTGCTTCTTCACTACGACAAACAATGTTGCCTGAACCATCATCAATAGCATCCAGGGCATTGTAATAGTTCGCCATGATCATATTTGCGCCATTAACGCGCTCTAGATCTGTTTGACCGTAAACAACCGATGCATCTAATTCCCAATCTGTAAATACAGTGCCTTTTAAGCCTGTAACAAAACGGGTTGTTTCACGTGTGTTGTTTTCTATACGACGACCTAAATCAGTCATCATACGGTTAACCATAATAGAGCTAACACCTTCTTGTTCCATTAGATTTTTAACACTAGAGTCAAGATAAGGGTTGTCAATCTTAATGCTGTTATTTGGATTAAAGAAGAAGAATGCTGGCTGACCTATGCTTTGGCCTTCGCTGTTAACGTATTTTGCTTCAAAGTAAGCATTCATATCTTCAGCAACGTCATAGTTAACTTTAAAGTTTACGTTGTAACGTTCAAATTCAGGTTGAATCTCATTGAATTGTGCAAGGTTAAACGAATCACAATTAGCACAAGATAAGCCGTCGACTTGGTCGCCAATATTGAGTTCGCGATAAGTGCCATCTGGGTTGAATGAGTTCACATAGCCATTACTTAACGCGAAAACACCTGCATTATTGATTGCATAGTAGCCGGCATTTGGTGTGTAGATAAAATCAGGGAAGTTTGGATCGTCTTTGTTTTCTTCAGTTTGCGCAGTGTTACGCATGCTACGATAAGAGCCGTCTGTCCATGGGTGATCAAGCGCATTGAGCGTATCTTGTGCTGAATACTCAACAGCAAAGGCTACATTACCACGGTCATTATCGAAGTTTGTGCCATATGAGAATGTCGCTTTTTCGTTATTGTAATCGCTAAGGTCAGACTCACCGCGAGTTACACTTGCACTAAAGCCTTCAATGTTCTTTTTTAGAATAAAGTTAACTACGCCTGTTACAGCGTCGGCACCATATACTGCAGATGCACCACCTGTGATGATCTCAACACGCTCTACCCATACACTAGGAATTGTATTGGTATCAACTGATTGAGAGCCCGCAGAGCTAGATACATGGCGTTTACCATTGACGAGTACTAGCGTACGGTCAGTACCCATGTTGCGTAAATCAAGAATGTTTAGGCCTGCAGTACCGATAAAGCGACCTGAGTTTGAAAGGGAAAAAGTATTACCAAGAGCTGGTAATTTATTTAGTGCCTCACCGATATTAACAGCGCCGGTATTAACTAAGTCATCACCACTGATAACCGTTACTGGAGCTGGAGCTATAGCACCTTCGCGTAAAATACGAGAACCTGTTACTTCGATTCGGTCGATTGATTTAGCACCTTGATCTTCAGCAGCCATCGATTGGCTAGAAATGGCAAGCGCCGATGAGCAAAGAGCGAGCTTGATGCTGGCACCTAAATAATTATTTTTTATCATTGTTTCACCTGTTATTTTATTGTTCTTTCCCTGGAAGGGTTTTGTTAAATGTTGTTTCCAACATGTTAACGGTTGTTACTCTATCATTGTCCCTGTTTATTTCAAATAAAAAATACGTAGCAAAATGTATTTGGTTTAATTCTTTTTTTTCAGTCACTTATATGGATGGTTTGTTTTTTATTTCAAAATTTAATGTTGGATTGTTTTTGTTTCTGTAATTATGGTGGGATTATTGATGCGTTTATTTGTATAAAGGTGATGTGTTATGAACTTAATCTAAATGTCAGAATTAGGCTGTGCCTGAGTTTCGGTTTATAATGCTGCAATAGTTATATATATGAGAGTTTTATGAAAATTTTTATCGTTAGCTTATTGTTGTTTTATTCGAGTGTTGGTTCGGCTACCAGTATAGATCTTGAGGCCAATATGAAAAATATGGGACTTGCTTATAAAAACTCTGTACGTGCTAATGATCTTGCCACCTTTAATACAGCTATTGATGAATTTATTGAATTGTTAGAGACAGCTAAAACTGCTGATTTTAAACAGCATAAAACGGCGTCTTTAGAAGGGCTGAATAAAGTAATAAATCAAGCAAAACAAGCTAAGCAGCTTGCAAGTACTCATGGCCTTGAAGCTGCTAAGGCGCCGCTTAAATCTATTGATGAGCTCAGAAAAAAATATCATGAGCTACATGAGCCACCAGGCTTTTGGGAGTTGTTATTTGGTAAGTAAGTTAGATTTACTTTAATTTTAAAAAGGTGCCGAGGCACCTTTTTTAACGCTTTTTCTTTTTACCTTGAACTGCTTTAAAACGCGGATTGTCTTTATTAATAACATAGACACGACCCTTACGTTTTACGATTTGGCAGCCCGGGCGGTTCTTAGCACTTTTTAATGAACTTAATACTTTCATGTTCTTTCCTTAAAGTAACTATTTGCTCGCTAAGTTTTTGAAACGACGATTAAATGCTGCTACACGTCCATCGCTTGCTAGGGCTTTTTGTTTACCAGTATAAAACGGATGAGAGTCGCTTGAGATATCTATTGGTACATAAGGGTAAGTTTTTCCCTCAAGTTCAATCGTACGCGAAGTTTTGATAGTAGAACCAATAATAAAGTAGCTGTCTGCCGCTGTATCATGAAAAGCGACTTGCTGGTAATCAGGGTGGATATTGGGCTTCATAATTCAACTCTGTGTTATGTGATAATGTATCAAATATATAGTGGTTGTGTATTGATATCAAGATGGAAATAATTCTTATTTATTGTGTTCTGTTTTAAATTTATACAAGCTGAGCAATCAATAAGCAGTTAGCTTTAAAAAGCTGGATATTGTCGATAAGGCTGTTATAACTAGGTATGCGTGCTTATTTTAAAGAAGGATATGGAAGTGAATGATAAAACTAGCCGTGAAGAACTAGATCAAAATGTAATGAACATGCTTCGCGATAAAGACCATTCTATTTTAGCTAATCATGTAGATATTTTGTCTTGTAGTCACAACGATATTATTGAGCTGTTAGCACAATATTTAGCACTAAGTGAACAAGATGATGATGAACGTTTTGATACTTGGTTTGATAATCTAAGTAAAGAGCAACATACCGTCGTTAAAACTTTTGAAGTTTATCGCGGGCAGTATGAGCATTTAGATTCTTAATACCTATTCATGCTTGAATATATTGTGTTTAAGCATCATGTTTTATATGAAAAAAGCCACCCGAAGGCGGCTTTGCTGATTAGCGCTAACTAATTATTTGAGCATATAAGCACGTAATGTAAATTGCTCAGCTGTGCTTGTGCCATAATCACTTACAACAGTACGAATGTGGACAAAATCACCTGAGTTGCCATCATTTGGAATTGTCGCAATCCATTCACCATCAATATTTTGTATCTGTGCATCAACCCAGTTTTCTGGGGAGAACTTGTCTGATACAGGGCAGTAGATGTACGCAGGAATTGAGGTAATTGCACACTCTTGACCATAGGCATATTGGAACTGTACGTCTGCTAACGGAACTTCGCCAACACCATCAAGTAAGCCTGATAACTTAACCTGTGCAGCTTCGCCTACATTCATCGTGTTTTCGATGTCTACAGGTAAATCAATCATAGGTATCAGTACTGGTTGTATACCTTGATGCTGCTCATTGGCAGTAAAAGTATAGAAGCCTTGGTATAGTGATCCTAGGTTGTCTTTAACAGGAGAGCGCTCACCAACACCACGTGCGTATGAACGCACCTCGAGTGTAATTTGGTGGTCGCCAGGTTCAAGAGTTAGGGTGCCTTGATAAGGGGATACAGGCTTACCATCTAAAGTTAAACCGAAAGCCGAACTACCCATATAGCCAAACATCCCGTCGTGATTAGAGGCATCGCCAAAGGCTGCAATATTGAAGTGGAGTAAGTTAGTATCTCGGCGGATAATTGGCGAACCACTGCTGCCTAAGCTACCAGCACGAGGGCCTTTGAACCATGTTGTTGTTTCTTCTTCTGCGGGTGTCATTGTACGTGGACCATCAAAGTAAGCGCCAGAACTTTGCATTTGATAATTTGGCATGACGATATTCGTCCACGCATTCTTCGTTGTGGCTGTGTAATACTCTTCACGTACATGAGGTAGCATGATCATCTGTGTACTACCTGTAGAGTAAAACTCACCTGTACTGTTGGTCATTGCCATCGCATCAGTCCAAGACGGACGTTCATCATTTTGTGAATGATAAGAAGCGGTGATCTTATGCATCTTATGTTCAGTGATATTGATTTGACCTGATTGAATACGACCATCAGTAATATGATTAATAGAGTAGGCATAAGGTGAGCGTTCGGCTGCAATCCCTGACCAACTTACCATATTATTACCTGCTTCGATCTCAGTCATAAGCGTTTCACCTTGCTCAGAACTAATACCAATTACAGGTATTTTAGGTGTGCCTGTAATGGTTCCTTTATAGCGACCTGCACGAGATGGACGATAGAAGATTACGCCAATGGCGCCATTCTTCATCGCGTTACCAACCATGTAAGAAGTCAGATAATAAGGGTTAGTAATAAGGGCTATTTTACCTTCTAACTGAAATTGACTCCAGTCAGTGCTATAACCTGCATCACCTACTGGTACTACTTCAGCAGAGCCTTCGCCATGAAAAGAAAGTGCTAAGCCTTGCTTAATATAGTCAAGCTCAACGCCATTTTGCATTTTTACCGTTGTTTCTGGTGCAAGTGCGCGTGTAGTGACAAATGAGCGGAAACGATCATCATGACCTTGAGACCATGCAAACATATCACTTACATAATCTGGTGCCATTTCAATGCCGGCTAGTTTCGCTACTTTTTCATCGTCTAGGGCATAGGTGAAACCAAAAGAATAACCTTGAGGAGCAAGAGGTTGTTCAGCTTTGAAGGTTACTTGTTGAGCTGTTCGAGCATCTAAATCAATTACTGTAGTACTATCAATTTTTCTATTTAGAACGGCCATTTGCGCTGCTGAATCAACGAGACCTGAATTTGAGTCAGGGTTATCGTAAGTCATGATATTAGCCACAATAGTATAGTAACCAGCAGGTACTTCAGCTTCTGCTTTCCCACCATTTAGTCGGACAAGTGAACCCCAATCATCTTCTTCATTAATTAGATACACCTTTGAAGGAGCACTTGCACGATTACCCCAACGGTCAGTTAAGTTGACTGTGAGAGAAACTTTTGGTTGATCTATCCAAAAAGAGACGGGAACAATAAGTTGCTCATTGCTTTGGCTTGTTGAAGTACCTGTAATACGACCAGTAATCGCTCCGTATGCACCGTTTCTCAATGCAACAGACGGGTCGATCCACATTGGTACTTGCGCTTCGCCATTGGCTGGTATTGTAATTGATTTAGCAGCTAGTCCTGCCAGTGTCGCTGGTAATTGTGTTTTACCATCTTCACCAATTAAATCGAGTTTTAATTTTAGGGTGATATCTTTATGCGAGATATTTTTTAAGGTTACTGATGTTTCAGTAAAAGCATCGTTTTCAGTATGCTTAAAAAAGCCAAGTTCTCTGTTAGGTGGGGCAATGATGGCTTGATCAATCGCGCGATTGATATCCATCGGGCCTGCGCCTTGCTCAAGTACATGTGAATCGGTTATTTTTACAGATGAAGTCAGTACATCTTTTATTTGTTGTGGTGTTAAATCATGGCGGGCCTGCATGACAATAGCTGCTCCTCCAGCTACGTGGGGGGCTGACATCGATGTACCAGAGTAAACTCGGTATGCAGTATCACCTAAGCCACCCGATGCAGCTGCTACAACTGACACACCTTGTGAGGTAATATCTGGTTTTGCTGAGTGACCATCTGGTGATGGACCGCGCGAAGAGAACGAAGCTGTATTACCGTCACGATCTATAGCACCAACGGTTAGTGCACTTGGCGCACAGCCCGGTGAACCAATAGTTTCACGGGTAAAACTATTACCTGCCGAGATAATAAATAATGCCTTCTCGCTAAGAGCTTCAACCATGTCAACGAGTGGGCCACTACAAGTTGTTGCCGTACCGCCGAGAGACATATTAACAATATCTGCTTGTTCATCCATGACAGCCCAATACATCCCATTTAGGATTCCTAGTGTTGAACCGCCGCCATTATTACCAAGTACCTTACCGATTATAAGCTCTGAACCGGGTGCAACACCGACCCATTTACCATCAGATTCGTGACCATTACCAGCCACGGTTGAAGCAGTGTGTGTACCGTGACCATTTATATCGTCAACACCGTTACTTGAATATGTAAAATCACGAGATGCAACTACACGTCCATGTAAATCAGGGTGTTCAGTGTCATAGCCTGTATCAAGAACGGCTACTTTAATACCTGCTCCATTGTAGTTAATGGCTGCTTCACCATAAGCTCCGGTTAAAGGTACTGTCGGTGTTAATGTCTCTGACTTTGAGACTTTATGAGCATGAACGATAGCATCTAACCAAATACCTTCTACATCAGCTTGTGATGCTAGCGTTTGCCAAGCTTGAGCGGCTTTATCTTTACTAATTGCGAATGCTGCACTGTCGATAAGTTCTATTTCGCTAGTCAATGATATGCCTGCAAATGTCTTTGGTACTGCCGTACCTGCAAGGCTGCCATCGCGATATTCAACAATTATAGGCAGTACATCAGTAGATGCATCATCATAACCAGACTCGTAAAGTTTATTGATATTAAATAATTCCATATCAATTGATTGTGAATTTACAAGGGCTTGTGCTTGCGTTGGGATAACATAAGTACTTTTACCACGTTTAAAAATACTCGTAATTGCATCAGAGCCATCTGCATTGAGTAAACGAATACCACCTAACTCACCGTTTTTATTGACGACCGCAGATACTTTGTCCCCTGTAATCAGTGTAAAGGTAAGCGCATCTGTTTTTGTTTTAGTGATGGCAACATCTTGTGCCATTGCTGGTTGCGCTAAACTCAAGCCGAGCATAGCCAAGTAGGTCGCATTTATGCGACCAAGCCTTGAAAAAGGTTTCATCTTTCAATCCTTCATTTATGATTTAATTAGTTGAGAAGAAAAGAGCACTGTTCATTGTTAATGTGCATTGCACTCGCAACTTAAGTAACTCAACTAGATCAATCTAACGATTAAAAATATGAATACCTACAAAACAAAAGTAGCAAATTGTATTAACCAAATGGTAACAATTTAAACGTTGCTGTAACTTTACCCGGTCGTTCAGTTTTACTTCATTTTAGAGTGGCAAATTAATCGGGTTATTTTATTGATAGGTCGTATTTAGTGACCACGTTATCTATATAACGATGTCTTAAAGTGTTTTTACCCTCGTTTCCAGTACCATAACTTAAAGCGCGGTTCATTAATTTGAGAGCTTTATGTAAGCTTTGTCGCTCCTCCAAAGTTAAGCCGATTTTAGTGCGTAGCTCAGTAATATCATCAATAAGTAATTTAGCGACATCTAGCTGCACTGCTTCTTCAACTAAGCCATTTTGTGTGAGGACGCCATATTTGCTGCATAAAAACTGTTGCCATACTTGTTGTAAGTGTTCCTCAATTTCACTACCAAACAACTCTTCATTTATTGCAAATCCTTGCTCGGCCAGTTTACTCAGATGATTTGAATATTGCTGGGCAAAATAATTAAATGCTTGGCAAGATGAAGTAATGTCATGCTTAATAATTAATTGCCCCCAACTCGCCGCGCCACGAGGGTAGTAGTCTTGATATTCTTCGCATTGGTAAATACCTGAATATGAACTGCACTCTAACTGACTCTGCAAACAGTAACTTGGCTTTGGAAATAAACTACTTTGCTGCCATTCTGATAAGGTTTCCTCATCAATTGATAGGGTCTGACATAGCTCTTCGGTAGTGTAAAAGTAGGTTGCCAAAAATTTAGAAAGTTGCATTGTCAAATACTCGTTATAAATACTGTTGATATATACAGTATTTGATTTTGGCTTAACTTTGATTTTTTCTCAAGTATTTTTATTTATTACAGCTCACTACTCGGAAAATGGCTGTGTTTATGATACAACTAGCGCAAATTTTCCAAACATTAAAAAAGTTATGCGCAACCTAGAAACAATTAAACAAGCAAGTTTGATCACCGCTATAAAAACACCATATTTAACGAATGGTGAAATTGACCTTGCTTGCTATGACGGCCTTGTTGAGCAACAAATTGCAGCTGGCGTTGATGGCATTATTGTGGGCGGTACCACAGGTGAAGGCCAACTAATGAATTGGGAAGAACACTTAATGCTGATTGCACATAGTGTTAGCAAATTCTCAGATCGTTTACTAATTGTAGGTAATACGGGTAGTAACAATACCCGTGAAGCGATTAAAGCAACCGAGTATGGTTTTGCTACAGGGATGGATGCTGCGCTACAAATCAATCCATATTACGGGCGTACGTCTTTGGCCGGAGTAAAAGAACACTTTAATCGTTTACTAGATATTGGTCCTGCGTTTATTTACAACGTAGCAGGTCGTACAGGTCAAGATCTAACCCCCGATATCATTGAACCACTCGCTAAGCACGAAAACTTTATTGGTGTAAAAGAGTGCGGTGGCAATGAGCGAATTGCTCATTATGAACAGCAAGGCATTGCTTGTTGGTCAGGTAACGACGATGAAGCGCATGATGCAAGACACATTCATAAAGCCCACGGTGTTATCTCGGTTACATCTAATATTATTCCAGGCTTATTCCGTCACTTGATGAATGAAAAGAATGATGCATTAAACGCAAAATTACAGCCTTTAATGGGGTGGTTGTTTTGCGAGCCTAATCCAATTGCGATAAATACTGCTCTGATGATGACAGGTGCGGTGAACCCTGTTTTCCGTCTACCTTATGTGCCACTATCAAATGAGCAACAAAAAATAGGGTTAGCATATATTAACGAACTTGATATTGCTGATATAGTAGGCGAAAAAGCACAACTTTTAGCTGAAAAAGACGTCATTTTACGATAAAAATGAATGAGTGCTTAATTACTTTTGTAATTAAGCACCATTGTTTTACTTTTTTGTAGCTAATAGGTAAAATTAGCAATCGTTTGGCGTTATAAGAATAATACTTGTGAAATTTGTTGTTGATAATCTGTGTTTATGGGTTGCACCCGAGCAACAAGTAGCAGGATTAAGCCACCTCGATCTTCTCGACCTTGATTTAAGCTGGGTTGCACCTATGCAGCGTCGCCGTTTAAGCCCTTTCATGAAAATGGCTCTTCATACTATGCATCAAGCACAAGGGAATCACGAGCAGCTCGCCGTAAATTTTTCATCGCGTCATGGCGACTTACCAAAAACGGCGAATCTATTACATTCACTAGTTGAACAAGAGCCTCTTTCTCCTACCGCATTTGGTTTGAGTGTGCACAATGCCGCAACCGGGTTGTTCTCTATTATTGCAAAAAATAAAGCACCAATGAATGCCATCGCAGGTGGGCAAGACAGTATTATTTCTGCCATGATCGATGGCTTTGCACGTGTTCATATTGGTGTTGAGCAGCAAATTTTAATAGCCCATGCCGAAAGCGTATTACCCGATGAATACTTACCATTTAGCGATGAGCAACAAATTGCTCATAGTGTGTCGTTTGTATTATCAAAAGCACAGATCGGTAAGCCGTATTTTGAATTAATAAAACTTCCTGAATCAGAACATACGCAAAGTGACTCATGTTTACCATTGAGTTTGCAATTGGCAGCTGCTTTAACAAGCAAAGGAACACAATCGCTGCTTTCACATCAACAATCAGCTTGGATGCTACAGTACCATGGCGACTAACTTTTATATAAAGTTGAATAAAATTTGGCGTGTATTGGCAACGGGGTTTTGTTTTACTGTATTTGGTTTTGGCGGTATTCTTCTAACCTTATTGGTTTTACCTATCCAACGCTTATTTGAACCCTGCCAAGCAAAACGTAAGCAAAAAGCGCGTTTAACGGTTCATTATAGTTTTAAATTTTTTGTTGCCTTGATGCATTACACTGGTGCTATCCATTTTTCGGTGCATGATAAACAGCGATTTCATGATCTTAAAGGGCAACTTGTACTTGCCAATCACCCTTCATTAATTGATGTCGTGGTGCTGATATCTGTCATTAAAAATGCTGACTGCGTGGTCAAAGCACATCTATTTAAAAATCCATTTATGCGCGGTGTAATTAAGGGCACAGGTTATATTAGTAATGAAGACCCACAAGAGTTACTAAACGAATGTGAAGCATCACTTGCTGCTGGAAATAACCTGATTATCTTTCCTGAAGGCACCCGCACAACCCCTGGTGAACAGTTAAAATTTAAGCGTGGTGCTGCGAATATTGCTGCTCGCTGTAAAGCTCCTATTACCTCAGTGCTGATTAGTATGAAACCAAGTACTTTGACCAAAGGCACACCATGGTATTGCGTCGCAGCAACAAAAGCGCATTTTGAAATGCGCTTTGCCAGTGACCCATTTACATTTAATGACACACTTAATAATGAACAACCCGCTATGCAAGCACGACAATTAACCCGTGATTTGCAACATTACTTTTCAGAGGAACTCAGGCACCTATGACTGAACTAAAGAACAAAATAAAACAATTAATCATTAGCAGCTTAGATCTTGAAGATATTACCGTGGATGATATTGAAAATGACCAACCTCTATTTGTTGATGGTTTAGGTCTAGATAGCATCGATGCGCTTGAGCTTGGTTTAGCCATTAAAAAAGAGTTTAACGTTAAAATTGACGCAAACTCAGAACAAACAAAAGCCCATTTTGCATCAGTAGATGCACTGGCAGAATTTATTAACCAACACCAATCATAATACAGACTTAGAAGTAGGAATAAGCATGAAAACCGCTGCTGACATTTATAACGTTTTACAGGGCATTTTAGTAGATGAATTTGAGATTGATGCTGATGATATCAGCCTAGATGCGCACCTGTATCAAGACTTAGATCTTGATAGCATTGATGCTGTTGACTTAGTTGTAAAGTTACGCGAAATCACTGGCAAAAAAATTGAGCCAGATGCATTTAAACAAGTGCGTACTGTGCAAGATGTGGTAAACGAAGTAGAAAAACTCGTTTCATAAACATTATTATGCTCAAAGCGATAACCACAACACTGCTCTTAGTGTGCTTATCTTTATACCCGTTTATTGTGTATTTTGGATTACAGCATATCTCATTAAGGCAAGTGAGCTTGGTACTGATGGTATTGGTCGGCTTAAGGCTTTTGCTTAGCAAAAAGCTGCTCAAATCTATGCCATGGATAAAACCCGCCTCTATTTTGGGTATTATCGCTTTAGCAACAACGCAGTTTTTTAACAGTGATCTGGGCTTAAAACTTTACCCAGTCATTATAAATACAGTAATGGCAATCACCTTTGCTTATTCGCTGAAAAATGGCCCAACAGTCATTGAGAGTTTTGCTCGAATTAAAGAGCATGATCTTGATGAAAAAGGGGTCAATTACACGCGCCAAGTTACTAAAGTATGGTGCGCGTTTTTTATTATTAATGGCAGTATTGCGTTATACACTAGCCTATTTACTTCGTTAAAGACATGGACTCTGTACAACGGATTAATAGCCTATATTCTGATAGCTCTCTTAGGCCTTGTGGAATGGCTTGTAAGACAAAAGGTTAAAAGTAATGGTAGCGAGTAACCTGAAATTTCACCCAGACGCTGCATTTGTTGTTGCAGGGCAGCCAATAACACAAACACAGTTTTATGCTGATATTGCGGCTTATCAAAGTAAGCTCACAGCGCTGAAAACTGGCAGCCATGTAGTGTTATTCCATCCTGATACCTACCAATTTGCAGTGCGCTTATTTGCTTTAGCCTGTAGTGGTCATAATGTCATTTTGCCACCTAATGGTCAGCGTGAAACATTAAGTTTATTGCTTGCGCAGTCTGCTTTTTTTGCTGGTGATGCAACTAATATCGATGACGATGTGTTATTTACCAACCTTGAACAAAGCCTTGGTCACACGCCTTTGCAAACTAACCGTTTACAATGGCCAACAAACACTGCTGTTATATTTTATACGTCAGGCTCATCAGGACAATCTAAACCGATTGTGAAACCGTGGCGGGTATTAAATAGAGAACTCGCAGTATTATCAATGTCATTTGACTTACCACGTCAATTTACGTTTTTAGCGACCGTATCGCATCAACATATTTATGGCTTATTGTTCCGTTTACTTTGGCCGTTGTCTAAGGGTCATATAATTGATAGCGAGCAAATTCAGTATCCAGAACATATCGCGCAAAGGTTAAAAACCATTCGATATGCTGTGCTCGTTTCAAGCCCAGCACAGCTTGGCCGTTTATGTGCTGATAATGTGTTAATACCTGAACGCGATAAAATTAAGTGGTTATTTTCCTCTGGGGGACCACTCAATAATGAGCATGCCGAAACTTTATTTAACCAGTTAGCTCTCCCGGCGACACAAGTCTTTGGTAGTACTGAAACAGGCGGCATTGCTTATCGTCAAGTTACACAGGCTGCGGTTGATGTACCATGGCAGCCGTTTAATGGTAATTTTTTATCGTTAAATCATGAAGGGCGATTGATGCTAGATTCTGCGATTTTAGAGCAATCGAACTTTCCTTTAGATGATAGAGCACTCGTTCATAAAAATGGTCAATTTAAACTGTTGGGCCGTATAGACAGAACGATAAAAATTGAAGAAAAACGTTTAAATTTAGATGAGCTTGAGAGTTATCTGCAAAACCATGACTGGGTAAAAGAAGTAAAAGTAGTGGTTATTCCAGCCAAGCGTGTACAAATTGGTGCGGTGGTTGTACTCAGTGATGAAGCTAATAAAGAGCTTGAACAACAGGGTAAATTAGCAATAAACCGCGCATTACAAGCGCACCTCTCAAACCGCTTTGAACGTATTTGCTTACCACGTAAATGGCGCTACATCGATGCACTTCCTTTTAACAGCCAAGCTAAATTAAGTTTAAAAACATTGGAGCAGTATTTTGCCAAGCCTGAATAACGTAACCCCAGAGGTGGCCGTTTTATCACAAACTGAAACTAGCGTGAGTTTAGCGTTAACCATTGCAGCTGATTTAGATTATTTTCGCGGCCACTTTCCAGATGCGCCAATTTTAGCAGGCGTAGTACAGCTGGATTGGGCAGTAAAATATGCTCAGCAATATTTGGGTTTTGGCAAACTAGTACAAGATTTAGAAGTGTTAAAGTTTCAGGTAGTAACAACCCCTGATATGACGGTAAACCTAACCCTTGAGCGTAATGCAAAAGGTAAGTGCTTGTTTAGCTATCAATCAGACAAAGGCCAGCATGCGTCTGGTCGAATTGTATTTTGTGATTAAGCCATGAACCAGTTTTGTATTGTTATTCCTAATTACAATCATACACATGCTATCGCTGCTGTAATCTACGAGCTAAAAGAATTACAGCTGCCAATTATCATGGTTGATGATGGTAGTGACGAAGATGCCAAGCAAGTATTTGCAGAGCTTGACACTCAGTACGACTTTTTAACCTTGATAAGCCATGCTCAAAATCAAGGTAAGGGTGGGGCCGTTCAAACTGGGTTGTTGGCTGCCTATCAACAAGGGTTTAGCCATGCTATTCAGGTTGATGCAGACGGTCAGCACTCGTTAGCAGATATTAGTAAGTTGATTGAACTGAGTAATGAATCACCGAAAAAAGTGATCAGCGGTTGTCCAATTTATGACAGCTCAGTGCCTAAGCACCGTTATTTGAGCCGTTATATCACCCATTTTTGGGTTTGGGTGGAAACCCTAAGCTTTGATATTGTCGATTCAATGTGTGGGTTCCGGGTTTATCCATTAGCAGCTGTTGAACAATTAATGACAAAGCAACCGCTTGGCAAGCGCATGGACTTTGATATCGAGATTTTGGTCAGGCTTTATTGGCAAGGTGTAAAAGTCACGTTTTTGCCAACCCAGGTCATTTACCCTGAAAATGGCGTATCTCACTTTCGAGCCTTACACGATAACGTGGGAATTTCTTGGCTACATACGCGTTTATTCTTTGGCATGTTGCTACGCTCACCTAAGCTACTTTGGCGTAAGGTGGCTAGCTAATGGCTATAAAGCACTGGTCAAAAATGCAAGAACGTGGCAATCGCTTTGGCATGCAGATATTGCTTGTGTGTTATCGCGTATTTGGTCGTAAAGGCTTGTGGCTGGTGCTGTTTCCAGTGGTGTTTTATTTGTTTTTAACAGGCAAAACTGCCCGCCAAGCATCACATACATTCTTAACCCAAGCGCGTAAGGTGAATGGTAATAGTAAAGCCGTTACTTGGCGTGACAGCTTTCGTCATTTTCGCTGCTTTGCAGACAGCGCTTTTGACAAAATAGATGCTTGGCTTGGGCGAATACAGCAACATAACATTCTTTACACTAACGAAGCGCTTTTTAAACAACTTGATGAGCAACAGCAAGGGGCTATTTTTATCGGCTCGCATCTTGGCAACTTAGAGGTATGTAGGGCCCTTAGCCAACACAGAAACAGTAAAACGATTAATGTATTGGTGTTTACTCATCATGCCGTTGAGTTTAATAAATTACTGAAAAGTATTAATCCGGATGTTGCGGTAAACCTCATTCAAGTAACCGATCTTGGCCCAGATATGGCGATTATGCTTAAAGAAAAAGTCGAGCAGGGTGAAATAGTGGTGATTGTCGGTGATAGAACCAGTACCACCACCACAGGAAGAGTAATCGAAGCTGACTTTTTAGGTAAGCCAGCCCCTTTTTCACAAGGGCCATTCATATTAGCTGCGCTATTAGATTGTCCGGTGTTTCACCTGTTTTGTTTAAAAGATAAAAAGCCAAATGGCGAAATATTTTACCGCGTGATTTTTGAAAAATACGCCGACAAACTCGTTCTACCGCGTAAAACGAGACAACAAACATTACAACAAATTGTTAGCGATTATGCGCAAAGGCTCAGTTTTTACGCTGCGGCCTATCCGTATCAATGGTTTAATTTTTATGATTTTTGGCAAAATGGCGAGCAAGTGTCTCGTGGTCAAAACAAGGAGAACTAAGGTGTCAGAGCACACGACTACCGTATTTGGCGAGCAGCGTTTATCGATTGAAGATATTGTTCATATTGCATTAGAGCAAGGTGCTGTAGCGTTAACATCAGACCGTCAATTTGCGAATAAAATAGACAGCGCCGTAGCGTTTTTAGATAAGTTGCTTGAAGATGATGGCGTGATATATGGCGTAACCACAGGTTATGGCGACTCGGTAACCGTAAAAGTGCCACTTGATTTAGTCAATGAGCTACCACTGCATCTTACTCGTTTTCATGGTTGTGGCCTTGGCGATGTGTTTAATCAAGCCCAAGGGCGCGCTATTTTAGCGACCCGTTTAACCTCGCTTTCACAGGGGTATTCTGGTGTTAGCTGGGATATGTTGAACTTATTACGTGACTTTTTAAATCACAATATTGTACCGGTAATTCCGCAAGAAGGGTCGGTGGGAGCCAGTGGTGATTTAACCCCGCTTTCGTATGTAGCCGGTGCCATGGTTGGTGAGCGCGATGTGTATTACAAAGGCGAAATTAAAAACAGTCTAGAGGTGATGCAAGAACTTGGCTTACAGCCATTAAAGCTGCGCCCGAAAGAAGGGCTGGCAGTCATGAATGGCACGGCCGTGATGACAGCTTTGGCATGTCTTGCTTATGATAGAGCAGATTACTTAGTTAAATTGACCAGCCGTATAACAGCCCTTGCAAGCCTTGCATTAAAAGGTAACAGTCATCACTTTGATGATATTTTGTTTTCGGTGAAGCCACATCCAGGGCAACAGCAAGTAGCTGCATGGATCCGTGGAGACTTAAACCATGTAGAGCACCCGCGTAACGCTGACCGCTTGCAAGATAGGTATTCAATTCGCTGTGCCCCACATGTTATTGGTGTGCTGCAAGATAGTTTGCCTTGGTTTAGGCAAATGATTGAAAATGAACTAAATTCGGCGAATGACAATCCAATTATTGATGGTGAAGGTGAACACGTGCTGCATGGTGGCCATTTCTATGGTGGCCATATTGCAATGGTGATGGATAGCATGAAAACGGCTGTGGCAAATTTAGCAGACTTAGCTGACAGACAAATAGCATCGTTAGTGGATACACGCTATAACAATGGGTTACCCTCTAATCTATCGGCAAGTAACGATGAGCGCCGTTACATTAACCATGGTTTTAAAGCGGTGCAAATCGGTGCTAGTGCGTACACTGCTGAAGCGCTAAAACTGACCATGCCAGCGAGTGTGTTTTCTCGTTCGACCGAGTGTCATAACCAAGATAAAGTGAGTATGGGAACCATAGCAGCGCGAGATTGTTTACGTATATTGCAGCTTACTGAACAAGTTGTCGCTAGTACGTTGCTCGCGAGTATTCAAGGTCTACGTTTACGTATCAACAGTGGTGAGCTTGAGTTTGCTAGTTTAACTAGTGATGTACAAAGTATGTATCAAGACATTAGCGAGTTTTTCCCGCTGCTTGATGAAGACCGTCCACTAGAAGCTGTTCTTCGCTATACGGTTGACGCTATTCAAACAAAACGTTGGAGTTTATATGCATAGTCGTGGCTCGTTGCTGAGCACTCATGTTGAGATTGAAATTCCTTTTCATGATTGCGATCCAATGAATGTGGTATGGCATGGTAATTACCCGCGCTATTTAGAAGTCGCGCGCTGCGAGTTACTGCGTTTGTTTGATTATGACTATGTGCAAATGCAAGAATCTGGCTATGCGTGGCCAATTATTGACATGCATATTAAGTACGTCGGCCCAGCATTGTTCACACAAAAAATCCGCGTTGATGCCTACTTAAAAGAATATGAAACACGATTACGTATCGATTACGTAATCACTGATTGCGCTACAGGTAAAAAGTTAACCAAAGCAACGACTATCCAAGTTGCGGTTGATATAGAGAAAAAAGAAATGCAGTTTGTTTCGCCGCCTGTTTTACATGAAAAACTTCAAAAGGTGATTTAATGCGATTAAGCGTGTTGTTACTGAGTGTGCTAGTTTTTTTTCCTGTGTTTGCATCAAGCGCAGTGACAGAGCAAGGCACATTTAGCCAAGAGAAGCATTTTAAAGGATTTAGTAAACCTTTTATATCAACAGGTTCGTTTGAACTTGCTGAAGATGGCCTCACTTGGCAGGTTGAGTCTCCGGTTAAAAGCACGCTATTAATTAAGCAAGGGCAAGTATATACACTTAACGCTCAAGATGAGCCGCAGCTACAAAAAGGCGCTGAGCCTTACGTTAATTTACTGCAAGCAATTTTAAAGCATGATGAAGTGGCGCTTGCTGAGCAATTTACGATGACAGACCATGCAGAGCCCGCTTGTCAGACTTTATTACCTAAAGATGACCTGCTAAAGCAGCTATTTAGTCAGTTCGAATTATGTGTAGCAGCAGAGCAAGTGAGCCGTGTGCGTCTTCAAGAAGCAAATGGTAACTTTACTGTATTACGCTTTGCTTATCCTCACAATGAGCAAAAACAGTGAAAGCATGGGGCCTAACGCTCGCTTGGCTGAGCCTATTAGTTAGCGCCTTAGTGGCTGTTTTTATTCTAAAACAGCCTACGTTGAATAATGATATTTTGGCTTTGTTGCCAAAGTCAGAACCGCGTTTACAGCAAGTCGAAGAACACTTTTTTTCAGCTAACAAACAGCAGTTGAGCTTTTCTTTTCGTGGTGAGAATGCAGTAAAAGCTTATGATGAATTATATCAATGGCTGGCGAGCAAACACATTGAGCCTCGTTTTAAGTTACCAGAAATATCCCAGTTGGCAGCATTTTACGGTCAGTACGCAGGGCATTTAGTTTCCGAGGAATATAAGCAAGCGATTGGCGATGCTAATCGCTTTCAACAGTATTACTTTAATCAGTTGAGTAAAGTCGCTGATCCTTTTGTTTCAAGTACTATCAACCAAGACCCTACGCTTGCTACAGCGGGGTTCTTATCCGAGGCAATGGCGCACATGCAGCAATTTGAGCTGCAAGATGGCCGAATTAACATTAACTATCAAGGTGATGAGTATTTAATGTTATTCGTGCAAAGTGCTGACAATGCCTTTTCAATAAATCAATCAATAGCTTTGAGCAATGAGATAGTTACCTATATCGCTGAGCTTGAAAGCCGCTATCCCGATACACAAATTCGCTATGCCGGTGCTTTATTTCATACCGCAGCAAATGCGCAGCAAGCCAAATTTGAAATGACCTTGTTTGGTTCGGTGAGCTTGCTGGCGCTTATTTTGATGGTGGTGTGGGTGTTTCGCTCGATAAATGCATTGTGGCTGGCCTCTGTAACCGTGATAAGCGCCGCTATTGGCGGCACCATTGCGCTGATCAGTATTTTTAGTCAGGTGCATGTATTAACCATGGTGTTTGCAGTGACGCTGATTGGTATTGCCATTGATTATGCATTTCATGGCATGCTTGATTTAACCGAGCAGCCGCAAGGTTTTAGCCAAGGGCTCAAACTGGCGCTGCTCTTGTCGTTACTAACCACTATACTCGGTTACGCGAGTTTGTTTTTCTCGCCAGTACAGTTACTCAGTCAAGTAGGCGTATTTGTTGTTGCAGGGCTAGTTACAGCTTGGCTTTGCACCCGTATCTTATTTCCCTATTGGCAAGCTGGTTTAACCATTAACGCTGCTGCTCATCGATTAGCAAACATGTTAAGTGGTTATTTAAAACGATTAACGCATTATCGCGTTGCACTCAGCATGCTGATGTTAGTGTTTCTGAGTGCCTTTGCCTTACTAAAACCCCCTGTGATTAATGATGATGTAAAGCTGTTAAATGCAAGTCCTGCTGATTTAATGCAAAACGAAGCGTTGCATATGTCTTTATTAGGAAAAGATAATGGCCAAATCATGATTTTATTTGCCGATAATGCGCAGCAATTACTAGAAAAACAAGAAACACTTAAGACAAAAATAACTGGGCTCAATGGTAACGTATTGATGCTTAGTGACTTAGTGCCTAGTAAGCAATTGCAAAAACAAAACTACGAGCAATTACATTCGGCCCAGCAAGCCATGAGTGTGGTTAGCCAAATGACAGGGACGCCTGTTGAGCTCTCAACATCAATGCTTGATTTAAACGCGGCACTTAATTCACCATTAGCGCCGTTAATCGCTAACCAAGTGATCTCAAGCAATACACTGACCGCAAGCTGGTTTATGGTAACGGGTGTAAATAAATCCGAGCTTAAGGATTTGGCCAACGCTTCTACAGACTTAATTGTTTACGATAAAGTTGCGATGATAAGCGAAGGTTTAAGCCATTACTCAAATTCGTTACTGGTGACACTGGCCATTGCGATGATCTTTGCGTTATTACTTTTTAGCGTTAAATTTGGTTTTAAAACAGCATGTAAGCAAATTTTAGTGCTTATACTAACAACCTCTGCAGTACTGCTGCTCTGCAGTGTGCTGCAATCTCAGCTATCGATTTTTAATCTGTTAGGCTGTTTATTGATATTAGCCTTGGCAATTGATTATTTGGTGTTTTATCAAGTTAATAATTTAAGTCCTAGCAATGTGCTTGCAATTAGTTTATCAGCGGCTTCATCGATGTGGGTATTTGGCATGTTGGCTGTTTCGAAAACACCAGCTATTTTCAGTTTCGGATTAACGGTATTAGTGGGGCTAGTTTGTATCTATATCCTGGCGCCGCTCAGTATTGCATTACCTAAAAATAAGGAAAAATAATAGGTGAATAATCAAGTTCAACAGGCCGATGTTGTTATTATTGGTGCTGGCCCTTCAGGAGCCGTGGCTGCCAGTTTACTGGTGAAAAAAGGTTGGCATGTGGTGGTGTTAGAGCAGCAAACCTTTCCTCGTTTTTCGATTGGTGAAAGTTTATTACCCCAGTGCATGAGCTTTTTAGAAGAAGCAGGCCTTGAGCAAATGGTGCAAGCACAGGCACAATCACGTGGATTTCAGTTTAAAAATGGTGCTGCGTTTCAGCGTCGGGGCGACCACACAACGATCGATTTTACCGAAAAATTTAGCGAAGGCCCTGGCACGACTTTTCAGGTAAAACGTGCGGACTTTGATAAATGCTTAGCCGATGGTGCCATGCAGCAGGGGGCTGAAATACGTTACCAGCATAGCGTGTTTGCTTACACCGATTGTGAAGATGGCGCTTTACTTGATGTTACAGATGAAAACCAGCAACGCTATCAAATTAAAGGGCGTTTTGTACTTGATGCCAGTGGTTTTGGCAGAGTATTACCTCGCTTACTTGATTTAGAGTCAGCATCAAATTTCCCTGTACGCTGGGCTTTTTTCAGCCATTTTAAAGATAATATTAGCGATCCCCAGTTTGACCGTGAAAAAATCTTAATTAATGTTCATCCAGAGCATAAAGATATTTGGTATTGGTTGATTCCATTTAGTGATGGTACGGCAAGCATTGGTGTAGTTGGGAAACCAGAGCAGCTTGAGGATAAACTCCCCCTCGCTGGCTTAAATGAATTTATCGAGCAAGACAGCTATTTAAGTGAGTTATTAGCCAACCGAGAAGCTATAGGTGAAGCGCGTGCTATCAAAGGCTATTCTGCTAATGTGTCGAGCTTGTATGGTGAGCATTTTGCACTACTTGGTAATGCAGGTGAATTTTTAGATCCGGTGTTTTCATCTGGGGTGACGATTGCGTTAAAATCAGCCTCATTGGTTGCTCCTTTAGTTGATAGCTACTTACGTGGTGAGCAAGTTGATTTCAAAAACGATTACAGTGAGCCTTTGCAACAAGGAGTTAATTGCTTTAGAACCTACGTTAGTGCTTGGTATGATGGCTCATTTCAAGACGTGATTTTTTACAGTGAGAAAAACCAACAAATTCGCGAGATGATCAGTGCTATTCTTGCAGGCTATGCCTGGGATTTACAAAACCCATTTGTAAAACAAAGCAACAAACGCTTAAATACGTTGGTTGAATTATGTCGCGATTAACACGCTCTTTGCTTTTAAGTTTGAGCATATTAGTGGCTAGTTGTGCCAGTGAATTTGCTGTAAAAACGGGCGTTGATTTAGCGCCAAATGCAGGAATTTACTTGCTTGATCCACCTCCGTCATTAGTTGCTGATAATTGGCAGCAAGTGCTTGAAGTACGCCATGGTGATGAGCAGTATACGTTACTAGCGCAGCTGAGTTTAAATAGTGAAACAGGTATCAACTTGGCTGTTATGACAGCTCAAGGTATGCCTATTTTTCAATTAGAGAAAGCGCCACTTGGGCCAATTAAAAGCGAAAAAATGCTCCCAATCAACGCTGTTGATCCTCGTTATATTCTCGCTGATATCATGCTTGTGCACTGGCCTGTTACTGTGCTGAACTCTCAGCTTTATGGCTTGAAGCTAGTTGAACAAGGAACGACGCGACGTTTATATCAGGGTGAGCAGTTAATTAGTGAAATTCGCTATTTAGACGGTGCAACAGAACTTGTAAACTATCAGCGAAATTACAAAATTAAATTTCAAAGGGTTAATTGATTATGCCATTTTGGCTTAACGACTTAGGTATTGTTAGTGCATTGGGGGTTGGTCACCAACAGACAATGCAAAGTATCAGCTTACAACCTAAACAAACACTCACAGAGGTGACGTCGCTTGCATTTGAGCAGCGTCCAACCTTTGTCGGCTTGGTTAATGAGTTGCCATTAACAGCATCAATGCGATTTTATCAGCTAATCGATTTAGCGCTGGCGCAAATTGCAGACACATTAGCAAGCATAAACATTCCGAGCAGCCGTATTGCAGTGGTTATTGGTACTAGTACTGCAGCCATTCAAGAAGGTGAAAGAGGCCGAAAATCCCATGCGGCGCAGGGAAAGTGGCCAGAGGGATTTGATTATTACGACCAAGCGCTCGTCGCTCCGGCCAATTACATTGCCAAAAAGCTCGCTGCAAACGGGCCCTGTTATAGTATTTCAACTGCGTGTAGTTCAAGTGCCAAGGCGCTTATTAGTGCTCGCGCCTTACTTAGTGCCGATTTAGCCGATGTGGTGATTTGTGGCGGGGTAGATAGCTTGTGTCAACTCACTATCAATGGTTTTGATTCGTTATCTTCTATCAGTGATGAAATTTGTAAGCCATTTAGCGCTGACAGAGCAGGCATTAATATTGGTGAAGCCGCAGCGTTATTTGTTATGAGTAAAGAGCAGCATACAAAACAAAGTATCGCCTTTTTAGGTGGTGGTGAAAGCTCTGATGCCCATCATATTTCAGCTCCGATTGCTGATGGTTCTGGTGCAATCGCTGCTATGACAATGGCGTTACAAGACGCGAATTTAAGGCCATCAGATATCGACTACATAAATGCTCATGGGACAGCAACGCCGCAAAATGATGCAATGGAATCTTTGGCAATCAGTGAAGTGTTTGGTCAAAATACCAAGGTGAGCTCCTCTAAACATTTAACCGGGCATACTTTAGGAGCCGCAGGTGCTTTAGAGGCTGGGTTATGTTGGTTATACCTAGCTTATCCAGAGTTTAATGATTTAGTGTGGAATCAGGTTACTGAGGATGACTCTTTAGCTGAAATTGGCTTAATAACGCAGTCAGAAAAAGCAGAAATTAATCACTGTTTATCAAATTCATTTGCCTTTGGTGGCAATAATGTCAGTGTAGTATTAGGACATCTAAATGAATCACTATAAAATTGAGCAAGTAGTCCCTCATAGCGAACCAATGATTTTGCTCAATCGTCTCAGTAATTACAGCGAAGAGTCAGGTTGCTGCGAAGTTGATATTAGTTCACACAGCCCGTTTTATGACGAGAGCTTAAATGGAGTTGCTAGTTATATTGGCTGTGAATATATGGCGCAAACTATCGCGGCCTACGCTGGTGCGCTGGCAAAGGACAAAGGGGATGAAGTTCAAATTGGCTTTTTAATTGGTACGCGCAAATATAAAACCTATGCCCCGGTATTTAAAAACGAGCAGACGCTTAAAGTATCGGTCACAAAATTATATCAAGAAGAATCAGGGTTGAGTGTATTTGAGTGTCAAATTCACAGCGATGAAACATGCTTAGCAGAAGCTAAAATTAATGTGTTTCAACCACAGGACCCAATGCAGTTTATAAGAGAAAATCAATGACAAAACGTATTTTAGTCACAGGCTCAAGCCGCGGAATAGGCAAAGCAATCGCTCTTAGATTAGCTAACGATGGCTTTGATATCGCTGTTCATTGTCGCAGTGGTGTGGCTGAAGCCGAGCAAACCTGTCAAGAAATTAGTGTCCTTGGTCGCCACGCAAGCTTATTGCAATTTGATGTGTGCGATAGAGAGCTTGCTAAACAACAAATTGAAGCAGATATCGCTGAGCATGGTGCTTATTACGGCGTGATTTGTAATGCTGGTATCACTAATGATATGGCGTTTCCAGCAATGCAAGGTGATGACTGGGATAAGGTGATCCGTACCGGCCTTGATGGTTTTTACAACGTGGTTCATCCAACGGTGATGCCAATGGTGCAAGGTCGTAAAGGTGGACGTATAGTAACTATGGCATCAGTGTCAGGGATTGCTGGTAATCGCGGGCAGGTAAACTACAGTGCAGCGAAAGCGGGCATAATTGGTGCGACAAAAGCGCTTTCGCTCGAGCTTGCTAAGCGTAAGATTACCGTTAATTGTGTGGCACCTGGATTAATCGAAACCGAAATGACAGACGATTTACCAGTTGATGAAATGCTAAAAATGATCCCATTAAAACGTATGGGCTCGGTTAATGAAGTGGCTGGCACGGTGTCATTTTTATGTTCAGATGACGCCGCGTATATCACACGCCAAGTTATTTCTGTGAATGGCGGTATGGTGTAATGAAGCGCGTTGTTGTTACAGGCATGTCTGCTATCACCGCATTAGGTGATACATGGGACGAATTTAAATCAGCTTTGCAAAAAGGTGAAAATGCCGTTCAGTACATGACTGACTGGGATGTTGCGCCAGAATTAAACACTCGATTAGCCGCACCTGTTACTCACTTTAGTAAACCGAGTCACTACAAACGCAAACAAGTTCGCTCAATGGGGCGCGTTGCAATGATGTCGACCCGTACTACAGAGCTTGCTTTAGAAGAAGCAGGTCTGCTCGAACACCCAAGTCTAACCGATGGTTCAACAGGTATTGCCTTTGGTTCGTCAACGGGGTCAACGCCACCATTATTGGCTTTTGCAAAAATGATGGAAACTGGCGAAATGACTGGCGTAACGGCCACCAGTTACATCCAAATGATGGCACATACGGCGCCTGTGAATGTAGGGGTCTTTTTTGGTTTAAAAGGCCGAGTGATCACCACAAGCTCTGCGTGTACATCAGGTTCTCAGGGGATAGGTTATGCCTACGAAGCCATTAAGTATGGACGTCAAAAAGCCATGGTTGCTGGTGGTGCAGAAGAGTTGTGCATCACTGAAGCCGCGGTATTTGACACCTTATATGCTACAAGCACCAAAAACGATGCTGCGAAAAGCACGCCACGGCCATTTGATCAAAATCGTGACGGTCTCGTTATTGGTGAAGGCGCGGGCACACTCATTTTAGAAGAGTATGAACACGCTGTTGCCCGTGGAGCGACTATTTATGCTGAGTTAGTCGGTTTTGGTTGTAACTCAGATGGTCAACATGTCACGCAGCCCACTGCAGAAACAATGCAAGTAGCTATCGAAATGGCACTGAATGATGCACAGCTTACTGCTAGTCAGATTGGCTATGTAAATGCCCATGGTACTTCAACGGACCGTGGTGATATTGCGGAATCTCTGGCGACTTTCAATGCCCTTGGGAAGAAACCAATTAGCTCATTAAAAAGCTATTTAGGTCACAGCTTAGGAGCGTGTGGTGCCATTGAAGCATGGGCAAGTATTAACATGATGAATGATGGTTGGTTTGCACCTACTATCAATTTAACTGATGTCGATGCTGAGTGCGCTGATTTAGATTATATCAAGGGTAATGGCCGTGAAATACAAACAGATTACATCATGAGTAATAATTTTGCGTTTGGTGGCATCAATACGTCGTTAATCTTTAAAAAGTGGCAAGCATGATCAACCGCTGCATTTTAAGTATTTTATTTGTTCTAACTTTTAATGCTTATGCTGCAGAAGATAGTGCAGAAAAAGGTGCTGCAAAAATGGAGCTAGGCGCTGGCCTGTTTTATGCTGATATCCCACATTATTTGGGATCGGATGAAAGTGAGCACTACTTATTGCCTGTGCCTTATTTTCGTTATCAAAGCGATAAAATGGCCATCGACCGCAACAATTTCACTGGTTTTTTGTGGCAACAAGAAAATCTTCATTTAGATTTATCTGCCAATGTGGGGCTTGCGGTTGACAGTGAAGACAATAAAGCCCGAGAAGGTATGGATGATCTAGATTGGGTGTTTGAATTAGGGCCTTCACTTAATTACTACCTAATAGGTGAACCAAACGCTAAACAGCACTTGTATTTAAGCCTGTTTGCACGCAAAGCCATTGCAACGGATTTCTCTGGTATTGATGATATTGGTTGGCGCTATGGACCAAGTGTGTATTATCGAGTGCCGATCATCGAAAAGGCGGATTCACAATTTTCATTAGCGTTTCGTGGCAATATCAATTTTGCTACCGATAAATACCTTGATTACTACTATGGGGTGAGTGACTTACATAGCAATGAAACTCGCCAAGCATACTCAAGCCGTTCAGGTTTTTCTGGTGCTGATGTATCAATTGGGGTACATTTTGACACACCAAAGTATTGGTTAGGTGGTTTTGTTAAATATCATCACCTTGCTGACAGTCAACAAGATGCAAGCCCGCTAGTGAAGCAAGATTATAATGTTTCGGTCGGTTTTGGGGTTGCTTGGAAATTTTATAGAAGGAATTTTTAAATGAAATTATTTATCCTTACATGTGTTTTAGTTGCTTGTTTGTTTTCAGTAAAAAGTTTTGCACGTGATGATATACAAACCCTACCTATACAAGCATTACTTACAACCAGTAAAGCGAAACAAGCACTGTTAGATATTCCACTTTACTTTGCTGATCAAAGTCATAACACCATTAAAACTAAGTATGGTGAAGTTATCACCAATAAGAAAACCAACGCGTTTAATAAAACGGACCGTGAAGCCTGTGAGTGGGTAATGCTTAGTGCTTTAAAAGCATTACAAGAGCGTGCTGTACGTGAAGGCATGAATGCGGTTGTAAATATTCAGTCGTACTACAAGAAACGTGAGTTTGTTAGCCAAACCGAATATCAATGTGGTGCGGGTACATTTATCGCTGGTGTGGCATTAAAAGGCACTTTAGTTAAGTTATAACTAACTAAAGTCATTTTTTTTCTGTATAATTTGCGACCCTTGATATGATGGCCGCAGGTTATACAGCATGAATTTTAAATCATTTAGTTTTTCTTCTGAGCTTTTACAGGCATTAGAAGAGCTTAATTTCGAAACGCTTACTCCCGTTCAACGTAGTGCAATTCCTGCGGTAAGAAAAGGCAAAGACGTACTTGTTAGTGCGCAAACAGGCACCGGTAAAACGGCTGCTTTTGCATTGCCTATTATTCAAAAGTTATCAGAATCTGCTGTTAGTGATAAGAATGCGCCAAGTGCCCTAGTGTTAGCGCCTACTCGTGAATTAGCAGAGCAAATAGCCAATAATTTTAAAGCGTTTGCCAAATACACGGAATTAAAAACTGTTTGTCTTTTTGGTGGGGTTAATCTTGCAGGCCAAGCTAATGACTTAAAAGCGGGTGTCGATATTGTAGTTGCAACACCTGGCCGCTTACTTGACCAACTTCGTTTGGGGAACATTAGCTTAGCTAAAGTGAAGCATTTAGTGCTTGATGAGGCTGACCGCATGCTAGACATGGGGTTTATCAGCGATATGCAAAATGTTATCAATGGCTGTGATGAAGCGCGTCAAATCTTACTGTTCTCTGCAACTTTTCCAGCTGCAATTAAACAGTTTGCAAGTAAAGTTTTAAAGCAGCCTGAAGTCATTCATGTAGATCAAACAAACAGTACTGCAGAAACAGTGCAACACGTTGTTTATCCAGTTGAAGAACGTCGTAAGCAAGAGCTTTTATCTGAATTGATTGGTAAGAAAAATTGGCAGCAGGTACTTGTTTTCGTAAACATGAAAGAAACCGCTGATGAGCTTGTCAAAGAGCTGAATCTTGATGGTATTCCTGCAGTTGTTTGTCATGGCGATAAAACACAAGGTAATCGCCGCCGTGCTTTACGTGAATTTAAAGAAGGTAAAGTTCGCGTACTGGTAGCCACTGAAGTAGCTGCCCGTGGTATTGATATTGAAGGTTTACCACGTGTGATTAACATCGACCTACCTTGGCTTGCAGAAGATTATGTTCATCGTATTGGTCGTACCGGTCGTGCAGGTAAACCTGGCCAAGCGATTTCATTTGTGAGCCGTGAAGAAGAAAACACGTTATTCGATATCGAAAAGTTAATTGGTCAGCGTATTAAGCGTATTGTTTTACCTGGTTACGAAGTAAGTAACCGTGATGTATTGATTGATAAAATAGTTAAAAAGCCATCACATTTACGCCGCAGTCGCACAAACAAGCCTTCAGGTCAGGCAACTGGCGAGGCTCGTGCGAAAAACCGTTCACGCATCGCAAATGTTCGCAAATCTTTGAAAGGCAATAAACTAAGCCTTAAAAAGTAATAAATTTTCTACAAAAAGCCCCATTGCTGTTTGGCAATGGGGCTTTTTTTGGCTCTATATATAGTACGAACGGAGTATTTTGTTAATTTTTATGGTGTTAAATGCAGAATTAGATTAACAAATGTACCATGCTGAATTACAATCGCTTTGAAATCAGTCAAGTAGCGTTTCTAACGCGTCAGTGTCTAAATGGATGTTTATGCAGTACTTAAAAAGAATTATAAAAAAAATAATCACCCCTACTTTTTTACTTGGTGTTGTCTGTGTGCCTTTTTATGCCAATGCATTTGATAAAGCAGAGTTCTCCCTTGCCCATATAAAAGAGTCCATCAGCGTTGATGGTGTAATGGATGAACCGCATTGGCAAGAAGCCACAAAAGTGTCATTAAAATATCAAAATGAACCAACCGAAAAAGGCACACCGCTTGTACAAACTGATGCCTATATGTATGAAGATGGTAAATACTTGTATGTTGGCTTTATTGCAAAAGATGATGACCCTTCACAAATTCGTGCTGCACTTCGTGACCGCGACACGCTTTGGCAAGATGACAATGTTGCCTTGATGATTGATACGTTCAACGATGAACGAACTGGTTATGAGTTTTATGTAAATCCACTAGGTGCGCAAGGGGATATGCGCATGACGGATATTGACGATTGGGTGGAAGACCCATCGTGGGATGCCATTTGGGATAGTGCAGGGCAAATTAATAACGATGGCTATGTGGTTGAAATGCGTATTCCGTTCACTGCTCTTCGCTTTCCAAAAGATCAAGCTGAGTTAACGTGGAGTTTTGCTGTATGGCGTAATTACCCGCGTGATGTATTTTATCAAATGTCGAATGTTGGTTTTGACAGAGATGTAAAATGTAGCTTTTGTCAGTTTGATAAACTAACAGGCTTTGCCAACATGACTGAAAGCCAAAACATTCAGCTTACGCCAACTTTAACTGCGCTTCGCCATGATACCAAAGACGCAGTGCCTGGTGATTGGCAAAATGGCGATATTGATACTGAAGCGGGCTTGGACTTACGTTGGGGTGTGACGCAAGATGCGGTTATTAATGCCACCATTAACCCTGACTTTTCGCAGGTCGAGGCCGATTCACTTGAACTTGATGTAAATACTACTTACTCAATTTACTACGCTGAAAAGCGTCCATTCTTTTTAGATGGCGCCTCTTATTTTAATACCAGCCAACTAGAGCTTTTATATACGCGAATGATTGCTGAACCTGATGTAGGTTTAAAATTAACAGGTAAAACCGGCGCGCACAGCTACGGCTTTATGTACGCTGACGATCAGAATACCAGTGTCTTACTTCCGACTAACCAAGGTTCGGGCTTTGCTAATCTAGCAGATAAAACACAAGCAGTTGCGGGACGATATCAATTTGATATCGGCCAAAAAGGCACAATTGGTGTGATGAGCACTCACCGTGAAAATGATGATTACCATAATACAGTGTTATCTCTAGATGGCAGCTACTGGTTTAATCAATCAGATAGTTTGCAGTATCAAGTAGCAAGCACAGATACCACTAACTCAGAATTTTTAGTTGATTATTATGGCGTTGATAAAAATCAATCAGATCAAGCTTATGCTATTGAATTTACTAGAACTAAGCGTGATTACGAAGTTTATGCTAATTACGAAAATATAGGTAAAGAATACCGCTCAGACTTAGGTTACCAAGCTAAAGTTGATTACGAGCAAATACAATTAGGTGGTGGGCAAACCTGGTACCGTGATGCTGATGATGCAATCACTGAGTACAGCTATAATGCTGAATGGGATAAAACTTGGGCGCAAAATGGCGACTTACTTGAAGAAGAATACGATGGCTTTTTTACCTTTAAAGGTAAGATGCAATCGCAAACAGAAATTGGCTTTATCCATCGTAATGAATTTTATGCCGGTGAGTTTTTTAATCAAAACATAGGTTATATCTACGGCGGTTTTAGACCCATCCGCGATGTCCGTTTCTTATTATATGCTCAATATGGCAGCAAAATTGACTACAGTAATGCAGCTCTAGGTACAATGGTCCGCATTGAACCTGAGATGACGTGGGATATTAACGATCATTGGCAGGTTCAGTTGGAGCACAGCTACAGCTACCTAGATAACGAGCAAAATGAGCGTGTTTATACTGCTAACTTAACGGATCTACGCGTTTATTATAAATTTAATATGCGTTCAATGCTGAAACTCGTTTTGCAGTTTGAAGATGTCGATCGAAACAACGAAGCTTATCGATTTGATGTAAGCCAAACTAACCGCGATTATGGTAGTCAGTTAGTGTATTCGTACAAGATTAACTCACAAACACTGTTTTATTTAGGGTATTCAGATAAAGGATACCAAGACGATTCGTTGGAAGGTCTTGAGCGTGATCAACGCACCTTCTTCACTAAGCTAAGCTATGCATGGCAGCTATAGCTGAAGCAATATAATAAAAACTTGGTCAGCTTATGGCTGACCAACTTCTTCGTTTACCTTAGTTCTTACCACCCCTTCAAGGCTTTTTAAGCCCCACTGCTTACCAATCTCGACAGCTTCATCAATTGGCTTTTTTAAGGTTATGGCATTGTATAGCGCAACGAGAGCGCCAACACGGTTGCTGCTAGCACAGTGAAGTAAGGTGGTTTGTTGTTGATGCTCATTGAGTAAGGCCTGAAGCTTAGTGGCATTTTCAATCGTAATATCAGCTTTAGATTGCACAGGAATATGGTAATAGTTCATGCCAAGCTCAGTCACTAATTCTTGCTCAGACCAATTTGTTTCGTTATCACCACGTAGGTTAATGATGTTCTCAACACCGAGTTGTTTTAACTTGGCAAAATCGGTTTGATTGGGCTGCCCTGAGGTTAATACATGCTCAGACTGGGCCTTTAGATTTAGAATATCCAGTTGTGTAGCGGTCGTTTGTGCTGCCGATACTGAAAAAGACAGTAAAGTAGCGCACGCTAATAATATGAAGCTCTTCATGTTATTCCTTCTATTAAGTTTAATTTTTGCGGTAAACGGTTTTACCACGGCTAATGGTTTCTAAGACTTGTAAATTATGAAGCTCTTCAGGCTTTATTTTCAACGGGTTATTATCAAGGATAATTAAATCAGCTTGCATCCCTTGTTTTAATTGCCCTTTTGAGGTCTCTTCAAAGTGTTGATACGCCGGCCATGTCGTCATTGCTTGTAGTGCAGTATACACAGAAACGCGTTGTTCAGGGCCTAACACTTTATCTGTACGGGTCGTGCGGTTAACCGTTGCATCTAATACACGTAGAGCATTTGGTAGAGCCACTGGCGCATCATGATGGGTGCTAAACATTAATCCTTGCTTGCGAACAGCATGAGTGGGTGAAATAAAATCGGCACGGGGGGGACCTAGCACCGAATTTACATGCCAATCGCCCCAATAAAAGGTATGCATTGGGAAGAGCGATGGAAATATGCCCAACTCTTTAAGGCGATTTACCTGATCTTGACGAATTGTCTGACCATGAATAAGTACAGGGCGTCTGTCTTTTTTACCAAGCTTGTTATTGGCATTTTCAACAGCATCTAAAAATTGCTCAATGGCGGCATCACCATTTGCATGTGTCATCACTTGCCAACCATTGGCAAAGGCCGTTTCTACATATTTATAAGCTTGTTCATCATTAAAAGTAGGGTAGCCTGCATAACCTTGCTCTTGGCCTTCAGGTGCTTTTAAGTATGGATGAGATAACCAAGCAGTTTTCCCTTGCGGTGAGCCATCAAAGTTAAGTTTTACACCACCAATACGAAAATGATTTGTGTAGTGTTTACTGTTATAGGTTGAGTCCATAAAACTGCTGCTGGTGGCCATATCAGCATACGCAACCACATCAATCACGAATTTATCAGCCTTTGATGCTCTTACCATCGAATCATAGGCTTCTTGAGTTGCTCGGCCTTCTTGCGCTGTGGTGTAGCCGTATTTTGTGTAGAGCTTTTGTCCTTCTTGTAGCATTAAATCTTGTAAGTCAGGATCAAACGACTGCATGAGTTTAAACAGTAAACCAAAGTGTGCGTTTTCTTCGAGCACCCCATTAGGTTCTTGTGAGTTCGCCATACGACGAATTAGCCCACCTTTAGGGTTTTCTGTGTTTTCGTCGATGCCAGCCAGAGTTAAAGCTTTACTGTTTGCAACACTTAAGTGCCCCGAGGTATGAATGATGATCACTGGCTTTTCGGTGCTAACGCGGTCTAAGTCCATTTTAGTCGGGTATCTATCAAGCTCAGCATCATCGTAACCAAAGCCTAAGATAGCGCCGGTTTTTTCAATAAATGTGGTGTAATCAGGGTTATTCTGTGCGGCTGTAAGCATATTAACGATTTGCTCAACACTATTGGCATCACCATCTGGGCTAGGTAATACATTGGCTACCATGGCTTGCAAACCAACACCGTAGACATGGCTATGACCATCTACAAAGCCTGGCATCAAGGTTTTTCCTTGTAAATCAATCAGCTTTGTTTTGCCAAATTTAAACTCAAGGGCTTTAGTTTTATCACCCACAAAGATGATTTTGTCACCTTGGGTAGCGATTGCTTGTGCATATTCTGGTTCATCGCCAGTCATTGTAAGAATATCGCCACCATAATAAATGGTATCTGCAGCACTCACTTGGAGAGGTAGCGTTTTAGCTGTGTGTTCAGGGCGATTATCGCAAGCCGTTAAGGCAAGTAATGAACAAGCGATTGCGAGGTGATGTTTCATTTAAATCTTCCATGAATTTTAATTATGTCTAAGAATATAGTCTGTTTTAAAATTTTGTCTTTAAAAAATAGACTTAAATTTCATTAAAGTACAAGACTATAGCTGCACCATCGAGGCTACTACCGTTGTGAATGTTGATACCAATGCCAAAGTTGTCAAACCATGACGTCCACTTTCTACTGTCCCATAAAAAGCCGATACCGTATTCATAAAAGTGATCTGTAGAAAATGCAATACGACCATCACCACCTAAATCAATTCGCTGTCCTTTAATATAAAAAGCTTGCTCAAAAAGGCCTATTTTAAACATGTTAAACTTAGCTTTAATTCCATTGAGTGTACGCCAAGTTTCAGGAGCTGCATTACTCATTTCGTCAGGATGAGACAAGGCCCAGCCATAATAGTAATTAAAGTTAAGTTTGTATTCGTAATAGCCCCAGTGCCTTGGCAGGCGATAAATCATGGTCGCATTTGGATTTAGTACTAGTGCATTACTATTTAGGTTGGTGTAAAGATTATCAGCTAAAGGCTGTATATTACGTCTAGATTCGGGCGAGTTGTACTCGTAATCATTGTTGTAATGTAAGTAGTGACTGTTAAAGCCAAGTTGATATGACCATTTAGATCCAAGCGCTTTCTCTGCATTAACACCGATCATGCTGTTATACACCGTTTCTGAAATATAGTCGTCAGGGACATTGTCATACAGTGAGATAAAATCTGATTGATTTAAATAGCTGACTCTACCGGTCAAACTTAGTTTGTGCTGATAAATTGGCTCATCAAGCTGCCATGTATAAGGAATGCTGTAGAGTTTGAGTTTTTTTCTAAGTGCGATACTGTCTTCATCTTTACTAGCATGTTGCGAGTTAAACAATGTTTGCGGATCAAAATCACCAAACCCCAAGGTAATACTGTCACCATCAGTTAAAACTAACGAGGTTGCAAATGCGGTTTCAAGTTGCTTAGTTGGGCTGGCATATAAATTAAATGTACTTAATGCTTGTAGTAATATCCACAGCTTAAATAATAGTTTCATGCAAAATAATAATGAAAATTAATATGTTAATAATAGAAGTAAAGTTAGATTGCGACAACAGCAGGTACAAAAAAACCAAGCTTTATGAAAGCTTGGCTTTTTTACACCTCTTTGAGAAGAGATTAAGGCTGATAATAAATCGGTGATTCAGGGCCAACTGGGAAGCCCAGAACAAATACCCATAAGTAGAATAACGCGACCCAACCAACAAAGAAGATCATGCTGTAAGGCAGCATGGTCGCAACCAGTGTGCCAATACCCATGTCTTTCTTATATTTAGTTGCTACAGCCAGTATCAAGCCAAAGTAGCTCATCATTGGTGTGATGAGGTTAGTAACCGAGTCACCAATTCGATATGCAGCTTGAATGGTTTCTGGCGCGTAGCCTATTAGCATTAACATTGGTACGAAGATAGGTGCAGTTACCGCCCACTGTGCTGATGAAGAACCCAAGCTTAAGTTAACCAATGCACACATTAAAATGAATAGCACGAATACTTCAGGACCAGTTAGGTTCAGTGTTTGTAAAAGAGCGGCGCCGTTAATAGCTAAAATTGTGCCTAGGTTAGTCCATTTAAAAAAAGCAACAAATTGCGCGGCAAAGAAAACCAGCACAATGTACATACCCATTGAGCTCATACTTTTGCTCATGGCATCAATGACATCTTTATCGTTCTTCATAGTGCCAACAACGCGACCGTAAACAAAGCCCGGAATACCGAAAGTCACAAAGATAAATACCACAATGCCTTTTAAAAATGGTGAGTGTGCAACAAGGCCCGTTTCTGGGTTACGCAAAATGCCGTCTTCAGGAACAATTGTCCAAGCAAGTAATAATGACACCACTAACAGTGAAACACCCGCCCACTTAAGGCCTGACTTTTCTTTATCGGTTAGGCCTGCAATGTCATTCTTTGGCAAATCATTGCTTGCTTCTTCAGGGTTGTACTTGCCAAGGCGTGGTTCAACGATTTTTTCTGTAACGAAAGTGCCTAAAATGGCAATTAAAAATACAGAGATCATCATGAAATACCAGTTTGCTTCTGCGCCAACTTGGTAATTTGGATCAATCATTTGTGCTGCAGGTGTTGTGATACCTGCAAGTAGCGGGTCAATGGTGCCTAGCAATAGGTTGGCACTGTAACCACCTGAAACACCAGCAAATGCGGCAGCAAGACCGGCAAGTGGGTGACGACCAAGGCTGTGGAATATCATCGCTGCTAATGGAATAAGTACCACGTAGCCAAGTTCTGACGCCGTATTTGATAAAATCGCAGCAAACACCACCATAAAAGTAACGAGCCTTTTAGATGCGCCCATCACCATGCCACGCATAGCAGCTGAGAGTAAACCTGAGTGCTCTGCGACACTTACGCCTAATAAAGCAACTAGTACCGTGCCAAGTGGTGCGAAACTGGTGAAGTTGGTAACAAGGCCGGTAACGATACGCTGGAGCCCTTCTGCACTAAGTAGGCTGACAACTTCAATAACACCATCAGGGTCGCGACCCGCAGCGCCTTCCGGACGTGGGTCGATAGCACTTAATCCAAACCAATCGGCGATGCCGCTAAAAACAATAATAGCAACGCAGAACATTGCAAATAATGTGATAGGGTGGGGTAGCATGTTACCCAAAAATTCAACGGTGGCTAAAAATCGGTTAAACAACCCATTATTGCCACCCTCATGGGTATTGTGAGAGTTTATAGTTTTTGACATGTCCAGTTCTCGTTATTTCAAAATGGCGCTAACCTAGCATTTTTTACCGGACAGATCATGTTTTAGCGGTGGGCAAAGCTAATAGGTACGTTCCAATACGCCCTTGTATAGCAAGGGATAGCGGCGCAAACGTTTACCAATGTAATCATCGGCTAGAATTTGCGCACAGATTTGGTCTACATCGTTACTTGCTTCAAACACCCAGTCAAATCGCTCAATAGCAAGCAGAAAACCACGTTTGAGGAACTGTTGTTCTCGATAGTAGCTAAGATTATCGCGGATGATATCTAACTTATCAGGGTTATTTTTAAGTTCATTAATAACTTGGTTGATAAACGCTTGCTGTTGCTTTGACTCAGTTTTTACCCGTCGTTTCATTATCTATTTATGGTTCCTGCTCTGCGATATATAGCACTTTCTTTAAAAAGTCTTCTTTGTTTTTTTCATGTTGGTAGTCAAGGTGGTAGGTATTGTGAAAACCAAAGCGAAGTAACACACCACTGCCTTTAAGATATACGGTATAACCATCGATATCGGAAAAAGCACAAATACCTTCGTATAGCTTCCCATCTTCATGATCTTCACCGTGTTGAATGATTTTCTCATATACAGAAAGAATTAATTTACCGTCTAGCTCATTTTTCATGATGACTCCTTTTTTGTGCAATACGTTTCATATCTATAAAAAGTTTAGTGCTATTTTTAATGTTTTGAGTGTTTCTAACCTCTACTTTGCGATAAATCATTAAATCTGCATTTAGCCAGCAGATGTCGAAAATTTACAATATTTTGGCTTACATTACGCTTACGCTTGGTTTTATTTAAGGAACGTACTATGAAATATAAGTTTTTCCTCATGATATTGCTGACAGGCTTGATGCTTGTAAGCCAAAGAATATCAGCGAATACAGACACGCTTATTTTAGAAAATGAAGCAGGGCAAATCGTCAAATTTGAAAGTTTCTTAGGCAAAAAACCAGTTTATTTAAAGTTTTGGGCAACTTGGTGCAAGCCATGTATGGAGCAGATGCCGCATTTTCAGCATGCTTACGAACAATATGGCGATAAAATTCAATTTGTGGCGATAAATATCGACCTCAATGATGATGCACACTCTGTTGCTAAGGTTAAAGAACGTTTTTCACTTAGCATGCCATTATTTACTGATCTCACAGCTCAGGTTGCTAAACACTATGAATTTATGGGTACCCCTTTTCATGTGCTAATTGATAGCGATGAAAAAGTGATTTTTCAAGGTCACGAAGCTGATAAAGCGCTTGATAACACGTTACGTTTGTTATCACACAATGGCAAAGTTGAAAAAGCGCGGCTACTTGGTGAAAAGCAAAGTGAAGCAACGCCTTTGGTTATTCCGAATAAAGGCAAAAAAGTAGTGCTTTTCACCGCAACGTGGTGTGATTGGTACTTGGCCGACACTCGCCCTGCTATGGCAAAGCAGTGCGTATTAGCACAGCAACATGTTAATAAGTTGGCGGAGCAAGGGATTGATGTCGAGGTTAAAGTAAGTCAGTTGTGGACCGATCAAACTGCAGTGCGAGAATATGTTGATAAATTCTCTGCAACCATGCCCGTTTCAATCGATTATGGTAATGATTTATTTATCAAAAATGACATTAATTCGGTACCAAATCTGCTTATATACAGCGATGGAAAATTAGTTTCTAAGCAGGCTAAATTTTAGCTAAAAACTGATTAATTTTGCTTTGTAATTATGTAAATTTAGCCTATGCTCTAGGCTCATTTTTTAGTGAGCCTAGAGCATGATTGATAAGGCATTATTAGCAAAAACACGCGAATTATCAGACCGATTAATTGCATTGCAAACACCCATTCGTATCCTTGATGCAATCAATTGGGATAAACAAATCAAAGAAGAGTTTTTTAAGCACAAATGCCAGAAAAACCCTACGATTGATCAAGCCTATTACCAACAGCGTGACCTTGGTTTTGTACCAAGCGAATTGCGCCGAGGTTTTTCTGATTTAAATCGCGATATCATCAGCCAATTAGGGCAGTTAAATCCAATCGCCCAATACATGAGCAAGATGTGTACTGAATATAAAACCGTACTCAGTATGATTGAGTATCGTGGTACCCCGGAGTTTCATGATCTATCTGTTGAGTTGTTTGGTCATCCTAAAGATTTATTTCATGCTGGAGAGCCTTCACTTTCTGAGCTTGCAACCATGCTTGAGCAGCCGCTAAAGAGTATGCTTGATGCCGATATATTGCCTGATGATCCAAAAAATATAGATGCCGAAGATGCAGTTAAAATTCTCGCATCACAAGTGTCTCAAACGATGCCAGGTATCGATGTTGAGGTCATTCTTAGTGACGGTATTGTCAGTGATGCTGCAGCTGGTGCAAATAATATAAAACTTAATCAAGATGTTAAGTTTTCCCAGCGTGAGCTTGATATTCTAGAAGTGCATGAAGGCTGGATCCATGTAGGTACGACCCAAAATGGCTTAGCACAGCCTTATTTAACCTGTTTGAGTAAAGGCACACCTAGCTCTACGGTCACCCAAGAAGGGCTTGCTGTGTTGACCGAAATTATTACCTTAAAATCGACGCCTCGACGTTTAGCAAAATTAGTTAATCGTATTCAAGGTATTACGAAAGTCATTGATGGTGCTGAGTTTGTTGATATCTATCGCGACTATATAGCTCAAGGTTTAAGTAAAGACGACAGCTATACACTCACTCAACGCGTGTTTAGAGGAAGTACAGCAACGGGATTACCTTTTACCAAAGATATCGCCTATATCAAAGGTTTCGTTTTAGTGTATAACCTTATTCGTGTGGCAATACAATTAGGTCGCATTGATCAATTGCACTTATTATTGGTCGGTAAAATCTCAATTGATGATTTTAGATTGATATCACAGTTACATGATTTAGGTGTCATTGAAGATCCTAAATTTATTCCACCACACTTTAAAGACTTACGAGGCTTAGCAACTTGGTTGAGCTTTGGTCGTTTTATTGGCAACTTGTCGTTTGAACAGTTAGAAAACGATTACAAACCACTCTTTCTTTAAACAAATACACAAAAAAAATGCAGCTGGAATGAGCAGCTGCATTTTCAGTTTTAAAGCATGTTGCCTTACATGCTTTTAGTCGAGGAAACGATTAACCAGTAAGTGCGTCAACCTGCACTACATCATTGAGAATGATAACGTTTGCACGCTTGAAGAAGTTAAAATCTGTCGCGGTTGCTAATGTGTAAGCACCCATCATACGACTGATAATTAAATCACCATTGTCTAATTTTGGTAGCATGATTGACTCACTCACTACGTCGATACTGTCGCAAGTAGGGCCTGCTAATACTGATTCTACGCGTTCGTTTGATTGTTTTAACGACTCTATTGGGTATGATGCTTCATCAAATAATAAACCACTGAATGAGCCATAAATACCATCATCTAAGTAGTACCACGGCTTACCTTCACGAACTGCTTGGCCCATTACCGATGCAACACTAGTTACAGCACTTGCAACAATAAAACGACCCGGTTCTGCAATCACGCGAACTGTCTCTGGTAACAGTGCTAACGCATCATTAATTGGCGCACAAAATTCATCAATTGGCAGCACGTCTTTGCTGTATGGCACTGGGAAACCACCACCAATATCAAGCGTACTAAGCGCTGGTAATCCTAAGTCAGCTACTTCATTCATTACTTGGTTGCATGCAGCTATTGCTGTTACGTATTTAGCTGGGCTCGCTGTTTGTGAACCAACATGGAACGACAAACCTTTTATGCGAATACCTAATTGTTGCGCGTAAGTAATGATTTCGATGGCCATTGCTGGGCTGCAACCAAACTTTTTCGATAAGTCAGCGAATGACTCTGCATTACGAAAGCTTAAGCGCACAAGTAATTCAACTTGATCTTTGTAAGCAATGAACTTTTCTAATTCATTGATGTTATCAACCACAAATACGTTACAACCGTATTCAAGTGCATCACGAATATCACGATCACGCTTTATAGGGTGTGTGTGAATAGTGCGATCACTTGGCACGCCTTGACTTGCTACTAAGTCAACTTCACCGCTCGTTGCTAAATCAAAGCTTGCACCTTCTTCTAAAAGAGTGCGAACAACCGCCGCCAGAGGAAGTGGCTTTAGTGCAAAGTGTAAAACAACACCTGGTAAAGCACGGCTTAATGCACGGTATTGATGACGAACAGATTCACAATCAAGCACCATTAGAGGTGCGCCATGTTGTGTAACTAATTGTTCAAGAAGTTGGATTGATGGTTGTGCAATTGACTCATTAGCAGCAACCGCAGCTGCAGGTACTTTGATTGTTAAATCTTGTGTTAGTGTAGAAATAGCCATTTTACTCTCCGGCAATTAAGCAACAGCTCGGGAAAATGGGAGTCCGAGTCAGTTGAGTGTCATTAAACGCACTTATTGTTATGTGCAATCAAATTCACTCTTGGATAGTTGCTCTATCGCCTTGCTACAAACAGTGTTTGTAATGTACTCGGATTGGCTATCATCAAGAAGCGGCGAGATAATATATCTGCTTTTTTTATTGTGCAAGCTTTTTTTTTAGGAAATTCATGAAGCGAAAATAAATCAATTAACTGTTGTTTTTGAAGGATATTTTGTATCTTCTTTTATAAACATTAAGCATTGCTTCGAGATCAGCTGACAGGTTATTGGCTTTATGAATGGCGTACAGATATTCCGCCATAGGTGGCGTCATCATGTATGTATTCATTAATCTAATAGCATGTATGCCCTCAGCCGTTTTACTACATGTGAAATAGCCATTAGTAAACTCAGGATACTCACTAATTGGACGAGAACTTACCAGCTTTAATTGATCTTCGTTTAAGTGAGCATATAGAGACTCAGGATATGCGACGATAAAGTCAATACGTTGATTTAAAAGTAGCTTACTTAATTGCAGAAATGGATTTTCACCATAGATATTAGCAATTTTTGAGCGATATTTTTCAAAAGATGAATCTAATTGTTGATAGCTCGAGGAACCAATAATTCCGAAAATATACTTCTCTTTTAAAAGAGAGGTAACAGAAACAGGGGAAGGAAGATTGTCTATATTTGATTTTAACCCGAAAAGCTGTCTTTGCATGTGCATAAAAGTGGGTACTTTTGAAAACAGCATGTGCTCAGCTCGTTCAGCTGACTTTATTGCATTGAAAGTACAGCTAGGCTCTTTGCTTGAAAGACGCTTAATTAATCGAGCATGATTCGTAAATTGTACACTTAGATGAAATTCATCGCCTAAAGCAGGTTTGATAACTTTAAGAAAATGCTCGTTGATGTTTCTTTTATCAAACTCATTAGCAAAATAGGAGTGGGATAGGATGGTTAGTTTGCGCTTCTCACTTGCTTTAGTATCAGTACTAAAAAATGTTATGGCAAAAAATGAAACAAGAATAAATGCCCAAGCCATTTGTTGAAGGAATTGATTTGTCTGACTGTTAAACCTTGGTGTCTTCATATGGCTCGGGTATTGATTAAAAACTTAATTATCGAGCATTGGTGCTCTCAAATATTTTATCAGCTGATGCAGCAACAAAGCCGGTGTATAGCTCGCCATCTGGTTTTGCATAACGCAGAGCGAATTCATAGAAACAGCTAGGTACAGCTACAACGCCATCACTAAATTCAACTTCACTGTCATCAGCAAGTGTTGAAGATTGCTCAAGTAAAACTTCTGGTGAACCTTTAATTTCACCACCAGATGTATTTAATGCAAAACCTGCATCTTTAAGTGCCTGGTTTACGCTTTCGATGTCATCAAATTTAGCAAGCTCATTGATGCTTACTGTAAAGTGATTAGCACGGTAGCCCCACGCCGACATCCACGCTGCATACTCACTCTCTTCTAATAGCTTTTTGTAAGTTTCTGAACTTACTTGCCAATGTGTACCTGAATAGAGGAAATTATCCGCTGTTACATCGCTTTCGTCAATCTGTGAAACCATATCATTTACGATAGCTTGTAATTCTTCTGAACATTGCTCAACAAGTAGTTCAGAGATAAATACTTTAGGTTGTTTTGGATCAGAATGTTCAAAGTGCTTAGCGTACAATTTCTTTGCCTCAAAATGGTACTCGCCGCATTCTTTATAACCAACTGCTAAAAAGTGCGCAGCTAGCTTTTCTAAACCGATTTTTTCATGATTAAAAGTGCGTAGAGCGATGTGATCGTTAATCACGTCATCTTTTTGAGTAGAGCCTAATAGCTCATGTACTTTTACTGCCGAAGGCGTAACTGATAAATAGTTTTCCCATAGGTTTTCAAATAGGGCGTTTACATCTGTGTGCATGTTTAATTCCTTCAATTAAGGCGGCGAAGCCGCCAATCAATTATTCAATAATTAAGCCCGGCGCAAGGGTCTGTGGTAAGTTAACTTTTTCGGCTTCAACAGAAGCAACAGGGTACGCACAGTAATCAGCAGCATAATAAGCGCTCGCTCTGTGGTTACCACTGGCACCAATACCACCAAACGGTGCAGCGCTTGATGCGCCTGTAATTGGTCGGTTCCAGTTAACGATACCGGCACGAATACGTTTTAAGAAATGTTGGTAGTCATTACTATCATCACTTAATAAACCAGCAGATAAACCAAATGAGGTGTTATTCGCTTCATTAATCGCGCTATCGAAATCTGTGTAGCGGTAAACCTTGATAAGAGGACCAAAGTGCTCTTCATCAGGAATATCTTCAACAGCTGTTACATCAATAATACCAGGGCTTACAAAACCTGTACCCGGTTCTAAATGCTTAAGCTCAACAAGAGAAGTCGCTCCCATATCAAGTAACTGTTGCTGAGCTGCAACCATACCTAATGCGGCTTTTTCGCTGATCATTGCACCCATAAATGGTTGATCTTCGCTGAAGCTGTCGGCTACTTTAATTTGTTTTGTTGCAGCAATTAATTTTTCTAAAATTGCATCGCCATTTGCCGAGTTCTCAATGAATAAACGACGAGAACAGGTACAACGTTGGCCAGAAGTAATGAAACCAGACTGAATAATATCGTGAACAGCCGCGCTTACATCAGCGACATCTTTTACGACTAGTGGGTTATTACCACCCATTTCCAGCGCTAAGATTTTACCTGGGTGACCTGCAAATTGCTTATGTAATAGATGGCCTGTATTAGAGCTACCAGTAAAGAATAAACCATCGATATCTTGATGAGATGCAAGTGCAATACCTGTGTCTACTTCACCTTGTACTAGGTTAATCACACCAGCAGGCAAACCTGCTTTTAGCCAAAGCTTTAAAGTGAACTCAGCAACATGAGGCGTTAGTTCTGATGGCTTAAATACAACTGTATTACCTGCTAAAATAGCAGGCACAATATGACCATTCGGTAAATGACCAGGGAAGTTGTATGGGCCAAATACTGCAACAACACCATGAGGCTTATGGCGTATAAATGCTTTAGCGCCCGGCATTGGGTTTTCTGTAGTGCCCGTACGTTCGTTATAGGCCCTGATTGAAATGGCAATTTTACCCGTCATTGCACCTACTTCGGTACGTGTTTCCCATAATGGCTTGCCTGTTTCACGGGCAATGATGGTTGCGAACTCTTCACTGTGCTCTTTTAGTTCAGCAGCAAAATTTTCAAGAATTACAATGCGCTGTTCAAGGGTCATATCAGCCCAGTCAAGCTGAGCATTACGGGCAGCTTTGATAGCATCGGCTACCTGTTCAGCCGTGGCTGTTTTACCTTGCCAAACAACCTCGCCATTACTTGGGTTGATTGAACTAAAATCATGACCAAGGCCTGCTTGCCATTGATTATCGATAAGTTGAGTTGTTACACTCATTTTAAACTCCTTAAGTGGTTACAAACGGAAGAACCGTGCTGCATCCCCTTGTTTCAATTTAAGTGCATCTGCCACTTCTTGGCTGACGATTAACGTATGCTTAGCGTGGTTATAATGAGCATGTTTGGTGAATGTTGCTCTAAAGTCATTCACGCCTTGGTTGCAGATAGCTAATGTATCTGAGCTTTTCTCATTGATATGGGCAAGCTCACCAATAGTGATAGGGCAAACTTGTGACTCACGAACACTGCGAATATTGCCAAGTTTTGCTTCAACAGTTGGCCCTGCATCGAATAGGTCTACATAACCTCGGTGCTCAAACCCTTCTTTTTCTAGAAGTTTAAGCGCTGGCTTTGTTTTTTCATGGACCTTCCCAATCACAGCTTGTGCTTTTTTGCTCAGTAAGTTGGCATAGATAGGGTACTTAGGCATTAATTCGCTGATAAATACTTTATCGCCTAAACCAACTAAATGGTCTGCCTGTGGGAACTCAATGCTAAAAAAGTGCTCTTGTAACCATTGCCAGAACGGTGAGTGACCGTCTTCATCACTAACACCACGCATTTCTGCGATGATTGTGTCAGCAAAACGTTCACTGTGCTGCGCCATAAATAAGAAGCGCGAACGTGATAAAAAGCGACCCGTTAAACCTTTGCGGTTTTGCTCACGTAAGAACAAAGTACAAATTTCAGAGCAACCTGTATAGTCGTTACACATACTTAGAATATCAACGGTGTTATATACGTTGAGAGTGCGTGAATGGTGAACAGTTTTACCTAGATGGTAATGATACAAAGGAACAGACATACCCACAGCAGCTTCAATAGCCGTTGTACCTATAACTTCACCCGTTTCACTGTCTTCTAAAACAAATAAGTAGGTTTCGTCTTGTGGTTTATTAATGTCTTTTGCAAAACTGCGTTCCGCGCGTTCGATTTTTTCTTGTAGTAAATTGTCGTCAACCGGTAAAGAGGTAAAACCATGACCAGATTCAACAGCAATTTGTTTTAACGCAGCAAAATCATTTGCTGTTATAGGACGTAATACTTGCATTAAGTGCACTCCAATGGCGCATGCTTAAAGCATGCGCCAACTAGGATTAACCGTTTACAACGTCTGCAACCGCTTTTTCAAAGCGAGCTAAACCTTCTTTGATATCCTCTAATGGAATCACTAAAGACGGTGTAAAGCGAACAACATTTGTACCAGCAACAAGACTCATTAAACCATGTTTTGTGCTTGCTACTAGGAAGTCACGTGCACGGCCTTCAAATTTGCTGTTAAGAACCCCACCTAATAATAGACCTTTACCACGTACTTCACTAAACACGTCGTATTTTTCGTTGATTGCAGCAAAACCGTCACGTAAAAGTTGTTCACGCTCTTTAACACCTGCTAGTACTTCTGCTGTATTTACAGTATCAAAAGCAGCTTCTGCTACTGCACAAGCAAGTGGGTTACCACCGTAAGTAGAACCATGGGTACCCACTTTTAAATGCTCTGCAATGCTAGCCGTTGTAATCATTGCACCAATTGGGAAACCACCACCTAATGCTTTTGCAGTCGTAAGAATATCTGGCGTTACATCTAAACCTTGATATGCATATAAATCGCCTGTGCGGCCGACACCAGTTTGTACTTCATCAAAAATAAGTAATGCATTGTGCTTATCACATAACGCACGAACGCCTTTAACGAACTCGTTAGTTGGCGAAATAATACCGCCTTCACCTTGTAAAGGTTCCATCATAACGGCACAAGTGTTGTCACTGATAAGCGCTTCAAAAGCAGCTAAGTCATTATAGTCACAGTGATCGACTGCAGCTGGCTTAGGCCCGAAACCATCAGAGTAAGCCGCTTGGCCACCGACAGTAACAGTGAAGAATGTACGACCGTGGAAACCTTTGTTGAAGGCGATGATTTGATTCTTTTGCTCACCATGGACATCTAATGCCCAACGACGTGCTAGCTTTAATGCTGCTTCATTGGCTTCGGCACCTGAGTTTGCAAAATATACTTTATCTGCAAATGTTGCGTCTGTTAGCTTTTTAGCTAAACGCAGTGCCGGCTCATTCGTCATAACGTTTGATAAGTGCCAAATTTTTTCGCCTTGCTCTTTAAGCGCATTGACAAGAGCCGGGTGACAATGGCCTAAACAATTAACAGCAATACCACCTGCAAAATCGATAAATTCTTTACCGTTTTGATCCCAAACACGTGAGCCTTCACCGCGAACAGGAATAACCTCTGATGGATTGTAGTTTGGTACCATTACGTCGTTAAAAAGTTCTCTTGTTACTTGCATTTATTGCACCTAAATCTGGCTTAGTATGAAAAAAGTTAAATTGCAAAAAATAGGTCAGTTAAGCCGTTCCTGCCTAATTAAGCACGATGAGATTATTTTTCTTATCTATTTTTCTTATTATCTGGGTTAGAGACTTAAATTTGCAGTGCTATTTTGTGAAAAATGACTAAAATAAAAAGCAAATTAACGAACGGAGTAGTCAAATTGATAACTGCACAAGATGAAAAACTATTAGCTATTTTAAGAACCAATGCTCGTGCGAGTATTTCAGACCTTGCTAGAGCGCTTAACTTATCGCGATCAACAGTGCAAAGTCGAATGTTAAAATTAGAAGAAACAGGTGTAATCAAAGGCTATAGTGTAGACTATGGTGATGCCTATTTGAGCCAAATGGTATCGGCGCATGTGTCGATTAAAGTTAAGCAAAAACTCACTACCAAAACTAACCTTGAGTTAAAGCAGATTGATGCTATTTCACAGCTCTATGCAATTAGTGGTGAATTTGATTTGATTGCCGTTGTGCAAGCGCAAAACCTAGAAAAACTTAGCCACCTTTTAGATGACATTGGTAACTTGGATGGCGTGGAGCGAACCACATCATCGGTAATTTTAGAGACAAAGTTTAAGCGTTAACCCTTTTTCAGGTAAAATTGCTTCTATTGTCTATAATAACTCTATTTAGTTATTTAGGCTTGTATTGATGCTTGCTTCATTATTGCTCTCACTCACTGTGGCTCAGCCTTTTCAGTTAGGCACTAATCTGCCCCTTAATGCACCTCACAATGCAATAACTCATGTTGAATGTATTTTTAAGCAAATCAATGTGCCATTTAAGTTACAGAAGTTACCTTGGTTAAGAGCAAAAAGAGAAGTGCAGTTAAATCGACTTGATGGTTACTTTACTGCGAACCTGTTGTCAAAAATGCAACAATATGGTGAGCTCTCAGCCCCTATGTTTCTAGAAAACTGGTACTGGTTTACCCATGCTGATTCGGCTTCGATAGCCGAACACGATCTTCGTTATGGAGTCGTAAGAGGCAGCCATCAGGCTGATTGGTATCAATTAACTAATCGGAAAATAGAAGTCGAAGTCAACACTACCCAAGAGCTTATCAAAGTATTCAAAAAGCAGCGGGTAGACAGAATACTGCTTGATTTAGAAGAGTTTGAATTCAACGCTGTGCAGTTACAAATAAAGCCAGATGAATATAAGCAAACATTCTACCGTTATGTGCCTTTGGGCTTATTTGCTGCAAATAAAACGCTTGAGGAGTTTCCTGAATTTTTGAATGCTTTTAACAGCCACATAAGTAGCTGTTCACAAAGCCCCTTTGTATTGTCAAAAATCGAAAAACAATCCTTAGTGCGAGCGCTTTTTGAACAAATAAAAGTATTAGCTAATGCAGAGCTGGTGCAACAAGCCGTAAAAAAAAGTAACAGGCAACTAATTTCGAGTGAAGAGTTAGAGCAGTTTGATAATCTGTGGGAACAGCAGGTTATTGATAATAAACCGATTATGGCCGAAAGCTACCTAAAGCTTGAAGGTTCACAATTCTTACAAGTGTGGCAAAGGCAGATGCAAGGCATCATTACTGAAATAATTGTCACAGATAAACAAGGTAAAAATGTCATTATTAGTGCAGTCACAACCGACTATTGGCAGGGTGATGAAGCTAAGTTTTTAAATATGTATCAGCAAGATGATGACTACTACATTGATACCTTGGAGTTTGATGAGTCGACTAAACATTTTCAAGTACAGTTCAGCGTGCCTATATTCGATGAAAAAAAACATCAGATAGGCGTACTGATTTTAGGCGTTGATGTTGAAAAAGCACTCTCTAAATAATGCTTCTTCTCTATTGATTGGATCTGGGCGCTTTGCGGATGACTTTTTTTTCGACTTCATCGAGTTTTATGACATAAGCATTCCCACCTATGCCTTTAAATTCTTCGTCAGTAAAGACAATGGTGTTGTCATCATAAAAGGTGATAGCTTCTTTTTGAGTTACGATACCTAAATCAATACGTGATACATCGGCTGAGAAAAACTTATCGCCTTGAAAGTTTTCAAATAACCAAATGCTGGTGGAATCAAGAAGAACCAATTTGCTCCGGTCTGGGCTGAGGGCCGCAGATGTGATCCAACATAGCTTTTCCATTGTGGTGCAAGTTTGAAACGAATCAATCAATTCAGCATCAAAATTAGCAGCATGATCACCAACTTTATAAACTTTCGTAATACCATCGAATGGTTCAGTACGATTTTTAGTAAATAGGTATAGGTGTCGGCCAAGCGCTACAAAGGCTTCTAAATCAAAGTTACGTTGATCAGGTTGAATAGGGCTGCCATCCATCTCTGGGTAAGTAAATTTGATTATCTCTGCTTCTGTGGTGTCGCTTTTGATGTCGATAGGATTTTCTATTTTATAAATGGTTAGCCATTTTCTGTCGTTTTTATTATTGCCAAAATCTCCTAAAAAGAAGTGACCAAATTTATTTTGCGTCATATCTTCCCAATCAATATTTTTAGCATTGGTTACCAAAATTTCTTTTGCAATTGAACCATCTTCATTAAGGCGGTAGAGTTTTGGCTGATCGCCACTGTCATTAATCGCCCAAAGCCGGTTAAATTTATCAAATTCAATCCCTGAAATTTCTCTCAGTTTCGGATCTACAGTTAAACGTTTTTTGCTGTACAGGGTGTAAATGGATGAAGCAATCAACAATCCGATGACGGTGACTGACAAGGTTAATACCGTAAGTAAGCTTTTTTTTAACATTAACAAGGGAGTGGCTTTGAATAATGTGTTCATTATAACTTACTAAAGCGGCTGCTGTATATTCCAAACCCCTGTCCCAGTGACAGACACAAAGTTAATGTTATCCTGCAAGACTTTATGGCCAACATTAACTGATGACTCAGGATGACTAACTAAGTAGCCTTGAACACAGTTAATGCCCATCGATTTAACTAACTCAAATTGAGCGAGTTCTTCAACCCCTTCGGCAACGATTTTCAAACCGAGTTTGCGGCCAAGCTCGCTAACCGAATGCATGATTTCATTATACTTAAGGTTATCGTTAGCTTGTGACACAAACAACTTATCGAGCTTGATCACATCTATAGGTAAGTCTGCAAGGGTACTTAAAGAGCTAAACCCTGTACCAAAATCATCAATTGCAATAGTGATCCCTTCCCCTCGAAGCTTTTCTAATGATTCTATAATCTTATTGCTTGCTTTGATTAAAGTTGATTCGGTAATTTCTAGCATTAGCGCTTTTGCTGGTAGCCCAGTTTTAGCAAGCTTTTCCATTACCCACTCATAAATGTCGTAATGCTTTAATTGGACGCCGGATAAATTAACCGAAATAGAAACTTTATTCATACCGGCATTGTACCAAGCTGACATTTGCCGACATGATTCAAGCATGATCCAATCGCCGAGTTCCAATATCAGGTTTGACTCTTCAGCAATAGGGATAAACTCATCTGGTGTAATGAAACCTTCAACTGGGTGCTCCCACCTAACGAGCGCTTCAAAGTAGTCAATAGCACAGTCATCTACGTGGACTATGGGTTGGAAAGATAGATGAAAACTATTACTGGAAATCGCAAGACGCATCTCTTCTAACAAGTAGTGGTAGCGGCGAATTTTTTTGCCCATTTCAGGTGAATACACCTTAAATATTCCGCGGCCGTCAGTTTTAGCCCGGTACATAGCCACATCTGCCATTTGTAATAATGCTTGTGGAGTAGCTGCACTATCGGGATAAACAGCAATGCCAATACTGGCACTAATTTTTATCAGCTTATTACCTAAGACAAAGTCGCGTTCAATTTCATGCAACACATTCTGTGCAACTTCTAATGCCTTTCCTTTATTATCTTTCAAGTTAATGAAGATAGAAAATTCATCACCTCCAAGTCGAGCTAGGTTTTGTTCTAATTGACTAATTGGTGAAATGTTACTTATTTTATGATGGCGTAAAACACTACTTAAACGAGATGCAACTTGAATTAAAACATCATCTCCAAAGCTATGACCAAAAGAGTCATTAACCTGTTTAAATCCATCTAAATCAATAAATAATAATGCGCAGCTAAACTTATTAACTTCTGCAATTCTTAGCTGTTTGGCAAGATGCTCTATATAAGCATGTCGATCAATAAGGTGGGTCAATTTATCTTGATAAATACTGACTTCAGTTTCGCGGGTGTAATTAGTGATATATGTACTTAGAGATTGAAAGTTATTTTGTAACTGTTCAAGTTGAGTACGTTTTGTATGATGAGAATTGATGGCAATATTTAGGCCACTGAGCAATTCTATAAATTGATTGTTAAGAAAATCAAGTCTTTGATTTTCTATTTTATTTTTGAATCTTAAACTTACTAGCCAACTTACAGCTAACGCTAATAACAGCAAGATGATTATGTTAATAGGTGCTAAAAGCGTAGCAAGTACAAGGTCTGAAGCACTCGTTGTAATTACAGAATCCGCTGTGACATTAATTACAATATAAGCGATGTCGTTGTTGTAAATTAAGTGCTGTCCACTTAAAACAAGATTATACCAAGGGGCAGCAACAACATTTACTTGCCCTTGTTCGAAGGTATGTATGTCTATGCCTTTAGGAGCATAAACTAAATCATTGACTTGTTTAGTCAAAAAGATATTAAAGCCGTATATAAAAGCTATTAGAGTTATAATACATATAGATAAAATTCGAAGAGTATTAGCCATAAATTACTACCGTTTTGGTGTTTTTGTTTTACTATAAAACCTCACCAGTTAATGAATTGAGTATATTGTTTGTGTTTAAGATAGACAAAGTCTTTCTCATACTTTGGGGTTTGGATGAGTGCTTAATGTGAAAATTCATAGCGTTTAGTGTTATGTGTATACAACTTTAAGGTTGCATTATGGTGGTTTTCCTATGACTTTTATACTATTTTGTTTGTGTTGATAAAACAATTTTTGTTATTAGTTTTTAAATCTGGTTACTAAAAGGTTTTAAATTTTTACATTTGTACCCAATATCGTTCTGGTTGTTTTGTTTTTAAATTTTAAAGTTTATATATTTAATTATTTTATCCATAGGTTTTTAGTTTTATTTATTATCTATAGAGTTTCAGGTGGTGTTATTAATTTTGATAGAGGTGACTCTGTAAATATAGATTTCTGTGTCAGAACAAATTGCTATTACATTGCAGGTTTAGCAATGCGTACTATAATTTGATGAATGGCTTTCAGCTTTTAATTTACGCTTTTCTACTTATTGTTTTTACACTTTTACTAAGATAATTTTTAAAAACGTTAATTGGACAATGTTGAAGTTAACGGTTGTTTTATAATTTTATTTTTTAATAATTTATGTGGTAGTAGCATAGAAAGTAGTTAAGAATTTAAACTTTGTTTTTACTTATTTTGTTGGTTTATTTATAAAAACAGTGTGGCGTAAACAAGTTTTCATTTTTGGAAATAATTAGCTAATGTTTTTTGATGAGTGAAGTAGTGTCTCTTTTGGTGCTTTTACTCTAATTAATCACTTCAATTTTATTCACTTTACCCAACCTAAATTGTTATCTACTTTTTATAAGTTATGTAGAGAGCTGATAAAAATGACGCTGAAAATAAAGTATATTTTACCATCAACTTGGTTCAGTTATTGCTCGTAATAATATAGCAATATGATTGTTGTAATTTTGTATGTTTTACGCACTATTTTGGTGCAAAAAATAAACAGTTGCACTGTCATAATGCGTAAATATAGGTTTGATTTACTAACACGAACTTGATGTTTTTGTAAGCAAGATAGCAAAACCTGCAACGCACAGTTTCCGCTCAATGATTTATTAGTGCGGGACTGTGGCAAGGATTAATTTACCAATTGGTTGAATTGGAGCCCACTATGTTAAGTAAACGTTTTTTTAAAACTAAAGACGAAACCGAAGTTACCTTTGAATTCCAACACCCTGACGCTGATGATGTGCAATTAGTCGCAGAATTTACAGATTGGCAACCAGTGCCAATGAAGTTCAATAAAAAAGAACAAGTTTTCAAATACAAACAGCGTTTACCTTTAGATCAAGAATTTCATTTCCGCTACTTAATTAACGGCGAAACATGGGACAACGATCACCAAGCTGATGGTTATATTCCTAACGGTTTTGGTACTGATAACAGCATTGTTAATACCCAGCGCGCTTAGGTGTTTTAATGCAGTCACTTTCGCAGTTATATTACCTGCATGGCATAGGCTATGAATACACTAAGTACACTGGCGAACATGTTATTTTCGATGAAAGTACACGTAAGCAGGCACTTAGTTGTTGTGGTATCGATACTCAAGATGAAGATGCAATTAAGCAACTTAATTTTGCATTAGATGCAGGTACTTGGCTGAATTTGTTGCCTCAAACAAGTATTGTTGAGGCACATCAGCCTATTTTGAAAGTACGCTTAGATGAACGTTTGTTATCACGATCATGCACATTAAGCGTTCCTTCGTTAAATATTTACTTTACCCGTGAAAACTTACAGGGTTTAGAGGTACTCGGAGATTATGGTTTAAATGGCATACGTTATCTCGAACTCGCTTTACCGGTTCCTGACATGCCGATTGGATATCATGACGCGCTAATTTCTGTTGCAGATCAGCAGTCTCACAGCCAACTTTGGGTAGTACCAAAAGAGTGTTTTTCTATTGATGATAAAAAGCGTTTAGGTTTATCTATTCAGCTTTATAGCTTATGTAATGAAGATGGTTTAGGTATTGGTGATTTTGCGGATTTAGAAAAGCTGATTCAAGAAGCAGCAGCACAAAATATGGATTATGTGCTACTTAATCCCTTGCATTTATTATTTGAGCATAGCCCAGAAAGAGCAAGCCCTTATAGCCCAAATTCCCGAGCTTTATTAAATCCTTTATATATTGCTGTATCGCAATGCGAGGACGCCAAAAATAATAAGGTACTTACTAAATTATTAGCAGATAAGCCGCAACCCAATTCGTCTTACATCGATTACACATCGGTCAGTGAATTCAAATATCAAGTATTTAGTTGTTTGTATCAGCATTTTTGCGAGTTTGCCTCACCAGATCGAAAAGAACAGTTCGCGATTTTTTGTGATACGCATAAGCGTAGCCTATCCACCATGCTGGTTGGCGATCGTGATTATGCAAGTTACTTACAATGGCAAGCGCATTCACAATTAAATATATGCCAACAAGCAGCCCGTGATAGTGGTATGGCTATTGGCCTAATCAATGATTTAGCTGTTGGGTGTGCAGGTGATGGTAGTGAGTTTAAAAGCCAAAACGAACTTTTTGCCGAAGGTGCGCATGTCGGCGCACCACCAGATCCTTGGGCTGAGCATGGCCAAAACTGGGGGCTACCAGCCCTTAATCCGCAAAAGTTAAGCAAGGACAACTTTGCATTCTATCGTTCGCTTATCCGAGCCAATATGGAAGACGTTGGCGGTCTGAGAATTGACCATGTAATGGCAATTCGTCGACTTTGGTGGTGCTTCAAAAATAATTCACAGCAAGATGGTTGTTATGTCTATTATCCATTTGAGCATTTATTAGCGGTGCTTAAAATTGAATCTCACCTTAATCAATGTGTGGTGATTGGTGAAGATTTAGGAGTTGTACCGAATGAAGTACGTGAAGCTCTAAAAGCGAGCGCAATATATTCTAATGGACTGTTTTATTTCGAAAAAGATTATCAAGGCGAGTTTTTAGCCGCTGAGCATTTTGCTCCTCAAAGCTTATTAATGATAGCAAACCATGACGTTCCACCTTTTAAAGGTTGGTGGATTGGCCATGATATTACCATTAAACAACAATATGGTTTGCTAGATGAAGGGCAAGCAAGGGCTCTGTTTGATGCGCGAAACCTTGAAAAGCAACGCATGCTAAACTTTATAGCGCGCGAATCAGAACAATATTTATCGTTAGATGCAGACGCTTTCTTGGTATATGAAGCTCTGGCATCGTCTTTAGCAGCAGCACCAGCAAGGCTATTTACTATTCAAATAGATGATTTAGACCAGCAAGTACTGCCTGTAAATATCCCCGGTACAGACAAAGAGTACCCAAATTGGCGGCGTTTATTATCGCGTCCAGCGGCGGAAATTATTAAAGCGCAACAGTCATTCTTAGCCAATTTAATCTCGATAAGGAATCAATAATGCGAAGTCGAGTTCGTCAAGAGCAAAATGCACAACCTATTATTTATCAAAAACAGATAGATGCATTAGTCAGTGGTTGTTTTAGAGACCCCTTCAGCTTTCTTGGGCCTCATAAAAGTGATGACTCAAGTTATGACATACGTTGTTTTTTGCCTGGTGCTAGTAGTGTTACGGTTTTACTTGGTACAGAAAAAATCGTTGCGCAGCAACAAGGTAATAGTCACTTATTTATTGCTAATATCAAGTCAAAAACAAAGCCTGACTACCAACTAGATGTCAGTTATAGCGATGAATTTAACCATCTACAACATGATGAGTACAGTTTTGATAGCACCTTAGATGAACAGGCTATGTATCTGTTTAATGAAGGTAGTTTAGAGTATGCGTATCAACATTTTGGTGCTCATTTTGTATCTCAACAAGGTGTCGATGGAGTACGCTTTACGGTATGGGCACCGAATGCTAGCAGTGTTTCTGTGATTGGTGAATTTAACTACTGGCAGCGTAATCGTCATTTTATGCGTTTTCATCCTGCCAGTGGGGTATGGGAGTTATTTATCCCAGGGCTTAAAGAGCATCAATGCTACAAATTTGCTATCACGACTCTGACCGGAGAAGTGCTTGATAAAGCCGATCCATTTGCGTTTAAGATGCAACAAGCACCGGGTACTGCGTCAGTGCTACAAAAGCTAAAAACAGGTATTCAGCTTTCTGAAAAGGCGTTAGCGAATCGTGCTAAACGAAACTGTGTCGATGCGCCTGTTAGTATTTATGAAGTGCATGCGGGTTCTTGGCAAAGACGAGATAACGGTGAGCGCTATCTAACTTGGCGTGAACTTGCCGATAACCTTATTCCGTACACTAAAGAGCTTGGTTTTACGCATTTGCAATTAATGCCTATCAGTGAGTATCCCTTTGATGGATCATGGGGTTATCAACCCGTTGGATTATTTGCCCCGACTAGTCGCTATGGCAGTTTTGAAGATTTTGTTTATTTTGTTGAACAGTGTCATGAAGCCGATATCGGTCTTATTCTTGACTGGGTACCCGGGCACTTTCCTAGCGATCCTCATGGTTTACATCGTTTTGACGGAACCCATTTATTCGAGCATGCTGATGTTAGACAAGGATTTCATCCAGATTGGAATACGTATATATACAATTATGACCGAGCAGAAGTTCGCAGCTTTTTAATTGCAAATGCAATGTATTGGTTAAATGAGTTTGGCATTGACGGCTTACGTGTTGATGCTGTTGCTTCAATGCTTTATCTGGATTATAGCCGTGAAGAAGGGCAGTGGATTGCAAACCAATTTGGTGGTCGAGAAAACCTAGGCGCCATTGAGTGTTTAAAACAAGTAAATATGCGCTGCTATGCAAAAAATCCAGGCATAATGATGGTGGCTGAAGAGTCGACAGCATGGCCAGGGGTTACACGCCAAGTTGATCATGATGGTTTAGGCTTTGGTTATAAATGGAACATGGGTTGGATGAATGACAGTTTGCATTATATGCAACGTGATTCGATATACCGTTCGCATCATCATCATGAAATGACTTTTTCAATGGTTTACGCTTACAGCGAAAACTATATTTTGCCGCTTAGTCACGATGAAGTCGTGCATGGTAAAGGCTCATTAATAGAAAAAATGCCAGGAGATGATTGGCAAAAGTTTGCAAACTTACGTGCATATTATGCGTTTATGTGGGCGCATCCGGGTAAAAAACTGTTATTTATGGGTGCAGAAATCGCCCAACGCAAAGAGTGGAATCACGATCAATCTCTTGACTGGCATTTGCTTGAGCATATGAGCCATCGTGGTATGCAGCAAACTATCAAAGAATTGAATGCCGTTTACACAAGCACCCCAGCCTTGTATGAGCAAGACACCAACCCTGCAGGGTTTGCATGGCTTGATAGCACTAATGCTGAGCAAAGTATGTTTAGCTTTATTCGCTATGCAAAAAAAGCGAAAGACTTTGTGGTGGTGATTTGTAACTTAACTCCACAGGTATATCACGATTATGTCATTGGCGTGCCAAAATCGGGCTCTTATCAAGTCGTTTTAAATACCGACAAAACTGACTATTTTGGTTCCGGTGTTGAAGTTACCAGTCACGCCGAACAAATCATTACAAGCCAAGCTATAGAAAGTCATGGTTTTAATCAAAGTATTAGTATCTCTTTGCCTGGTCTTGCAACTATTTACCTGAAGAAGGTGAGCGATGAGTCATAGTGTCGAACTCGAAGTCGGGGTGAGCTCTCCTTTAGGTGCGTCTGTTGTTGGCAATGGCGTTAATTTTGCTGTGTACGCCCCTCAAGCGCAACATATGTCGTTGTGCTTATTTGACAGTAGTGGTCATTCTGAGATTCTCACTCTCGCGATGCATATGAACGAAGGCGGGATATGGACGCTAAAAGTGAGTCCTCTGAAAAGTGGTGCTTTGTATGGCTTTCGGGCTGATGGTGAGTATGCACCTGAAAAAGGGCTATTTTTTAATAATCACAAACTGCTATTGGACCCTTACGCACGTGATATATATGGCGAATTTACTTGGAGTGAACGCCATTATGGGCAAATGCCTGTTGGGAAATTAAGCCAGGTTAACAACGCGATTGATATGCCTAAATCACGGGTACGGGAACTAACACCTTACGCTGGGAAAAAACCAAATCATTGCTGGGGCAAAACGGTTATTTATGAATGCCATGTGGTTGGTGCAACCTGTCGTCACCCAGAGATCCCAAAATCTTTGCAAGGTAAGTTTTTAGGTTTAAGCCATCCAAGTTTTATTGAGCACCTGCGCAAGATTGGTGTGACTTGCATAGAATTATTACCTGTCCATGCTTTTATAAGCGAGCAGTTTTTAACGGCGAAAGGCTTACAAAATTACTGGGGATACAACACGCTTAATTTCTTTACGCCGCATAAAGATTATCTAGTTAATGATGATATTTGTGAATTTCAAGAAATGGTGACGGCGCTACACAAAGCTGATATCGAAGTAATATTAGACGTGGTTTATAACCACACCGCTGAAGCAGGAACTGATGGGCCTATCTTGTCACTTCGCGGATTAGATAATCTCGGTTATTACCGTACAGTTGCAGAGAAACCAAAACATTACATTAATGATACAGGCTGCGGCAACACGGTAAATATTGATTCGCCTCGGACTTTACAACTTGTGCTTGATAGCTTGCGGTATTGGGTTGAAGTAATGGGAGTAGATGGTTTTCGTTTTGACTTAGCGACGATTTTAGCTCGTAACCCCAATGGCTTTAATCAAGCACATGCATTTTTTCAAGCTATCAATCAAGATCCTATACTTAGCCAAGTTAAACTCATTGCAGAGCCATGGGATATAGGTCCTGGCGGTTATCAATTAGGAGCTTTTCCCTCACCTTGGCGTGAATGGAATGATAAATATCGCGATACTATAAGGCGCTTTTGGAAACAAGAACAGGGTGTTATTGGTGAGCTAGCAAAACGTTTACATGGTTCGTTCGATTTGTTTGAACATAACTTACGTGGCCCTCTCAATAGTATCAACTTTATCACTAGTCATGATGGTTTCACGCTTGCTGATTTAGTCAGCTACGAAAATAAACATAATGAAGCTAATGGTGAGCAAAATCGGGATGGCCACAGTGACAATCACTCTTTTAATTGTGGTGCCGAAGGTTTTACCAATGACCCACAAGTAAGCAAATTACGCTTACAACAACAAAAAAATATGCTGCTAACTTTGTTACTTTCTAAAGGCGTACCTATGCTTTCTTTAGGAAGCGAAATGGCACACTCACAAGGTGGTAACAACAACGCTTATTGTCAAAACAATCGCACAAGCTGGCTTGCATGGAAAGACTCACAACTTAGTCACCCTTTAACCCGATTTATTGACGATGTACTGCGCATTCGTAAGCAGTTCAGTATTTTTAAACACCATTTTTTTGTTCACGATAATGACCCACGTTATGAGGTCGCATGGTTTACAGAATCAGGCACTAATATGCAACAAGATGATTGGCATCAAGGCGATCGTCAAGTGTTGATCTACAGCCTGACAGACAAGCACACAAATCAAGCTTTATTGATTATTTTAAATGCAGGATCAGAGCCGGTAAATTGCCAACTTCCTAGTTTAGAAAAAGGAAAGTGGCGATTAGCACTGACCAGTATTCACCCCATGTCAACACAGTTTGTTGATAAGGAACAACAGATTGCTGCTATGAGCAGCTGGGTTTTTACCGCCAATTCAGAGGATCTAAATCATGGCTAAAAATGCCGATCAAGTATGTGTTGTAAAGGGCTGGCAGGATGCGCCTATAGTTGATGAAAGTACCCTAGACGATGATTTATCACGCCATTTTTATTATACCTTAGGGCGTGACAAAGTCGGTAAATCACAACTGTATTTATACCATGCATTAGCCTTAACTATTAGAGACAGGCTTGTTGCCCGCTGTCGTGTTACTAAACAACAAATTCATGAGCAAAAGCGCCGTAAAACAGCTTACTTATCACTTGAGTTTTTAATGGGGCGTGCACTTGGTAATGCGATTTTAAACTTAGATCTAGACGAGCAAGTCGCTAAAGCATTACAAGAGTACTGTACAGAACTTGAGCAAGTTGCAGAAGCTGAGCATGATGCCGGTCTTGGTAATGGTGGCTTAGGGCGTTTAGCAGCATGTTTCTTAGATAGCTGTGCAAGCCTTGCATTGCCAGTGATTGGCTATGGTATCCGTTATGAATATGGGATGTTTAATCAAGCTATTGAAAATGGTCATCAGATTGAACAACCAGATAATTGGCTACGTGAAGGCCACCCTTGGGAGCTCAGTGCGCCTGAGCAATCAAAGCGTGTAAAATTTTTTGGTCATGTTGAAAGCTATACTGATAAATATGGCCGTGAGCACCGTCAATGGCTAGATTCTCACGATGTCTTAGCAGTGCCTTATGACGTACCAATTCCAGGATACAAGAACGATATTGTAAATACTCTACGTTTATGGAAATCAGAAGCTACTGATGAATTTGATTTGAGCGAATTCAACGCAGGTAGTTATTCAGAAGCGGTAGCTCGTAAAAACTTAGCCGAACAAATTACAATGGTACTTTACCCAAATGACAGTAGTGAGAACGGTAAGGAACTGCGTTTGCGTCAGCAATATTTCTTATCATCAGCGAGCTTACAAGACATCATTGATACTTGGGTTAGTAAACATGGCGAAGATTTTTCTGACTTTGCCGATTACCATGTTTTTCAATTAAACGATACACACCCAAGTATTGCTGTAGCTGAGCTTATGCATATTTTGGTTGATGAGTATGAGCTTGATTGGCAAGATGCTTGGTTTATCACTACTAAGACCATGGCTTATACTAATCACACTTTACTGCCTGAAGCATTAGAAAAGTGGTCAGTATCATTATTTGCCCGATTATTACCGCGTATCTTAGAAATTATCTATGAAATCAATGCGCGTTTCTTAGCTGAAGTTGCTTTAACTTGGCCTGGTGATGTTGAAAAACAACGTGCATTGTCACTGATCGAAGAAGGCCCAGAGCCACAAATTCGCATGGCGTATTTAGCGATTGTGGGTAGCTATTCGGTTAATGGTGTGGCTGCACTTCACACTGAGCTACTTAAAGCGGGCTTATTCAATGAGTTTTATCAGCTATGGCCAGAAAAATTCAACAACAAAACCAATGGTGTAACACCACGTCGCTGGTTAGCACATTGTAACCCTGAGTTGGCTAAACTGCTTAATCAACACATTGGTGATGAATGGGTTGCTGACTTTAGCAAAATTAGCCAGTTACGCCGTTTATATGACGATCCTAAATTCCATAAACAATGGCAAGCTGTAAAACACAGCAATAAGCAACGCCTTGTTGAGTTAGTGAAAAACCGCTGTGGTGTAGAGTTTGACGCCGAAATGATGTTTGACGTGCAAGTTAAACGTATTCACGAATATAAGCGTCAGCTATTAAACGTACTGCACGTTATTCACCTTTACGACCGTATTCGCCAGGGCGATACAGCAAACATTGTTCCTCGTTGTGTGCTATTGGGTGGTAAAGCTGCACCTGGTTACTACATGGCGAAGAAAATTATTAAATTAATTAATAACGTAGCAGAAGTAATCAACAAAGATCCGCTTGCTAAACCGTATTTAAGAGTTGCTTTTTTACCAAATTACAATGTAACAGCAATGGAAACCATTTGCCCAGCAACGGATTTATCTGAGCAAATCTCTACAGCAGGTAAAGAAGCATCTGGCACAGGTAATATGAAGTTCATGATGAACGGCGCTTTGACCATAGGTACGTTAGATGGTGCTAACATCGAAATTCGTGATGCTGTGGGTGCGGACAACTTCTTCTTATTTGGTGCACGTGCAGAGCAAATTGATGATATCAAAGCGCACTATAATCCAGAGCAGATTATTCACCAAACTGACAGTCTCTATAAGGTAATGCATTTACTTGAGAGCGGTCACTTCAACTTGTTTGAGCCTAATTTATTTGACGACATTATCGCGGCGATTAAGAGCCCGCACGATCCATGGTTAGTCGCTCATGATTTTGCCAGCTTTGTAGAAGCGCAAGAGCAAGTTGAACAAGCCTACTTAGACACTGCTCACTGGACCAAGATGAGTATTTTGAATACTGCAGCCAGTGGCATGTTTTCGAGCGATAGAACCATTAGTCAATACAGTGACGACATCTGGCATTTGGAGCCATTACTGGATACTAGTGCACAGCAAAACACACAGAAGAAAAGCAGCTAGCTTAAGACGGAGAGAGTTATGCCAAGTTATGCAAACCGATACATAAGTAGTTTAACCAGAGAAACGTATGCCCTCATCTTAGCAGGGGGACGAGGCTCACGTTTACATGAATTAACAGACTGGCGTGCTAAACCAGCAGTCTATTTTGGTGGTAAACACCGAATAATCGACTTTCCACTGTCGAACTGTATTAATTCAGGTATTCGTCGAGTTGGTATTGCTACTCAATATAAGTCGCACTCGTTAATTCGTCACGTAAACCGTGCATGGGGCCACTTTAAGAAAGAGCTGGGTGAATCTGTAGAGATTTTACCAGCATCTCAGCGATATGGTGACGAGTGGTATTGCGGTACAGCTGATGCGGTATTCCAAAATATGGATATCATCCGTCATGAACTGCCTAAGTATGTCATGATCCTCTCTGGTGACCACGTATATTGTATGGATTACGGCGGTTTGTTGGCAAAACACGTTGAGACAGGTGCTGATATGACGGTTTGTTGTATTGAAGTACCCTGCGAAGAAGCTGCAGATACATTTGGTGTAATGACGGTTGATGAAAGCAATCGTGTCCGTCGTTTTGATGAAAAGCCTGCTGAGCCAACGTCTGTACCAGGTAAGCCTGGGACCTGTTTAGCATCAATGGGTAACTATATTTTCAATACTGAGTTCTTATTTGAACAATTGAAAAAAGACGCAGAAACTGAAGGTTCTGGTCGTGATTTCGGTCACGATATTATCCCAGCTATCATCGAAGAGCATAACGTGTTTGCATATCCGTTTAGAGACTCTAACACAGATGGTCAGCCATACTGGCGCGATGTTGGTACGCTTGATTCATTCTGGGAAGCCAACATGGAGCTGGTAATGCCAGAGCCTCAGCTTGACCTTTATGATCCAAAATGGCCAATCTGGACTTATCAGGAGCAGTTACCGCCAGCGAAATTCATTTTTGATGATGATGACAGACGTGGTATGGCTGTTGATTCAACAGTATCGGGTGGCTGTATTATCTCTGGCTCTAAAGTTAAAAAGTCACTGCTGTTCTCGAATGTCTATGTTCACTCATTCTGTGAAATAGAAGAATCAGTGATTTTACCTGGTGCAAAAATACAGCGAAACTGCCGAATTAGGCGTGCTATTATTGACCGCAACTGTGAGATCCCAGCGGGCCTAGAAATTGGTTACGACCACAAGGCCGACAAAGAAAATGGCTTTAGAGTCTCGAAAAAAGGGATTGTGCTGGTAACTCGTGATATGTTGAATGAACTTGCAAAAAAGTTAAAACAACAAGAGCAAGATAATAAACGACTTGCTTAAGCAATCGCGCTAAATGAAAAAGGGAGGGCATGTCCCTCCTTTATTTATATTTGAATAATATCAATTTGCTTAATTAAGTATTATTGCTGATTGGTATAACAGTTTTATGGAGTACTGCAAAGCATGCATGTATTGATGGTAGCTGCAGAGAATGATGCATTACCGAATGCCAAAGTCGGTGGTGTAGCGGATGTTGTTAGAGATTGTCCTAAAGCTTTAGTAGAAAAAGGACTGAGTGTTGATGTAGTCATACCTGATTACGGCTTTAGTCATTTAGAGCGTCATCATATTGGTGAAGTGCATGTGCCATTTGCCGGACAAATGCAAAAGCTTGATGTGTGGAAACTAGCTAAAAGTGAAAAAGGTGTAACACAACTAGTTATATCTCACTGGGAATTTAGCCGTCATAACGGTGCTGTTTATTGTAATGATGACCCCGGCCGTCCGTTTGCTACGGATGCAAGTAAGTTTGCTCTTTTTAACGCCGCTGTATGTGAAGCTTTGCTACAAGGAATTATTCGCACACCGGATGTAGTTCATCTACATGACTGGCATAGTGCCTGTGTTGCTTTATTACTAAAAACAGACAGTCGCTACAGAAAACTAGCGCATTTATTCTTAGCCTACACAGTTCATAACCTTGCATTGCAAGGGATACGTCCTTTTAAAGGCGACAGCTCAAGCCTTGAAGCCTGGTTCCCAGGTTTAGGTTATAACGGCGAAAAATTATGCGATCCGCGTTACTTTGATTGCTTTAACCCAATGCGCACTGCAATTAACTTGGTTGATAAAGTACATCTTGTATCGCCAACTTATTGCCAAGAAGTACTGCGTCCAAGTGATGCTGAAAAAGGTTTTTTTGGGGGGGAGGGCCTTGAAGCTGACTTGCAAGCTGCCTATGAACAAGGCCGCGTAGTGGGCATTCTTAATGGCTGCGAATACCCTGGAATGAAGCTTGACGACATTAGTTTAGCGAGTCTTTATCAGCATGCTGAAAATGCATTATTTCAATGGATGGCAAAAAGCCCTGTATTAGATTCAAGCTATTACATAGCTCATCAAAGATTACTTAAATTTAAAACTCAGCCGTTTTCCGGGCCATTAGTAACAAGTGTTGGTCGTTTGACAGATCAAAAAGCACTGCTACTTCGTCAGCCTTATGATAAAGGGCTCGTGTTAGATGAGTTGTGTCAGCGCTTAAAACAGCATAACGGTTACATGATTATTTTAGGTTCTGGGGATGCTGAACTTGAGCAAATTATGACATCGGTTATGGCTCGTCAAGAAAACCTGCTATTTTTAAAAGGGTACGCACATTTTGTTGGTGAATACATGTACCATTTAGGTGATTTATTCCTAATGCCAAGTTCATTTGAACCTTGTGGTATTAGTCAAATGTTAGCTATGCGAGCAGGGCAGCCGTGTTTAGTCCATAGCGTGGGCGGTTTACGTGATACTGTCGACCATCTTGTCAGTGGTTTTAGTTTTCAAGGTGAGAGTTTAGCAGCACAAAGCTACGAACTTGTTACTAGTTTTAGCGATGCGCTTGAGCTTAAGAAATCACAACCAGATAAATGGTGTTCAATATGTGAACAGGCCAAAAATGCCCGTTTTACGTGGCAATCTGTGGCAGAAGGCTATTTATCAGGCTTATATCAATAAAAAATGCGTGATTCATGGTAATTAAGTGACTTTTTTGTCAATTTCAGCTATTAATTACTTAGTGTGAGATAAAATATAAAAAGTAGGTAAAGTGGCTGTATTTGTTGCTAGGCAAGCGGTCTTTAACCGTCGTCAACAAGTTGTCGCCTATGAGCTACTATTTAGAGATAGTTTACAAAATAGTTTTCCTGATGTGTCAGAGAGTACGGCAACGGCTCGACTTATTATGGAAAACCAGCTCAATTTAGGTACCCGTCATATTACGTCGGGCAAAAAAGCATTAATTAATATAGGTCCAGAGTCTTTGAAGCTGGACCTTTGCGCGTTTCTGCCAACTCAAGATGTGGTGATTGAGTTACTAGAAACCATGGAACCTACCGACGAAAATTACGAATATTGTCGTGAGTTGTTTCATAACAATTATAAGTTGGCATTGGACGATTTTGTCTATCAACCTGAATGGGATCGCTTTTTAAAACTTATTCGTCTTATCAAGTTTGATGTACAGCAAACTCCTTTTGAAGAAATTGCTCCTGTTGTTAACAAGCTTAAAGAACATAAAAAAATAAAGCTTTTAGCCGAAAAACTTGAAACAGCTGATGATTACGACAAAGCCTATAAAATGGGCTTTGACTTCTTCCAAGGTTATTTCTTTGCAAAACCCAAAATGATTCAGCATCGCGATATTGATTACAACTACGCACTCGTATTATCAATTTATGCTGAAGTAATGCGCCCAGATCCAAACATAAGCGAAATTGCTGGCTTGTTCTCGTTAGATACCGCACTTGCTTATAAATTGCTGCGTTTAATAAATAGCGGCGTGTTTCCTATCAAGAGTAAAATTGGCTCTTTAAAACAAGCGCTAGTTTATCTTGGCCATGAACGACTGAAAAAGTTTGTGAGCTTAATTATCACCGCCCACAGTGCCCAATCAAAACCAGCCGAGCTTACTCGGCTTTGTGTTGTCAGAGCACGCTTTTGCGAATTAATAGCTCAGCGTGTTGCTAAGCAGCAAACGGGTGAGGCTTTTTTAACGGGACTGTTTTCGTTACTTGATGCCATATTAGATCAGCCTATGGAAAAGCTATTGGATCGATTGCCGTTTCCTGACGAAATTCATGCTGCTTTAATGCAAGAAAAAAATATTTTGTATTACATACTTGAAACTGTCAAAGCTTACGAAACCGGCAGCTGGTGGGCGCTTGAGCAGGCCGTTGCCTATTTAAGTATTGAAAGTGCAGATCTTCCCAAAATATACGAAAATGCAGTAAATTGGAGCGATAGCTGCAGACAAAACTTATAAGGGATTTATGCGCAATATAAATATGGATGTTTTACGGGGTATTGCGGTACTCGGCTTGATGTTTATGAACATCTACAGCTTTGCTCTATTTGAGTACGACTATACCCCAAGTGCTGCGCCACCCTTTTCAGACTCACTCATTTACACCGTAAATACAGTTTTCATTGATGGGCGCTTTAGAAGTTTATTTTGCTTATTATTTGGTGCATCTTTAGTCATTCAATGGCAGCTTTGGCAAAACGTCGAGAAGCAACATAAACGGCTACAAGTTTTGGCTTGTATTGGCCTTGCTCATGGCTTTCTATTATGGGCTGGTGATATATTGTTTATTTATGCCTGTGCAGGCTGGTTAACCCTTAAATTTAGCCAGCAAGATGAAGAAAAAATACTGCGTATGGGCATATTGTTCTTATTCCTTGGTGCTTTCATTTCATTTTTACTTGCCTTTGTAGAGCCGGAGTTTACCCCTGTAACGCGAAGCTCTGAGAGCTTTTTAATGGCGTATGATGCGGCTTATTCTTCTTACTTCGCAGGATTCGTCAGCAACTTTTTGATGTTTATTATAATGCTTATTGCTGTGCCACTGATCACTATGTGGATGGCTGCAGGGTTAATGCTGGTGGGCGTTTATCTATATAAACAAGGGGTATTTGTTGACGGCTTAACGAAAGCTCAGCTTAACATGATTGTTCCAGCGGCTATTGGTTTAACAGTTGTAAGGTTGATGATAGACCCTAGCAGCAGTGTATTTATGTACGCGATTGTGGAACCGATTAATTGGCTTGCTGCTTTAGCCGTGGCCATTTGTTATTGCCACATCATTATAAAAGTAGTTAAAAATACACCTAGTAACTGCTTGTTGCTACAGCAGGCAGGGCGTATGTCGTTGACGTTATATCTAATGCAAACAGTCGTATTTATCCTGTTTTTTAAAGTCGCATACCCTACCGCAGCACTTAATTTTGATCGCATAGATTATTGGTTGGTAATTGCTGTTGTGCTTGTTTTTCAGTTGTTTTTTTGTAAAGTGTATAGCCAGTATTTTACACATGGTCCGTGTGAATTTATTTGGCGGAAATTGTCTAGATAATTCCTCATATACTACAATCAAAGAAAAACAAAGCGGAGTGGTAATGCGAATTTGTTTGTTGGTTTTTACATTGCTTTGCTATTCACCACTTTATGCTGGCGAGCAATTCTCTGTGCTGTTAGTTAATCCCTCTGTTAAAAGCGATGTATTTTGGCAAAAAGTGACTGATGTGATGCAGGTTGCTGCCAAGCAAAATAATGTTTCTCTCACAACAATTTACGGTGGTGGAAATCGCCACATTCAATTAGCCGAACTAAAACAATACCTGCAATATAACCCTAAACCTGATTACGCCATTTTAATCAATTACCCAGGTGGCGCAGAGCAATCAATGAGTTTGCTTGAACAACACAAAGTGAAATTTATCACCCTTGAAGAAACGATTGTTGGCGTAGAGCGAGACGAAGTGGGTAAACCCCGTCAGCGCTTTAAGTATTGGCTTGGGGAAGTATTTCACGATAACTTTAAAGCGGGTGAGCAACTTGGCAAAGCCTTACTTGATGAGGCAATAAATACGCAGCAAACGCCTCACTTCGTTGCGATTAATGGTCATTATGGCACTGAATCTGACACCCGCAGTGATGGGCTCGTGCACTATCTACGAAAACAAGATGTTGAGCTTGAGCAAGTTGTGTATGCTGGTTGGAATAAGCAAGAAGCCGAGAATAAAGTAAGCCGATTGTTACAACGATACCCTGATACTAATGTGATTTGGTGTGCCTCTGATTTAATGGCACAAGGTGCCCTTGAAGCAGTAAAAGGTAAAACAGATAGAGTCTATTTTATTGGTGGCATTGATTGGCTTGACGATAATTTAAACTTAATTGAACAGCAAAAACTCACAGCCAGTGTTGGCGGGCATTTTATGATGGGTGCATGGGCATTAATTAGCTTGGTCGATCATCATAATGGTAACCCTTATTGGCAAAATCATGATGCGATTAAATTTCAGCTTGGGGTGATCACAAAGCACAATATTCAAAGTTACAACTGGCTAAGAAACATCAAAGACTGGTCGGTTATCCCTTTTGAAACTTTCTTATTGCAAAACAGCAAAAGTACCGAGTACGCGTTCGATTTTGATACTCTACATAGTTTATTGAGCGAAAAGCCTAAAAACGCAGCACTACACTAAAAGTGTAGTGAAAGAGCCTAGATTCTACCTAGCTTGGTAAAGTCTTCTGGTATAAACTAGCGGCTTTAAAATCCAGACAGAAGTGTGCCATGACAGAGTTAAAGCGATTAAATAAATTTATCAGTGAAACAGGTTTTTGTTCACGCCGTGAGGCAGATAAATATATTGAAGAAGGTCGTGTTACTGTTAACGGCAACTTGCCTGAAATGGGCGTAAAAGTCAGTGACGCCGATGATGTACTCATTGATGGTAAACCATTAAAAGCAAAACCTAAGCTGGTTTATATCGCCTATAACAAACCTGTTGGTATTACTTGTACGACTGAGCGAAAAATCCAAAGCAATATTGTTAAAGCGGTTAATTACCCAGAACGTATTTTCCCTATTGGACGCTTAGATAGACCTTCAGAAGGGTTAATCTTCTTAACCAACGAAGGCGACATCGTTAATAAAATTCTTCGCGCTGGTAATAATCATGAAAAAGAATATGTAGTGACGGTTGATAAACCGCTTAACCGCCAGTTCGTGAATAAGATGGCAAACGGGATTCCTATCCTCGATACTGTCACTAAAAAGTGTAAAGTTAAACAAACGGGCCCACAGCAATTTACCATAGTGCTAACACAAGGCTTAAACCGCCAAATACGCCGTATGTGCGAATATTTAGGCTATGAAGTGGTGACTCTAAAGCGCACACGAATTATGAACGTGACCCTAAAAGGTTTAAAAGTCGGGCAGTGGCGTCACTTAACCGAACAAGAAATGGCTGAGATCAATAACTCAATTGCTGACTCAGGTAAAACGGAAGAGCGTTCAGTTGATGAAAATAAACAACCTACTCAAGCTCGTGCCAAGCAAAAACCACGCAATGAAGAAGAAAAAAAGCGCGACTTCTCTAAATACGTGAAAAAGGCACGAGGTGATGCCAAACAAGGTCAATCAAGATCAAAGGCTGGCAATTCTCACTCATCAAAACCAAATCAAACTAAGCGTAGCAGTACAAAACGCACCGGTACATTAAGCCTGAAAAAATAGGCTTCAGAATAATAATGTGAAGTTAATTACACTAACGTTAATTAGCCTTCCACTTTAAAACTTAACTAGAGTGTTCACTTTTTAAAGAAAAAGCCCTAACAATTTGATGTTAGGGCTTTTGGTTGAGAGTCAATCTGTATTAATTAGCATGACGCTGTTTAGGTACTTTGATCTTAAACAGCATGGTATAGAGCACAGGCACAACAATCAGTGTCAGTACTGTGGCAAAACCAAGACCAAACATAATGGTTACCGCCATTGACTGGAAGAACACGTCAAATAGCAGTGGGATCATGCCTAAAATGGTGGTAATTGCAGCCATCGCTACAGGACGAACACGGCTCACCCCAGAGTCGAACACCGCTTTGTAAGGGTCTTTGCCGCTATCGAGTTCAAGGTTAATTTGGTCAACTAAGACAATGCCGTTTTTGATGAGCATGCCGCTTAAGCTCAGTAAGCCAAGTAGTGCCATAAAGCTAAATGCAGCATTCATTAGTAATAAACCTGCGGATACACCAACAATAGCCAGCGGCACTGTCGCCCAAATCACTAAAGGCTTTTTAACCGAGTTAAATAGCAGTACAGTTATAGCGAACATAGCTAAGTAACCTAGCGGCAATGAGCCGAAAATAGCTTTTTGCGCTTTGCTTGATGACTCATATTCGCCGCCCCACTGCAATTCATAGCCACGAGGCAGCCCAATAGCTTCTATGTCTTTGCGAACACGTTCAAAAAGCTTCGCTGGAGTTTCATCGCCAATAACATCGTGGTCGGCCATCACAGTGATGGTACGCTTACGGTCACGTCGCATGATCAAGCTGTCTTCCCACTCAACAACAAAATCATCAACCACTTGGGTCACCGGTACAAACACACCTAACACAGGGCTGTAAATTTGTAAGTCACGCAAGCTTTCAACGTTTAAGCGTTCTTCAGCAGGCGAACGAGCAATAATAGGTAGCATTTGTGTGCCATCTTTATAAACGCCCACTTGTTTACCCGATAAGCTAGTTAACAGCAGCTGATCAAGGTCAGATTTAGCAATCCCTAAACGACGGGCTTTTTGCTCGTTAAATTGCGGACGAATTAACTTAGAGCGAGCACGCCAATCGTCACGAATATTAAATGCCCCTGCATCTTGATGCAGAATGTCTTTTGCCTCTTTTGCTAACTGGCGAAGTACCACAGGATCAGCACCAGAAAAACGTGCTTCAATTTTTGCATCAGTGGATGGGCCAATTTCCATACGTTTAACTTTAAGCTGAGCATCAAGTACATGCTCGTGCTGATAATCACGTACTTTTTTGATCATGGTAGTAACAGCTTCGCGGTCTTTTACACGAATAATCAATTGCCCATAAGCTGGGTATGATTTTTCAGGTGCGTAAGTCAGCATAAAACGCGGTGCGCCTTGACCAACCGTTGTGGTTATTTCTTCAACCAGAGGGTCGGCTTGTAAGAATTTTTCAAGCTTTGCAACACCATCCATTGTGGTATGAATATCAGCGCCTTGCGTATGCCAATAATCAACATAAAACATAGGTGTATTTGATGCAGGGAAGAACGACTGTTTAATAAATTTAAAACCATAAACTGAGCTTACCAACATAATAACCATTAGAAGTAGCGTGGTTTTACGGTACCGCATTGCTGTATGTAACACGCCTTTATAGACATTAAAAATAACACCTTGGTAAGGGTCTTCATCATGATGCGGCTGTTTTTCAGTTGCTTGTTTAAACATCAAATCAGCGAAGAAAGGCGTTAAGGTAATGGCTGTGATCCAGCTCAGTAATAACGATATAAATAATACCCAGAATAAGCTTCCTGCAAACTCTCCACTGGCATCTGAACTCAAGCCAATTGGCGCAAATGCTGTAATAGCGATAACCGTAGCACCTAATAACGGCCACTTGGTTTGATCTACAATATTAGTTGCAGCTTGCAGTTTAGTTTGTCCGCGCTTTAGATTTATCAATATGCCTTCGGTTACTACAATAGCATTATCAACCAGCATACCTAAGGCTATGATCAAGGCACCAAGCGAAATACGTTGTAAATCAATAGCAAACAACTTCATAAATATGAAGGTACCTAATACCGTTAGCAGGAGTATTACACCAATCAATACGCCGCTTTTAAAGCCCATAAAGACTAAGAGTACGATAATAACAATGGCAACAGCTTCTAGTAGGCTGATAATAAAGCCACTTACTGACTTTTCAACTTCGGCAGGTTGGTTATAAACGCTGTTAATTTCCATGCCATGTGGTCGTTGATATTCAAGTGACGCTAAATGAGCCTCAATATTTGCACCAACATCAACTACATTGACACCAGAGCTAAACGACACGCCTACCAGTAATGCTTGCTGCTGGTTATAGCGAATAATATTATTAGGGACTTCTGCATACTCACGAAAAACGGTAGCAACGTCACCTAAGTAAATAAGTTCATTCTCACCTGGCTTAGAGATAAGTAGATTTTCGAGCTCTTTTACATCTTTGAATTCACCTGTTGGATGTAGGCGAATTGATTCATCGCCAACGCGCACTTTACCTGCGTTCGACACACTGTTTTGTGTTTGTAAAAGCTGGTAAATACGATTGGGTGAGATACCTAACTGGGCTAGTTTACGAGTTGAAATTTCAACCATCACTTGGGCTTGTTGTTCACCACCTACGGTTACTTTACTTACACCATCCACCAAAACAAGTTCGCGTTTTAGATAATCAACGTAATCTTTGAGTTCATCATAAGAGTAACCATCACCGGTTACCGCATACATCACACCGTATACATCACCAAAGTCATCCATAATCTTACTAGGATAAACCCCTGATGGCATTGACGCTGCTTGATCGTTGATTTTACGACGCAGTTCATCCCATATTTGGCGTAAGTCTTGTTTACGGTAATTGCTTTTCATCTCCACGGTAATTTGCGATTTACCTGTTGATGAAATACTCGTTACGTAATCAACATACGGCAGCTGTTGAATTGCATTTTCGATAGGAAAGGTAACTTCTTCTTCAACCTGTTGTGGTGACGCGCCCGGGTAAAGCGTGATCACCATGGCTTTTTTTAGGGTGAATTCAGGATCTTCAAGTTGTCCTAAGCCAAAGTAAGCGACTGTTCCACCAATCAGTAAAAACAGCGCAAACATCCAGCTAATGACTTTTCTTTCAATAGCAAGTGCAGCGAAGCTCATTATAAGCCTCGCTCTTTTTGCCATGGGCGCACTTTCATACCTTCTTCTAAAGAGTGCACGCCTGCTGCAACAACAATTTGGTCTTGCTCAATACCTGATAGCACTTCAATACCATCACGATGTAACTGGCCAACTTCAACAGCTTGTTTATGTACTAAGCCAGTATTTTGGTCATACAGCCACACATAGCTATTGTTATTTTCAGACTCGGTAGGCTCTGAAAAAACCGCTTCAACAGGCAATAGTGTGTAAGATGATTGTGAGCTAGTGATTTTGCTTAAATCTATATCAACGCGGCCAGTCATACCTGCAAGTAGATTAAAGTCTTCTGGTACAGGTAAAGAAAACACAACTTTGTAGGTTAAAGTGATAGGGTCGGCTTGGGTATCAAACTCTTTTATGGTTAATTGATATGACTTGTTTGGGTAACCATCGAAGACAACTTCAGGTTGATAGTCAACGTCTTTATCGATTCGTGCAATAAGTTTTTCGGGAACTTGAATTACTACGTCCATTAGGTCGCGTGTTTCAAGGCGTAAGATGTTTTGTTTCGCTTGAATGTTTTCAAAGTTTTTAACAAACACCTTTGCCACAGTACCCGCGAACGGTGCGCGTAATTCACTATTATCTAGATTGGTTTTGGCTATTTTTAGCGCTGACTCTGCAACTTGTTTATTGGCCAGCGCTTGATCTAACTCAGATTGGCTGGCAATTGAACGGTTAAATAGCTTTTGGACTCGGTCAAGTTGAGATTCAGCAAGTTCAAAGCGAGCTTTGCGTTCATCATATTGCAGTTGAAAATCTTCGGGATCGAGTTTTGCTAAAAGCTCACCTTTTTCAACATGTTGGCCCGCTAGAGCTGGAAACTCAAGTAACTCACCATTAACTCTAAAGGCTAGGTAAGAACCTTGGTTAGCAACAACTTCAGCAGGAAAGCTGCGAATGCTTTGCTCTGAATTATTACCAATATTAAAAAGTTTAACAGGGCGTACTACCGGCTCTGCTTCAACTTGTTTTGCTTGCTCTGAACATGCCGAAAGTAACAGAAACATGCTGCTAAATAACACGGCGGGTGCCAATCTCATTGTCTTCTCCATAGATAAGAAAGCATAAATTTGCTGCAGGATACGCTGCAAAGATATAAAATAAAAATTATTAAATTTTAGAAACAGTATTAATTTTATTTATATAGTTTGCCATTAATGAATTTAAATCAATTAATCGTTCTAGATGCTATTGTGCAAAGCTCTAGTTTGAGTCAAGCCGCAGTAAAATTGCATAAGACCCAACCTGCTCTAACTTTGGCTATTAAGAAGCTAGAGTCGGAACTAGGTTTTGAGCTACTAGATCGAAGTCAATATCGTTTACATTTAACTGAAAAAGGCCGTATTTTTTACCGAGAAGCGCGCCAATTGATGAATGCAAACAGTGAGTTAAGATCATTAGCTAAAGAACTTGCACTAGGCAATGAGGCTAATTACAAAATTTGTTATGAACAGCTTTGTCATCAACATAGCTATAACCAAGTGATTAGCCAAACCTTTAAGCGCTTTGCCAGTACAGAGTTTAGTATTTCTTCGGGTAAACGCTTTGTATCACTTGAGCAGGTTAACAGCCATCAGGCTGATTTAGGAATTGGTCCTTGGTTTGATTTGTTTCATGCAACAGGGGATTTTGAGAGTCTACCAATTGGTAAATTTGATATTGGTATTGTCAGTGCTCCTGATGTGGTGCCAAATGAAATCAGCTTTGCGGATATTCAAAATTACCCTTGCTTAGCTATGTTTGAAAGCGACTTGAGCTTTGACAGTGATAGGCTTTCTTATACCTTGGGAGCTGCATTGATGAAAATTGATGATATAACCAGTGTTAAGTCGTTTTTATTGTCTGGTGCTGGTTGGGCAATGATTAGTTTACAACACTGCAAAGCTGAAATAGAAGCTGGTTTATTACAGCAAATTAAAATTACTGACCGTGAACACCAGTTTGGCGCAGAAATTCGCGTATTTAGACAGCACTCTGTCCATCATGGTCCTGTTGCTAGAGCTATTTGGCAAGATTTTAGCGAGATCAGTAAACAATATTTGGAGTGTAGTCGTGCAGCAACCAACACACGTTAGTAAAGAGGATTTAATTTATACCATTATTTGTGCAATTCCAGAGGGAAAAGTAGCAAGTTATGGGCAAGTAGCAAAGCTTGCTGGATACCCTAACAATTCGAGATTGGTAGGGCGGCTATTAAAGCTCATGCCTGAAGGCTCAAGTATCCCGTGGCATCGGGTGGTAAATAGCCAAGGGAAAATTTCCTTTCCTGAGGGCAGCTGTAAACATCTTGAGCAACGACAAAAACTACTCAGTGAAGGCGTAACATTTAATAAGACTAAAATTAATATGCGCCTACATCAGTGGGATTAATAAACATATAAACTAATTGATACGTAGTGGCAGACACAGCCAACTAGCACGAATACATGCCAAATTGCATGGCTGAAATGGCGGGTTTTAGCACTGTAGAACAAAGTTCCTAAGCTGTAAGCAATACCACCTGCTAATAACCACCATAATGCACTTAAATCAAGGTTTAAATAAAGAGGATATACAAGCGCCAATGCAAACCAGCCCATTAATAAATAAGTGGCGAGAGAGACCTTTTTATTACCGTTTTTTACTAGCAATTTATAAATAACACCGCCTAAAGCTAGAGACCAAATAAACACTAAAGCGGCAATTGACCATGCCCCTGATAAAGTAATAACTAAATAGGGTGTATAAGTACCTGCAATAAGTAGGTAAATAGCACAGTGGTCACATTTTTTATAAATAGCACGAATTCGTTCTTTAGTACTGGCATGATATAAAGTAGAGGCTAAGAATAATACCAGTAGACTTGATCCATAAACGATGGCACTCACTGTCGCCGATGCGACATTAGATTGTGAAATCAAATCCCACAGCACATATATCGCAAAGAGTACTCCCATGCCGTGAGTGAGCACGTTAAGTTGTTCTTCTTGGCGTGAATAAGGGAGTAGTTTTGTCATATTTATTTACTAATACGCGTGTTTAAAACAGTTTCAGTGTACAAGTGTGCGCCGAAATTGGCAACGCTTATTTTTTAACTAAATATTGGTCAAAATATCTAAATCAGTTGGTTTTATTAACCACCACTGAATAGGAGTAAAAAATAAATTAATATTTTAGTCATTGAAAATCAATGGGTTAAAAAATATTTTCAGAGTGGCACAACCTTTGATTAAGTAATTACGACTAATTACTTAAAGAGACAAGGAATACCACTATGAATAACTCACTTAAATTAACTACTGCTGCGTTACTTGTATTAGGGTCAACTCAAGCAAGCGCTACTGACTTTGAATTAGATATCAGCAACACAATTACACAATCTGTTAAAAGCTATGTTCAGCAAGCAAGTAACGAACTGAAACAAAGCGTAATGAACAGCATTGAGTTTGATGCTCAAAAGTTACTAGATACTTACATGAGTGAAGATGCAATTACTTCGAAAGAAGAAGAGTTAAAAGTTGCACAAGCTCCAAAAGCAACAAACAAACAGTAAGGAAGCAAGATAATGAGTAGTGAAATCAGCTTATTTTTACTTATGGTTGCACCGGTTTTGAGTTTACTCAGTGCATATGCATCTATCGAATTATTTCGTAACGTTGCACAATGGTTTAACTTCTAAAGTATAAAGTAGATATTAAGATTTCATGAAATATTGATCGGCGGATTAAAAGCGCACGTAATTAAAGGCATGTGGTTTTAGAATAGTAGACTTTATGAAGCGTGCGATTTTTCCTTTACCGGTTTTTATTTTACCTGAAGGGTTCACCAAGCTAAGAATATTTGAGCAGCGTTACTTAACGATGGTCAAAGAAGCTGTACAAGATAATACAGGTTTTGTGCTTTGCACTTACCAACATGACACAGATCTTAACTTGCCCGAAATAGGTTGTTTAATGCAAATAACCGATTTCAATCAAGATGATAACGGCCAATTATTAATTGATGTTTATGCTGAGCATGCGGTATCTATTCATAATGCTAATCAGGATAAGCAGCAGTTACGTCATGCTGATATCGAAAGAATTTCGTCACCTTCGTGGTACATAAACACACCAATCAACGATGAAAATACCTTACTAAGCCACACGCTTCGCGCTGTGTTTGCAAATCAGCCAGATTTAGCAGGCCTTTATAAAACCCCACAATTTGATAACCTTGCCTGGGTTGTTGCCCGTTGGCTTGAGATTTTGCCTATTTCATTAGTTAAAAAACAACAACTTGCTTTTAAATCTAACTTTGAAAACTTGCTAAGTTTCCTCCATACTCTAATTAATAACGAATTTACTAATTAATGTGATCTAACCTCAACTTTTTGCCGTATTACTTTAAACGACAATAATTGGATGACACAAAGATGGTAAGTCAACAACTTAACACAGGTTGTAAACCTAACATAGGTCAATACTCTGCCATGCCAGATACACCAAGCAAAGAGCTTGCTGATGCTTTATTTGCTGTTGCCGAGCACCGCGATAAGCGTGCGTTTGCAATACTTTTCCAATATTTCTCGCCAAAAATTAAACGTTTTGGAATAAAGCAATTTGGTTCTGAAGCTCAAGCGATGGAGTTAGTTCAAGAAACGTTAACTTCTGTATGGCGTAAAGCGCATCTTTATCACAAAGAAAAAGGTGCGGCGACAACGTGGGTTTATACAGTTATGCGAAATGCGTCTTTCGATATGCTCAGAAAAATGAAAAGCAGTAAAGAAGAGTGTATCAGTGAAGATATTTGGCCGTTAATTGATGAAGCACAGCCGGGGCAACACGAGTTCAGTGACCATTTAGAAGATAAACAAATCAAACAATATCTTGATAAATTACCGATTGCACAACGTGAAGTCGTGCGCGGAGTCTACTTTCAAGATATGTCGCAAGAGCAACTTGCTGAGCACTTAAACATTCCCGTAGGCACAGTGAAGTCTCGTCTTCGCTTAGCCTTGCAGAAGTTACGCAATGAAATGGGAGAACACCATGATTAAGCACCATCCAAGCAACGAATTACTTGCCAAGTTTAGTGAGGGTAATCTACCTGCCACCTTGAGTGTTGCAGTCGCTATTCATGTTGAAATGTGCCCAGTGTGTCAAAAAGAGATAGCCGCTCTTGAGGCAAAAAATGCTGACAGTGTATTTACCGAGGTCGCTACCGATTCGGATGACATGTTAGACATAAGCCTTTTTGATGCAATTACTGCAGATGAATCAATTGATGAAGTGTATGAGCAAGCACAGGTTTCTGTTGATGTTAAAGATAAAAGCTACACATTACCCAGAGCGCTTACGCGCATTGGCCACAGTAATTTTATGCAAATAGGTAAACTTGCCCGTTCACGCATTGATTTAGATGATGGTCCATTAAGGGCAAGCCTGTTGCACATTGATGCCGGTGGTGAAATTCCTGAGCACACACATACGGGTTTTGAGCTAACTTTATTATTAGATGGTGAGTTCAGTGATGAAGACGGACATTACGTACCAGGTGATTTTATGATGCTAGATGGTCGCCACAATCACACGCCAAAAACGATTGAAGGGTGCTTGTGCTTTACAGTCGTTAGCAGTGCGCTTCACTTCAATAAAGGTATTAGTAAATTACTCAACCCAATTGGTAATCTTATCTATTAGTAGGGTTTATATGCAGCAATCAACAATTAAAATTGGTTTAAGCGCTTGCTTAGCAGGCGACAAAGTGCGTTTTGACAGTGGACACAAGAAATCTAATTTTTGCATGGATGAGTTGGCTAACCATGTTGAATATAAAAAGTTTTGCCCGGAAGTGGCGGTAGGGGTACCTATACCTAGGCCAACAATTCGCCAAGTGCGTGTTGGAGATACCATCAAAGTGTGCCGCCCTGATGGCACTGGCGATGTTGGCCCTAAATTAACTGAGTACGGTAAACGAGTTGCGACAGAGCAAACCGCAGAATTAAGTGGTTTTGTGTTTTGTGCGAAAAGCCCTAGTTGCGGAATGGAACGCATTAAAATTTATAACGAAGCTGGTACGGGTAATACTTCAGAAGGGGTTGGTTTTTTTGCAGAGCAAATAATGGCACATAACCCGTTATTGCCTTGTGAAGAAAACGGCCGTTTAAACGATATGCATTTACGTGAAAATTTTGTAATGCGTGTTTATACCTACAAGCACTGGCAAACGTTGAGCGAGCAGCCTCTTACAGTTCATAGGTTGACTCAATTTCATGCCCAGTATAAGTACTTATTAATGGCACATAACTATGAAGCTTACCGGAACTTGGGAAATCTGCTCGGCACTTTTGATGGCGAAGACATCCAAACCTTAGCTGATGAGTACATATTGGGATTAATGACAGCCCTTAAAAAGCCAGCATCACGTAAAAATAACGCCAATACATTAATGCACTTGCAAGGTTATTTTAAAAAATCGCTTTCTAAGATTGAAAAACAAGAACTGCGCGATGCAATTGATGAATACCGCCAAGGGTTAGTGCCACTTTACGTACCACTTACACTGATAAAGCATCACTTAAAAGTGCATCCAAATGAGTACCTAGCCAAACAAGTCTACCTCGATCCATATCCGAACGAACTAAAATTACGCTACGGAATTTAATGAATACATTATTTTGGTTTAGGCGCGATCTGCGCCTTTTTAATAACGATGCTTTGTATCAGGCTATCGAAAATGGTTGCCAGCATGCGGTTTTTTTTATTACCGAAAAACAATGGCAAGCGCATGATGTAGCAGCAATTCAGCTCGATTTATTAAAACGCAGGCTTCGTTTTCTAGGTGAACTTTTAGCCAGCAAAGGTATTAAATTACATGTTATTGATGCGAAAGATTACGTTGGATGCGTAGAAAAATTAGCGTTATTTTGCGATCAACACCAAGTAAAAAATGTATATGCCAATAACGAATATGAGCTTAACGAAGTTAACCGCGATAAAGCTTTTTTACAGCATGCTGACAGTAAAGGCATTACCTTTTATGCTTACGATGGTGATGTAATTGCGCCGCCTGGGAGTATCAAAAATCAAAGCGGTGAGATGTTTAAAGTTTTTACGCCATTTAAAAATGCATGGCTTAAAGTTTATCAAGACACCCATTTTTATTTTGCTGAGCCGCCTAAGATGTTCGAGCCTATTGAGTGGCAGTCAAGTGAGTTGTTAGCCACAGACGGTAGCTCAGATAAATGGCCTGTTGATGATGAAACGCTCAGCCACGTTTGCGCGCGCTTTATTGAAGAAAAGCTAGCAAGCTATCAAGAGCAACGCGATATCCCAAGCATCAAAGGCACCTCTGGTTTAAGTCCTTACTTAGCTCTTGGCATTGTCAGCGTTCAGCAATTATTAGCACTTATTCAACAGCGTCATCCTGATGTATTACGCAGCAGCAAAAGTAACTTGTTTTGCTGGGTAAACGAACTGATTTGGCGTGAATTTTACCGTCACCTTATGGCGATTTATCCAAACCTAAGTAAATACGACAACTTTAACGAGAAATACAACGCTGTGGCATGGCGTGATGATGAAGGTGACTTTCAAGCATGGTGCGAAGGTAAAACAGGCTACCCATTGGTTGATGCCGCTATGAGGCAGTTACTTCAAACTGGCTGGATGCATAATCGTTTACGTATGGTGGTAGCGAGCTTTTTAACTAAACACTTACTAATTGATTGGCGTAGAGGTGAGCGCTTTTTTATGCAACACCTTATTGATGGTGATCTAGCATCTAACAACGGCGGCTGGCAATGGGCTGCAAGCACAGGCTGTGATGCTCAGCCGTATTTTCGAATTTTTAATCCAATCACTCAAAGTGAGCGATTTGATCCAGATGGTGAATTTATCCGTAAATATTTACCAGAGCTGGAAAAAATTCCTGCCAAGCAAATCCATTTTCCGCATGACTATTTAGCGAAACAGGGTAAGTCGAGCAGTTATTGGCCAGCAATTGTTGATCATAAAGCAGCGCGAGAGCGAGCGTTAAACGCATTTAAGGTGTGACATGGAAAAGGCGACCCTTGATAGATTTATTAATGTTTATCAAACACTCAATAAAGATAATTTACAGTTATTGGATGATATCTATCACCCAGACATTCAGTTTGCAGATCCCTTGCATGCGGTAAATGGTCTTGAGGCGCTGCGTGATTATTTTAAAAATCTTTATGCTAATGTGATTTCCTGCGAATTTGTTATTGAAAATACCTATAGTAAAGAGGAAAACGCGTTTATTTATTGGACCATGCAGTATCGTCATCCAAAACTTAAAAAAGGCCAAGCAATTTCAGTTGAGGGACATAGCCGCTTAAAATTTAATGACGACAAAATCATTGAGCATCGCGATTATTTTGACGTAGGGGCTATGCTTTACAGGCATATTCCAGTGCTTGGTTCTGCTGTAAAATTTATCGATAGAAGGGCGAGTGCATAATGACGACATTAATTACAGGCGCAACTTCTGGTATTGGTGAGTCATTGGCAAAGCTTTATGCAGACAAGGGTGAGCAAGTTATTGCTTGCGGTAGGAATACAGAAAAGCTTGCCAAATTAAGTCAGTACCAAAATATCGAGTCTTGCCAGTTTGATGCAACAGACCTTCAGGATATACGTTCGAGCACAGTGGCATATACGCAATTTGATCGTGTCATTTTAAATGCAGGGAATTGTGAATACATTGATGATGCACGTAATTTTGATAGTAGTTTGTTCGAGCGTGTGATTACCACCAATCTACTTAGTATGGGCTATTGTCTTGAGGCATTGTTACCAAAAATAAAACCCGGTGGGCAGCTCGTTATAGTGAGCTCTAGTGTAACTTACTTGCCTTTACCACGTAGCCAAGCTTATGGCGCTTCTAAAGCGGGAGTCAGTTATTTAGCTAACAGCTTAGCTGTTGATTTAAACGATGTGGATGTCACGCTAGTTCACCCCGGATTTGTTAAAACGCCGCTGACAGAAAAAAATGACTTTCCTATGCCAATGGCAGTCAGTGCAGAAGAAGCGGCAAACTATATTTTTAAAGGTGTCGCGAAAAGGCGCAAAGAAGTGCATTTTCCGCATCGTTTTACCTTCATTTTAAAATTTTTAAGAATGCTTCCTACGCCGTTGTGGCTGAAGCTTGCAAAAGGATTATCACGTTGAAAAAAGTGGCTGTTATTGGATCAGGCATAGCAGGTTTAAGCTGTGCGCACCTCTTGCACAAACATTACGATGTAACCGTATTTGAGAAAAACGATTACATAGGTGGCCATACTGCAACCATTGACGTAAAGGTTGATGGCGTTGAATACGCTGTTGATACAGGCTTTATTGTATTTAACGACCGGACCTACCCGTATTTTGAAAAATTACTTGAGCGTTTAGGTGTTGAACGCCAGAAAACGCAAATGAGTTTTAGTGTGCATAATGAGCAAACGGGATTTGAATATAATGGCCACACCTTCTTTAGTTTATTTGCTCAAAAACGTAATATCTTTCGCCCTAAATTTTGGAAACTATTGAAAGACATCGTTCGTTTTAATGAAGTGTGTAAATCATTGCATGCTGAAAAAAATTATAAGGCAAACCAAACTTTAGGTGAGTTTTTAGACGAGCATCACTTTAACGAATTTTTCCGTTTCCATTATATCTTGCCGATGGGGGCTGCTATTTGGTCAACAAGTATAAAAGAAATGGCGCAAGTTGGCGTAGAGTTTTTTGTTAAGTTCTTTTATAACCACGGTTTGCTGGATATTACTAATCGCCCGCAGTGGTATGTTATTCCGGGTGGTTCTCGCGAATACATCAAACCGATGATCCAAGGCTTTGCTGATAAAATTCGTTTAAATAGCAATATCAGCTCGGTATCTCGAAAAGATGGCAGTGTGCATGTGCATTTTGATGATGGCCATAGCGAAACATTCGACAAGGTGGTGTTTGCTTGCCATTCCGATCAAGCATTAAACCTATTATTAGACCCAAGCGCAGACGAAAAACGTGTTCTCTCAGCTATACCTTACACGGCTAACTCAGTGGTACTACATACCGATACAACACTTTTACCAAAACGAAAAGCTGCGTGGGCTAGCTGGAATTACCTATTAAACAACAACACAGACAAAGCCGCTGTTGTCACATATCAAATGAATATTCTACAAGGAATTAAAAGCGACACACAATTTTGTGTCACGCTTAACCACCTTGATGGCATTAACAAAGATAAAATTCTACGAGAGTTTACATACCACCATCCAGTATTTAACAAAGAGTCGATAGCAGCACAGCAGCAAAAATCCTTGATTGATGGAAAAAACAATAGCTATTTTTGCGGAGCATACTGGTATAACGGCTTCCACGAAGACGGTGTTAGAAGTGCTGTCAATGTGGCGCAAAAACTCGGAGTAGAGTTTGAATAGTGCTATTTATATAGGTGATGTTCGTCATCGGCGTTTTGCGGTTAAAGAGCATCACTTTAAATACCCGCTTTATATGATGTGGGTTGATTTAGCAAATCCTAATGAGCTAAATGGTATTCACCCTTGGCTTGGTTCTAGTGGCTTTAAGGCTCTTAAATTTAAACAAAGTGATTACTTTAATTATCAAACTGATATGCAGTTACCACTCAAGCAGCGTGCGCTTAATAAAATTAAAGAGCTAGGCATTTCTAATGAATTTGCCAATGTTTTTATGCTCGGACAAATGCGTTGTTTAGGGCTGTACTTTAGCCCTGTAAACTTTTTCTTCTTTCAAACTAGTAATGGTGACTTTACCCACATGCTTGCTGAAGTAAGCAATACCCCTTGGAATGAACGTCATTATTATGTAGTACCTCTTGAAAAAAAAGTGAACTTTAAAAAGGTTTTCTCCGTATCACCTTTCATGAACTTAGATATGAACTATCATTGGAATATTAGAATGAATTCTGATAACACCATGATTCATATTGAAAATAAAAAAGACGAGACTCTTTTGTTTGATGCAACCCTGCGTTTGCAAAAGCACATCCTGACGAAGGAGCGGGTTAGTGCCGTGCTTAAACAGTTTCCGGCTATGACGTTTAGTATCTTTAAGGGTATTTACCTTCATGCTTTGAAATTGTTTTGCAAACGTGTGCCATTTATTGGTCACTCGGGCAAATAAGAGAATTCAACTAGGTGATGTGATGGAAAAAGTATCAAATTTAACGCAAGCCGCAACGACTGGCTGGATGACAAAGCTGTATAAAAAACTTGTCATAGGTGCATTCAACAGTATAGATACTGGACGTATTACGCTCATTGAAGGTGATCAAAAAGAGCATTTCGGTGATTTGACAAGTGATTTGAACGCAACGGTTACAGTGAATGATGCTGCGATGTATAAGTCATTTGCTTTATCTGGCAGTGTTGGTGCTGGTGAGGCCTACATTCTTGGTTATTGGGATTGTGACAACCTCACTAAACTTATTGAAATATTTGCCCTTAATCAAGCTCAACTAGATGCCTTTGAGAAAAAATTTGCTTTTTTAAGTGGTATTGCGCACAGACTTAATCATCTTAAAAATAAAAACTCAGCCAGCGGTTCGAAAAAGAATATTGCAGCGCATTATGATTTAGGTAACGACCTATACAGTGCATTTTTAAGTGATGAAATGCTGTATTCTTGTGCAGTGTATCCTTCAAAACAAGCCACCCTTGAACAAGCCCAATCTCATAAGCTGGCATTAATTTGTGAGCAAGTTGATTTACAGCCAGGTGATTCTGTTATTGAGATTGGCACAGGGTGGGGCGCCTTTGCGATTTACGCTGCAACACATTTTGATTGTCATGTTACGACTACGACGATTTCTGATGAGCAACATGCTTATGTAGAACAAAAAGTTAAAGAGCTAAAACTTGAGGATAAAATCACTTTACTGAAGCAGGATTATCGTCTGTTAGAAGGTAGATACGATAAGCTTGTGTCAATCGAAATGATTGAAGCAGTAGGTCATGAGTACTTACCAGGCTTTTTTGCTAAATGTCAGTCTTTATTAAAAGACAGTGGTGCAATGCTTATCCAAGCAATTACCATCGCTGATCAGCGTTACAGTCATTACCTAAAGAACTCAGACTTTATTCAGCAATATATCTTCCCAGGTGGCTGCCTGCCTTGCTTAGATGAAATGAATAAGCAAATAAAGCAGCAAACAGACATGGTCGTGCATAGTGTCAAAGATATTGGTGTTCACTATGCAAGAACCTTGGCTGATTGGCGTGAGCGCTTTGTTGCTAGTTGGCCTGAAATAGATAAAGTGAAATTTGACCAGCGTTTTTATCGCTTATGGCTATTTTACTTAGCTTACTGTGAAGGAGCATTTAGAACCCGCGCCATCAGTACCGTTCATTTAGTTGCCCGTAAACCGCGTTTTGGCCATTCTGGCGATGATATCGCGCTCAATTATTAATTTTGCGTTGTTTCAAGGAGTTTGGTTTATGGCCTTACTCCTCGAACACAACTCTCTGATACCCGCTTTAGCTGTTGTAGCTGTGATGATTTTTTTATCAACGCAGCGAAGACAAGATATTTGGCTAATTTTATGCGGCTTACCGCTTGCTTTAGGCTATGAATGGCTAGCGAGTAGTTTTAATTTACTCGCTTTTAAAGAGAGTCCCTTTCCCTTATGGCTTGCTGTACTTTGGACTGCGCTACTTCTAACTATTAATACTTCGATGAAATTTCTACAAAAGTTGCCTTGGTATATTGGCTGGGGTGTTTGCGCGTTATTTGCTCCAGCCAGTTACTACGCTGGGATGCGCTTTGAAGTACTTAACACACAATTTGCTATTTGGCAGTTTTGGCTTATTTATGGTTTAGGATGGGCGAGCATGTTTATGATTATCATCACTATTAATAAGCGATTTTTAGCGTCTAAATGATCAGTTCAGTTATGCTTTACGTAATGATTAATAACACAACTTTTAGGATTTATTGATGTATCAGCCACTTAAATTATCCTTGTTTGCTGCGTTATTTTTTTCAGCAGGGGCTATCGCAAACGGTTTTAAAACAGTAGGACAAGCCAAGATGGAGTATCTATTTTGGGATGTGTATAACGCCAAACTAGAAACGCCAACGGGTTCGTATCAATTTGGTCAGCACCCCAGCAAGTTAACACTTACCTATTTACGTGATTTTGATGCAAAAGACATCGTTAAAGCAACCAACGAGCAATGGCAACATTTAAAGCTCAATGACATGGTAGGTGCATACGACGAACAGTTATTAGCCCTTTGGCCTGATATCAAAAAGAATGATTCGCTGTCGTTTCGTACGAACGAGCAAGGCATTGGTACTTTCTACTTTAATGACAAAAAGTTAGGTCAGGTTGGTGACAATAAATTCGCTAATAACTTTTTAGCAATTTGGTTAAGTCCTGACACTTCTGAACCATCACTTCGAAAACAGCTTATTGGAGGGAAACATGATTAAGCTCAAAGCACTTTTTATTTTTGCTATGGTATTGTTAATTACCAGCTGCTCTGCGCCAAACGTTGATTATTATCAAGGCACAGAACCTAAGTTTGACTTTAAACAGTTTTTTAGCGGAAAGCTCAAAGCCTACGGCGTTGTTCAAGACCATAAAGGTGAATTAACTCGTAAGCTGGTTGTCGATATGAAAGCAACTTGGGATGGCAATCAGGGAGTGATTGACGAGCAATTTGTTTATGATGATGGCGAAACGCAAACGCGTATTTGGTATATCACCATCAATGAAGATGGCAGTATCACAGGTACAGCCTCAGATGTGGTTGGCGAAGCAAAGGGTGATAGTAATGGTAGTGTGTTCCACTGGACATATTCTGTCGAACTTCCATATAAAGATAGTACTTTAGTGGTGAATTTCGATGATTGGATGTACTTGGTAACACAATCACGCTTGATAAACCGTACCGCTATTGATAAGTTTGGCTTTGAGGTTGGGGAAGTTACCTTAGTTATCGAGAAAATTGAATGATGGTTTGGCTATCATAAAATTTAGTTATGGAAGTTAAATTAAGTCTTTATTAATACTGATGTCACTAACCTTGTGATTGATAGTTAAATAGTAGTCATTTTTGAATAAATTACGTAAAAATAGCAATTTGCTGTTGCTAACTTCTCAAAAATGCATAAAGATAGGTTTTGCGAAGGCAAAATAATAACGAATAGGAATCTAACAATGAATAAAGCTCAATTAGTTGAAAAAATTGCTACTGATGCAGAAATCTCAAAAGCGGCAGCAACTCGTGCACTAGATGCATTCACTGGCGCAGTTACTAACTCTCTTAAAGAAGGTAACTCAGTAGCATTAGTTGGTTTCGGTACTTTCTCAGTAAAAGAGCGTGCAGCGCGTACTGGCCGTAACCCACAAACTGGTGCAGAAATTCAAATTGCGGCAGCAACTATCCCAAGCTTTAAAGCGGGTAAAGGTCTTAAAGACCAAGTTAATCCTTAATAGGCTAACTTACTATTTATTGAAAAAAGGGCTTATAGCCCTTTTTTTGTGTCTGTAATTTAATCGCTACTGCGAAAAAGGCTTACGCCTTTAACGCTTTATCACCACGACCAATGCCAACTGCACCTGAACGCACTACCTCAATAATATCGGTTTCATGACGCAGGGTATCAAGGAAAGATTCGATCTTTTCAGTACTCGCTACAAGCTGTAGAGTGTAGCTGTGGCGACCCATATCTAAAATAGCACCTTGAAATACATCTGCAACACGAGTTACTGCTGCACGAGTTGTCTCATCTTGGGCAAATACTTTAACTAGCAACAGCTCACGTTCAATATGCGCCATTTCGGTTAGATCAATAATCTTGAGGACATCTACTAACTTGTTCACTTGCTTGGTGATTTGTTCAACGATACGATCATCACCCATAGTGGTAATGGTAATACGCGACAGAGAATGATCGTCAGTCGTGCCAACAGTAAGGCTATCGATGTTGTAAGCGCGCTGTGAAAATAAGCCTACAATGCGCGATAACGAGCCAGGTTCGTTTTCTAATAAGATTGATAAAATACGGCGCATTATGCTTTTACTCCTTTACGTAACCACATATCATCGACTGCCCCTAGCTTTATTTGCATAGGGTAAACATGTTCTTTCTCATCTACACAGATATCTAAAAATACTAACCTGTCATTTATAGACATGGCTTTTTCAATAGCAGGTTGTAGCTCATCAATATGATCAACGCGAATACCTATATGACCATAGCTTTCTACTAATTTTACGAAATCAGGAAGTGATTCCATGTAAGAAGATGAGTGACGACCTGAATACATCATATCTTGCCATTGACGCACCATGCCCAGAGAGCGGTTATTCAACGACACAACTTTTACTGCTAAATTGTATTGCAAGCAGGTTGATAGTTCTTGGATGTTCATTTGAATTGAACCATCTCCAGTCACACAGATTGACTCTTTTTCAGGGAAAGCAAGCTTCACGCCCATTGCCGCAGGTAAACCGAAGCCCATAGTGCCTAAGCCACCAGAGTTAATCCATTGGCGTGGGTGTTTAAACGGATAATACTGAGCTGCAAACATTTGATGCTGACCTACATCAGAGCTGATGTAAGCATCACCATTGGTTGCCTTGTAGATTGCTTCGATAACCGCTTGTGGTTTGATTTTATCGCCATCGGTGCTGTAGCTAAGGCATTTTTGTTCACGCCAGCTAATGATCTGACGCCACCAATCTTCTTGTGCAGAACGATCAATTGAAATAGAGCTTTTATCAATCGCCGTTTGTAACTGTTCAAGTACAGTTTGTAAGCAGCCAACAACTGGGATGTGCGCTTTGATTGTTTTAGATATTGAGGTTGGGTCAACATCAACATGAACGATGGTGGCATTTGGGCAAAATTTCTTAACATTATTTGTTACCCGATCATCGAATCGAGCACCTAAGGCTAAAATAACATCAGCATTTGCCATGGCTTTATTTGCTTCAAGGCTACCGTGCATACCTAACATGCCAATAAAGTTAGGGTGCGTACCGCTGATGCCACCCAGACCCATCAAGGTATTAGTGATCGGTGCGTTTAATGATTCAACCAAGTGAGTTAGTTGCTCAGAGGTGTTTGAAAGTATGATGCCGCCACCTGAATAAATAACCAGCTTTTTAGCTTCTAATATAGCGCTAACAGCTTTACGAATTTGTTTTGAATGACCCTTGGTATTCGGGTTATAAGTTCTAAGCTCAGTCGTTTTTGGAAACTCAAACGGAAACTTTAATTCAGGGTTAAGCATATCTTTTGGTAGTTCAACCACAACCGGGCCAGGGCGGCCTGTACTGGCTAAGTAAAATGCTTTGGCTAAGATTGTTGGAATATCTTTTGCGCTACGACAGTTATAACTGTGCTTTACGATAGGGCGAGAGCAACCAACGATATCAGTCTCTTGGAATGCATCATCACCGATTAAACCTGTAGGAACTTGGCCTGAAAGTACCACCATAGGAATAGAGTCCATGTAAGCAGTAGCAATACCTGTAACACAGTTTGTTGCACCTGGGCCTGAGGTTGCAAGTACAACACCAACTTCACCAGTCGCACGGGCATAACCATCAGCCATATGAGTAGCAGCTTGTTCGTGGCGTACTAATATATGCTCAATATCTTCTTGTTGAAATAACGCATCATATAAATCAAGGACAGACCCGCCAGGATAGCCGAAAATATACTTTACATTCAATTCTTTAAGTGCCCGAACAACTAGTTCGGATCCATTATATTCAGTTGTACTCATCCTCATTCCTCTATCTGTGCAGCATAAATGCATAAAAAAACCCCCGCATAAGGCGGGGGTTTTTTAAAAAGCGTGCTTTCACCTTTTAATAGCCTCCCGCTGGGCTTGTAACTAAGACCAGTACGAGAACGTTGACGACTAAAAGGTGGCGGCGAATATTCATTATTCTTAATTTCTTCTAAAAACAGACAGCAGACTAAATGTTTGCTGTTTAAAAAATGTTAGTAGTATTTTTAAGTGTTTTAGAAACTGATGTCAACCGCAAAAGAGTGTTTTTGCATTAATTTTTCCATATTTGATTTTTATGTTGGTTTTTTTGCATCTGTATTTTGTTTATCCTGATTTTGATGGTGTAACTATGCATTGAATCGTTCGTGTAGTTAATTAATAACTCTACCAATAGATAATGCATTTTCATGTCTGAAATGCATAACTTAGCCACTTTATAAGAGATATTTATTTAGACACCCATTTTAATAAAAAGCTTCTTTAAATTATCTCAAAACATGACACCCAAATTAATTTCTAACAGCAAGCGGTCATTTAGTAAGATGTAAGTCGAGGTCAACAAATTATATAGACTAAGAAGTTTTGTACTATTTGATGGGGACTCTTCAAAAAAGCAATCTAATATGATGGCTTTATTTTTAAATTGTGCGTACAGGGTAACTCTACTTGTAAAGAAGGGGTCGCCTCCAGTTTGCAAGGAAGTTTAGTTTATAAAATAGAAACTCAATGCCTAACATGCAACTAAGCAAATAAAGCTAAACTATTTGTAATCGAGCTTCTTCGCTGTCGCTTCATGCGATTTGTATATGCATTGATAGCTCTCTCTTTACCCGCTGCATTTTTGAATGATTTTGTAAATGAGGTGGTGAGTATAAGCCAGTTGTCAGCACAGATATTTAATCGTTCTAAGATAGGTAGTGCGTCTTTAGGTATTGCACCGGGTTTACCCTTTTGTATTGAGCGGCCAGTCCAATCAACGAGCTGCAAATATGTTTTAAGCTCAAATGGTAAGCCTTTAGACATATGATTATGTGGCTTACTAGCAAAACGCATCAATGATTTGGGTTGTTTGTCTTTTTGAGCTGATTTAATGCGTGTTTTTATACTTGTATAATCAGATCGCTCTGGTAAATCAGCCACTTTTACTCTTACTGGGTTTAAGTCAACGTAAGCAAGGCAAGCTGCAAGTGCGGCTTCATCTAGCAAGGCTTGCGATTTAAAGCGACCTTCCCAAAATCGCCCTTTGCACTCATCTTCTTGATTGGCCTTTCGTGCAATGCTCTCATTAAGTACACGCATAAACCAACTAATACTGCTGAGTCTTTCTCGGTATATATTTACTCTGATATTCACCGCTGAAAGCTCTGCTTGTGTTAGTAATTCGCCATTTAAGAATCGTTGACAAAGAAAAGTGCTTTTAAATAACTTGTGCCACCTAATCAGAATAGCTTTATTATTTAGACGCTTAGCTTTTGCTATATCAATGTGTAGAACCAAATGAGTATGATTACTCATAACTGCATAGGCACAAACATCAATACAAAATATTCGACCGAGTTTGAGTAGTTTTTTTTCTACCCATTCGCGCCGGTGTTCATAAGAACGACCGGTTAGTGGGTCTTGACCACACAAATAAGCACGACGAACGCAGCGTGAAATACAGTGGTAGTAAGGTGTGTTTGAAACGCTAATTAAGTTTCTACGAGGGGTTGCCATGCTCTTCTCCTCCATGAGTTGAACAATCTAAGTTTAGGCACAATTTTTAGGAATGTGAAATATTAAGTTGGGTGTCTTGTTTTGCATTTTCTTATCTTGATAAATAAAAGTGGGTGTCTGATTAATTAGAGGTAATAAAAAGCCAGTCTGAGACTGGCTTTTGGTAGGGGGGTTAAGGGTTATGTTGTCATAAGCCCTAAACAATTGTTCTCTTATAGACGCTCAATTACAGCTTGAGTGAAGTCTGTAGTGCCGTGGCTGCCGCCTAGGTCACGCGTTGTGCGGTCGCCAGTTTTGATTACATCAGCAACTGCGCTGCGGATGCGCTCTGCAGTGTCAGCCATACCTAAGTGCTCAAGCATTTGGATAGATGCTAAGATTACTGAAGTTGGGTTAGCAAGGTTTTTGCCTGCGATGTCTGGAGCACTACCGTGTACGGCTTCGAAGATAGCTGCATCTTCACCAATGTTTGCACCAGGAGCCATACCAAGACCACCAACAAGACCTGCACATAAGTCAGATAAGATATCACCAAATAAGTTTGTAGTAACAATTACATCAAACTCATCAGGAGTCATAACTAGTTTCATACATGTTGCATCAACAATCATTTCTGTTGATTCGATTTGCGGGTAACGCTCAGCTACTTCACGTGCAACTTTTAAGAATAAACCAGATGTTGATTTAAGGATGTTAGCTTTGTGCACAGCTGTTACTTTTTTACGGCCTTCACGTACCGCTAACTCGTATGCAAAAGTTACGATCTTTTCTGCACCTTCACGGGTGATTTTAGACATTGCTTCTGCTTCGTTACCATCTTCTGATACTACTTGACCAAGGCCAGAGTACATACCTTGTGTGTTCTCACGAACTGTGATGATGTCGATATCGTCGTAACGAGCTTGTGTACCTGCGAATGATTTAACAGGACGAACATTAGCATATAGGCCAAACTTTTTACGCAAAGTTACGTTGATTGAAGTGAAACCTTCACCAACTGGTGTAGTTAATGGGCCTTTTAAAGTGATCTTGTTACGCGCGATTGTGTCGATTGTTTCTTGCGGCAGTAACTCACCAGTTTTTTCTAGGGCAGCAAGGCCAGCATCAACGAATTCATAATCAAAATCGCAACCTGCAGCTTCAAGGATCTCAAGTGCTGAATCAATAATGCTAGGACCAATGCCGTCGCCTTTGATCACTGTGATGGTTTGTTTAGCCATTTACTTTTCCTATTTATGAGTAGATAAACACGTAAACTCGTTGCGAAATAGCATGCGATTTACTTGTTAGAAGGTTTACGTGAATGTGTTTGAAAATTTAAGCGGCTTTTATAGCAATTTATTCAGCTTTTTGCCAGTTTATCCTGTGAATACTGACTATAAACAGACTAAAGTTCATATTTATTTAACGTTTTCGCACTTTTTAACAACACATTCTAAAAATTGTCTGCAAATTCACAGTTTTTGAGATATGCATAAAAATCTGCTTTTGATTGCCAACCAGCAGCCAATAAACTATCGGAAATAATTTGCTCTTGCCAACTACTAAACAGGGCTTTTGGTTGGAAAACATAATAAGTAAAAAGCTTAATTGCGACCCAATGCTTTTCGTTGATATCAAGTTGCTGTTTTTTATGTTGCTCACTACCTAGTAAATGCTGAGTCCAGCTATTGTCGCCAATCAGCTGATTTAAATACATCGTCAGAGGTTCTGGGTTTAATTGACTAACACCAAATAAACAAGCCAGTGGCGGGCTTATTATCTGTTCTTCGGCTTGTTCAAAAATGGTTTTACGTGAAAGGCTAGTTGCTTGATGCTCGCAAAGGAACAAAACATAGGCATATAACGGCAAAGCAACCTGTTCAAATTGAATTGAGTCGATGTGTTTAAATAGCGCCTGGATAATTCGCACCATATTCTCAAGGCGCTTAGATATATGCTGAAAAAGCGGATGAGAGGTGGTTGCAACTAAGCGTTGAAATAAGACTTTTTGAATAATCGCAGGGGCGTTATCGTATCCGACCATAGATAAACAATGGCGTAAGTCTTTAGCTCTTTGCTGCTCTTTATTATAGGGCTTAACGGCAACAGTAAGCTGCGTAATCAATTCAGGGTAGGGGCTTAAAAGCTTATCTAAGCTACGGTAGCTGTATTCTTTTGATACTTTTAATGTGCTAATTAGCTCTAAATATTGCTGTCTACGTTGCTGATTTAAAGGCTGTGGCTCGGCAAAATTAATGTTTTCACTAAACCATACGGTGTATAGCAAACGAGTATCTTTACAAAGTCTTTGTTTGTCAAAAATAGTTAAGTTTGCTTTAAAGCGGTGCCAGCGAATTTTATCTGGGCAACTGGCATCAACTAAAATATGGCGGCCATGTTCATCTGTGGCTAAATAGATAAGCACCTGCTCTGCGTACTTTACTTCACTTGCTGGAATATAAGGACCAATATGAGCAATCAATGCTTTTATAGCATTTTGAGCAAACTCGTTCGGAGTGCGCAAGTAGATATCAGCCATAGCTTTGTGCATACTAATATGACCACCCGAATCGCGATAAGTCGTATTCATAGCAATAATATTAGCTAGAGCTACTAGGGTTGTTGCACCATCGTAAATCATAATTTTTGGTGCGCTTAATAGTGCTTGTTTATATTTATTTAAACGAGCTAATAAATGCTGAATAGAAAGCGTATGTGGGCCTGAGTCTTTGAGTAGTTTTGCGGCTAATTGATGACGACACTGCCAAAGCTTTTTATCTTGAGCTGTGAGTGTTTGGCCTGCGGCTAATTTATTGCTTTGTGATTGCACACATAGGTAATTGGCTAAACAACAGCTAATTATCTGTTCACTAATTGCTTGGTTGTAGTTAAGACTGTGGCATAAAGTACAGGCAATAACACATTGGTTTACGACTAAATTGGTCGTGTAGCCGTGGTTCGCAACATACAAACTTAATTGCGCTTGCATGCCTTTTGGGCAGGCTTGATATAGTAGATAATACCGCTCGGCAAGATTACTTAGTATAGGGAAAATTTGTGACCATTTTTGCTTTTGATGATAAAGCTTGAGTAACTGGTGCGTACTATCAAATAAGCGTGCCAATTCTCGTGGCGTCACGTTTTCCATCATAAGCTGTTAGGTTTCTTGTTGATAGCTTTCATAGGCACTTGGTCCCCATAATACCAGCTGACCATTTTTAAAAAGTAGGCCTGTGCATTCATCTATAGTGGTTATCCCATCAGATTTAACATGCTGAGTGCGATAAAAAATAATTTGCCAAACATTGTCCTCAACTCGTTTAGCATAGGTTAGATCGGGGCTACCTAAATAATCAAGTACAGCATTGAGGTTTTCGGGCTTATCAATAGATAGTTTCGCGATATAGCGTTTATTAAAAGCTTCACGGTCTTGCCAAATCATAGCTTGCGGATCATCTTTATAAAAAGTGATCACTAGGGTTGCTATCAGTGCATAAACACCTAACCCAAGTACCAGATATTGGAAAACCTTTTTAAACATGTGTAACTCTATAAAACTAACGCGAATTTTCAGTATACGCCCAGTTAGCAAACTGTGCTACGAGATTGCGACTAATTGAGCCTTAACTGCTTTAAACTAAAGCCTAAGTTAATATCGGTACGCAGCATGACAAGGTTTTTTGATATCACAAACATGTCCATACCAGCACTAAGCTTACGTTTTAGTGTTGGGTTTAAATCATCGTCATTAATAGCTGCTTCAATCGACTCATAATCATTTATAAGTTGCTGCGCTGATTTGTTACCAATGCCTTTGACCCCAGGTATATCATTGGTTTTATCACCTGCTAAGGCCCAAAAATCAGCGAGCCGATGCTTTGGTACATTAAAACGCTGCTTTATATCTTCAACGTCAAGATATTGCTTTTTAAAGTAATCATATATAGCTATTTGCTCAGATAAAAACGGTAAAAACCCTTTATCTGTAGAGACGATAGTAGAAGGTACATTATTAGTCGCAGCTTTATGAGCAAGGGTAGCAATTATATCGTCTGCTTCGTCATTATCTGGTGAGAAAATCACAATGCCCGTTTCTTCAATTGCTTGTTTAAAGCGTGATAAGTTTTGTTTGAGGGTATCGGGCATCGGTGAACGAGTGCTTTTATATGCTTCAAAATAGTGATAACGCCAGCTTTTTTCACCATCAAACACTGCAATCGCGTGAGTAGCATTCGTTTGCTGGCGTAGTTTTTTGCAAGCATGTGCCACTCGGGCACAGCTTGCTTTTATCATATGTTCTTGACTGTGATGACTCTGATTACTATCAACAGCATAGATGCGTCTAATAAGATTAAGCGCATCTATTAAAAGTAATTGGGTTGTCACATGGGCTCCTATTAAGCTTTGATCTCATAGCAAGGAATATATCTACTGCCTGGTAACTTCATGCGGCCTTGCTCAACAAATGCTGCCAGTAGTTTATCCATATCAGCCATAAGTGCAGGCTCACCACTTAACACAAAGCGGCCATGCTGTTTGATGGCTTGTAAGCCTTCGTCTTTAACGTTACCAGCCACGATGCCTGAAAACGCACGGCGTAAATTAGCAGCTAATTGCTGAGTTGGTTGATCTAAATGTAGATCTAAGCTCGACATATTAGCATGAGTCGGTGCAAACGGTTGTTGGAAATCATGATCGATTTTTAGCGTCCAGTTAAAGTAATATGCATCACCTTGGCTTTTACGATAGTCACGTACCTCGACCATTTTATCTTTTAATGTTTTACCAACACGCTCTGGATCGTCGATTATCACTTCAAACTTATCAAGTGCCGCTTTACCTAATGTTTTCTCGATGAATTTACACAGCTCAATAAAGTAGTTTTCACTTTCTTTAGGGCCTGTAAGGATTACTGGTAAACATTGTTTTTCGTTATCTGGGTGCAGCAGAATACCTAAAAGGTATAGCAACTCTTCAGCGGTACCTGCACCACCTGGAAAGATAATAATGCCATGAGCGGTGCGAATAAATGCCTCTAAACGCTTTTCGATATCAGGCAAAATAACCAACTCATTTACTATTGGGTTAGGTGGTTCAGCGGCAATAATGCTTGGTTCAGTTAAACCTAGATAACGGTTGTTTGTAATACGCTGTTTAGCGTGGCCAATGGTGGCACCTTTCATTGGGCCTTTCATTGCACCAGGGCCACAGCCGGTACAAATATTTAATCCACGGAGGCCAAGCTCATAGCCAACCTGTTTGGTGTATTTGTATTCAACCTCGTTAATTGAATGACCGCCCCAGCATACGATCATACTCGGGTCACTATTAACTCTAAGTGCGCCTGCGTTTCTGAGCATATCAAAGACCATATGAGTGATGGCTTTTTGTTCTGTTAAGTCTTTTTCATATTTTTGACAAATAAACAGAATATCGCGAATAACCGAGAAAATATGTTCATGAATACCGGTAATAATTTCGCCATCAACAAAAGCGGATTCGGGTGGGTTTTCAAGTTCAATTTTAATACCACGCTCTCGGCTTAATAAGCGAATATCAAAGTCTTCGTATTTATTGTAAATTTCTAAGCTTGAATCGGTGTGGCTGCCCACATTGAGAACCGCAAGCACACAGTTCCTAAATAATTTATAGCGCTCGCTGGTGGATGATTGTTCGAGTAGATCAACTTCTAGTTGCGATAGTAAATCCAGTACACCTGTAGGATTCAGTTGTTTTAACATAAGCACTCTCCCGGCTCGTCAATGAGCCTTTATCATTATGTGTCAAAGACCTCACATACTAGATGAGGCCTTTATTTGCTAATGCAAACTTTATTTCGTCCCTCGTTCTTGGCTTTGTATAATGCTTCATCGGCACGGTCAAAGGCAATTAGCGGGGTATCACCTTTTTTCAACTGGGTTGCACCAGCAGAAATAGTGATTTCTACTTGCTTATCTTTGAATTTAAACGGAATACTTTGAATAGTCTTGCGCAGCTTTTCTAGCGGTACTGTCGCTTTTTCAATCGCCATTCCACTCATTAGTAATACAAACTCTTCGCCCCCGTAACGGGCAATGAAGTCTGATTTACGAATTGATTTTTGTAATGCTTTGGCAATCACTTGCAGTGTTTTATCACCAGCACTGTGGCCATATTGGTCATTGATTGATTTAAAGTGGTCAACATCAATCACTACAAATGTGATGTCTGATTCCTGCACATTAAATAAGTTGAACTCATGATTGAACCGCTCATCGAACGCAGAACGATTTGGTAACTTCGTTAGACCATCCAATAAACTCTTAAAGCGTTGTTCATTAAGGCGCTGCTTGTAGGTCGAAAGCTTGCTTTCTAAATGACTAATACGGTTATTAATATCGTTGAAGCTGGCAAGTAAGTTCTCGCGCTCCGTTTGTTCTAGCTTTTCTTTAGCGATTAAATCATCACTTAATGATTTTAACTCTTCTTCTACTAGCTCTTTAAGCGAAGAAATAGATGTAGCCTGCTGTGTTTGCGTATGCAAGTTTTTAATCTTGTTTTCGATTTGTTTATTAAGCGTATCATATTCGGCGCTGAGTGATTCTGAGTGTTTACTAGTAGAAACAATTGAATGATGTAAATCTTCAATGGTCTGATTTAAAGAGATCAAAAAGCTCTGAGCTGATTGCCGCTCTTTACTCATATTGCGTGTAACGATGCTAATTATATTCAGCGCAGAATCAAGTAGGTCGTCAACACTATCATTATGGGTGATTTTGCTTTTGATGCTATTTATTTGCTCGGCACTTTCTTCCTCGAGCACTAAGTCATTAGCAAGAGATAAAAGTTGCGTGGCAAGTTCAGGTTTGATTTGTGCTTCAGTTTTGCTTGTCGTTGCAAGTTTGGCTTGTAGGGCTTGATGATAGATAACCACTAACTTTGAGAGTAACGGAACAAAGTCATGATTAGACTGAATATTATTTAATTCGTGGTCAAGTAGATAACGCAGCGAACGACGGGCATCATCAGGCAGACCTCTCACTTTTTGTAGCTGCTTACCAGCGTCAGTGACACTATCATTCAGTTCGCGTTGAAGTGCCATTTGCTTAGTTTCTTGGTGTTTTAACAGGCCAAGCACATCATCTATTAGCGGTGAAAGTAAATCGAAATTTACACCTTTTTTTAACGCATTTCTAAATTTAGCCAATCGATTGTCTAGTTCAATGTCTAGTCCCTTACAGCTGAGTGATAGTTTCGCTGCAAATTGAGAAAGGACTTCAACTTGATGTTTGCGCGCATCTTCGACCACTGCACGAGCGTCGATCGCTTGCTTTAGCTTTTTATTAAGAACATCATGCTGTTGCTGCACCAAGTAATACCGCCATCAAATTTCAAAAATTGCTATACGATAAGTTTACAACAAATTAATACGAAATGTAGTTTCCAAGTCAAAAACTTAGCTATTTTGTCTATCAAACTTGTTGCAATGGTTGTTTATCGGTTTTTAATTCACATTTTTTCTCGCAATTGTTAGTCTGTTTTGCAATTTTGATAGTAATAAAAAGAGTTGTTATGAAAAAGTTTTTGGCAATGTCTATCTTGGCGGCCTGTTCTAACAGTGTGTTTGCAGATGTAAACTACTCACTGTCTATCACTCAGCCAGAGCACCATCTAGGTAATGTAAGTGTTGAGTTTCCCCAAACCGCACAAGCACATTTAGATATTAAACTTCCAGCTTGGCGTACTGGCCGTTATGAAATTTTAAATCTTGCCAATGGAGTACGCTTTTTCGAAGCAAAAGATGATGACGGTAAAGCATTACAGTGGGAAAAAATTGACCACAGCACTTGGCGTGTTCATCTAAACGAGCCAACTCAAGTAAATGTAGATTATCAAGTTTACGCTAACGAGCTAGGTAAACGCGCTCGTCATATTGATGACAGTCATGCATTTATTGATGCATCTGGCTTTTTTATGTTTAGTGAATCATTCCGTCAAGACCCTGTGACTGTAAAACTAAACGTACCAAAAGAATGGCGTTCAGTGTCGGGGATGGAAAATGCGGGTTCTAAACATAGCTTTAAAGCTGCAGATTACGACATTTTAGTTGATTCACCAATCGAGAGTGGTATCAATGAGCTACATAAGTTTAGCGTTGATGGTCGTAAATACGAACTAGTTATCTGGGGTGAAGGTAACTACGACGTAGATCAAATGCTAACCGACCTTAAAAAGCTCGTTACAACTGGCAATGTAATTTGGGATAGCTACCCGTATGAGCGTTACGTATTTATGGTACATGCAACGTCAGGTGCCGGCGGTGCAACAGAGCATTTAAACTCAACAATTATACAACGTCCTCGCGATCGTTTTGGTTCTCGTAAAGATTATCTTGCGTTTATCAGCACCGCAGCACACGAATTTATTCACACTTGGAACGTAAAAGCGTACCGTCCTAAAGGGATTGCACCGTACGACTACACGAATATTAACTACGCGAAAACATTATGGATTGCAGAGGGCTCAACCAGCTACTTTGAGGATCACTTAATGGTTCGTGCAGGTATTGAAACAACGGATGAGTTCTTCGGTACATTAACCAAAACAGTTAATCGTCACTTACAAACACCGGGTCGCGAAGTACAAAGCGCAACTGAAACTAGTTTTGATAAGTGGATTAACCAAGGCGGCGATCATGCACGCAACTACAGCACCAATATCTATTTAGAAGGTTCATTGATCTCAATGGCGCTTGATATTGATTTACTAGAAAAGAGCGACGGCAAAATTAGTTACCGCGATGTTCACCGTGCACTTTACAACAAACACCGTTTACCAGATGGTTTTACGCCTGATGATGTTAAAGCGATTTTAAAAGAGCTAACGGGTCGTGATTACAGCGCATGGTGGCAAGCGAATGTGGATGAGCCAGCAGCTATCGATTTTGATTCACTACTTGCAAAAGTGGGGTTAGGTTTAATTCGCCCTGAAGGTGCAAAATCAGTACCTAGTATTGACTCGTTCGCTAAAAACAGCGGTGAGTTATTAACCTTAACTCATGTTCGCCGTGGCGGCGCTGCATGGCAAGCGGGCTTAACTACAGATGATAAAATCGTCGCGTTTAACAAAAAGCATGTTGGTAAAGATTTAACAGCCAGCCTTGAAACGTTTAAAGCAGGCGACACAGTGACTGTTGATTTCATTAGACGTGATGCATTGCAAAGTACGACACTGACACTTAGTGAAGACTTTGATAAAGAGAAAAAGGTACAAGCATTAAAAGATGCAACACCAGCTCAAATGGCATTGTTTAAAGCATGGATGGGCGTTGATCACCCAAACCTAGCAAAATAACTCGTTAATGGTTTTTGATTGGTAAGAGAGGAGCTGCGGCTCCTTTCTTTTTGTTTGGTGTTTGCTGCGCTTTTATAAACTGCTTAGTGTATTTTGCATTTTGTAGAGTGCTTTGGAATTGCTGCTTTTTTCGTCGCCAAAACGATTTGTTAACTTTGTCTGTTCGGTCTCGAATATCACTTTGTGGATTATCGGGTTGTGATACTGGGTAGGGCAGCAATGAGTATCCATATACGCCGGTTTCCCAAACATGCTGTAAATCACAATCAACGGGGCGGCCAAATGTGGCTGTGGCCTTTAAAAGTGATTTTGCACCTTCAAAACTAACAGCAGTTGCACAGCAGCCAGACATAAGCTTTTTATGAATGACTAAATGCTGCTCATCAGCGAGTTGTTTTGTGAAAGCAATGTCGCGATTGCGGTCTTTGTAAGCAGCCAATTTTATTAGCTGCCAAGGCTGTTTTAATGTATTAATGTTGTCAATTGCACTGTGAATAGAGCGGTCGAGAACAAAGTCATCTTCTAAAATAATGGCGTAATCTAATTGCCTATCGACAATGGTTTGCCATGCTTTTCTGTGACTTAAGTAACAGCCAATTTCACCTTTGCTCAATGGCTTATGATACTTTTTTAGGTTTAAATCAGCACTATAGTGCTTGGCTATCTCTTTATCAGACAGCTCTCTTCCATCAATTGCATCAAGGCGTTCAAATGCCAAATTCTGTGCGTTGAGCTCATGGCTTACACGGTTTAATCGTTCAGTAGAGCTTGCTAAGTTGATTACAAAAATAGCGGTCATTATCGTTACCTGATGGTCAGTTTGAATCAGGCTAACAAGCTTTAATGACGCTTGGGTGTCAGAACTATTTCGCTTTTATGTCAGGGCGAGGGGTATTTAAAATCACTTTTTTTTCTTGCTCGGATAAAATGATCCAATCAAAAATTTCATCATTACTGCGGCCACAGCCAGTGCAAAAGCCATTTAAGCGATGACATTGGCCGATGCAATCTGTTTTAAATTGGCTGGTTGGTTTTTTTGAATTTGTCATAGTGATGTGAAGGCTAATGTAGCCTTCAAAAATGTATTATTTACCTTCAACGGGTTTACCAATTTCAAGAGTGGTAGACCAAGGCTGTTTACGTGATAAGGTTTTACCCGAATGAATCGAGATAACAGGGTTGTTTTCGTCAAGCACAAACGTGGTGCGTAACGATTCTGCAGACTCTTTTTGTGTTTGATGCCAATTATTACCTGCTAAACAAGCTTGGGTAAAATTAACCGCACGGGTGTGATCGGCCACAGCTTGCTGCTGTTGCTCATAGTTGCCTACACAACGGTAGGTGACATTGTCTTTATCAAGCGCCGTGATTTGACAGTTATCAGCAATAAGGTTGTATTTTGCTGTCCATGTTTCCATGTATTTAGTATTTACACGGCTACGTTTTAAGTCTTCAAAGCGGTTGTCGTAAGCACCTAATAGGGCGTTGATTTTCTCGCAAGGGGTTAAGTTATCAATGGCAACTTGTTGTTCAGTTGTTAGTCCTGTACAACCTGTTAAAACAAGGCCAGTTAGTAAGGCGACGAGTGGCTTTTTCATATCAGGCTATCCTTTTAAATAGCAGTTCCTTAAACGTTTTCTAGAGGATACCTAAGCCCTTGTAAAAATGCTAATAAAGATTGGCAATTACAATGCAAAATGCCCTCACAAAGGAGGGCATTTGGTTATATCTTGTTGTATATTCGTGAGCTTACATCTTAGTTTTACCGGCAATATTAGTTACTTTTACAGAGCCAGAACCATCACTTAATAGTTCAAAGTTTGCCGCAGTATCAACGCGAATGCTTCCAGAGCCATCTGAAACGACAACATCACCGGAAATATCATTTAAATCGATACCGCCAGAACCGTCGTGTACTTCAATATTGCCCTGTGCTTTTGCCACATTAATATTGCCAGAGCCGTCATGAATTTTAATATTACGGCTGACATTACGAACATCTATGCTGCCAGAGCCGTCATTGATTTCTAAAGTGCCTGTAATGTCATTAGCTGTAATTGAACCAGAACCATCGTTGATTACTGTATCAGCTACTTGGCTAATAATAATCTCACCAGAACCATCGTGCACATCGACATTAAATGAACGCGGGATCGCAACAGTTAAATCAATGCGAGTTTGCTTATTGGTATGGTGTTCACATTGTCCTGCACCAAGTGCGGCATTATTGCCTTTAGCTTCAAGCGTTAAGCAGTATTCATCGTGCGGCTGTTCTTGATAAATTTCAGCTTTAACGGTTACTTCATCACTGTCAGTGCCTGTAATGTGCAAAAAACCAGAGCCAGCTTCGACTTTCAAAGCACTTAATGATGCTGCATCTAGCTTAAGGTTTTTGGTTTCTTGCAGAGGCATTTCACCCCAAGCAAATGTTTGGGCTGATAATAGGCCTGCGGCAATAAGCGAGAGTGTTTTTACTTTACTTAACATGGTTCTTCCCTTTCATATTTGAGATGTTTTTAGCTTAGTCGCAGGTGCTGGTACAAAAGGTTTAAACAGTTTATAAACTTTTAAAAAAATAATGCTTCTTAGTTTTTTAATATCCAGCTTTTTTACCGTTAAAAGCGTTAACTCTGCCGTAAAAACATATCATTATTTTTCCCTTTTGCTAACTTATACTATTTGCCACCCAAGGAATAATAATGAAAAAAATAATCTTCCTAAGTAGTTTATTGTGGTTCAGCTTTTGTGCTTGTAGTGAGGAAACTGATGTAACCTTAAACGCTTATGCTGCAGGGTATGTCGCCAACTTTACTTGTAGTGCCACGTTTAATGCTGACAAAACGACTGAGCAAATCGTTACAGATGAACTCACGGGAATTTATCCTTTAATCGCAGACACGGTAAAAACACTGCAAGCAAATATTGATACCAAGCATAGGCGAGTCACTGTCGATTATGATAAAGATAAGCAGCGTATATCAGTGTGGCGTCCGCGTTTAGGTTGCGTTGATTTGCCTGTTGGAGCTAGCCTAGAATCTGCATCACTTGTGCAATCTCCGTTTAAAGAAAACCTAGCTGATCTAAAGGATGATGGTAAGCCATGGCAAACGCTAAATGGTGTTAATAAAACAACGGGCAATAAGGCGCTTGATGAGGTTATTGCTCAGGCTTTTACTCGTCATTATGGCGAAGGCGCACGTACTTCAGCTATTTTAATAGCAAGCCCTCAGGCGATTTTAGCAGAGCAATATAAAGCAGGCTTTACCCCAGAAACCGCACAGCGAACTTGGTCTGTTGCAAAAAGTATTGGCGCTAGCATCATTGGTGTGGCGGTAGAGCAAAAGCGACTTGATGTAACTAAACCAGCGGGGCTTGAAAGTTGGTCTCATTCGCTTGATCCGCGTGGTGAAATAACTCTTGAAAACTTACTTCATATGGCATCAGGCTTAGATAGTAATAAAGCGGGCAACCGGACAGATCGGGTTTATATGGGGGGCGGTTTAGTGTCTGATACTGCAACGCATACTGCGTTAGAAGTAAAGCCTGGCAGCCGCTGGAAATATGCCAATAACGACACCATGTTAGCGCTTCGCACTCTAAGAGAAACTTTCAAAGATGAAGCGAGTTACTTACGTTATCCGTATGAAAACTTGCTCGATAAAATTGGCATGCAGCATACTTTTTTAGAATCTGACTGGCAAAGTGACTTTATTTTGTCATCGCAAGTGTGGACTACCTCACGAGATCTTGCTCGTTTAGGACTGTTACACCTAAATAATGGTCGCTGGCAAGGTGAGCAAATATTACCTAAAGATTGGTTAAGTTATATAAGTAAACCAGCACCTGCGCAGCCCCCAAAAGCTGCACCTGGATACGGTGCACAGTGGTGGCTTTATAACGAACGCTTCCCAGAATTACCAAACGATACTATCGCAGCGCGAGGCAACCGAGGTCAATATTTGGTGATTATTCCAAGCGAGCAGCTAGTTATTGTTAGGCGAGGGTATGATCTTGCGGGTCTTAAAGGCTTTAGTGAACATGACTTTACTCGTGATGTTTTAAAAGCACTTAGGCAATAAGATTTAAGATGCACCTGAAAAGGTGCATCTTAATGTACTTCATTTACTTATGGCGGCCTTGTAAGCAACTCACCACATCGGCCAATGATAAGCCTTGGCGCTGTAATAACACGGTTAAGTGATACAGTAAGTCTGCCGATTCATTGGTTAATTCATCGTTATCATGTTTCATAGCTGCAAGGGCAACTTCGACACCTTCTTCACCCACTTTTTGGCAACTACGGCTTAAGTCTTTTGCAAATAAAGACGCAGTGTAGCTTTTGCTTGGGTCATCATTTTTACGCGAGACAATAACTTGTTCAAGCTCGGCCAAAAACGATAAGCTAGGTTTTGCATCATCGCCAAAACAGCTTTGTGTACCCAAGTGACAGGTTGGGCCAAGTGGGTTTGCGAGTACTAATATAGAGTCGTAATCACAGTCGGTGTGCACCGAGACAACTTCAAGGTAGTTTTCTGATGTTTCGCCTTTAGTCCATAAGCGCTCTTTAGAACGTGAGAAAAAGGTTACTTTTTGTTTGTCGAAAGTGGCAGCTAATGCGTCTTGATTCATAAAGCCTTGCATTAAAATAACCCCAGTGCGTGCGTCTTGCACAATAGCTGGGATCAATTCGCTTTTGGCAAAATCGACTTGAGTAAGAGTGTCTTTGGTTAATTGCATAGTCTTGCCGCTACATTATTATCGATTAAAAATTGTTTTAGTTCGCCAATATCAATGACGTTCTTGTGAAATACGCTGGCAGCGAGAGCACCATCAACTTGGCTTTGCTGAAATACATCAACAAAGTCTTGCATTGTCCCTGCGCCACCCGAAGCAATTAGTGGAATATCGCACAGTGCACGCATTTTTGATAGCTGAACATTGTCGTAGCCTTTACGCACGCCATCTTGGTTCATGCAATTAAGGACGATTTCGCCAGCACCTAGGTCTTGCACGCGCTTAACCCATTCTTCGGTTTTGTAGCGAGTACGGCTTGATGCATTTGGATCACCCGTTAACTGGTACACCAAATACTCATCAGTTTTTTCATCATAAAAACTATCAATACCAACAACTACGCATTGTTTACCGAACTCATCGTGTAATTCTTTAATTAGCTCTGGGCGAGCGATAGCTGGGCTATTAATACTGATTTTATCTGCGCCACGTTCTAAAACACGTGCCGCATCAGCAACAGATTTAATGCCACCAGCCACACAAAATGGAATATCAATATGGCGCGCAATGTTCTCTACCCAATTTACATCAAGTAGACGCTTTTCGACGCTGGCACTGATTTCATAAAAAACTAGTTCATCAGCACCGGCATCGCTGTATGCTTTTGCAAGCTTTAAAATATCACCAACTACTTCATGGCCTTTAAATTTAACACCTTTAACGACTTGACCGTCTTTAACATCTAAACAAGGAATTATGCGTTTTGATAACATGCTAACGCCTCCTCAACATTAAAGGCACCATCGAGTAATGATTTACCTAATATAACACCGCCAACGCCAAGTTTTTTCAGCTTTGCAATATCATCAAGTGAGCTTACACCGCCTGATGCTTGAACTTTAATCTCGCTATTGTGGTTAGTTAGATCTTCATAAAGTGCAAATGAAGGGCCTGTCATCGTGCCGTCTTTACTGATGTCTGTACACAGAAAATCAATTACACCGAGAGCTACGTAAAAATCAACAAGTTCGAACAAACCAAACTTAGATTCACTTAGCCACCCATGTGTCGCTGGTGCCCAGCCGTTTTCCGTTTTATTTACATCAAGTGCTATAACGAAGTGCTTTGCACCAAATTTTTCAATCCAAGCTTGTACTTGCTCGCGCTTTTCAACGGCCATTGAGCCAATCACGACTTGGTTAGCACCGGCTTCAAGCCAGTCGGCAACATCTTGCTCAGAGCGAATACCGCCACCTACTTGATAAGGTACATTAAGCGCTTTGGTTGCCGCTTGAATATGCTGCCACTGTTTTTTATTTGGATCGCGCGCACCCTCTAAATCAACGAGGTGTAGTTTACCTGCGCCGCTATTTGCATACTCTTGTAAGCGTGCGCTAAGTTCGTAAGGGTAAAATTGTGCTGTATCATACTTACCTTGGTATAAGCGCACAATTTGGTTTTGTAATACATCGAGTGCTGGAATTATCACGTTTATTTCTCTTATTTTTTGCTGCGCTTACAGCTGCCAATCTAAAAAGTTTTGTAAAAGTCGGGTGCCTACTTTAGCACTTCGCTCAGGGTGGAACTGCATACCTGCGTAGTTATCTTTGGCAACAATCGCTGAAAAAGCTTGTCCGTATTCACCGCTAACTAAGGTGGCATCGTTCACTGTGTGAGCAAAGCTATGCACAAAGTACACTTGATCTTGCGCTGATAAACCTTTAGTGAGGGCATGCTCTTTTAAGACGCTTAGGTCGTTCCAGCCCATGTGCGGTGAAGTTAATTCACCTACATCAAGTTGCTTAACAATACCTGGGATTTTGCCAAGACAATCAACATTGCCTTCTTCAGTTTTGTCACAAAGTAATTGCATACCTAAACAAATTCCCATCAGTGGGCGCTGATATTCATCAATTGCTTGCTGCCAGCCACCGTCTTTTAAGCGTTTCATTGCAACAGAGGCATGGCCTACGCCAGGTAAAATCGCACGTTCAAAACCTTTTAATTGCTCAGGTGAAGTGATCACCTCTGGTGTTTTACCTAAGCGTTCAAAGGCAAAACGAACAGAGTTAATGTTGGCACAACCGGTATTAATTATAGCAATCATAAACACCCCTTAGAGCTAGCAGTTTGTTGCGAAGCATCTTTAGCAATCGCAGCGCGAAGTGCTCTAGCAAACGCTTTAAATAGACCTTCAACTTGGTGATGGCAGTTACCATCGCTAACCGACAGAATAAGGCTCATCGCAGCATTATCACTTAAGCTTTTAAAGAAATGTTCAACCATTTGTACGTCTAAGTCGCCTACTTTTTCACGGCTAAAATCGGCATTTAATACAAATGATGCACGGCCTGATAAGTCGATTTGTGCTTCAGCTTTGCATTCATCCATAGGCAATGCGAAACCATAACGACCAATTTGCGTTTTTGTACCTAATGCTTGTTTAAGAGCAAGACCAAGTGCAATGCCGATATCTTCAACTAGGTGGTGCTCATCAATGTGTAAATCGCCAGTTGCTTGAATATTAAGACCGATATTGGCATGGGTGCGAATTTGGTCAAGCATGTGATCGAAAAAGCCAAGGCCTGTGCTAATTTCACCATTTTTTGTTTGGTCTAAATTAACTTGCACATCGATTTGTGTTTCTTTGGTATTGCGAGTGACACGGCCTTCACGGTTCGCAGTTGTCAGCTTAGTGACAATGGCATCCCAGCTGCCATCATACAAAATGCCTTCGCAACATAAGTTCTTGGCAAGTCCGATATCTGTTTGGCGATCGCCAATCACAAATGAGCGTGCTAAATCGACTTTACCTGAACGCATTAGCTCAGTAAGTAATCCGGTTTTTGGCTTACGGCAGTCACAATTTTGTTCATCAAAGTGAGGGCAGATCAGAACCTCATCAAATTTGATTCCTTGGCTGTTTAAGATATTCATCATTTTGTCTTGAGCAATATCAAAATCAGCTGTTGGGAAGCTATCAGTTCCTAAACCATCTTGGTTCGAAACCATCACAAGGCGGTAACCTGCCGCTTGAAGTTGTAATAGAGCAGGGATCACATTCGGCAAAAACACCAATTTTTCAAGGCTATCAACCTGTTTGTCGGTGATTGGCTCTTCGATAATCGTGCCATCGCGGTCAATAAATAAATACGGGTTGCTCATGATAATTCCTGTTCTACTGTTTTGCTGGTCAGTGATAAGCCATCTAACCAAACTTTTACTTGTTCTAGTTCTTGCTCGTTACCGATAGAAATTCGTAGCCAATCATTTTCGCCATATAAAGTGAAGGCACGCATTACGAGTCCTTGCTCAAGTGCGATATTAAATGATTGCTTGTCTTTTAATTTTAAAGTGACAAAGTTACCTTCACCGCTCAGTACTTTGATAACGGCAGGTGATTGCTCGAGCCAACTTTTTAGTTTGCTTTTTAAGCTATTGAGAATTGTCACCTGACGGCGCATTGAAGCGATGTTGTCACTACTTAAGGCATCCGCTGCAATACTCGCAACAACGGTTGATACAGGGTAAGGCGCAATCACTTTACGAATAGGCGCAAGTAGCTCATTGTTAGCGAGTGTGAAGCCTGTTCTAAGACCCGCAAGTGCAAACGCTTTAGATAAGGTTCTCAGTACCACAAGGTTACTAAACTCATTAATGAGACTTGCAGCTGTTTGCTCTGGGCAAAATTCTATATAAGCCTCATCAACCACGACAATCGCTTTACCTGCAAGTTGCTGGGTGATTTTTCTGATTTTGTCTAGGCTAGTCATACTGCCAGTTGGGTTATTTGGATTACAAATAAACACCAGTTTTGAGTCAGCAACTGCGGTTACAATCTCATCAACCGTACCTTTTAATAACAGTTCTTGAGTTAAACCGTTAATCGCAATGTTGTGAGTGTCAGCGGTTACTTTGTACATGCCGTAAGTTGGCAAAAAGAGTGCAATGCTATCTTTAGCTGGACGACAAAACGTACGTACTAATAGCTCAATACCTTCATCAGCTCCGCGAGTCATTAGTACTTGCTCCGGCTCTAAATTAGCATAGCAAGCATAACGATTAATCACTTGCTGAGGCTGCGGATCTGGGTAGCGATTTAAATCAGCTAAATTGATATTTGGAGTACGTGAATATGGACTTTCGTTGGCATTTAACCAAGTAGTGCCTGTGAGCTTTTCACTTTTCGCTGAACTATAGGCTGTAAGTGCAGCAATGTTATCTGGCAACAGCGTTGTTATTTTTGCATTATCGCTCATTGTTCATAGCCTCAAGACGAATTGAAACAGCATTAGCGTGAGCATCTAGTCCCTCTGCTGCAGCTAAAGGTAAAATTGCTTTAGATAATTCACGTAAGCCATTTTTACTGATGGTTTGCACTGTGTAAGTTCTAAAGAAGTCCAATAAGTTTAAGCTCGAATAGGTCGCACTGTAACCATACGTTGGTAGTACGTGGTTAGTACCGGACGCATAGTCACCGGCAGACTCAGGGGTGTAATCACCCACAAATACTGAACCGGCATTTTTCACTAAGCTTAGATAAGGCTGCGCATCAGCAAGTTGTAAAATAAGGTGCTCAGGACCATATTCAGCAGACACTGCAAAGGCTTGCTCAACCGAGTCCACTAATATCAAGCTTGAGTTAGCTAGGGCTTGTTCGGCAGTGTCTTTACGACTTAATTTTGCTAGCTGCTCTGTTAATGCTTGCTGTGTTTTTTCAATAATACGTTCGCTGTTACATAGTAAAATAACTTGCGAATCAGCGCCGTGCTCTGCTTGCGACAATAAATCAGCGGCAATAAACTCAGGGTTTGCACGCTCATCAGCAATCACTAACACTTCAGAAGGGCCGGCTGGCATATCAATCGCCATACCCGGAATAGTTTGCGCAACAAGTTGTTTTGCCATAGTGACGAAACTATTTCCAGGGCCAAAAATCTTGTTCACTTTAGGCACTGACTCTGTGCCGTATGCCATTGCTGCAATCGCTCCGGCGCCGCCACTTTCTACAATGGTTTTAATACCACATAGTTTTGCCGCATATAAAATGGCAGGGTTGATAGTTTCATCGGCTTTTACAGGTGTAGTAAGCACAACAGTTTGTGCACCACTTAACTGTGCAAGCACCCCTTGCATAATCACTGACGATGGCAGTGGCGCACTGCCACCTGGCACGTAAATACCAACCGCTTCAATGGCTTGATATTTAAGTTCACACAACACACCCGGTTGCGTTGTTAACTTAATGTCTTTGGGTAACTGTGCTTGGTGAAAGCGTTTTACATTGGCATAGGCCGTTTCGATGGCGGCTTTTAACTCGCTTGATAGTAACTGCTCAGCTTGATTAATTTCTTCAACCGGTACTAATAAGCGAGGTGTTTCGCGCTTATCAAACTCTTTTGCCATCTTTAATAACGCTGCATCACCTTCTGTTTTAACTGCATTTAAGATGTCGATACAAATTGCTTCGACCTCTTTACTTGCAGTAACAGCAGGGCGGGTGAGTACCGCCTGCTGTGCTTGTTGATTTTCCTCATTCCAGCGAAACATGGATAATTACTCCATCATTTTTTCAATAGGCATAACGAGAATTGAGTTGGCACCCAATGCTTTTAACTGTTCCATCGTTTCCCAGAATAGGGTTTCGCTACTAACCATGTGCAGTGCTACATAATCGTCGCTACCTGCAAGCGATAGTAAAGTTGGTTGGCCAGTACCAGGTAGCAAGTCGCACACTTCATCAAGCTTTGCTTTAGGAGCGTGTAACATGATGTATTTACTTTCCTTAGCTTGACGAACACCTCGTAGACGCGGCATTAGCGTATTGATTAAATCAAGTTTACTTTGATCTGCTAGGTCTTTGTTTTGAATTAAACATGCATTTGATTCTAAGATTGTGTCGCCTTGCATTAAGCCATTGGCTTCTAACGTTGCACCGGTAGACACTAAGTCACAAATCGCATCAGCCAGACCAGCACGCGGTGCCACTTCAACAGAGCCTGTTAACATTACCGTGCTTGCGTTGATGCCTTCACGTTTTAGATATTGGCTTAAAATTTCAGGGTATGTAGTTGCAATGCGTTTACCTTCGAACCAGCTTTTATCTTGTGGGCCAAGTTCTTGTGGCCATGCAAGTGCTAAACGGCAGTAACCAAAATCAAGTTTAGAAAGCTTATTTACTTCGAATGCCACACCTTGGCGTTCGCGTTCAGCTTGTACTTCAACGAGTACGTTTTCACCGACGATACCTAGGTCACATACACCGTCCATTACAAGACCCGGAATATCGTCATCGCGTACACGAAGTACATCAATTGGCATGTTGGTAGAGTGTGCGATTAAACGTTGTTCACGAAGATTTAATTTAACACCAAGTTGCTTAAGTAACTCTTGGCAGTCTTTTGATAAGCGGCCGCCTTTTTGGATGGCGATTCGTAAACGGTTGGTATTGCTCATTATTCATTTTCCTTTAATTCAAAAACTAAAAACCCCGAGGGAACCTCAGGGCGAAAATAAATAATTTGGTTGATTGCTCGCCAGAGGTTCCTTTTAGGAATAACCTCTCAGCGAAAAACCTGACAGGCTATTCCGGTGAATGATGGTGATGATGGATAGTTGTCAGATTGAAGCGCATAATTTTTCCTGTATTGCACTCGTTTGTATAAACAAGTGCGTAAATCTGTTTAAATAAGTTACGTATATAGATAAACATGCTTTGCTAATCTTTGGCAAGCATTTTTTTGCGAAATTAAAGTATATCTTATAACTGTCGATATATATTGGATAGGTAGGAGGTACAATAGGAGGTACAAATGGATATCATGATCCCCTTTTTAGGTCGAATAACGCGCTTACAGTTGGAGAGTAAAGGTGCGTTTCATATTGCGGGCGTAAAAGACGCGAACGTGCAGCGAATTGAACTCGAAAAGCGCCAAAAGCGTGAAATAGAGCGCCGTAAAAAAGCAGCTGAAAAAGATGATAAAAACAGTAAAAATGCCATTGAAGAGGATGAAGAGGGTAATAAACACCTAGATACATGGGCTTGATACTCAATATAAGAATTTGTATTTATGCAACAGGTCGTTTTTTTCTGCTAACGTAAAGAAACACTTGTGTTGTTCCTTACAAGGCAATTCAATGGAAAAACCTTCAGTACCTTTAAACGAGCAAGCTAGGCTTGAAGAGCTTCGCTCGTTGGATGTTTTAGACTCTCAAAGTGAACCTGCCTTTGACCGAATCACTCGCCTTGCCCAACAGTTTTTCTCTGTGCCTATTTGTGTTATTAGCTTAATCGACGAGCAGCGACAGTGGTTTAAGTCATGTGTGGGGTTAGACGTCACAGAAACAGCGCGAGATATTTCTATTTGCGCCCATGCAATTTTATATAAAGACCCACTAGTGGTTGAAAATGCTTTAAATGATAAGCGCTTTGCAGACAACCCCTTGGTAATGGGTGATCCAAATATTCGCTTTTATGCGGGCTGCCCAATTACACTCAAATCAGGAAATAGAATTGGCACTTTGTGCCTTATCGATCATCAACCGCGCAGTTTTAATAAACAAGAAATTAAAGCGTTAACAGACTTTGCCGCAATTGTTGAACGAGAGTTTGCAATCATGCAGTTAGCGACTACCGATGAGCTTACCTTATTGCCTAATCGTCGAGGTTTTAATAGCACCGCAGAGCATTATCTTGATTTATGTATTCGCCATCATTTAAAGGCAAAATTAGTATTTATTGATTTAGATAACTTTAAAGCAATTAACGACAAATTTGGCCACGCCGCAGGCGATAGAGTACTGAAAGATTTTGCTGGGTTGCTAGAAAGATGTTGTCGTAAAGCTGATTTATATGCGCGTTTGACTGGTGATGAGTTTGTTATTTTATTTACAGATTTAAATACCAGCGAATGCGAAGCAATCATGCAACGTTTGTTGCTGTCATTTAATCACTCACCCAATAGTTTTAATAACAAAGTTGAACTTGGCTTTTCTTATGGTATTGCTGATTTTTCAGACCAGCAGCCTTGTTCGTTGACTAAGTTACTTGCAGTTGCAGATGGTCGAATGTATGCCAATAAAGCACAAAAAAAGGCTCGATAATCGAGCCTTTAAAGTAAAAAGCGGTGCTTAATTTTTCGCTTCTGCCGATTGAATACTACTATGGATCAGCGGTGATATTGTTAAACCTTGTACGATGATTGAAAAAATGACTACCACGTAGGTTACAATAACGATTAAATCGTGTAGGTCAGAGCCTGCAATCATTACTTGATCTCGTGGGATCGCAGCAGCCATGGCTAGCGCTAAACCACCACGTAAGCCACCCCAAGTGAGTATCTTCACTGAGTGCTTATCGTATTTTCGATATTTTTTAAAGAACACAAATGGCGCACCTACACTTATAAAGCGAGCTAGCAATACTACAGGTACTATCAGTAAACCTAGGCCAACTTCTGCAAGGGTAATTGGCATAGTGACAATCAGCATACCGATGATCAAAAACAGCAAGGCATTTAAAAAGCTATCGGTGGCATGCCAAAAATCTTTTACATAGCGGGTATCTTCTGGTCCTGTGCGCTCGGTTGCCTTAGAGCGAGTAATATTGCCAAGTAAAATACCACTTGTAACCATGGCAAGAGCACCTGAAATTTCCCAAATATTTGCTGCGGCAAAGCCAGCGGTTGGTATTGTCAGTGTTAATAGCAAACGAATGTTCACATCGCGACTATTAATAATTAAAAAATGCCCAACTAACGCAATTACTAGGCCAAACACGATACCGCCAATAGCATCCACTAAGAATAATTCAGCAACGTCAGTAAACGTGGCTTCGGTACCATAAAAGGCCACTGAAAATATCGTAGTGAAGATCACTAAACCAATGCCATCATTAAACAAAGACTCACCTTCAACTTGCACAGAAATACCTTCTGGGGCTCGCATTTGTTTAATAATGGCTAATACTGCAATTGGGTCGGTTGGGCTGATTAATGCTCCAAACAACAAGCAGTAAATAAACGGCACTGGCCAGCCAACAAAAGCAAATAAGTAATAGCTTAAGTAACCAACGATGACTGTGGAGGTAATCGTTGAAAATAATACTAATGCGGTTATTTCCCAACGCTGTTTACGAAGGGCTGCTAAGTTTATTTCTAATGCGCCAGCGAACAGTAAAAAACCCAACATGCCTTTTAATAGCAACTGATTAAAGTTGATACTAGAGACTATTTGAGTTATTTCGAGGGCGGTGGTATCACCAAGCATTTTAACAGCAAGAATAAGTAGTAAAGAAATAACAACAGAGCCTGTTGTTATAGCAATAGTGGTTTGCATTTTGAGGATAAATTGGTTAGCAAAAGCAATAAAAATAGCTAATGCTGAAAGAAAACAAATGAGGTACCAAGCATTCATTGTTTGACCTTAAATATTTGTATAACAAGACGCAGAAAGCAGTCACTTTCTGGCGGCATATAGTACGCCTCTAATATAGGTATGTCACAGTGTTTATGCGATTTTTATTGTATTTTAGAGTAAAAATTCAAGGCTCCGATTGCATATGTATAATAGGTGTTAAAAATGTCTAAAAAGAGACATAAAAAACCATACAAATATGCAATTATGATAAGCTCTGTTAGCTCAATCAGCAGGTTTAAATTGCGCAGACTCTTGGCTGGTATTAATAGCCCTAATTGGATAAGGAATAACGATTCCCTCTTCTGCGTAACGTTGATGTAATGCTTTAATAAACGCAGATTTCACCCAAAAACGGTTAAAATACTCTTTTGCTCTTAACATCACTGTAAAATTGATACTGGATTGATCAAAGGTGTGAAATACAACAAATGTATCGTAATCATCTACACCCCATTTGTGGCTTTTTAAAATCTGTCTAGCAACATCCAACGTAACTTGCTCAACCTTATCAAGATCTGAGCCGTAGTGAACACCAACCTCAACAGGTACGCTAAGCTCTTTTTCTGGATAAAAATAGTTAATGATGCGTGATTTAGACAACTGACTATTTGGGATCACTATCATATTATTAGGCAACATTTTTACCCAGGTTGAGCGCCAACCAATTTTCTCAACAAAACCTTGATCGCCACTTTCAAGCTCTATAAAGTCGCCAACCCGAATAGGTTTATCAACCACCAGTTGAACCCCAGAAAAGAAGTTTTCGAGTGTAGGTTGTAAAGCCAAAGCAACAGCAAGAGATGTAATGCCTAAAGAGGCAATAATAGGGGTGATAGAAATTCCTAACGTGCCCAATAACACCAGTAATCCAACACATACTATTGCACAGCGGATCAAGCCTTTAATTATGCTATGGCTATTTGAAACCACAACCGAACGGGCACTGTAATAATCAACGGTGCCAAATAAGAAATGGTCTAAAAATAACACTAAGGCAAAAATACAAATAGCTTTGGCGGTGGCTGAAATCGGTAAGGGGTGCTCAGCCATAAAGCCAGTTGTGTTCAATAATTGACCAAAGATGATCACAAGCACCATCATTGTGCATAAGGTCAATGGCGTAGCAAGTGAGTCAACCAATAAAGAGTCGAACACAAAGTCGGTTCGCTGGGTCCACTTTTTTAAGCAATAAATAATTACAAACTTTAATAAAAACAATGCCATGGCAGCTAAAGTTGTGCCGCCAATAACGACTAGCCAAGGCTTATTTAGCCAATCGCTTTGTATCAGTTCAGTAATCATGCTTAATCCTTAAACCTTAGATATTTGGTGTTATTGCAATTTATATACCTAGGCTTTTCTGCAATGAGTTATGTCTTCTAACTATCAAATAGAAAAGATGAGATGATAAAAATAAAAGGTACAAATGTTTAATAAATGTTATAAATTTGTATCATTAATTTTACACCTCAACTCCGTTTGTTAACATTTTGTACATATGAAATCCATTATCATATTGTTATTTAAGGAATAATGTTTTAGAGCTAATACTTTACTTGTAAATTTTTTGTTTCATTTTCAATTTCACTCCATTCAATCTAGGCTGGTCACTAATCGGGAACAGTGCAGTCCGGTTACTAGGAAAATATTAAATACATAACAATCTAACGGAGCGTAAACGTGAATTTATCTAAAATCACATTAGCAACTCTTGCTGCTTTTGCTTTGACTCAAGCAACAAGTGCAGTAGCTGCGAATAAGAAATACCTAAACGAACAAACAGGGATTAACCAAGCTTTGCAAACCAATGCGTCATCGGTTTTGAGTGCAAATCCTAATCAGTTAGTTGGTTTAGGTGCAGGGAATGATTTAGTGGTATTAAAAGAAATCAAAACCAGTAACGGCAATACGACGCGCCGTTACCAACAAATGTATCAAGGTCTGCCTGTCATCGGCGATACGGTTAGCCTTACATTTGATAGTAATGGTCAGTTAAAACGTGCACATGGTGCAGCTGTGTATGATATTGCCGCAGACATCGATTCTGTGTCTCCGGCACTTAACAAGAAAAAAGCAGTCGCTAAAGGGCTCGCTAATTCACCCGCTGCAATTAAGTCAGTCGGGTTAAAAAAACATAATGAACAATCACGTTTAGCTATTTGGCTAGATGAAGATAGTGTTGCTCATCTGGTGTATGAAGTTACGTACGTAACTTATGGCGAAAACCCATCTCGTCCGTACCAAATTATCGATGCAAACAGTGGCGAAGTATTATTTAGCTTCGATAACCTTCAACATGCCAGTGCAACAGGCCCTGGTGGTAACTTAAAAACAGGCAAATACATCTACGGCACTGACTTTGATAACCTAGATGTTGCTCAGTCGGGTAGTACCTGTACGATGAATAACGCTAACGTAAAAACCATTAACTTAAATGGTGGTACGAGTGGTTCGACAGCGTATTCGTTCACATGCCCTGAAAATACTTTTAAAGAAATTAACGGTGCGTACTCGCCTTTAAATGATGCACATTATTTCGGTAACGTTATTTTTAATATGTATAACGATTGGGTCGGTACTGCGCCATTAACTTTCCAGTTGAAAATGCGCGTTCATTATGGCAACAACTACGAAAATGCGTTTTGGGATGGTAGTGCCATGACTTTTGGTGATGGTCAAAATACCTTCTATCCACTAGTAAGCCTTGATGTATCAGCTCATGAAGTAAGCCATGGTTTTACTGAACAAAACTCTGGCCTTGTTTATTCTGGTAAATCAGGTGGTTTGAACGAAGCCTTCTCTGATATGGCAGGTGAAGCGGCTGAGTTTTATATGAAAGGCTCAAACGACTGGTTAGTGGGTCAGGAAATTTTTAAAGGTAACGGTGCATTACGTTACATGAATAATCCAACCCAAGATGGTAGCTCAATTGATCATCAAAACAATTATTACTCTGGCATGGATGTGCACTACAGCTCAGGTGTATTCAACAAGGCATTTTATAACCTTGCAACCACACCTGGTTGGGATACGCAAAAGGCGTTCGTGGTCATGGCTCGTGCTAACCAACTTTACTGGACTGCCAGCACAAACTGGGATTTAGCAGGTAATGGCGTGATGGATGCGGCCTGTGATTTAAGTTATGACCCAGCAGATGTACAGGCGGCGCTTGCGGCAGTCGGTGTGACTTCAAGCTTAAGCGCAGGTAGCAGTTGTGGTACGACTGAGCCACCTCCAAGCGGTGATGAAGAACTAACTAATGGCGTTGCACGCACAGGGATCAGTGGTGGTGCTAAAGATCAAATGTTCTTTACCCTCGAAGTACCAGCAGGTGCAACAAATTTACAATTCAATACAACCGGTGGAAGTGGGGATGCAGATCTCTATGTAATGTATGGTGCAAAACCAACACTGAGCAACTTTGATTGTAAAAGCACTTCATCTACCAGTACTGAAAGTTGCGCAATTAGTAATGTGCAAGCAGGTACTTACTACGTAATGGTGGAAGCTTGGAATGAAATTTCAGGTGTATCACTAATTGGTAGCTTTGATTCGGGCAGCGGTGGTGGTGTAACACCTATTAACCGCACTGAGTCTAACTTAAGTGTTGCTACAAATAGTTGGACTCGTTTCACGCAAGACCTAGATGCTGGGTATTCGTCACTTGATGTGACTATTTCTGGTGGTTCAGGTGATGCTGACTTGTATGTGAATTTTGGTTCGCAATCGACTACATCTAGCTATGACTGCCGTCCTTATAAAAATGGCAATAGCGAAACCTGTACATTTACAAATCCTCAAGCGGGTACTTGGTATATCGACCTTCGCGGCTATCGCGCTGCAAGTGGTGTAACACTCACCATTTCGGCTAACTAGCCACCCTTTTAGGGAGCTCCGGCTCCCTTTTTTTATTTTTAATAAGGAAGCGATTATGACAACCCGCCTAAAGCAGTGCCTAGTGGGCTTTGCCACTCTGTCACTGAGCCAATTAAGTTATGCAGAACAAGACGAAACAATTTGGGTGACCATTGATGCCCTTGCTGCAGAGCACTTTCAACAAGATACAGTGAGTAAGCATAAACTAAACAGTAATTTTGCGATGCAAAAATCAGTGTTGAATCAAGTTAATTTTATGCGCGTTAACAAACAGGATATCGCTGGTTTAAGTGAATTTATGCACGATAATTATCATCGCTGTGGTGGTTTTGTAGCCCATGACTCATTAGCAGATGCAGAGCTATATACTCAGCAATTAAATGCGCTGTCGCAGACTGCGATAAATGCAAGCTTGGTAAATTACAATATTGATAATGCCGCGACAGTCAATGCGCTATTATCATCGATTAATAGTAGTGAACTGAGCGATACGGTTAATAGCATGATGAACTTTCATAACCGTTATTATTCAGTTCAAAGTGGTGTTGATGCGGCTGACTGGTTAAAGAGTCATTGGCAACAAATTGCCAGTAGTCGTAGTGATATCAGTGTTGAGTACTTTAACCATAGTTTTTCGCAGTCATCAGTTATTGTAACCATACCTGGTGCAGAAAAAGCAGATGAAATCGTCGTTATTGGTGGTCATTTAGATTCAATCAATCAGTCAAACCCGAGTAATGGACGTGCTCCCGGTGCAGACGATAATGCCTCTGGCATTGCGGTGCTCACACAAACCTTGAAAGCGATTGTGGAAAATAACTACCAACCTCAGCGAACGATTCAAATAATGGGATTTGCCGCTGAAGAAGTGGGTCTTAGAGGCTCGAAAGATATTGCACAAAGCTATAAATCACAGGGTAAGAATGTTGTTGGCATGGTGCAATTTGATATGACCGGTAATAACGGCAGCAGCACCGATATTGTGATGATGACGGATTACACTAATTCATCGCAAAACCAGTATCTATCGCAATTGCTCGATGCTTATCAACCCACAGTGAGCTATGGCTTTGATCAATGTGGTTATGGCTGCTCAGATCATGCCTCTTGGTATCAGCAAGGGTTTGCCGCCTCAATGCCATTTGAATCTACAATGAGTGATATTAACCCAATGATCCATACATCAAATGATGCCCAGTTTGATGCGGCTCACGCGAGTAAATTTGCAAAATTGGCCGTGAGCTATGTTGCTGAAATGGCGAAGAATGCTGGTGATGTAGTGACTGAGCCAACTAATGAGCTTGCAAATGGTGTAACTAAAACGGGTTTGGCGGGCTCAGCAAAAGAGCAACTTTTCTTTACGCTAGACGTACCCGCAATGAGTAGTAACCTTGAGTTTGTAACTGAGGGCGGCTCAGGTGATGCCGATTTATACGTGAAGTTTGGCAGTAAACCGACATTACAAGACTTTGATTGTAAAAGTACTACCTCTACAAGTAATGAAAGCTGTGTGATGTCGTCTGTTCAAACGGGCACTTATCATGTCATGGTTGAAGCGTGGAATCAGATTTCGAATGTGTCACTTACGGGAAGTTTCAGCACTTCTGGTGGCAGCGAAAACATTGACAGAACTGAGACAAATATTAGTGTCGCAACAGGGAGTTGGCAGCGCTTTACTCAACAAATACCAGAAGGCCTTAGTAATTTTACAGTGACTATTTCCGGCGGTAGTGGCGATGCTGATTTGTATGTTAACTATGGCTCAGCGTCGACAAGTTCAAATTATCTGTGTCGACCCTACAAAAATGGTAACGAAGAAAGTTGTCAATTTGATAACCCGCAAAGTGGTACTTGGTATATAGATTTGCAAGGTTACCGAGCCGCTTCGGGCGTGACATTAACGATTCAAGGACAATGATTTAAGAGCAATCATACTTTTAACCATGAGGAAGCCTTGCTTCCTCATTTAGTCTTGCCCTTGGCAAGTCAGTTACGTAAAATCTGCCCATCACTTTTAATCTATTGGCGAAGTTTATCAAACAACTTTTCAGTGCCACTGGCCCCCTTGCACTTTCTCTTGATGGATATACTCCTCGGCAGCCACAAATTGACATGGCTGTTGCAGTTGACGATGCCTTAAAAAAACGTCACCAATTAGTGGTTGAGGCGGGCACAGGCACGGGTAAAACTTATGCTTACTTAGCGCCTGCGTTAAAATCAAAAGGCAAAACCATCATCTCAACGGGTTCAAAAGCACTGCAAGAGCAGTTGTTTCACCGTGATTTACCCAATTTAGTCAAAGCACTGAGCGCCACCAAAAAAGTCGCCCTTTTAAAAGGCCGCGCGAATTATTTGTGTACGTATCGTTTAAGTCAGCATGTCGCGCATGTGCCAACAGATGATCCAGATGTAATGCATCAACTTGCGATGGTGGCAAAGTTTGCAAGTGAAACCCGTTCAGGCGATTTAGCAGATTGTATTGGCATAGAAGAAGACGCCAAGGTACTGCCTTATGTTAGCTCAACCGCTGATAACTGTTTGGGTAAAGAGTGCCCAGATTTCCAAGATTGTTATATTCGTAAAGCACGATTAAATGCAATGGAAGCCGATGTGGTGGTGATCAACCATCATTTATTCTTTGCAGATATGGCAGTAAAAGACACTGGCTTTGCTGAACTTATGCCAACCGCCGATGCCTACATCTTTGATGAGGCTCATCAGCTGAGTGAAATTGCCAGTGACTATTTTGGTGAAAGTGTAAGTACCAAAAAGCTGGTGGATTTAATTAATGATTTACGAGCGATTTACCGTGCCGATATTCCCGATATGCTGCAATTAGGTAAAACTCTCAACAAGTTAGAAACTAGTGTCGCAGATTTACGCTTGCAGTTTGGGCTAGATGGGAGTCGTGGTGATTGGCGCGAAAAGCTAGCCGATAAAGATATTTGTGCTGCATTGCACCGGGTGATCAGTGATCTTGACTTTTTATACCAGGTGTTGAAATTATGCTTAGATCGTAGTGAAAAAATCGAGCATCCGTTTGAGCGTACATTAGCCTTTAAAGGTCAGTTAGAGCGGGTATTTGATACTGCACAAACGGGCTATAGTTATTGGTACGAAACAACCCGCCGATACCTAACGGTGAACATTACGCCACTCAATGTGTCGGCTAAATTCGCACAAATGATGAAAGACACTGGGGCTGGTTTTGTGTTTACATCGGCCACTTTATCGGTCGATAACGACTTGGCACATTTTAATGCCAGCCTTGGTCTAAAACCAACACAAAGTATGATTGTTGAAAGTCCATTTGATTATCAACAACAAGCAATGCTTTGTTTACCGCGCTATTTACCTGAGTCTCATGCGAATAATATGCCCCATGCTATTATCAAGCTGACCCTTGAGTTGATTAAATCAGCAAAAGGTCGCTGCTTTGTGCTGTTTACTAGCTATCGTATGATGCATTTAGTGGCTGAAGGTTTAACGACACAAATGGATTATCCGGTTTATATGCAAGGGCAAATGTCAAAACGCATTATACTTGAGAAGTTTACCCGTCATGGTAATGCCGTTTTACTCGGCACAGCTTCATTTTGGGAAGGTGTAGATGTTAGAGGCAGTACATTAAGTTGTGTTATCATTGACAAATTGCCGTTTGCCGCACCAGATGACCCATTATTGCAAGCAAAAATGCAAGATTGCCAATTACAAGGCAAGGACCCATTTGCACATATTCAATTACCCCAAGCGGTCATTGCATTAAAGCAAGGGGTAGGGCGACTTATTCGCGATAGTAAAGATAAAGGTGTGCTGGTTATTTGCGATAACCGCTTAGTAACACGCCATTACGGCCAAGTATTTTTAAAAAGTTTGCCACCAATGCGCCGCACGCGCGATTTAGCAATGGCAAACGCGTTTTTAGAACAGATCAATTAGAGTAACTTAGATGATTAAACACAATATTCTTGCCTTAGATGCATCAACTGAAGCTTTATCGCTGGTGCTACATTATCAAGGGCAAACATTTCATCATTTTGAAGAGTGCCCACAGCAGCACAGCCAAAAAATCTTGCCTTTAATTGATGAGTTACTCGCTAAGGCGCAATGTAAATTAGCAGACTTAGATGTTATTGGGTTTGGTCAAGGACCGGGCAGCTTTACAGGAGTGCGTATCAGTGTCGCGATTGCGCAAGGCTTAGCATATGCCGCACGCTTGCCTTTGGTTGGTGTATCAACATTACAGATGATGGCGCAACAAGCATTTGAACAAGACAAAGTTAGTGATGTGTTTTCAGCGATTGATGCGCGTATGGGTGAAATATATTATGCCCACTACAAGGCTGATGAAAATGGCTTAATGACACTTGTTGATGAAGAGCAAGTAATTAAACCCGAGTTGCTAACGTTACCTGAAACAGCAGCAACTGCGGTGGGCACTGGTTGGAAAACCTATCCTGCGCTTGTCACTGAACTTGCAAATGTAAGTCTAAATGAAAACATTTTACTGCCTGATGCGAAGTACATGCTAGCCTGGGTTGCTACTGCCTTTGCTAGCGGTGATACAGTAACTGCAGCGAATGCGCAGCCTAAATATGTTCGTGATACAGTGACTTGGAAAAAACTACCTGGCCGAGAATAAAGAGACGATTAACGACACTTGCGTGCTTGTCAGTTATGGCACATAATTTAGTCATGTTTGATGTGGAATTACTAGTTTGACTTTACCTATTGGCTCAGGCTTTTATACCGGTGACATTCCCGGGCAATATAGCCGTAAAAATACCGTTACTGATAAGCCTAAAGCGATATCAGATCAAACGGCTGAGCAAAAGTCGTCAACAGAGTATGTTAAATCAAGCCCTCAAGCAGTTGCTATTGCCGATGAATTTAAAGCTGAGTCGCAAAGCTACCAGCAAACAATTTATGATAAACCAAGCAACCCAAAAACAAGTCGTGCTATTTCAACCTACACTGAGTTTGCTAACTTAGAGCGCCGTGCCGAAGTGCAAAGCTTAATTGGCGTTGATGTATACGCTTAATTAATAAAGCAAGTAACTGAATTAAAAAGAAAAAAGCCTAAACAAATGTTTAGGCTTTTTTTATGATTGGACAGTATTCAATATAAATTACTGCTTAATATAATCAATCAGTTTGTCGGCAATCGCAGTATTGTTTTGCGAACCGTAGAAATCTTCAGCACGTTTACCATAGGCAAATACTTGTACATCAATAGCGGTGTGGCCGCCAGTAGTCCAACCTGTGAAGCTGGCATGATTGATGATATCTTTTACTGCAAGTAGTAGTGCTTTATCACCCATTTTCTTAGCTTGGCTAAGCTTAATGCTGTTTGCATCAGTGAATTCGATATCAGAATACTTTTGCCATACTGCTTTTAAGTCATCGCTTTCAAGTAGAGCTTTAGTGATAGTGCCAGCAGTTGCTTTAACACCTTTAACAACGTCTGTTTCCCACTTATATTGACCATGAGCACCGAGTGTTAAGCCACCTGTTGAGTGATCGGCAGTGATAACAAGCAGGGTATCAGGGTTTTTATCTACATACGCTTTTGCTTGTTCAATCGATTTAGCAAAGTCATCCATTTCGCCCATTGCACATGCAATGTCGTTTGCATGACCACACCAGTCAATTTGGCTACCTTCGATCATCACAAAAAAACCTTTGTCGTTTTGACCATCAAGTAAATCGAGTGCTTTCGTTGTCATTTGCGTAAGGCGCGTTGGATTTTCGTCAAGCGCAAACGGTAAACCGACTTCAGCGAATAAACCAAGAGCTGGAACTTGTTTTAAGTCACTCATTGCTGCGAAATCATCACTGTACTGATAACCTGCGGCTTTAAACTCTTCTACAAGGTTACGGTCTTCACGAACGTAATATTTCGTGCCGCCACCTAACATTAAATCAACCGGCAATTTGCCTGCGATTTTGTTATCGATATAGTCGTTGGCAATCTCGTCATAATTACGGCGAGATTCGTTATGTGAAGCAAAGCTTGCAGGGGTTGCGTGGTTAATTTGTGATGTCGCCACTAATGCTGTGGTCATACCGCGTTCTTTGGCAACTTCTAGCATGGTTTTTACTGGTTTTTTATCAGTATCAACAGCAATTGCGCCGTTATAACTTTTATGACCACTACTAAGAGCTGTTGCACCCGCTGCACTGTCTGTTACATAAGTATGATCATCTGGGTAAGTATGTGCCATACCACGTAAAATAGTATCGAAAACAGTTGGGTCAACAACTTTAGTATTTGGATCATCTTTAAAGTAACGATATGCAGTTGTGTACGCTGGGCCCATACCATCACCAATCATATAAATAATGTTTTTTGGTGCTGATTCAGCCATTACTGAGCCTGCTGAGCATAATAATGCTAAAAGACTTAATTTTAATTTCATTGATGTAACCTTATTATTGTGCCCTTATTTATACTGCGAGGATTATTGTATACTAGCCAGAGGATAAATAAACGCCTTTAAGTTGAAACGCTTAATAAATAGGAGTAATTGTGCAACCATTTTCTTTTCAAACTGGCACTCAGGCAATGCATGGCCTAACCTTTGGTCATGGCGATGAGGTCGTGATTGCCTTACATGGTTGGCTTGATAACGCACATAGTTACATACCTATGTTACAAAATGTGCAGCTTAACCAGCGTTGGTATTGTCTCGATTTTCCTGGTCATGGTTTATCAGATTGGCGAAGTAGTGACGCACACTATTACTTTATTGACTACATTGATGACGTTTATAAATTTGTTGAGTCACTTGATGTGACTAAAGTGCATTTAGTTGGTCATTCAATGGGGGCTATGGTTGCTGGAGTTTTTGCCAGCTGCTTTCCTGAAAAGGTAGCATCGGTAAACTTCATTGAGGGCATTGGTTGCGTTACAACCGACAGCAATGACGTGAGCAGCCAACTCCGTAAAGCGATTTTAAATAGAGCGCGGGTAAACAGTAAAGGCCCTCGCGCTTTTGACTCAAAAGCGCACATTATTAGTGCAAGGCTCGCAAGTGGTGACCTTGAATACCCACAAGCAGAGCTACTGATGACACGAAATTGTTACGAAAAAGCAGGTAAGTGGTATTTGACAACCGATCCAAAACTTAAAAATCACTCTGGGTTTCGCTTTGATGAGGCACAATGCATTGCAACCATCAAACAAATTAAGGCACCATGTCAGCTTATCTTAGGGGGGAAGGGTTACCCTTTTGTTAAAGATAACCTAGAGGCATATGGTAAATATTACAAGGAGTTAAAAATTCATGAGATACCAGGAGGTCACCATTGCCATATGCAAAGTCCTGCATTAACCTTAGAGCACATTCATGCATTTATTGGGCAGTATAAAGCAAGTTAATTGTATAATTGCACCAAATGTGGGATTATCTGCACCATTAGAGTATTTACTCCATTGAGAAACTGCCTTAGTTAGATTAAGGTTATTAAAAAATATAATTATAAACAGGAGCTAAGAGTGGAAAAAATCTGGCTTAAACGCTACCCAGAAGGTATGCCTGAAACAATCGACCCTGAGCATTATCACTCGCTACTCGACTTGTTTGAAAAAAGTTTTGCTGACTATAGTGACCTTCCAGCCTTTACCAACATGGGTAAAGTGTTGACCTATAGTGAGTTAGACAGTGCTACAAAACGTGTTGCGTCGTACATTCAAAATGATCTTGGTCTAAAAAAAGGCGATAAAGTAGCGGTGATGATGCCGAATCTACTGCAAACGCCTGTGACTATTTTAGGTATTCTTCGTGCTGGTTGTGTGGTGGTTAACGTAAATCCACTTTACACTGTGCGTGAATTAGAGCACCAGTTAAATGACTCAGAGTCATCAGCAATTTTCATTCTTGCTAACTTTGCCGATACCCTAGAAAAAGCATTACCAAAAACTAACGTTAAGCACATTGTGGTTACCCAAGTGGGTGATATGGTGGGCGGTCTTAAAAAGCACATTGTTAACCTTGTGGTTAAGCACGTTAAGAAAATGGTGCCTAGCTACACATTACCAAATGCAATTAAATTTGCAGATGCACTAGCTGGTAATGAAGCGAGTTACAAAAAGCCTGAAGTTGATTTAAACGACTTAGCATTCTTACAATACACAGGTGGTACAACGGGTGTATCTAAAGGTGCAATGCTATCTCATGGCAACATGGTTGGTAACCTTGAGCAAGTATCTGGTTGTTTAGATAATGTACTAGAGCGAGGTAAAGAAGTGGTTATTACGGCACTGCCGCTTTATCACATCTTTGCATTAACTGCGAACTGCCTAACATTTATGAAATATGGTGGTTTAAACGTACTTATCACTAATCCACGTGATATGCCGGGCTTTGTAAAAGAGTTAACACAACACAAATTCACTGCGATAACGGGAGTAAACACCCTATTTAATGGTTTATTAAATACCCCGGGTTTTGCTGAGCTTGATTTCTCGAGCTTAAAAATGTCGCTTGGTGGTGGTATGGCGGTACAACGTCCTGTAGCTGAAAAATGGCAAGCTGTAACAAAAACCAAGCTAATGGAAGGGTATGGTTTAACTGAATGTGCACCACTTGTAACACTAAGCCCATATGACCTTGACGGTTATAACGGTTCAATTGGATTACCTGCACCAAGTACTGATATCAAGCTAATGCTTGAAAATGGTGAAGAAGCAGCTAAGGGTGAACCTGGAGAGCTTTGGGTTAAAGGCCCACAAGTAATGCAAGGTTACTATAATCGCCCTGATGCAACAGCTGAATGTTTAAAAGACGGTTGGTTTGCAACAGGTGATATTGCAACTTACGATGATGAAGGTTTCTTCTATATTGTTGATCGTAAGAAAGACATGATTATCGTATCAGGTTTCAACGTGTTCCCAAATGAGATCGAAGAAGTAGTCGCAATGCACGATGGCGTGCTTGAAGTAGCTGCTATCGGTATCCCTCATGAGGTAAGTGGCGAACAAGTTAAAGTTTTTGTCGTGAAAAAAGATCAATCTTTAACTGAAAAAGATATAATAAAGCACTGTCGTGATAATTTAACGAACTATAAGGTGCCTAAACTCGTTGAGTTTAGAGATGAACTACCAAAAACAAACGTTGGTAAGATTCTCAGAAGAGCCTTAAAGGACGAAGAAAAATAATTAAAGCCGGCATTAGCCGGCTTTTTTATGGTAAAGAAAGGGGTATAAGTGCAATATCAACTGATCGAAACACAAAATCAATTAAATGATTTTGTAGAAAAAATAACAGGTAAACCGGTACTAGCAATTGATACTGAGTTTATGCGTCGTCGTACGCTTTACCCTGAAGTTGCACTTATTCAAGTATATGATGGTGAGCATTTAGCGTTAATTGACCCACTGGCTGAGTTGTCGCTTTTTGATTTTTGGCAAGTACTTAAAAACCCTGAGGTGTTAAAAGTACTGCACTCACCGTCAGAAGATATTGAAGTGTTTCAAAAATATGCTGGTTTTGTACCAACACCATTGTTTGATACCCAATTTGCTCTACAAATACTAGGCCATGGTAACTGCATGGGCTTTGCGCACATGGTTAAAGAATTACTTGATATCGAAATTGATAAAAGTGAATCGCGCACTAATTGGTTACAGCGCCCACTCACTGAGAAGCAGCTAGATTATGCCGCTGCCGATACGTATCACTTACTGCCTTGTTTTGAAATCATTAAAAAACAAATTGATGAAGCTGGCTTTTTTGACATCGTGATCAGCGAAAGCGAGTTAGTTGCGCAAAAACGTGCTTATCAAACACCTGCAGAGCAGCTTTACAAAGACATTAAAAATGCATGGCAATTACGACCGCACGACTTAGCGGTATTGCGCGAACTTGCTGCATGGCGCCGTGAAAAGGCAGAGCGCAAAAATCTCGCACTTAATTTTGTGGTAAAAGAGCACAACATGGTTGAAATTGCTAAGCGTAAGCCTACAAGTTTAAATGCGTTACGCCGAGTGCCAGGTGTTGAGCCTATGGAAGTTAACCGTTCGGGCGTTGAAATTTTAAAATGTATTGAGCGTGGTAAAGCTGTTCCTGTAAGCGAACAACCAGCACAATTAAAACGTTTAATTGATTTTCCGGCATACAAAAAAGCCGCTAAAGATATTAAGCAAAAAGTTACTAAAGCTGCAAAAGAGCAGGGTATTCCTGAAGATGTATTGGCCTCTAAAAAACAGATTAACCAACTGATCAGCTGGAATTGGAAGCTCGATGCCGATGAGCGTAAAACTGCATCAAAACCAGACCTGTTTAACTCATGGCGCTATGAGCTTGTAAAAGACGTACTTAAAGAGTGGCAAAACTGAGCAACAGCCTATTAAAAGGGCTTTGTACTCGTCACTAAAAGCCCTGAAACTTGCTGCGTTTACGCGTTACCTGTAACCAATGCAGCAAGTTATTATCATATCGTTTTAATCGTTGTTTTTGTTTTGACGTTAAATAATAAAATGGCGCAAATATAAAGTAGCCATGACCAATAATTACCACGCAGTTAAAACCATATTTAGAATATTGTTTAATTAGTTTAGTTTTGTTTGGCTCAATATGAACATTACCAAACGCAGAGCTATAAAAAATACCGTGGCGACATATCGTCAGCTCATTTTTACTGTTCAATATCAAAAATATAATTACAATCGATGTAAGCATAAAAGCCATTAAAAGTAGGTCATGAAGTGGATGCTTTTGTGATGTCACTTTCATTATAGACAATGTTAAAACGGCTAAAGTTACGAGGATAGCAAGTGTGCTTTTCTCTGAACTCTTCCTTAAATTCAATACTTTCATTCTCAGTCCTTGAGAGGTTTTTCTAATATAGTACTTTGCTACTTAGATAAAACAATCTGCCATAAAAATGAAAATAAATGCTATTTTTAATGGTTTATTATTATGCTTTGAGCTTTGGTTTTTTTAGCTTGTTGAATTTAAATAAAATAATTAATTGTTATTCTCTAAGTCTAAATAAAAGGCGTCTGGTTGTCAGGAAAAGCAAGTAGTCGAATAAACCAAAGTCTATAGTGATATATGTCGGAAGATCTGCCTTGAGCGACTAGCTGCCATTCGGCATAACTTATCTAGCATTAATTGCCAATTCTCACTAGTAAGCAATCACCCAAAGATTTTAATTCCAAAAAGGAATACCTCAGTTTGCCTTTTGTATTTATAGCCTTAATAAACTAATAGATTTAAATTAAGTTTTGTGATTATTCGATTTTTCGGGTAGAAATTTATAACCATTGATCATTGCTGAAACCAGTCCTGACTTTTCTCTTCGTTCAGCAACGATAACACCTAGTATATGCAATGGTATAAGTATTACTAGGGCATAAAATGCGTATACATGAGCAGTGATGATGGGGGAGCGAAACTCTCTAAGCTGCTTATAACGTTCATCGTCAACATTAATTTTTGAATAAGGCTCGATTACGTCAAGTTGAGTCTCGTCAACCGCAATGCTTTTAGCAAAGTGCTGTCCTAACGGTGGGTAGTAAATATCAGTCCCTGCCAGTATTAAGCCCGTTGCCATTTGAATTGTCATTGCTATCAGCAAAGCTAATACCATGAGCTTTCCTATTGGATTATGGCCTTTGTATACTTGTTTGGGAGAACGTCTGAATTTAGTTAGTTCCTTCTTATACCCTTTCATAAATGGCAGAGTTTGTGACCACATGTCATTCGACGAACCAATAAAACCCATAACCAGCCGAATGATAAGGTTTATGGCAAAAATGTAACCGATAGTAACATGTATGGTTTTAAGCATTATTTTGGCGTCCACCGTTACACCAAGTGTTTTTCCATTAAAGATGATTAAGCCGATCACAATTAGTAAGCTAATTGTGATGACGTTTATCCAGTGAAAAAGCCTGATGCTTTTAGGCCATACATAAGTAAGTGTTCTAGTTTTGTTCATAACATTTCTCCTTTTCCAGAGATTGCGTAACTTATAAATGGCCTGTTTCGGTGATAGTTGTTGTCCAATACCTAATTTTTATGGTTGTGAATAGTAACTTTAGTTCTTCTTTAAGCTTTTCTAATTCACATTGCTCAATAACTACTTCAAACTTCAGCATATCTTTGTAGCCTCTTACTTGTTCCTCTAAGCTAAAAGCACTATGTTTCTTGCTGTAGCCCATGATCGGGAAAATGTTGAAGCCGGATGCTATATCACTCAGCATTAATTGGTCGATAACATCATCCTTGTGCTTCTTAGGGACTATGAAGGTAAAAACTAATGATGAACTAAACATTGCGCTGCTCCAATAAACGATACCAGATTGGTAATAAATAGAGTGTTGTTGCCGTTGAAGTCAGTAAGCCTCCTATAACAACTATAGCAAGCGGTTTTTGTATCTCAGCTCCCGGACCTGAAGCAAACGCTAAAGGCATTAGGCCAAACATTGCTGTGGTCGCGGTCATAAGTACTGGACGCAGCCTTCTTCGAGAGCCATCTACTACACGTTCAGTGATATTAGATATAGTGGTTTTGCTCTGTTCGAAATAACTAACCATAACGATACCATTGAGCACTGCAACACCAAGTAATGCAATAAAGCCAACTGATGCAGGAATTGATAAATATTGTTCAGATATTAGTAACGCAAAAACCCCTCCCATTAAGGCGAATGGGATGTTACAAAGAATCAAACTTGCTAAGGATACAGAGCGAAAAGTTGTAAATAAAATCACAAAAATTAAGATTAAAGCTAAAGGAACAACGATTATTAAGTTCTTCATTGCTCGTTGCTGATTTTCGAACTCACCACCAAAAGTTACGTAATAGCCGCTAGGAAGCGACAATTCAGAGTGAACTTTAGCTTGTAAGTCTTCAACAAAACTTACCACATCTCTGTTTTCAACATTGGTTGTAATTGAGACAAAACGTTTACCTCGTTCTCTTTCGATCAGTAAAGGTTCTTGTTCTACCTTAATGTCAGCGACGCTCTCTAGAGGTAAAATGGTATTATCAGGCATTAAAACAGATACTTGTTTCAAATCATTTATTGAGCCAATCTGACTTGCTTTGTGCTTCGACGAAGCACCGAAAACAATAGGCGTAAATTTATTAACGGTAACTAGTTTAGATATTTGTGAGCCTTCAAGTTGTGGCTTTAGAAAATCAGTTAATGCTTTAGTGGTTAAACCAAATTGATGAGCTATTTCAGGTTTTAATGAAATGCGAATGTATTTTCCACCCTCTATCAATGCTGTTTGTATGTCTTGACTACCAGATACTTGGCTTACTAACACTTTCATTTTTTCAGCGATATTTGCTAATTCTTGGACTTTATCCCCAAAAACTTTTATTGATACATCGCCTGTAGTGCCAGTTAGCATTTCAGTTACCCGCATTTGAATAGGTTGAGTAAAATTCGTGTTCATACCGGGGTAATTTGATAATACGTTGCGTATATCTTCGATTAGCTGTTGCTTGGTATCAAAGCGCCACTCATTCTGAGGCTTCAACTCCATGAATATATCCGTTTCATTTAGGCTCATAGGATCTAGACCAAGCTCATCTGATCCAGTTCTGGCTACAATTTGAAGTATTTCAGGTACTTGTTTTAGTAGTGCTTTCTCTACTTGGGTATCAATATTTAGAGAGGATTGCAGGGTAATAGATGGCGACTTTTCTAGTTGAACAATGATGTCTCCTTCATCCAACGTAGGCATAAAACTTTTCCCCAAACTTACAAAGGCAAAAATGCTTGTGATCAACACCAAAAAAGCTATCGATGATGCTGATTTAGGTGAATTAATAACGCTTAATAGCGACTTTTTGTACTGTATTTGTAATGATTTGATGAAGCTAGGCTCACTCGCTTCATTTGATTTCAGTATCATTGAAGCTAGCACTGGGATGCAAGTAAACGCTAAAACTAGCGCAGATAACATCGCAAAAACAATCGTCAATGCAACAGGCGTAAACAGCTTCCCTTCTAACCCTGAAAGAGTTAATAGAGGGGAAAAAACAATAACGACAATTAATGTTCCTGATACAGTTGGCACAGAAACTTCTTTACATGCTCTATAAATAACATGCAGCTTAGGAAGTTTGCTGTTTTCTGAAAGCCTATTTACAGTATTTTCAACAACGACAACAGATGAATCAACAAGCATACCAATAGCAATAACTAAGCCTCCTAAACTCATTAAATTTGCTGATATGGAAAAATGGCTCATTAATATAAAAGTGGCAAGAGCTGCCACCGGCAAGGATATAGAGACAATCAGTGCCGCTCTAAAGTTGCCAAGAAATAAGGCTAGCAATATGATAACGAGCACTACAGCTTGAACTAATGCATTTGTGATGGTTTCAATAGCAGTACTAATCAAATTAGATCTGTCATAAAAGACATTGATAGTAGTGCCACTAGGTAGTGAGCGCTCTAGTTCTAAAAGTTTTTCTTTAACTGAACTTACTACTTGGTCGGTATTACTGTTTTTTAGCGCAATAACTAAGCCTTGTACGGCCTCTTCACCATTATGTGTCACTGCACCATAACGTATTAAACTTCCTTCGCTGATTGCTGCAACATCGGCTAACCTGATTATTCCTTGTTGGTTGTTTTTTATAACTAACTGACGTATATCATCAATTTTTTCAAATTGTCCTTGTGTTCGAACAACAAAATTGTCGTTACCTTTGTTTATTCGGCCAAGTCCTCCATTTAAATTGTTAGCTATTACGGCTTGTTCAATATCACTAAAAGAAACGTCTAGTGATTTCATTTTCAAAGTAGTTGGTGTTATTTCATATGTTTTTACATAGCCGCCTAAACTGTTTACGTCTGCGACGCCTTCAACTGTTCGAAGAATCGGTCTGATCTGCCAGTCCAAAATATCACGTCGCTGTTGAAGGCTTAAGTTTGGATTATCAACTGTAAACATAAAAATTTCACTTAGAGGCGTACTCATAGGAGCAAGACCACCAGAAATACCCTCTGGGAGTTCAGCCCAAATATTCATCAGCCTTTCATTTACTTGTTGTCTCGCCCAATAAATATCAGTGCCTTCTTCAAAATCAAGTGTAATATCAGTAATAGAATATTTTGTAGTTGAACGAAGAATCTTTTGGGATGGAATACCAAGTAACTCTGTTTCGACAATACGTGTAATTTGAGTTTCTATTTCCGAAGTTGTCATTCCCGGTGCTTTTAAGACGATTTTTACTTGGGTAGGAGAAATGTCGGGAAAAGCATCAATTGGCAAATTAAACCAAGCGTTGACTCCTGCAGCAGTCACGAGCAAAGTCAAAATAGTAATAAAAATTCGTTGAATAAGAGAAAACCTGATCACCGCACTTATCATCGTTTATTCTCCCAGTCCGAGAAATAGACCTTGGGCAATGCTAACGAAGGAGCTAAGTACTTCGGCTTGAGGTGTTAGATTGTCAGATTGAACAATGTAGCTATCATTCTCATTGCCAATAATAATGACCTTAACTAAGTTTATTTCTTGTCCTCGTTTTACTGCAACATAGCTTTTGTTATTGAGTTCGAATAATGACTGGTGAGGGACTTTAATACCTTCAATTAAAACGATAGGTGTTAGTAACAGTTGTTGTCCGAGTTTAAGCTCACACGATGAGTCGAAACTACTCCAGACTGTTTGCTTATAACGGCTGATTGTCTCGTCAACATTTTCTACTTTTAGTATGCAATTATCTTCAGTTTTAAATGAGTTAACATTTTTTGCAGTGCTTGCTAATAGCGAAGATTTTACAAAAACATTATGTGAAGGAATTATTTCAAAAAGGTATGGTGATTGTTCGTTCGTATACTTAAGTTGACCATTAGAAGGACTGATTATAAAAATATCGCCGTTTTTATCAATGACTAATTGTTGTAGTGCATGGCTTAAGTGTTCAAAACTTAACTTTGCTTGAAGATAGGTTTTGTTGATGTCTAACCATTCAGCACTTTTTATCGTTTTCGAATTTGCATAATTTTTAACAGATTCAAGATGCTTCTTACTTTTTAAAAATATTGATTTACTGGCATCTATTTCTTCTAAGAAGTGATGTACTTCTGGCCCTTCTATTCTAGCTACTTTTTGTCCTTTACTTACCTTAACACCCGGATTGTATAAAAAAGATATTTGTTGCGGTGTAAAAGGCAGTTGTACTTTGAAACTGGATTTAGGTTTAAAGGATACCTCTCCAAGAACTTGCTCTATCTCCATACTGTCAACCTGATGTACGGTTTTGAACTGATGTTTAAAGCTTCCCAATTGTGAAATGGCGATCACTGAATTGGTGACTTGTTCAGCTTGAGTTTGCATGCTTAAAACGGTTAACAACATTGACGCTATTAATGAGAATAATCGATATGAGGTTGCTATCATTTGTTACTGACTCTTGTTAGGCTAACCGCGATAGTTGCCTTGTTTTGTTTTTAAGTGAACTTATCCTACAAATAATGTGTAGTTTTTACGTCAGGCATGTGTTGTAAATTCATAAGACAAATGTCCCATAAACTTTTTAACTGGTTGATTTTTAGATGAAAGATAAAGCGATAGCAGTGCTTCTAGCTATAATAATGGTACTCAATTTTTTTGATGTAATTACTGATATTTCTTTAGGTGTTCCGACTTGGCATATTGTCGAAGAAAGTTTGATTGTTTTAGCTTCAGCGATTGGTTTTGTTTTTTTGGTTCGAGATATTTCAAACCGCACAAAGCGTATTAATCAGTTGAAAAGTGAATTAGATAAATCGGGCATTCAACTAAAAAATATTTCGGAAGAAATGAAGCTTGCTCGTATAAAATACAGTGAAGTCATAAATGAACAGTTTAATCAGTGGGGACTGACAAAAAGTGAACAAGAAGTTGCTATGTTGATGCTGAAGGGATTGAGTTTTAGAGAAATTAGTGGTGTAAGAGATACTAAAGAAAAAACAGTTCGTCAGCAGGCTTCTAGTATATATGTCAAAGCGGATGTAGAGGGTCGACATGAGTTTTCAGCTTGGTTTTTAGAAGACTTCATGGAGCCAGACAGTACAATAGAGTAGTCATCCTTTATCTTGCCTACTATCACTAGGAGGTTAGCTCTTTAAAGCGTATGTAAGGGTGAATACTTTAAAAAAGCATGGTCTTTACTGTAAATAAATGATGGTCCGCTATTAACACAGAGCGCTCTTTCGGCAATAACGCATAATTTTCCAATTTCAAGTCAGAGTTTGCATTGATAATTTTTTACGTAAACAGTCATTGACCTAGATTTTTTAATGGTAAATTATGATATTTCAATAAATATCACACTCAACTGTTACATTATTAATTTTGGAGAAATCATGGCTCATCCGATAGTTGAACAAATCAGAAAAGCCGATAATGCAATTGTTGCCGAAGACTTCGATACACTTCTTAATATCTATACAGATGACGCCATTTTAGTTATTGAGCCTGGTAAAAATGCAAAGGGTAAAGCTGCTATACGTAAGGCTTTTGAAGCAATTTCTGTATATTTCAAAAATGGGTTGCAAGTAAAACAACAAGGTTTAGAAGTTCTTGAAACCGAAGATACTGCTTTAGTTTTAGCAAATACAGTTGTGTCAGCACCTAATTACCCAGAAGTAATCCGAAAAGCGACATATGTTTTTACCAAAAGCTCAGAGGGTGTTTGGTTGTGTTCAATCGATAATTCGTATGGTCATGAAATCATTGTAAAGTGTGAATAACAACTATGGAGTCACTTTTATATCTGTAATTGTGTATGGCAAATACGATGCCACCCCCAAAATGAGCTGGCTAATTAGTTAACCGCCTTACGGCGATAGATGATTTTTTGTGTATTTTTAACCCATAACTCTAAATAGATTAATTGAGGTAACCTATTTGGAGTCATGGATAAGTGTGCAAGTCATTATCAAACAAGTCTTTGCCCATTTCGCGTTAACGCAAATACTCTAAGGGTGTCTTTGAGCGATCAGGTACAGTGTTATTCATTTAATGCTATTGGCTCTACTCCATAAAACTGATATTCCACTAACTTTATGTCATCACCAATACAAATGACTGTTTTAATATACCGTTCAGTTTTTGTGCTCCCATATTCAAGAAAATGAGCGACGAGCGCACTTTCTTTTTACTGAATCTCTTTAGCTTCAATAAAAAATTATAGTTGGCAATACATTACGTTATTTGTTAAGAATAGATTTATTAATACATGAGCGTGACATCTGCAGAAAGATGTGCGAAGCGCGCACGATAAAATTGTTATGTGGTCAAGGAAGGATATGAGTTGCGATAAGTGCCAGAGTATAAAAAAGGTTATTAAAGTTCCCAGAGATCTTACAGAAGCAATCTTACTGGCTAAACTTAAAATCGAAGACGGAACTCTAAAATATCTAGGGGCTGGTTCTTACGGTGACCCTTTTGAACGTATTGCTTCAGGTAAATGTTGGAGTGATTTCGTAAATAACTATTTCTCATGTTCATCCTGTAACCAAATATTCAACCTACACGCTGAAACATACCATGGTAGCGGTGGCAAGTTAGAGGCGGTAGAAGAAATTCAAGGCGAGTTAAGCAATGATGTATTTCCCACATAACAAGTTGCTCAAGTTCGTTCGTAAACTCACTGGGACAATTAACAGTTGGCTTGGCGCTTCGCGCAAGTATAGCCAACTGTTAACTGCCCCTTAGCAAAGCGTTATGTGCTCTAATAGGTCGGTGATGGATATACCAATTGAAGATGAATTAAAATCTATTTGTATTGAGATAGTTAACCAAGACTACTCGACTCATCAATGGCTTGAAATAGAGTCGAGCGATATGTTTCAGTCTTCTTCGTTTGTTGGTGGCTTTGACGCTGATGAAATGGAGTTTTGCTTTAGTTATTTCGATGATAATCGCACAGAATTTTGGTTTCAGTTTACTTTAGACCAAGCAATGTCAATTTCAAAAGGTGAAAGCATTAAGCTGACAGGTTTAAAATCTGAGTAAAAGCACATAACAAGTGCCTAAACCAAAGGACGCAAAACAACAGGCTTGCGCTCCTTCGTCGCTAATTTTAGCCTGCTATTTTACGCCGGTTAGGCATGCGTTTAGGCTTACTACGAAAAATTTGCAAGGGTGGCGAAATGATAAGGTTCTATCTGGTTCTTACTTTGTTGGGAATATTGCTACCATACGGGGCGTTTGTTCCTTGGCTAGTTAGCAATGGCTTAGATATTGGTCTTTTGTTCAGTGAAGCGGTGGCAACCCCAATTAGTATTTTTGCTTGGCTTGATGTCTTGGTTGCGGCGATTGCTTTATTAGGTTTTATCGTGGTGGATGGCAAAAGACATAAAGTGAAGTATCGATATTTTGCAGTGTTGGGAACTTTGTCAGTTGGTGTATCGTTTGGGTTGCCACTGTATCTTTACTTGAAAGAAAAGCAGTCGCTCCAACCGCAGCCCTAACAAACGCTTCTGTCCAAAAACAAGGTAATGCTTTTCTTACTCATCCAATCTAAATCTCAGTCATGAGCTCACTTGTTTAAAGCGAGCTCATTTCTACAATAACATTACAAACCAAGTAAAATCTTATCTAAGTTTTGTTTTGATTTAGCAACGCTTTGTAGCGGCGTTAATCCACGTGGGTATTCTTCTTGCTCAAGTACTAACCATTGCGTGTTGCCGTGGGATTCTAAATTGTCGATGATGGCAGGCCAATCAATGTTGTTTTCGCCGATAATCGGGCTCATGTTGCTACCCTCAATCGTACGTACTTTGATGTGCGTAGCGAGAGTGCGGTTAGGGTACTTTTTAATGAAGTAAATTGGATCTTTAGCTGCGTAATTAACCCAGCCGATATCTAGCTGCAGTGGCATGGTTTTGGGGGTATGACTGGCAATATAGTCCCAAAATGTTGCGTTATTAAATGCATTAAACTCTTTATTATGATTGTGAAAACCGATCTTCATATCAAAGCGGATTGCATAATCACTGACTTTAGTGAGCTCTTTAACCAGTGATTTAACCCCTTCTGGGTGCCATGCTCGCTCATCCCACGGTACATAAAGTGTGGTAACGCCAAGGGTTTTGTAAAACAGTAGGGTGCTATCAATAGTGCTTTCGCTGAGTGCATCAAAGCCGATGTGGGCACTACTGGCAACTAAGCCTAATTCAGTGAGCTTTGCTTTTAAGGCTGCTGGGTTATTTGAGTAAGGGCCAAAATCTCCGGCAAATTCAACGCCGTCAAACCCCATTTTGGCAAGAGACTCAAGCGTACCATGGAAGTCATTTTTTAAGGTGTCTTTGACTGACCATAGCTGCACACTTACTGGCAGTTTTGCAAATAATTGACCACTAAATACAAGGCTAAGAATGAGCAATAAAATGCGGGTTTTAAACATACTTAAATCCTAAAAAAGCAGGGGAGTGACCCCCTGCACTGTGTTAAAAATAACACAAGGGGGAAAGTTAATCGGTATAGGCGTACTCGCTCAGACCAAGCTCTGCTAAGACCTGATCTAAATGAGCTTTTGCTTCATCAGAAGGGCCAGGATAATCACCCGCAATTGGTACATTGCCGAGGTAACCTATGTCTTTACAGCCTTCAGGTGTACAGAAAAAGGCTGCGAGCACTAATTCTTTAAAGCGTAAAAAGGCTTTACCAATACGCATAAACTGCGCAGGTGTTTGCTCGTTTAAAAACGCAATATCGTCTAGAATGGCACGATGTTGCTTTTCGTTCAGCGCAACAAATTGCTTTTTAAATCGAAGCTGTGCTTCATCGTTAAGCCAAGCTAATGAATTTAAAATTTTAATTCTATCGCGTTGTTGGCCTTCATAAGGCGCGCTCACCCACTCATTAATGACCGCTGGTACTTGTAGCTCACTGGCTGAAGGAATATCACCTTCGCGCGGTACAATGTAATCAGATAATAGCGCTACTAACGTAAGCTCGTCAGCCGTTAAGGTCAGTGGCCAGGGTGATTCTGGTGGCATCACCAAATTAGGATCTTGGCCATAGCCTTTCGCGGTGACAGGCTTAATATCTAAATCAGGCCAATGCTCTTTTGCAGAGACAGCACCGTCATCTTCAAGTGCTTTTGTGCAACCAGCGGTTAAACCCACTGCCGAGCCTGCAGCTAATAAGCCAAGCCATTTTAAAGACTCACGGCGGCTCATGTTAGAAACATAGTTATATGAGTCGTGTTCGTTACGATGATGCATAATTAAAGTACCCCGTTATCAATTTGTTGAGCAAGCCAAGTTGAATTACGCATTGCCAGCGTCATGATGGTGAGCGTACAGTTTTTATGAGGGTTTGAAGCAAATACACCGGCATCCATTACAAATAGGTTATTACAATCCCACGTTTGCCCCCATTGATTGGTGACCGAATCTTTCTTTGAGCTACCCATTCGTGTGGTTCCCACTTCGTGGATGATTTCGCCGCCTTTTGAAATTGCTTTTTCAGCAGGTGGGAGGTCGCCAACGGTCGCACCCATGTTTTCTAAAATTTGCTTCGCAGTTTTTAAACCATGTTCAATTTGCTTTAACTCTCTGTCAGACCACTTAAAGTGGAACTTTGATACCGGAATACCCCATTTGTCTTTAACCTTTTCGTCAATTTCCATATAGGTATCTTTGTTCGGTAACATCTCGCCACGCAGAGCAAAGCCAACGTAAGAGCCATATGCATCACGAATTTGTTGTTTGAGGGCAGGACCATAGCCTTGTTTATCACCCGATACACCCGAGCCTGGTTGTCTAAAGCCACCGCCAATTTCAAAGTGATAACCTCGTGGAAAGTCTAGCTCATTGTTAGCTTGTGCTTGATGACCCCACCAAGGAATAAATAAGTGATTAGCGGTATGGCCATCTTCGTTATAACGTGGACGGCCTTTAAGTGAAGGAATTTGTGCACCTAACCATGCACCTGTCGAATCCATTAAGTTTCGACCTACTTGGCCACTTGAATTAGCAAGGCCTTTAGGGTGCTTTTTATTTTTTGAGTTTAATAAGATACGCGCTGATTCACAGGCACTGGCTGCTAAGATAACCACATCTGCATCAATGGCATGCTCAGTGACCGTATGTTTATCAACATAGGTTACGCCAGTTACTTTACCTTGCTCATCAACCTTGACTGATTTAACCATGGCATCGGTAATTACTTTTAAGTTACCCGTAGCTTTTGCCATAGGTAGAAGCGATGTTGTGGTTTGGAAAGCGGCGCCAATCGAGCAACCAGAACCACAAGGTGTTGCATAAAAACAGGCCATGCGGTCATCTTTCGGGCGGGTTAGTACCGCGCGGTGCATAGGCACTGCTTGAATGCCCATTTTCTTTGCAGAGGCGGCAATTAAAAGCTCAGGAACACGCGGCTTCGGTGGTGGCTGTAAAATACCTGGCGATGAATCTGGCATATCTTCATGGCCAGTATTGGTACCACATACACCTACAAGCTCTTCTGTTTTATCGTACCAAGGTGCTAAATCAGCGTATTCAAAAGGCCAATCAGCACCGTGACCATCACGGCTTTTAGCTTTAAAATCGTGCTCACTAAAGCGTAATGAATAGCGGCCCCAGTGGTTAGTTCGACCACCTAGCATACGTGCACGCCACCAGTAAAAGTCACTGCCTTTAGCGCTAGTATAAGGTTCGTCAGGCACTTGCCAGCCGCCATCAACGGTTGCATCGTAAAAGCCAAAGTTTTTGTCTTTATTACCAGCCCCCATAAGTGGGGCTTCGTTGTTACGGCGAAACATCGGGCTTTCTGTTTTCGGGTCATAATTACGACCGGCTTCAAGTAATAAGACTTTGTGGCCAAGTTTGGTCAGCGTATAAGCAGCCATGGCACCGCCAGCTCCAGAGCCAACTACTAATACCTTATGTTTAAAATCAGACATCTTATAGCTCCTTAATTTTTATATTTTTAAACCACACTTTGTCACCGTGGTCTTGAAGCCCAATATGACCTTGCGATGCTGTTGCAAAGTTTTTCCAGGTTGCAAACTTACTGCCTTTAACAAGGGTATTCCAGGTTGTACTACCAATCACAATGCTGGTGGTGCTGATACCGTTTTGCCAAACTTGTAAGTGGTTGTCTTGCATCTTAATGCGTACATGATTCCAGCTATTTGCAGGTTTGTGTGCCGCAGTTGGCGCTGCAAATAAATCGTAAATTGAACCCGCTAAGTGCGAATCAATTTCAGTATCTGGGTGTTCTTCGTTATCGATAATTTGAATTTCAGGAGCATGTGAGTAAATCATCTGCCCAGTTTCATCAGCCAGTACGAAAATACCACTATTACCCTTGGTAGAGATTTTCCAATCAATCAGTAATTCAAAATTTTGGTACTGCTTTTTGGTAAGCACATCACCGCCACCTTTGGTTAATGTCATTGCGCCATCTTCAACAACCCACGCAGGATTTAAAGATTCGCTTTTAAAATTGCGCCACTGCGACATATCTTTGCCATCAAACAATAACTGCCAGCCAGCTTGCTTTTCTTGTTGTGTAAGCTGATTGTCAGCCGCATTAGCGAGTGCACAGCTACTAACGGTAAGCATTAAAGTCAGTGCTTTAAGAGATTTAAACATAGTGTTCCTCGACGATTTACTTGCTTAAGACGCACATTTTTCGGTGCGTTTGTTGTTATTAACTACTAAATGCAACCCAATGAATGCGACGATTAAAATAATTGGGAAGATCAGTAGGTTTTGTAATACAGCCTGTCCGGCTAAAATTTCAATTTGTTCAGCACTTGCACCACTTGCCTCTGCCGATGAGCGGGCAGTGTCTATCCAGCTACCAATTACTGGGTTCCAGATGCTCATAGCAAACATGCCTGCACCGCCCATTAACGACATACCCAACGCGCCAGATTTGGGAATGTATTCAGCAACGCAGCCAAGCATGGTTGGCCAAAAGTAGGTAACGCCAAGTGCAAATAGCATCGCTGCCAGATAAATCATGCTGCCCTCGGCTTGACTCATCATAAAGATCCCTAAGCTTGCACAAATGGCAGAACCAAGTAACACACCAGTAGGATTAAGCTTATGAACAATTGGACCCGCAAAGAAGCGACCAACAGCCATTAAGCCGGTGATTAAAGCTAATACCACCATAGGAGAAGCCCCAGAAGAACCTAAAATTCGCTCAATCCATTGTTGCGTTCCAAACTCAGTGGTTGCAGTGAACGTCATACACGCAATTAAAAAGATGTATAACGGCGTGAATAAGTGGCGAATATTGCTGGTGGTTGAGTGAGCACGGGTATCAAAGCTAGGAAACTGAGCTTTAATTAGCATCGCGCCATAAATAACGGTTGGAACTAAAATTAATGCTACTTGCCACTGCCAATTTAGGCCCGCTCCCGACATAAAGTTAGAAGCAAGTGCGCCAATCACAATGCCACCTGGGAACCAAACATGAAAACGGTTTAGCATGGTAGTGGTATTTTTAGGATACATTTCTGCAATTAGCGGATTACACCCCGCTTCAACAGAGCCGTTAGCAAAACCAATCAAAAAGGTAGAAATTAACAAGCCCCAAAAGCCATCGGCAGTAATAGTCAAAACCAGACCAAGTAAATGACAGATAAACGCTAAAGCGACTAATTTCTTAGCGCCAATGGCATTATAAATAATACCGCCGACCATAGTCGCAACCGGAAAGCCCAAAAATGCCATGGCATTCACCCAACCAAGTTCGGTGTCTGTTAAACCAAATTCACTGCCAAGTTGACCTAAAATACCAGCACGGATGGCAAAGGTCATAGAGGTCACAATCAGTGCTATACAGCAAAGCCGAAAGACTATGCGGTTATAATTATTGTTGTCCATATTGTGTGTCCTGTGTGTTCTATTGTTGTTGGTTTTTATAAACCTAAAATTCGATTATTACGCTCAGTGTTTGTTGCGCCACTGGCAAAATCGTCAAAGGCTTTGTCTGTTGGGTTTATTAAGTGAGCTTTAATAAACTCAGCACCTTCTCTTGCTCCATCTTCAGGGTGCTTTAAGCAGCACTCCCATTCAAGTACAGCCCAACCATCAAACCCATATTGAGTTAACTTGCTAAAGATTTGCTTAAAATCTACTTGGCCATCTCCTAAAGAACGAAAACGACCCGGTCGGTCCTGCCAGTTTTGAAAACCGCCATATACCCCAGAGCGGCCATTCGCAATAAACTCGGCATCTTTGACATGAAACGCTTTAATGCGCGAATGATAGATATCGATAAACGCTAAATAGTCGAGCTGTTGCAATACGAAGTGGCTCGGATCATAAAGAATATTAACGCGCGGATGATTATCAGTAGCCGCTAAAAAGCGCTCAAATGTCACGCCATCATGTAAGTCTTCACCCGGATGTAATTCATAACAGACATCGACACCATGCTCGTCAAAGCAATCTAAAATAGGTAACCAACGCTTAGCAAGCTCATTAAAACCTTGCTCAACGAGTCCTTGTGGGCGTTGTGGCCACGGGTAAAAGGTATGCCATAAAAAAGAACCCGAAAAAGTCGCATGAGTTGTTAACCCCAGGTTCTTACTGGCTTTAGCAGCTAGCATCAGTTGCTCTGTTGCCCATTCTGTACGTGCTGCAGGGTTACCTTTTACATGCTCTGCGGCAAAGTTATCGAACATTTCATCGTACGCAGGATGTACAGCAATTAACTGACCTTGCAAATGGGTTGATAACTCTGAAATTGTAAGTCCATACTCTGTGGCAATACCAGTGACTTCATCGCAGTATTGCTGACTTTGGGCGGCTTTTTCTAAATCGAAAATTTCAGGGTTAGAGGTAGGTACTTGAATCGCTTTGTAACCTAAACCGCTTGCCCACTTACATAAGCCACGAAGGCTGTTAAAGGGGGCTTCTTTAGAAATAAACTGCGCCAAAAAAATTGCTGGCCCTTTGATTTTATTCATTCTTTATTATCCAATCTGTAATTTGTGCCACTTAATGTCTTGCTTTGATGAAGCAACTACGTGCTCAATAAATGCCATACCACGTATAGCTTCATTGATGCCAGGCACATCAAATGCTGAGTTTGTTGCATGGTCGCCTTGTTTAAATGCGTGAATTTGTGCTGCAAAATTGCTGTAGATATTAGCAAATGCTTCTAGGTAGCCTTCAGGGTGACCTGCAGGGGCTCGCAGTGCGTTTTGTGTGTCAGGGTGTAATTCACCCACACCCGCTCGCAGTAAAATAGAGGGTTGGTTGTGACCACGCAGCCATAAACTATTAGGCTCAAGCTGTGACCATTCAAGGCTTGCCTTGTCGCCGTAAATACGTAGCCGTAAGTTGTTTTCATCGCCAATAGCGATTTGGCTTGCTAGTAAAACGCCTTTACAACCATTATTGAATCTAAGTAGCACGGTGCCATCATCATCGAGAACTCGACCATCAACGACATGATCTAAATCAGCACAAAGCTCTGTAATTTCAAGGTCAGATACATATTCGGCTAAGTTAGCTGCATGCACGCCAATATCGCCCATACAGCAGCTAATGCCTGACTTACTGGTATCTAAGCGCCAACTTGCTTGTTTTGATGCTTCGTCTTCACTATGAGATAACCAGCCTTGGGTGTACTCAACAATCACCTTGCGAATCGTGCCAAGCTCACCGGATTTAACGCGATGTTTGGCTTCTTTTACCATAGGGTAACCCGTGTAAGTGTGGGTTAAACCGTACAAAACGTGCTGCTTTGCAATGATGGCTTGTAATTGCTCTGCTTCTGCAAGTGTTAGCGTTGCCGGTTTGTCTGATAACACATGAAAACCATGTTCAAGTGCCATTTTGGCGACGGGAAAATGTAAATGGTTGGGTGTTACAATAGCTACAAAGTCGATACGCTCATCAGCGGGTAATTTTGCTTCTTCGGTAAATAAGCTTTGGTAACTGTCGTAGCAACGACTGTTATCTAGCCCTAGTAACTCGCCAGTTGCTTTACACTTATTAGCATCCGAACTAAATGCGCCTGCAACAAGCTCTATCATCCCGTCTAATCGTGCTGCGATACGATGAATAGCGCCAATGAAAGCACCTTCGCCACCGCCAACCATCGCCATGCGGATCTTAGCTTTGCTCATCTTAAGCGCTCCTAATTTAAATAGCGTTAGCTACTGTTAATCTCATGTTATTGATAATAGGAAAGCTTGAGCAATAAGTGATAATAAAAATTCGGTTGACAATGCAACAAAATCGGCGTTTAAAATATATAGCATTATTCGGGAAAGAGACAAAATTGAGCGATGGATATACAAGAAATAATAAAAAAAGCTGGTGTAAATCAGTTGATTGCTGCATTTGACTTATTGCCAGATATTCTCTTTTGGGTAAAAGACACTGATAGTAGAATCTTGCATTGTAATCAACATTTTATTGAGCATCAGGGTTATAAAACACTTGAGCAAATATTGTTAAAAACAGACTTTGACTTTTCCCCAAAACACTTGGCGTTTCAATACGTCAATGATGATAAGCGAGTGATGGAAGGCTTCATAGTGACTGACCGTTTAGAACTTAATCAAACCCAACAAGGTGAGCTTGGTTGGTTTTCAACATCAAAGCATGCTTTAAAAGATCACGATGACAATGTGATTGGCACCTACGGGGTGACTCGGCACTTACAAAAAACCTCAAAAGCGCTTTCTCATGTTCGTGCGATTGAAGAGCCTGTAAAATTTATTCGCGAGCACTATCATCGTCAGATCAGTATTGATGAATTGGCAGAGCTTGCACATTTGTCAGTAAGTGCCTTAGAACGTCGCTTTAAAAAGCATTTGGCAAAAACACCTAATCAGTTTATCAACGAAGTCCGTCTCGAAAATGCCCGCAAGCTACTGATTGAAACACAGCTACCCATTTCACAGGTTGCTTATCAATGCGGATTTTCCGAACCAAGTTACTTCAGCAAACAATTTCGGCGTTTGTTTGGTGAAATTCCATCACAAATGCGCTCACAACTCGGTGATTAAATTGCCGCTCTCGCCATTAAAATAGCCCCTTGCTCAGCACTGGCAAGGGCAGGGGTTAAACGCGCTTTACTAGCATAAGTTAAGTAAGGGGTAATGGCACTGGCAATACCGCCCATCAAGGTAATTTTTTTAATGCCTTGCTTTTCAAAGTATGAGATATAGCGGGCTATGTATGCACAAGCTTCATTGATTAATTGCTTACAAAAAGCGTCGTCAGAATGGCTAAAAACGAGGGGCGCAAATTTAGCGAGCTCAGCAGGGCGCGCCGATATTAAAAGCTGACTTAACGCTTGGCTGGAGTGGCAGTTAAGCTGGGTGAGTAGGGTATCTATGGCCGTTGAACTTTTCGCAACACCATCAAGTACTTCAAATGCTTTACGGCAAAGTTGTAAGCCTAACCAACCACCACTGGCACCATCGCTCAGTAATAAACCATATCCACCCAATTCGTTAAATTGGTTTTGCTGCTGGTAGCCTGCACAAAAGCCCGTACCAAGAATAATCACCGCGCCATCATGGTGTTGGTGTGCGCCTTTACACGCAATCAGCATATCTGTTGACAGGGTAAAGTTGGCAAATGGATGTTGCCACATGAGCATAGATTGATAGGCAGATTCGATATTGGCACCAGCAAGCCCGGCATGCACATAGGTGTTTTTCAGCTCGCTTATGGCAAGCCCAGCATCATGAAAAGCAAGTTCTGTAGCATGGAGTATTGAACTTTGACTTTGTTGGCAGCTGGTAGCCACGTTTGCTGAGCCACTTATAGCTTCGCTAAGTAGGGTGCCATTTTCGTTTTCTAAACGCACCTTACATTTACTGCCACCGCCATCAATACCTAAAAAATAAATTGCTTTGCTTGCCATGCTTAATCCTTTGAAAGTAGCTTATTGATAGCCTCAGCGCTAATTGCACCTTGTGCGTTATGCACGCAAGAGTGTACATGTACAGATGCATTTGCTGAATGGTTTCTTATTAATTGCCAAAAAGCTTCCGTGTTTTCTAGGGTAACGCCACCACCCATAACAATTTCTATTTGATTAGCGCTGTGTGCTAAGTATGTGTTGAGCTGATTTAGACCATCAACAGCACTTTGGCCGCTTTGCCACGGCGTGCCTGCTGTTAATATGCGGTCAACTCCTAAGCTAATGAGTTTATCAAGTGCGCATAACGGGTTTGTCAGGCTATCGAATGCACGATGAAAGGTAACAATAAGCCCATAATGTTTTGCGGTGGCGAGTAAAGAACGAGTTACCTCTATATCAAGTTTTCCTTGTTTGACTGCACCAAATACTACCCCATGTGCGCCTACATTAGCTGCGAGTTTTATCTGCTTTTCCATTAATTTATGACACTCAGTACTTACAGTAAAATTGCCAGCTTCTGGTCGTATCATTACTAATAGCTCGGTATTTCTGGTCAGGCTTTTCAATGCGCATTCAATTGCAGAAATACTGGGTGTTAAGCCTCCTAGGTGCAAATTACTGCATAACTCAAATCGTTTTACGCCTAAGTTGCTAGACGTAAAAACGTTGTTCGCAAGTTGCTTTAAGTCGCCTTCGTTTAGGCAGACTTCGAGAATTTTACCATTGCTCATCGTCGTTTTTTTACCATATCTATTACACCTAGTTTCTAGTCACTTATTTAACTTGCATTATCAGAAAGTATCTTTCGGGTTTTAATTTATATTTATCAATGGATTATATCTTTTTATGTGTTTTTTAGAATTTAGGTTTAAATACAAAAAACATAAGGTTAACTATAAAGTAGAAAAGATAAAAATGAATATAAAATATTCCACACGCCGATTTTGTCATATCTCTCACCGAATTTTTATTATCACTTTTTGACCACTCACCCTATTCTGAATTGGAGTTTAACAAGCTATTAACTACCGATAATACGTTTTAAAACCGATAACAATAAATCGTTTTTTGAGAGGTTATACCAATTCGCTTAATTAAATGACTAAGTATTATTGCGGGTTGGTATTAAAGCCTCATAAACAAAAACAGAACACACAACTGGAGATAGGCATGGGCAAGCAAACTGTAATAAAAACAATAGGGCAGGGACGGCATTTCAAACGTAATGCAATATTAATTTCGCTATTGGCTGCTATTAATACAAGTTACGCAGCAGAGCAAGCAAATGACGATGTAGAAGTGATTGAAGTACGAGGAATTCGTTCTTCAACAGCAGAAAACTTAGCAATAAAACGACTATCAGCTGCCACTGTTGATGCAATCACTGCTGAGGATATAGGTAAGTTTCCTGATAAAAATGTCGCTGATTCATTGCAACGTGTATCAGGTGTTCTAATTGACCGCGATGGTGGCGAAGGTAGCCGCGTAAGTATTCGTGGTACTTCACCAGATTGGACTCTAACCCAATTAAACGGTAACTATATTGCTTCATCAGGTTCAGGTACTCCTACCCGTAGTTTTAATTACACGTTATTGCCTTCAAGCATGATCAAAAGTGTAGAAGTGTATAAAAGTGCTGAAGCACGCATAGATGAGGGCGGTATTGGTGGTACGGTTATTTTACATACCCGTAAACCACTAGAGATGGAAGCAAACTCAGGTGCGTTAAGTGCTGAAGTAACTTACGATGATGTGTCTGAAGATACTAAACCGCAAGTCAATGTGCTTTATTCATGGAAAAATGACGACGAAAACTTTGGCGTACTTGCCGGCTTTACTCGTCAAGATCGCACCGTAACAACCATCACTAACAACGCGTCACACTGGCGTTTTCACTCAGATACAGTTGAAGGGGCAGAGCGCCCTGCGCTTGTCGACCAAGCAACTGGCGAAGTGTACAACAATGTATGGGCACCGCGGGCTATGAGTGTAAATAACTCAAACCAAGACCGTACCCGTGATGGTTATCAAGTGGCCGTTCAATGGGCCCCAAGTGACAGACTTGACTTAAACTTTAATTATTTTGGTGCCAAGCTAGGTTATGACCAAACAGGACAAAGCATTACTTTTGCTGAGTGGAATGATAATCATAACCCGTATTATGGCATTGTACTAGATGGCGATACCGTGGTTGCTTACGGTAACGGTGATAATGGTTTACTGAATGACAATAACTGGGGTGATGCTGATGTAAACGGCGGTGTGCCTGTGCGTCGTGGTTTGTTGTCTCCTCAACTTACCGGGCGTGAGCGTTTTGGTGAGTCAAAATCAAACACCTATGATTTTGAAGGCACCTATTATGGCGATACTTACAGCGTTACAGTAAAGCTGGGGCATACCGAAGCAGAGGGCGGTACCTCAAAAGAAACCTACGCTAATATTGATGCGCGGTTAGGCTCAGTAAATAGCTGGTTATGGTCAATTGAAAATGGTAAACCAAGCTATGAAGTATCGACCGATTTAGCCACTGATAAAGAAGCGTACCAATATTACGATTGGTTTGACTCTTACTCATCTGAAAATGAAGACTCTGAAGATTACATTCAAACAGATGTAAAATTTGACCTTGATGGCAACTTTTTCACCCGTGTCTATGTAGGTGCTAAATATCGCGATCATGAAATTAAAGGCATTCGTAACGACTTTCGTTGGGATGACGGCATCGCTGATAACGGTGGTTACCGAGGTTATTTACCTGGTACTGAATGGTTCCATAATCCAGATTTTCATCCGGATGCACCAACATTAGTGAGCGACCACGTGGTTGATAACAGCGCCGGTGATACAGGTGCATTTAACTTTTTAGCATTCGATTTTGGAGCGCTTGATAACTACTTAAAAGAAAACTTTAGCCAAACAGTTGTACCTACGCTTTCGGGTACTTATGCCCTTGAAGAGAAAATTTGGTCTGTGTACACACAAGCTGATTTTGAATGGCAAGATTTTCGCGGTAATGTCGGCGTGCGCTATGTCAATACAGAGCTTAGCACTTTGACTTACGATGATGTCATTGGTCAAGACGATGACGATACCGACCCGAATGAGCGCAGTAGCGATGGCAGTGAAGTACTACCAAGCTTTAACCTTGCATGGGATGCAACCGAAGACCTTGTTGTTCGTTTTGCCGCAGCACGCACCATGGCAAGAGTGAGCTATTCAGACTTAAGCCAGGCCGAGTCATATGGTCCTCCAGTTAACATTAACTCACCTGATTCATGGACAGGCCGTGGTAATGGTACCTCAGTAAATACAGGGCTTGAGCCTATGTTATCTGACCAATTCGATTTAGGTATTGAATGGTATTACGGCGATGGTTCAGCACTTGGCGCGACGTTATTCTCTAAAGATATTTCTAACTTACCAATTTCGACAGTAGAAATAGTAGAGCGTGAACACGATTGTTGTAATGGCCCAATCGAAGTCGAAATGAACACCAAAGTCGGTGGCGGTGATGCAAAATCAGAAGGTTTAGAGCTGTTCTTCCAGCATTCGTTTGATAATGGTTTTGGTATTTTAACTAACTATACCTACACAGATACCAGCACCAGCGAAGTATCTACCGACGGGCAAAAAACAGAAGCCGAAATTCCAGGCACGGCTAAGCACCAATATAATGTGTCGGTGTACTTTGAGAATGACGACTTTAGTGTTCGTGCGTCGTATAACTGGAAAGATGACCGTGCTAACGGTATTCACCAAGGCTATAACTTATATACCAAAGACTATGGTCAGCTTGATGTGAATGCCTCGTACAACTTAACAGAGGATCTTTCGTTTACCGCATCAGTTGTGAACCTAACAGAAGAAGTTGAAGAAGGTTACTGGAAACAAAGCAATCGCTTTACTTATAACCAATATTCGGGCCGCCGTTTTTACTTAGGCGCAAATTATAATTTCTAACCGAAGACATGTTGTTTGTTGCAACCTAAAAAGGTACTTTTATTAAAGTACCTTTTTCTTTTTTAAGACAATAATGATTAAGTTTGTAAAAACAACTGAGCAAGACAAAGCCTATTTACTCGACCTAAGGTTAAATACTATGGTTGAGCATTTAGAAAATCAGGGGTTATTTTTATCACTTGAGCAGCATCAAGCAAGAGTGGCTGAGCACTTTGAGCATAGTCATTTAGTGTTAAATGATGGGCAATGTGTAGGCGCTGCCAAGTTCATCGTTAGTGATCAAGCAATTAGTTTATTACAGCTACAAATTGCACCTAAAGAGCAAGGCAAAGGGTTAGGCACTAAGGTGTTAGATGCACTAAAAGCGCAAACAGCAAAGATAAATTTAACGGTGTTAAAAGCTAATCCAGCGTATGGATTATATCAACGGGCAGGGTTTAAAACTCTAGGCGAAGACGACTATGAGTTTCACATGCAGTGGCAGAAATAAAAAAGGGCGCTGTTAAAAACTAAGCGCCCAATTTTGACTATTTCTTTTCTTCGTCAGGTAAAGTGACGTTTAGCTCAAGTACTGCTAAGTCATCTTCGTTTTGGTCAAACTGAACCTGAACTGCATCAGTGTTTACATTCACGTATTTACGAATAACATCTAGGATGTCTTGTTTTAGCTGTGGTAAATAATCAGGTGTACCACGCTGTGAACGTTCGTGTGCGACAATGATCTGCAATCGCTCTTTTGCTAATGACGCACTGCTTTTCTTTTCTGAGCGGAAGTAGTCAAGTAAAGACACATTAACCTCCAAAAATCCGTTTAAATAAGCCTTTCTTCTCAACGTCTAAGAAACGAAAATCAACAGTTTCGCCTAATAAACGATTGATTGCATCTGTATACGCTTGGCCAGCATCAGATTCAGCATCTAGAATAACCGGTTGACCAGAGTTCGATGCACTAAGAACAGCTTGTGATTCAGGAATAACGCCCAGTAGTTTAATCGCTAAGATTTCTTGTACGTCTTCTACCGAAAGCATTTCACCTTTTTCAACACGCTCAGGATTATAGCGTGTTAATAGTAGATGTTCTTTTACGCTTTCAAGACCTTCTTCAGCACGTTTTGATTTGCTGTGTAAAATGCCAAGAATACGGTCAGAGTCACGTACTGATGATACTTCTGGGTTCGTTGTTACAATCGCTTCATCAGCGAAGTACATTGCCATCATTGCACCAGCTTCAATACCCGCTGGTGAGTCACACACAATGTAATCAAAATCTTTTTTCAGCTCGTTAAGTACGCGCTCAACACCATCACGGGTTAGTGCGTCTTTATCACGGGTTTGTGAGGCAGGTAAAATATGTAGCTTATCAACGCGCTTATCTTTAATAAGTGCTTGATTTAGGTTTGCTTCGCCATTGATTACGTTTACGAAATCATAAACAACACGGCGTTCACAACCCATGATAAGGTCAAGATTACGTAGACCAATATCAAAGTCGATAATAACGGTTTTAAAGCCTTTAAGCGCTAAACCTGTGCCAATCGCAGCACTCGATGTGGTTTTACCAACACCACCTTTACCAGAAGTAACGACAATCACTTTTGCCATGAGATTTATCCTTTAACCAAAGCTGAAATTTCTAATGAATCATTTTTTTGTTGGATTTGTACTGCGCTGCCCCAGTGTTCACCTTGTAGAGAGTCGCTGATCCAATAACTACCATTAATCGAAACAAGTTCTGCTTCTAATTTTTGGCAAAATATATTTGCTTCGTTGTAACCTTTTGCCCCTGCAATTGCACGGCCGCGAAGGGTACCATAAATGTGCACGTTGCCATCGCTAATCACTTCGGCACCATGGCTTACAGCACCAATCACAATTAGGTCGCGATCTTTTGCATACACTTGCTGTCCCGAACGAACAGTGCCATGAATAACTTGCGCAGGCAGGTGAACGGTTTTTTCAACGATAGATGTATTTGTTTGTTGTTTAGCGGTTGCAGCCTTAACGTCTTGTGAATAATTTAACACCGACAAGCCTGCAGCTTTTGCGCTTTCGTTTTGCTCTTGAGAGCCATTACAAACCCCAACAGGGTTTAGCGAAAGGCCGCTTAACATTGATTTTAAGAAAGAGAAATCAAGCGCTTCATCTTGTACGTCGCTTAAGTTGATTACGATAGGCGCACCGGCAAAGAACTTAGGTGCTTGGGCGATTTTCTCATCTAACTGCTTACTTAAGAGGGCCGTATCTGCTGAAAATAAATGTAAAACAGATAACGTAAAAAGGTTCCCTTTTAATTCAAAAATTTGTTCCGACATACACGCTCAATTGAATTGTCTGGATTAGCATAATTTAAGTATAAACACAGGCTGAACAAGGCATATACAGTAAAAATCTAATCTATTTTTTCTAACTTATTATTTGACTCATGTTATAGTGTGCGCCTTCGTTAAGCAAGATATTATAGGGCCATAATGCTAACTGCGGTGTATAAAAGTATTAAAAAAGCGGATACATACCTTTTTGTAGAAAAAAGAGATGATTTCTCACGCGTACCTGAACCTTTACTAGAAACGTTTGGTCAACCTAAGTACGTGATGATGATTAATCTAGCAAGCCGTGAAAAGTTAGGTGTGGCAGACTTAGGCGCGGTTAAGCAAGCGTTAATTGATCAAGGGTTCTACTTGCAATTACCTCCGCCAGAAGAAAACCTGTTAACCCAATTTAAAAAAGACAAGGGAGTTGAGAGTGATTAAAAAACTTGCCGTCATTTTACTCAGTGCTTCACTAAGTACTTCAGTATTGGCAGAACAAAAGACACAAGCTGATTTTGACGTTTACGTTGCAGCATTAAAAAAAGAAGCAATTGAAAAAGGCTATGATGAAGCCTTAGTTGATCAAGCACTTGCAACAGCTAAATTCAAAAAGAAAGTTATTTCAGCAGATAAAAATCAGCCAGAAGTAAAAGAAACCCTCGAAACTTATTTACCAAAACGTGTGCCGCAATGGAAAATTGACCGCGCGCGTAAATTATACAAAGAAAACCAAGACGTTCTTGAAAAAGTAGCCAAAGAATACGGCGTTCAAGCGCGTTTTATTGTTGCACTTTGGGGCCTTGAAAGTAACTTTGGTAAAATCCAAGGTGGTCACAGTGTGATTGCATCATTGGTGACACTTGCGTTTGATGGTCGTCGCGAAGCCATGTATAAAAACCAACTTTGGGCAGCACTTGATATCTTAAAAGAGGGTCACATTACCCTTGATAAATTCAAAGGCTCTTGGGCTGGTGCAATGGGGCAAACGCAGTTTATGCCAACCTCATTTAACGCCTATGCTGTTGATTACAATGGTGATGGCCGCAAAGATATTTGGACCACAGAAGAAGATGCATTTGCTTCAATCGCAAATTATCTCAAGCAAGCTGGTTGGAACGATGATTTAACCTGGGGTCGCCAAGTTAAATTACCTGAAGGGTTTGATAACTCATATATTCTTAAACGTGGCACGAAAACACGCAGCCAATGGTTAGAGTATTGGAAAGATTCAGAGCGCAGCCTTGCAGATTGGCAAGCCATCGGTGTTCGTAAAATGGATGGCAGTGACTTACCAAACGTTGATGTTACCGCCGCAATGGTAATGCCAGATGACGTGAACGGCCGTATGTATCTAGCCTACGATAACTACAAAGCACTTATGCACTGGAATCGCTCGTATTACTTTGCAACTAGTGTTGGTTATTTATCAGATCGCATCGGTTACCCAGCGATTAAGTAATTGAGTAATAAAAGTTAGCAAGTACCAAGGGTAAAGCAATAAGTTTTACCCGAGCAACTTGCTAACTTATTCGGCGTTAAAACGCCTCCTACAAACTCGCTAACTTTCCACTCGATACAATTTTAAACTTTTACATTGAGTGATTGTTGCAGTGCTTCAACGTCTTTACAGCCAAGGTATATGTTTTTTCCGTCAGTTAAAGTTATTTTAACGGCTTTTCCAACAGACGCGTTATATAACCAGCCATCACTTAGCATACGTATACCAATTCCTTGATACCATTTTGTTTGGTATTCAGAAGTATCTGTAATCTGAGATAATTCAACCTGTTTGCTAATGATCCCAAACCCAAAATACCAACGAAGTTGTTGTTCATCGATTACTATTGTCAGTGAAAAAAACAACACAGCGATAAGCAGGTTTATCGATATTATAATCAGTTTGAGGTTAGCCAGTTCAGGAGAGAAAATTATAAAGGCACTAATCATTAATAAAATAATAATTAACGTGTAATTAATTTCCGTTTGTTTATACATAGCCTAATATCCTTGTATGTCAGAACGTAAATAGACGCTTAATTATTAGTATAGCAAATGGAAACAAAGTTACGATTATCTCCTACAAACGCCTAAAGCACGACCTACAAGAGTGCGCGTGAAACAAGTTTCACGCCTACGATGAATCCCGTAGGAACGGCTTCAGCCGTGAATCTTTAAATATTCGGCGTTAAAACGCCTCCTACAAACTTTACTCTCGTAACTTGTAACTTCCCCTTCAATCGCGCTAAAGCACGACCTACAAGAAAGCGCGCGAAACAAGTTTCACGCCTACAAGGTCAAACTCGCTAACTACTCACTCTTCCCCGGCTTTTTCAAAATCTTATCTTTAAAATCAAGTACCTTACCAATGCCAGAACCTAGTTTCATTAGGCTTTGCAGTTGCTCAGGGCTTAAGCGCTGTAGCTCTGCAGACCATTTGGTTACGGTTTCGAGTAGGTCGTGAATTTCTTGCATTTGCTGCTGAGCAAAGCGCTCATCATCTGTGTGGGCTTCTTCTAAAATGTTATCGCGAAGCAGGCTTAGGGTTGGGTCTATCTCGCGCTTTTTACGTTCTTCGAATACGCGGTTGGCCATATCCCAAATGCTGCCAGCAGGGCCGTAGTATTCTTTACGGTCACCCGGAATATGGTGCACTTTAATTAAGCGCCAAGACTGTAGCTCTTTAATGCCCATACTTACGTTTCCGCGCGAGATACTTAAGGTATCGGCAATTTCATTTGCCGTCATTGGTTCTTTAGTAATGGTTAATAATCCACACATTTGACCAATGGTGCGGTTAAAGCCCCAACGGCTACCCATTTCACCGCAGTGCATAACAAAAGCTAAGTTTTTTTCAGATAGGCTCATAATTTTTAGTATTCAAAAATTTCAGAAATTAAATGCTAGCACGCTCGGGGTATAACTAAAAGAAATAGCCACTATGCAATCTTCTGCTACTAAAGTGTAGATATGCCATATTTAAAATTTAAGTTATTGAATTTAAATAATAGTTTAATTAAATGCCGCAGTGATTAGCTATTTGATGTGGATCAATAATAGTGACAGTTAATAAGTTTATCGTATAGGCTGAAATCCAATAATACCATGGAGGAACGTTATGAAAGCTGCAGTAAATAAAGAGTACAAGGGTAAATTAACAATCGAAGATATCCCATGCCCAGAGGTGGGAATTAACGATGTGCTAGTTAAAATTGCCGCGTGTGGCGTGTGCCACACAGATTTACATGCATGTCATGGAGATTGGCCAGTTAAACCTAAAATGCCATTAGTACCGGGCCATGAAGGGGTAGGTACTATCGAAAAAGTAGGCGCAAACATTAAACACTTATCAGTAGGCGACCGTGTCGGTGTTCCTTGGTTATATAGCGCCTGTGGTCATTGTGAGTTTTGTTTAGAAGGTAAAGAAACTTTATGCCTTGAGCAGCACAACACGGGTTATTCAGTAGATGGTGGTTACGCTGAGTACTGTGTAGCTCATGGCGATTACGTGGTGAAAATTCCTGATGGATTAGGTTTTGCAGAAGCCGCACCACTATTTTGTGCGGGGGTTACAACTTATAAAGCGCTTAAAGTGACCGATGCCAAAGCGGGTGATTGGGTGGCAATTGTCGGTGTTGGCGGCCTAGGCCATTTAGCGGTGCAATACGCAAAAGCAATGGGCTTTAATGTAATTGCCGTTGATACCGGCGAGAGCAAATTGGCACTGGCCAAAGAGCTTGGCGCAGACATCACCATAGATTTTATGAAGCAAGTGCCTTCAGAAACCATTTTTGAGCAAGTGGGCGGGGCACATGGTGTTGTGTGTACTGCTGTTTCAAAACCCGGTTTTGAGCAAGCTTATAAAAGCGTACGCCGTGGCGGTAAGTGCGTGCTTGTAGGTTTACCACCAGAAGATATGCCATTGCCAATTTTCGACACCGTGTTAAATGGGGTGTCTGTGGTAGGTTCAATCGTTGGTACGCGTAAAGACTTACAAGAATGCCTCGACTTTGCTGCTAAAGGGAAAGTTAAAGCCATTATTGAAGAAAAACGCCTCGAAGATATCAACGATATTTTTGACGACATGCTAAAAGGCGATATCACAGGCCGAATCGTAATGACGCTTTAAGCTGAGTCAGTTAACGCTGTCAGGTTTGGTTGAGTGATTCAATTAAATCTGACAGTTTTTCATATGCTAAAAAGTAAGTAACTGTAACTTGTTTTTGCCCCAAAATAAGTTAGGTTAAATGCTCTAACTGCTGCTTTGAGCAATCAAGAAACGGTCCAAGCCCTACACATTGAATGATAAGTTAACGCATCTTTAATAATAGCTAGAAAATTTTGCTTAATGGGCTTACAACACCGTTTGCTCCTTGTTGTAAAACATGGGTGTAAATCTGTGTGGTTTTGACATCAGAATGGCCCAATTGTGCTTGAACGGTGCGAATATCGGCGCCACTTTGCAATAGGTGCGTTGCAAATGAATGGCGCAAGGTATGAGGCGTAATAACCTTTGTAATATTGGTTTGCTTTAATGCTTTTTTAATCGCTTTTCTAACACATGTAGGGTGGAAATGGTGGCGACGTATCTCGCCAGTTTCTGGGTCATCACTTAATTTGTAGGAAGGAAATAAGTATTACCACGCTAGTGATTTCTAAGTAATGGGATCAACTCCGTTACAAGAGTAACTATACGATGCTTGCTGCCTTTTCCGTTCCAAATTTGAATGCATTTGTAATCAAAATTAATGTCCTTTACTCGCAAATGCACCGCCTCCATCACACGCAAACCACTTCCATACATTAACCCCGTGATTAAGTAATATCGCTTGGAAAGATGACTCATCAATTACTTTACTTCATAAGGCGTCATCACTACAGGCAGCTTGGGTTGTCGATTACTTCGTGCAAAATTCAAGTTTAAAGAAAGCTCATTTTTGACAATATGTTTATATAAAAAAGCGAGCGCATTTAAAGATGCACTTTGTGTTCTAGGTGACATATTACGTTTTAATACAATATGGTCTAAAAACGCTTCGACTTCTGCATCTCCCATTGAGCTTGGGTGACGTTTGTTGTGAAAGTGAATAAATTTTGCGATCCAACCTAAATAAGCATTAATTGTTCTTAATGAATACTGACGAGTGAGCATATAGTCTGCAATGTAGTTTAAATAAGGAGAGCGAGTTTTCATTTTCATTCCTTTGAAATGAAGCTGTATATATATACAGTTTTAGCTCAGTCGCTCGTATAGTCAAGAAAACGACCCAATCGCTCGTTTTTATCCTGAGGTAAAAGCGAGAACTCCTAAATTTTAATAACACTGG